>NZ_JAALCQ010000005.1:0-310043 GCF_011065555.1 Rubrivivax sp. JA1026
TGTGTCCCCGGTCCATACAGGAGGGGGCTCGGGGGAGCCGTGCGTAAAGCCGCCTTCTAGGCGGCGCCGGCGTAGCCGGCCTGCCGCCAGGCGTCGAAGACTGCGACCGCCACCGCGTTGCTGAGGTTCAGGCTGCGCTGGCCGGCGCGCATCGGCAGGCGCACACGCTGCGCGTCGGGGAACCGTGCCAGCAGCTCGGCCGGCAGGCCGGCGCTCTCGGCGCCGAAGACCAGCCAGTCGCCTGGCGCCCAGCGCTGCTCGGCCAGCGGGTGCGAGCCGCGGGTCGTGAACGCGAACATGCGCGCCGGATCGGGGCGTTCGGTCTCCAGCAGCGCGTCCCAGGACGCGTGGCGGCGCACCGGCGCGTACTCGTGGTAGTCCAGCCCGGCGCGGCGCAGCTGCTTGTCGTCCATCGAATAACCCAGCGGTTCGACGAGGTGCAGCCGGCAGCCGGTGTTGGCCGCCAGGCGGATGACGTTGCCGGTGTTCGGCGGGATTTCGGGGTGGACGAGCACGATGTCGAACATCGGCCGACCATAACTCAGTCCGGCGTGCGCGCCAGGATCCAGGCGTCGACCGCCGCGGCGCCGGCCTGGCGCAAGGCGGCCGCGGCTTCGCGCAGCGTCGTGCCGGTGGTCGCGACGTCGTCGACCAGTGCGATGCGGCGCCCGGCGAGCACGGCGCGCGCCGCCGGCGGCACGTGGAAGGCGGCGCGCAGATTGGCCAGGCGTTCGGCGCGCCCCAGCTCGGCCTGCGGCGGCGTGTCGATCAGCCGTTCCAGCAAGTCGGTGCGCGCCGGCACGCCGCGTTGCCGGGCGGCGCGGCGCGCGATCTCCCAGGCCTGGTTGTAGCCGCGCTCGGCCAGCCGCCGGGCCGACAGCGGCACCGGCACGACGACCTCCGGCACCGGCAGCGCCGCGGCGGCGTCGGCCACGAGCGGCGCCAGCGCGGCGGCGAGTTCGACGCGGCCGTGGAACTTCAGCGCCGCGACCAGGCCGTCCCAGGGGAAACCGTAGTCGGCGGCACAGGCGGTGTGTTCGAACGGCGGCGGGTGCTGGCGGCATTCGCCGCACAGATCGCCGGCGGCCAGCGGCAGCGCGCAGCGGCGGCAGCGTGGCCGCGGTGCGGCGAAACGTGCGACGCAGTCGGCGCACAGCGCCGCGCGGGTGGCGCTGCGGCAGACCTCGCACTGTCCGGGCAAGCGGGCGAGCCAGGCGGCCGAAGGCATGGTCTCAATATACTGGCCGCATGCCCGAGACCGACGCCGCCGAGCGCAGCACGCGCCGCCCGCTCGACGAGGCGGCGCTGGCCCGCGTGCTGCGCCGCCTGCGCGCCGCCGACGCGCCGCCCTGGCTGCACGGCGAGGTCGCGCGCCGCATGGCCGACCGCTTGGCCGTGATCCGCAAACAGCCGGCGAAAGTGCTCGACTGGTGGGCTGCCACCGGCGCCAGCCGCGGCGTGCTGGCTGCGGCCTATCCGGCCGCCGAGATCGTCGCCGTCGAGTCCGAGGCCGCGCCGGCGCCGGCCGCAGCGCCGTGGTGGTCGCCGCGGCGCTGGGGCGGCGCCCGCCCGCTGCAGGTGCTGGCCGAGGCCGACGTGCCGCCGGGCGGCGCCGAGCTGGTCTGGGCGAACATGATGCTGCACGGTGTCGCCGACCCGCGGGCCGCGATGGCGCGCTGGCACCGGGCGCTGGCCGTCGACGGGTTCCTGATGTTCTCGACACTCGGCCCGGGCACGCTGGAGCGGCTGCGTTCGCTCTACGCCGCGCAGGGCTGGCCGGCGCCGTTCGCGCCCTTCGTCGACATGCACGACCTCGGCGACATGCTGGTCGAGGCCGGTTTCGCCGACCCGGTGATGGACCAGGAGATCGTCACGCTGACCTGGCCCGACGCGGCGGCGGCGATCGCCGAGCTGCGCACCCTGGGCGGCAACGTCGCGGTGTCGCGCCACGCCGGCCTGCGCACGCCGCGCTGGCGTCGGCGGCTCGAGGCGGCGCTCGCCGCCGACGCCGCCGCCGATGGCCGCCCGGCGCTCGCTTTCGAGATCGTCTTCGGCCACGCCTTCCGGCCGCCGCCGCGGCCGCGTGTCGCGGCGCAGACCGCGGTGCCGCTCGACGACTTGCGCAGCATGGTGCGCGCCGGGCGTCCCGGCCGCGGCTGATGCCCCCGCGCCCCGGCGCCGTCAGGGGCAGCCTCGCAACGCTGCTAGGCTTGCCGCTTCCGTCCGTTCGCGCTCCTCAGGCCATGACTGTCCGTTCCCGCCGTCTGATCCTCGCCGCCGCCGCGGCGCTCGCGCTCGCCGCCTGTGACAGTGGCAACAGCCCGCCGCGTGCCGGCTTCGACGGCGTCGACATCACCGGCGCCGACTACGCGAAAGAGCTGAACCTGCCCGACGCCGACGGCCGCCGGCGCAGCCTGCAGGACTTCCGCGGCAAGGTCACGGTGGTCTTCTTCGGCTACACCCAGTGCCCCGACGTCTGCCCGACGACGATGGTCGAGCTCGCCGAGGTCAAGCGCCAGCTGGGGCCCGACGGCGAGCGCATCCAGGGCGTGTTCGTCAGCGTCGACCCCGAGCGCGACACGCCGGAGATGCTGAAGGCCTACGTCGCCAACTTCGACCCCGGCTTCGTCGCGTTGCGCGGCACGCCCGAAGAGACCAAGGCCGCGGCCAAGCAGTTCAAGGTCTTCTACAACAAGGTCGCCGGCCAGACGCCGACCAGCTACACGATCGACCACACCGCCGGCTCCTACGTCTTCGACACCCAGGGCCGGGTGCGCGTGTTCACGCGCTACGGCGCCGGCATCGACAAGCTCCGGCACGACCTGAAGATCCTGCTCGACGAGAAGGCCGCCTGAAAACGACGCGGGCCGCCCGAAGGCGGCCCGGCGGTGGGGCAGGGCGGCGGCGGCGCGTCAGGCGGCGGCCTCGAGCGCCTTGCGCATCTTCTTCATCGCCGCGACCTCGATCTGGCGGATGCGCTCGGCGCTGACGCCGTATTCGGCCGCCAGTTCGTGCAGCGTCATGCCGCCGCTGGAGTCGTCGTTGACCTTCAGCCAGCGCTCCTCGACGATGCGGCGGCTGCGTGCGTCCAGCACCGACAGCGCCTGGGCGATGCCGTCGCCGGACAGCCAGTCGCGGCGCCGGGCCTCGAGCAGGCGCGTCGGCTCGCTGGCCTCGTCGGCCAAGTAGGCGATCGGCGCGAAGCTCTCCTCGCTGTCGTCGGTCTGCGGCTCCAGCGCGACGTCGCCGCCGGCGAGCCGGGTCTCCATCTCGACGACTTCGTCGGGCTTGACGTTCAGCTCGCGCGCGACGGTCTCGACCTCGGCCGGCGTCAGCGTGCTGCGGTGCAGGTCGGCCTCGGCGGCGTCGGCCTTCAGGCCCTGCTTCATCGAGCGCAGGTTGAAGAACAGCTTGCGCTGGGCCTTGGTCGTCGCGACCTTGACCATGCGCCAGTTCTTCAGGATGTATTCGTGGATCTCGGCCTTGATCCAGTGCAGCGCGTAGCTGACCAGGCGCACGCCCTGGTCGGGGTCGAAGCGCTTGACGGCTTTCATCAGGCCGACGTTGCCTTCCTGGATCAGGTCGCCGTGCGGCAGGCCGTAGCCCAGGTACTGGCGCGAGACCGAGACGACGAGGCGCAGGTGCGACAGCACCAGGCGGCCGGCGGCTTCGAGGTCGCCGTGCTCGCGCAGGCGCTTGCCGAGCGCCACTTCTTCTTGTGCGCTGAGCATCGGCAGGCGGTTGACGGCCGTGATGTAGGCGTCGAGATGGCCGATCGAGGGCACCAGGGCCCACGGATCGCGGACGGTCAGGGCGGTGGTGGCAGGGTTCATGGTGGCTTGGGAGTCCTGGAGGAGGTCTCGAGTTCCACAAAATATTAGCACTCGGTCGGGATGAGTGCTAAGGACCGGCGGCGTCGCCGTTGTGAGCGTGTGCCCACATTCATGGCTGGTCTCGAATCTCCGAGAGCAGCGCGTCGCGGCGCAGACCATCCGGCGAATAGGCCGGCTCGCGCAGTGTCGGCGCGCTGACCGTGGCCAGGCGCGGCGCCAGGTCGACGCCGCCGGCGCGCAGGGCTTTCAACACCAGCTCGGTGCAGTACATCGTGGTGTCGTCCGAGTACACGAATCCGAGGTCGAAAGGCTTGCCGACCTGGGCTTCGAGATAACGCCGCAGCGCCGCACCGGCCGCCGGGTCCAGGTTCGGCGGCCGGAAGACGGCGACCTCGGCGGCGAGCTCCGCGGCCGCGAAGGCCTGCAACGACTCGCGCAGCACGCCCGACGGGCCCTGGCCCTCGCCCGGCGTCGCATGCACGACCATCGGCCGGCCGTCGTCGATCAGCAGCATGCCGACGTGGGAGAAACGCGCCCGGTCGTCCTGCGCGAGGACGATGCCGGCCATCAGGTCACGTCCGCGCCGGAAGACGAGATCGCCGTCGCGCAAGACCTGCACGGCCGGCAGCGGTGTCACGGGCCCGGCTTCGACCGGCGGTGGGCGATCGGCGCGCAGCGTCGCCGAGACGGCCGCCGCCGCGGCCAGCGCGACCCCCAGGCCCAGCGCCGTCAGCGGCGCCGCCGGCCGGCTACTTCGCCGCGCCGATCTTCCACTTGCCATCTTCCTGGATGAGCTTGACCGCCTCGGTCTTCGCGGGGCACTGGCCCTTGTAGCTGACGGTGGCGCTGCCCTGGCGGACCTCGCCCTCGCCCGACAGCTTGACCTCGACCGACTTGATGCCGCCGCACTCGCCGACGCGGGTCGACTCCTTGGCCAGCGCCGCGCTGATCTTCTGCGGCCCGAGCAGGGCCACGATCTGCTGCGACAGATAACTCTGGGCCTCGGTGATCTGCCCCTTGCCGACGGCGGTGTAGAAACTCTCGACCGTCGACTCCGGCGACTTGGCGCAACCGGCCACCAGCAGCAGCGGCGCGGCAAGCGCCGCGATCTTGAACGCTCTCATGAACCCTCCCTGGGCATCGGATCTTGTCGCGTCGAGTGTAGCGACGGCCCGCCGAGGCAGCGGCCACGTTCGAGGTGCTCCGCCCGTCACAAGCCCCAGCGTGTCTCGTGCGACGCCAGCGCCTCGTCGACGGTGCGCAGGAAGCGGCGCACGTCCAGCGGCTTGGTGACGTACTGGGCGGCGCCCAGCGTCAGCGCCTCCTGCATGCGCGCCGTCGTCGCGTCGGCGCTGACGACGATCACCGGGATGTCGGCGACGTCGCGGTCCTGCTTCAGGTGGCGCAGCAGCTCCAGGCCGCTGATGTCGGGCAGGTGCATGTCCAGCAGGATCAGGTGCGGCCGGTGCTGGCGCACCGCGGCCAGCCCGTCCAGACCCATCGTCGAGACCTCCAGCACGATCTGCGGCCGCTGCGCGAGCACGCCGCGCATGACCTCGACGTTGGTCTCGTTGTCCTCGATGTAGTGCACGCGCCGCCGGGTGTAGGGCTCCAGCGGCGCGCTGATCGTCGACGGCGGCGCGCCGGCCACCAGCTCGGCGCGCGGCAGCGTCAGCGTGAACACCGAGCCGCTGCCGGCGGTGCTGTCGCCGTCGAGCGTGCCGCCCATCAGCTCGGCCAGCCGGCGGCTGATGACGAGGCCGATGCCGGTGCCCTCGATCGTGCTCTGCTCGCGGCCCAGCCGGTTGTAGGGCTGGAACAGGCCGGCCACCTGCTCCGGCGTCATGCCCAGGCCGGTGTCGCGCACGCGCAGCTGCACGTGTTCGTCGTCGGGCGCCAGCGACTCGACGACGACGGTGCCGCCCGGCCGGTTGTACTTGACCGCGTTGGACAGCAGGTTGGTCAGCACCTGCTTGAGCCGCGTGTCATCGGCCAGCACCGCCAGCGCTTCCGGCGCGAGTTCGGCATCCACCGTGACGCCCATGCGCTCGGCGGCGGTGGCGATCATCTCGATGCTGGCGCCGACGGCCGAACGCAGGTCCAGCGGGCGCAGGTCCAGCTGCACCGCACCGGTCTCCAGCCGCGCCAGGTCCAGCGTGTCGTTGATCATCGCCAGCAGGTGCCAGCCGGCGCGCAGCATCTGCGTCGACCACTCGCGCTGGTGCGGCGCCAGCGGCGGGTCGCGGTCCAGGCCCAGCAGCTGGGCGAAGCCGATCATCGCGTTCAGCGGCGTGCGCAGCTCGTGGCTCATGCGCGACAGGAACTCGGTCTTGGCGCGGTTGGCGGCCTCGGCGCGGTGCAGCGCCCGCTCCGACTCCTCGAGCCGCCGGTGTTCGGTGATGTCCTCGGCGACACCGGCCAGGCGCCAGGGCTGGCCCGAGGCGTCGTGCAGCAGCGTGAACAGCGTGCGCGCGTGCAGCGCCGCGCCGTCGGCACGCAGCAGCCGCGTCTGGCGGCGCACCGTGCTCGCGCCGCCGGCACGCAGCGTGCGCAGCGCCTGGCGGTCGGCCTCGCGTTCGTCGGGGTGGGAGATGTCGTCGAGCGAGCAGCGCACCAGCTCTTCGGCGCTGCGGCCGAGCATCGTGCACAGGCAGGGGTTGGTGTCGAGCAGGCGGCCGTCGAGGTCGGCGAACATCACGCCGATCGGCACGTTGTCGAGGATGCCGCGCAGCCGGTCCTGCACCTCGCGCATCTCCTCCTCGGCGCGACGGCGCTCGCCGATCTCGCGGCGCAGCTCGGCGGTGCGCTCGTCGACGGCCAGGCCGATGCGGTGGGCGCGCCCGGTCACGGTCAGCAGCAGCGCACCGAGCACGGCGGCGGCGGCCAGCCCGGCCACCGAGAACACCCAGGCGTTGGTCTGCTGGCGTTCACGTTCCCAGGCCGGCGTCGAAGTCACGCGCAGTTCCAGCGTGCGTGCGGCCAGTGCGATGCGGTGCTCGGCGCGCAGGCCCTCGGGGCGTTCGTTCTCGCAGCCGGTGGGGCCGGCCAGGCGGACACGTTCGATGCCGGGCTCGGTGTCGACCAGACACCAGTGCAGGCCGGCGGCGTCGTTGCCCGGCAGGCTGGAGAGCAGGCGTTCGGCGCGCACGGTGACGAACAGCACGCCGGTGAAGCGCTCGGCGCGTGTCGCGGCGTCCGCCGGCCGGCCGCCGGCGTAGAGCGGGTAGTACAGGACGAAGCCGTTCTCGTCGTCCTTCGGGTCCGACTGCGACAGCCGGAATGCCGCGGTGGCCGTCGGCTCGCCGCTCTGGCGTGCCAGCTCCAGCGCGGCGCGGGCCGCCGGGACCGTCATGATGTCGACGCCCAGCGCCCGTTCGTTGGACTCGCGCGGCGCGATGAGGTCGATCACCAGCGCATCCGGCGAGCTGGCCGGCCCACGCATGTGCACCGTGAAGTCGGCCGCGCCGGCGCCGCGCTGGCGGGCCTCGAAGGCGGCGATCGCGTGGCGCGGCACGCGGCTGGCGTGGCCCGCGGCGCGCAGCTGCAGCGGCTGCGACAGCCACCAGCGCGCCGCGTCGTCCAGCATGGCGGCATTCATGCCGCCGGCCGCCCGGTAGGCGCCGGCCAGGGCCTGCAGCGCCTGCAACGGCTCGTGCAGCTGGCGGTCGGCGTCGGCGGCCAGCGTCGCGGCGTCGGCCCGGAAGCTGGCGACGAGGCGCTCGCGGTCCCAGCGCCCCACCGCCACCGTCGCGCCGGCCAGCAGCAGCGTCGTGGCCAGCAGCGGCAGCGCCACCGTGCGCCGCCGCGGGCGCCAGGCGGCGGCCGGCCGGCCGACGAGGGTCAGCGCCAGTGGGGCACCGATCATCACGCCGAGCGTGTCGCCGACCCACCAGGTCAGCGCCGTCACCGGCGCCTGGCTGTTGCTCAGCGCCCCGGCGCTCCACAGCGCCGCCGTCGCGACGACCGGGTTGACCAGGCAGGCGACGATGCCGCCCCAGACGCCGGTGGCCGTGATGTCGCGCGCGCTGTCGAGCACCAGCGGCTGCGGCACCAGCCGTCGCACCAGCGCCGCGCCCAGCGCGGCCTGCAGCATCGCGCCAAAGCCGATCGCCACCGGCACGAGCAGGGCGGAGAGCTCGGCCTGCCCGCGAGCCGCGCCGAGCACGAGGTTGACGAGACAGCTGCCGAGGAAGACCCCGGGCAGTGCCGCGCGCCCGTAGACCAGCACCGCGACCAGCGCGATGCCCGACGGCGGATACAGCGGCGAGGCGTAGCCCGGCGGCACGGCCAGCAGCAGGGCCAGCCAGCCGATCGCCGCGTAGGCGAGGGCCGTCGCGACGGCGACCCGCCAGGCGGGTGGAGTGGCGACGGCAGACGGGGCGTCGGCGTTCGGGCGCACGGACCCACTCTACCGCCGCCCGGCGCCGCGTGTCGCGGCGCTCAGGAAATGGTCGTGGGGATCAGACGTTGAACAGGAAGTTCATCACGTCGCCGTCCTTGACGACGTATTCCTTGCCTTCGGCGCGCATCTTGCCGGCGTCCTTGGCACCCTGTTCGCCGCCGAAGGCGACGAAGTCCTCGTAGGCGATGGTCTGGGCGCGGATGAAGCCGCGCTCGAAGTCGGTGTGGATGACGCCGGCGGCCTGCGGCGCGGTGTCGCCGATGTGGATCGTCCAGGCGCGCACTTCCTTCACGCCGGCGGTGAAGTAGGTCTGCAAGCCCAGCAGCGTGAACGCGGCGCGGATCAGGCGGTTCAGGCCCGGCTCGTCCTGGCCCATCTCGGCCAGGAACAGCGTGCGGTCCTCGTCGGACATGTCGGCCAGGTCGGCCTCGGTCTTGGCGCAGATCGCGACCACCGGCGCTTTCTGCGCCGCAGCGTACTCGCGCAGGCGCTCGAGGTAGGCGTTGTTCTCGAAGCCGTCCTCGGCGACGTTGCCGACGAACATCGCCGGCTTGGCGGTGATCAGGCACAGCGGCTTGAGCACGACCAGCTCCTCCTTGCTGAAGTCGATCGAGCGCACCGGCTTCGCCTCGTTCAGCGCCGCCTGGCACTTCTGCAGCACGTCGACCAGGCGCTGGGCCTCCTTGTCGCCGCCGGCACGCGCCTGCTTGGAGTAGCGCACCAGGCTCTTCTCGACGGTGCCCAGGTCGGCCAGGCAGAGCTCGGTCTGGATGACCTCGATGTCGGCGATCGGGTCGACACGGCCGGCGACGTGGATCACGTTCTCGTCGTCGAAGCAGCGCACGACGTTGACGATGGCGTCGGTCTCGCGGATGTGGCTCAGGAACTGGTTGCCCAGGCCTTCGCCCTTGCTGGCGCCGGCCACGAGGCCCGCGATGTCGACGAACTCGACGATCGCCGGCACGACACGCTCGGGCTTGACGATCTCCGAGAGCTTGACGAGGCGCGGATCGGGCAGCTCGACGACGCCGACGTTGGGCTCGATCGTGCAGAACGGGTAGTTCTCGGCGGCGATGCCGGCCTTGGTGAGGGCGTTGAAGAGGGTGGACTTGCCGACGTTGGGCAGGCCCACGATGCCGCACTTGAGGCTCATGGAGGGGCTTTCGCGAAAGGAGGCGTTCGGGGCGCCGGCGGCAGGCGCCGGCGCGAAGGCGGCGATTTTCCTACAGCCGGCGCCCGCCGTGCGGATTCAGAAGGCCCAGCTCGCGTTCGCCGCCTGGCCGCGGCGCAGCGTGCGGCCGAAACCCTCGACGATCACCGCGTTCATGCCGAAGGTGATGCCGCCGTCCATGCGCGCGTCGGCGCGGAAACCGGCCAGCGTCGCGCCGGGCTCGGCGCCGGTCTCGGCCGTCGCCGGGTCGACGTTCGGGATCGAGCAGCGCACGCAGGGTTTGACGAGCTTCAGCCGCACCGGGCCGCCGTCGGCCTCGATGACGATCTCGTCGAGATGGTCCTCGTCGAAGGGCTGCAGGCCGTCGAGCACGAGGTTGGGGCGGAAACGTTCGATGCCCACCGGCGGCTGGCCGCGTGCCGCCAGACGCTCGTTCAGTTCGGCCAGCGACGCGGTGGAGGCGACGAGGATCGGGAAGCCGTCGGAGAACTGGTTCTCGGCCTCGATGTCGCCCGTCCAGCGACGCGAGGACAGCCGGCGCTGCTCGGGGTCGAAACGCAGCAGCCGCGCCGGGCGGCCGAGGAAGTCGCCGAACCATTGCGCGGCCAGCGCGCCCAGGTCCCAGGCCGCGACCTCGTCGTCCCAGACGCGGGCGCGGGTGGCGCGCTCGACCTGGTCGACCGGCAGGTGCAGCGCCAGCATGCCGGGCGCACGCAGCACCAGCTCGTCGCCGCGCAGCGTGGTCGCGACCAGCGCCAAACGCGGCAGCTGGCGCTGGGTGAGCATCGCGCCGGTCTCGTCGACCAGCATCCAGGCGCGGTCCAGGTCGAGGCCGGTCTCGACGACGAGCGCTTCGTCGCATTCGATGCCGGCGCAGGACTTCACGGGGTGGACGAACAACTGCGCGACGCGGCAGTCGAGATCGCTCAAACGAGCCTCCGAACGGCGGGGTGGGACGCCGATTGTGCGCGGCCCGCGCCTTCTAGAATGCGGGTCGCCGCGCACCGTGCGCGGTCTCGCTGGGGGTGCTGGCCCGGCCGTCGTGCGACGGCCAGGCCGGCTGAGAGAGTCCCTTAGAACCTGATTGAGGTAATCCTCGCGCAGGGAAGTCGAGTCCGGAAGCGCCGCCGCCGTGCTGCCGCGCCGCCGCTTCCGGAGCCGGCCGACCTGCCATTTCGTTGCAAGGACGTCATGGCAAGAACCACGCTCCAGGCCCGCGATCTCTGGGCCGACATCCAGACCCTGCGCGAGCGCCGCCCGCTCGTGCACAGCATCACCAACGTGGTGGTGACCAACTTCAACGCCAACGTGCTGCTGGCCGCCGGCGCCTCGCCGGTGATGACCCAGGCGCACGAGGAGCTGGAGGACATGGTCGCCATCGCCCAGGCGCTGGTCATCAACATCGGCACGCTCGACGCCTATGCCGTCGAGGCGATGACGATCGCGCTGCGCGCCGCCAACGCGCGCGGCGTGCCGGTGGCGCTGGACCCGGTGGGCGCCGGCGCCACGGCCTACCGCAACCGCACGTTGGCGGCGCTGCTGGCCGCCGGCCGGCCGACGGCGATCCGCGGCAACGCCTCGGAAATCATGAGCCTGGCCGGCGAGGCCGTCGCCACGCGCGGCGTCGACAGCAGCGCCGGCACCGAGGCGGCGCTGGCGCCGGCGCTGGCGCTGGCGGCCAACCACGGCGCCGTCGTTTGCGTCAGCGGCGCCGTCGACCACGTCGTCGCGCCCGACGGCCGGGTGCTGCGCCTGGACAACGGCCACGAGTGGATGACACGCATCACCGGCGTCGGCTGCTCGCTGACGGCGCTGGTCGGCGCCTTCTGCGCCGTGCAGCCCGACGCCTGGCGCGCCACCGCCGCGGCCACGGCGCTGATGGGCGTGGCCGGCGAGATCGCCGCCGAGCAGGCGCGCGCCCGTGGCGCCGGCGTCGGCACGATGGCCGCGCTGCTGGTCGACGCGCTGCAGCTCGTCGACGAAGCCGGTTTCCTGGCCCGCGCGAGGATCGTCGATGACTGAGCGCCGCACGCCGATGCAGGGCTGGGGCGTCGAGGCGCTGCGGCTGATGCTGGTCACCGACGAGGCGCTGTGCGCCGGCCGGCCGCTGGAGCAGGTCGTCGCCGCCGCCGTGCGCGGCGGCGTGCGCTGCGTTCAGCTGCGCGAGAAGCAGCTCGGCACACGCGCCTTCGTCGAACGCGCCCGGGCGCTGAAATCGCTGCTGGCGCCGTTGCGGGTGCCGCTGGTCGTCAACGACCGTGTCGACGTCGCGCTGGCCTGCGGTGCCGACGGCGTGCACCTTGGACAGAGCGACATGCCGGTCGAGGACGCGCGCCGGCTGCTGCCGCCCGAAGTCTTCATCGGCTGGTCGGTCGAGAGCTTCGACGACCTGCGCCGCGCCGCATCGCTGCCGCTGGACTACCTGGGCACCAGCCCGGTGTTCGCGACGGCGACCAAGAGCGACGCCGCGCCGCCCTGGGGGCTGGAGGGCCTGCGCGCGGCGCGCGACGCGACGGCGCTGCCGCTGGTCGCGATCGGCGGCCTGCACGCCGGCAATGCCGCGCTGGCCATTGCGCACGGCGCCGACAGCGTTGCCGTCGTCAGCGCGATCTGCGCCGCCGCCGACCCCGAGGCCGCGGCGCGCGAGCTGGCCCGTGCGGTCGGGGAGGGCGCACGATGATGCCGCCGCCCTTCACCCACCGCTACGCGCGGGTGCTGATCATCGCCGGCTCGGACAGCGGCGGCGGCGCCGGCATCCAGGCCGACCTGAAGGCCGTCGCCGCTCTCGGCGCCTACGGCATGACGGCGATCACCGCGCTGACGGCGCAGAACACGCTGGGCGTGCGCGCGATCCACGGCGTGCCGCCGGCGATGCTGCGCGCCCAGATCGACGCCGTCGCCGAGGACATCGGCGCCGACGCGGTGAAGATCGGCATGCTGCACGCGCCGGACATCGTGCACGCCGTCGCAGACGCGCTCGACGCCCACCGCCTGGCGCCGGTGGTGCTGGACCCGGTGATGATCTCGACCAGCGGCTCGCGCCTGCTGCAGGACGACGCCGTGCAGGCGCTGGTCGCCGAGCTTTTCCCGCGTGCCGCGCTGGTCACGCCCAACCTCGACGAAGCCGGGTTCCTGACCGGCCGCCGGCTGGACGACGAAGCCGGCATGGCGGCGGCCGCCGACGAGCTGCTGGCGCGCGGCGCGCCGGCGGTGCTGCTCAAGGGCGGCCATCTGCCGGGCGACGAGGTCGCCGACCTGCTGGCCACGCGCGCCGGCGGCCGGCGCTGGCTGCGCGCGCCGCGCATCGCCAGCGCCAACACGCATGGCACCGGCTGCACGCTGTCGTCGGCGATCGCCGCACGGCTGGCCTTGGGCGACACGCTGGACGCCGCGGTGCAGGCCGCGCACGCCTACGTGCGCCGGGCGCTGGCCGCCGGCGCGGCGGTGCGCACCGGCGCCGGCAGCGGGCCGCTGAACCACGGCGCGGCGCCCGAGCGGATGCGGCTGATCGCGCTGTGACGCCGTCGCGGGCTTGCGCGGCGTCGACCCGGCGCGCGCGGCCCGCTCCCTACAATCCGCCGCATGGCCTCCTGCGACGTCCTCGTCCGTGGCGCCGGCGCCGTGGGGCTGGCCGGTGCCTTGTCTCTTGCCCGCCAGGGCCTGCGTGTCGCGCTGCTCGGCAGCTCGCCGCCGGTCGCGCCGGCCGGCCGCGCCGACATCCGCACCTATGCGCTGAACGCCGCCTCGGTCGCGCTGCTGCAGTCGCTGCGGGTCTGGGATGCGCTGCCGCCCGACGCGCGCACGCCGGTGCACGACATGCGCATCGAAGGCGACGTGGCGGGCAATGCACTCGATTTCTCCGCCTGGTCGCAAGGCGCCGACGCGCTGGCCTGGATCGTCGACGCCGCCGAACTCGAACACGCGCTGGGCACCGCCGCACGCTTCGCGCCGCACCTGGAGCGTGTGACCAGCGAGGTGCCGGCCGAACTCGTCGTGCTCGCCGAAGGCAAGGCCTCGCCGACACGCGAGCGCCTGGGCGTGAAGATGGCGCTGCATCCCTACGGCCAGCGCGCGGTCTGCGCCCGGCTGGAGGCCGATCAGGCGCACGCCGGCCTGGCGCGCCAGTGGTTCCGTTCGCCCGACATCCTGGCGCTGCTGCCGTTCGACCGGCCGCGCGCCGGCCACGGTTACGGCCTGGTCTGGTCGGTGCCCGAAGCGCGCGCCGCCGAGCTGATGGCACTCGACGACGCCGGTTTCGAGGCCGCGCTGGCCGAAGCCACCGGCGGCACCGCTGGCCGCTTGCGCCTCGCCGGTGCGCGCGCCGACTTCCCGCTCGCTTTCGGCCGCGCCGAACGGCTGTGCGGCCCGGGCTGGGTGCTGGTCGGCGACGCCGCCCACGTCGTGCATCCGCTGGCCGGCCAGGGGCTCAACCTCGGCCTGGCCGACGTCGCCGCGCTGTCGGCGGCGGTTGCCGGGCGCGAACCCTGGCGGGCGCTCGGCGACGAGAAGCTGCTGCGCCGCTACGCGCGTGAACGCGAGCTGCCGACGCGCGCGATGGGCCAGCTCACCGACGCGCTGCTGCATTTGTTCGCGAGCGAGGAGCCGCTGCTCAGGGAACTTCGCAACCGGGGTCTGGATCTGGTGAACCGTCTGCCGCCGCTCAAGCGTTTCCTGACCGAGCGTGCGCTGGACCGTCCCCCCGCCGTTTCGAAGGAACCCCGATGAAGACGACGACCGCGCGGCTGGCCCTGGCTGCCGCCGCCGTGCTCGCCTGCGGCAGCGCCGCGGCGCAGGAAGCCGCGATCCGCAAGGCGCTCGCCGAGCGCCTGCCCAGCATGCCCAGGATCGACGAGGTGCGCCCGGCGCCGATCGCCGGCCTCTACGAGGTGCGCTACGGCGGCAGCGAGATCCTGTACGTCGACGCCAAGGCCGAGTTCATCGTCCAGGGCTCGATCCTCGACACCAAGACGCTGACCAACCTCACCGAGGCCCGGCTGGACCAGCTGACGGCGATCGACTTCGCCAAGCTGCCGTTCAAGGACGCGATCACGCTGCGCCAGGGCAGCGGCAAGCGCCAGGTCGCGGTCTTCGTCGACCCGAACTGCGGCTACTGCAAACGTTTCGAGCGTGACCTCGCCGGCGTGAAGGACCTGACGATCCACGCCTTCCTGATGCCGATCCTGGGGCCGGACTCCAGCGCCAAGTCGCGCGACATCTGGTGCAACAAGGATCCGGCCAAGACCTGGCGCGCCTGGATGCTCGACGGTGTCGTGCCGCCCAAGGCGATGGGCGCCTGCGACGCCGGTGCGCTGGCGCGCAACGTCGCGCTCGGCCAGCGCCACCGCATCAACGGCACGCCGGCGGTCGTCTTCGAGGACGGCACGCGCAAGCCGGGGGCGATCCCGATCGACCAGGTCGAGAAGCTGCTGGCCGCCGCGTCGAAGAAGGTCTGAGGCCGCACGCCGGCCGGCCGCTGCCCGCGAAGGGCCTGGCGGCTGGCGCGGCCAGAGCAGGGCTGAACGGCCGCGGCGACAATCGCCGCATGACTCCCACGCTGTCTCCTGCCGCGCTGCGGCTCGGTTATGCCGGGCTGCTGCCGTTCGTGCTCGGCGCCGCCCTGGTCTGGCTGGTGCATCCCGACGTGCTGCCCTACGCGACGCTGGCGCTGGCCGCGTACGCCGCCACCGTCGTGTCCTTCCTCGGCGGCATCCACTGGGGCATCGGTTTCCGCGAAGCCCAGCCCGAGGGCCGGCTGTTCGTCAACGGCGTCGTGCCGCCGCTGGTCGCCTGGGCCGGCGTGATGATGCCGGCCAACGCCGGCCTCGTCGTGCTCGGCGTGATGCTCGTCGTCTGCTACCTCGTCGACCGCGGCGTCTACCCGCGCCACGGCATGGGCCACTGGCTGACGCTGCGCTTCCGGCTGAGCGCCGTCGCGTCGCTCAGCTGCTTCCTCGGCGCCGCCGGAGCCGGGAGCTGAAATGCCGCGTTACCGCATCGAGTTCGCCGACCTCCACGCCCACCTGTTCCGCGTCACGCTGACGCTGCCGCGGCCGGCGGCGGCGCAGCGGCTGGCGCTGCCGGCGTGGATCCCGGGCAGCTACATGATCCGCGACTTCGCGCGCCACCTGGTCGGGCTGGAGGCGAAGCAGGGCGACTGTGCCGTCGCACTGGAAGCGCTGGACAAGACGAGCTGGCTGGCGCGCTGCGACGGCGCCGAGGCGCTGGTCGTCACCGCCACCGTCTACGCCAACGACCCGTCGGTGCGCGGCGCCTTCCTCGACGGCACACGCGGCTTCTTCAACGGCACCAGCGGGCTGCTGCGCGCCGAGGGCCGCGAGCACGAGCCGCACGTCATCGAACTGGGCCCGCTGCCCGCCGGCTGGGAGGTCGCCACCGCGATGCCCGCCGCCGGCCGGCGCCGCTGGCAGGCGGCGGACTACGACGAGGCCATCGACCACCCGTTCGCCTTCGGCCGCTTCTGGCGCGGGCGCTTCGAGGTCGCCGGTGCCGAGCACGAGATCGCCGTCGACGGCGCCTGGCCCAGCTTCGACGGCGAGCGCCTGCTGGCCGACGTCGAGCGCATCTGCCGCTGGCAGATCCGCTTCTGGCACGGCCCACGCGGCAAGCCGCCGTTCTCGCGTTACCTGTTCCTGCTGCACGCCGCCGAGGACGCCTACGGCGGCCTGGAGCACCGCGCCAGCACGGCGCTGATCGCGTCGCGCCGCGACCTGCCGCGCCGCGGCGAGGCCGAGCCGGGCGAGGCCTACGTCGGCCTGCTGGGCCTGTTCAGCCACGAGTACTTCCACACCTGGAACGTCAAGCGGCTGCGCCCGCGCTCGCTGGTCGGCGCCGACCTCGGGCGCGAGGCACCGACCTCGCTGCTGTGGTTCTTCGAGGGCTTCACGTCCTACTACGACGACCTGTCGCTGCTGCGCACCGGGCTCGTGACGCGCGAGCGTTACCTGGCGCTGCTCGGCAAGCAGCTCGCCGGCGTGCTGGCCACGCCGGGCCGGCGCGTGCAGAGCGTCGCCCAGGCCGCGGCCGACGCCTGGACGCGTTACTACCGCGCCGACGAGAACACGCCCAACGCCACCGTCAGCTACTACGCCAAGGGCGCGCTGGTCGCGCTGCTCGTCGATCTGCGCCGGCGCGCCGCCGGCGGCTCGCTGGACGAGGCGATGCGCCGGCTGTGGAAGCGCCACGCCGAGCGCCCGGTCGACGAAGCCGACCTGGTGGCTGCGCTGGCCGACGGCGTGCCCGGCCTTGCCGAGGAACTGGCCGAGTGGGTGCACGGCACCGGCGAGCTGCCGGTGTCCGAGGCGCTGGCCGGCTTCGGCGTCACGACACAACTCGGTGCCGGCTCGCTGGCGCAGCGCCTGGGCCTGCGGCTGAGCGAAGGCGCAGCGGGTTCGGTGGTGCGCCAGGTGCTGCGTGGCAGTGCGGCCGAAGCCGCCGGCGTCGCGCCCGGCGACGAACTGCTGGCCGTCGACGGCTGGCGGCTGCGCCGGCTCGAGGACGCGCTGCAGTGGCTGCCGGCCGGCGCGCCGTTCGAGCTGCTGGTCGCGCGCGACCAGCGCCTGCAGCCGCTGGTGGTCCGCCCCGGCGCCGCCGCCTCGCCGGCGGTGGGCCTGGCCGTCGAGGGCGCCGCGTCGGCGCTGGCGCAGTCCCGCCGCAAGGACTGGCTGGGCCGCTGATGGAGCGTCGCACGCGGCGACGGGCGGCGCTGGCGGTGCTGGCGCTGGCGCTCGTCGCCGTGCACCTGGGGCTGGCCGATGCGCTGCTGCAGGCCGGGCTCGGCGACGCCGGCGCCGGCGTGCCGCGGCGCCTGGACGTCGCCTTCGTGCGCACGCTGCAGCCGGCCCCGCCGCCGGAGGCGCCCGCCACCCGGCCGGCGCCGGCCCGTCGCGCGCCGACGGCCGTGGCGCAGGCGGCCGCGCCGGCGGCTTCCGAACCCGCTTCGGCGCCGGAGCCGACGGCCGTCGCCGAGACGCAAGCGCCCCCGGAGACCCCCGTCGCCGTCGGCGACGAGACCCTGGGGCCGCCGCCCGAACCGCCGGTGCCGCTGCCGGGCATGCCGCAACCCGTGGCCAGCGCCGACGCGGCCGCCGGCGCGCCGCCGTTCGAATGGCCGCCGTCGACGCAGCTGAGCTACACGCTGACCGGCCACTATCGCGGGCCGGTGCAGGGCGAGGCCACGGTCGAGTGGCTGCGTGTGGGCTGGCAGTACCAGGTCATCGTCGAGGTGAAGATCGGCCCGTCGTTCGCGCCGCTGGTCACGCGCCGGCTGTCCAGCGATGGCGAGGTCACCGAGCACGGCCTGCGCCCGCGCCGCTACGACGAGCTGACGCGGGCCGCGTTCCGCGACGCGCGCCAGCTCACGGTGCATTTCGACGACCACGTGATCCGCCTGGCCAACGGCCGCGAGCTGCCGATGATCGACGGCGTGCAGGACAGCGCCAGCCAGTTCGTGCAGATGACCTGGCTGTTCATCACCCAGCCGGCGCTGCTGGAGCCCGGCCGCTCGGTGCAGCTGCCGCTGGCGCTGCCGCGCCGTGCCGACACCTGGACCTACGACGTCATCGGCCGCGAGACCGTGCACGCGCCGTTCGGCGATCTCGACACCGTGCACGTCAAGCCGCGCGGCAGCGCGCGGCCGGGCAAGGACCTGACGGCCGAGATGTGGGTCGCGCCGACGGTGCAGTACCTGCCGGTGCGCATCGTCATCCGCCAGGACGACGACACCTGGGTCGACCTGCTGATCCGCCAGCTGCCGCGCCAGGCCACGCCGAGCTGAACGCGCTTGCGGCATAGTCGGCGCCGAGCCCGCACGGGCGCTTCACCGACGACAGGAGACCGCCGCATGACGACCCCCGAGCCCCTGGTGCTGACCGAACTGCGAGGCGACGGCGAACGCCGCACCGCGCTCGTCACGCTGAACCGGCCCAAGCAGCTGAACGCGCTGAACGACGCGCTGATGGACCAGCTCGGCGACGCGCTGGCCGCCTTCGACGCCGACGACACGGTCGGCTGCATCGTCATCACCGGCAGCGAGAAGGCTTTCGCCGCCGGCGCCGACATCACCGCGATGGCCGGCTTCAGCTTCATGGACGCCTACAAGGGCGACTTCATCACGCGCAACTGGGAGCGCATCCTGCGCGTGAGGAAACCCGTCATCGCCGCGGTCTCGGGCTTCGCGCTCGGTGGCGGCTGCGAGCTGGCGATGATGTGCGACTTCATCATCGCCGCCGACACGGCGAAGTTCGGCCAGCCCGAGATCAAGCTCGGCATCATCCCCGGCGCCGGCGGCACGCAACGGATGCCGCGTGCGGTGGGCAAGGCCAAGGCGATGGACATGATCCTGACGGCCCGCATGATGGACGCCGCCGAGGCCGAGCGCGCCGGGCTGGTGTCGCGCGTCGTGCCGGCGGCAGCGCTGCTCGACGAGGCGCTGGCCGCCGCCGAGCTCATCAACGCCCAGAGCGGCCCGAGCGTGATGATGGCCAAGGAGTGCGTCAACCGCGCCTTCGAGTCCGGCCTGGCCGACGGCCTGGGCTACGAACGCAGGCTGTTCCACGCGCTGTTCGCCACCGAGGACCAGAAGGAAGGCATGGCGGCCTTCGTCGCCAAGCGCAAGCCGGTGTTCAGGCAGCGCTGAGGAAGTGCGGGGGTCGAAGTGCGAGAAGTCCGGGGTCAGAAGTCCGGGGTCAGGTCCCGTGGGACCTGACCCCCTCCCCCGCGGAAGTGCGGGGTCAGGTCTCGTGAGACCTGACCCCGTCCCATCCCCGTCCCCCGCGGCCCGCGGCCCGCGGCCCGCGTCACGGCGCCAGCCAGTGCCCGCCGTCGGCGTCGAACAGCGCGCGGCGCTGGCCTTCGGGGTGCAGTTCCAGCCAGTCGAGCGCGTCGACGCGCATCGTCATCATCGCGAAGTGGGCGCGGGTGCCGCGTTCGGGCACCGGCTTGACGATGCGGCTGCCGGGCGGCAGCGGCGACAGGTAGTCCTGCGCCGCGGGCGTCATCATCAGCTTGGCCCAGCGCGACCAGACGGCCAGGCCGGAGGTCTCCACCGTCACGTGCACGTGCGCCCGCAGCTGCCAGCCGCGGGACGCCGACCACAGCACCAGCACGCCTTCGGGATGGGTCTCGACGTGCGCGACCTTGGGGCTGCGCGCGTCGGTGTAGACGATCAGCGAATGCGCCGCCGGCTCGACCTCGCGCAGCACGACGCTGCGGGCGTCGGCGCGCTGGCCGTCGGTGGTGGCGAGCACGCCGACGTGCCAGTCATGGGCCGAGTCGGTCGCGCGGCCCAGTTCGTGCCAGACGGCGTCCTCGATGGCGGCGAGGTCGTGCAGGCGTTCGTTCATTCTTTTTCGTCTCCCGCTGCCGACTCGCCGCTTTCCTCGCGTCAGGCCTCCCGGCGCAGCGCTGGGAACAGGATCACGTCGCGGATGCTGGGGCTGTCGGTCAGCAGCATGATGAGCCGGTCGATGCCGATGCCGCAACCACCGGCCGGGGGCATGCCGTACTCCAGCGCGCGGATGAAGTCGGCGTCGTAGTACATCGCCTCCTCGTCGCCGGCGTCCTTGTTCGCCACCTGGGCCTGGAAACGTGCCGCCTGGTCCTCGGCGTCGTTGAGCTCGGAGAAGCCGTTGGCGTACTCGCGCCCGGTGATGAAGAGCTCGAAACGTTCGGTGATCGACGGGTTGCTGTCCGAGGCGCGCGCCAGCGGCGAGACCTCGACGGGGTAGTCGATGATGAAGGTCGGCTGCCAGAGCTTGTCTTCGACCGCGGCCTCGAACAGGCCGAACTGCAGCTCGGCCAGCGTCCAGTGCGCCGGCGGCTCCTCGCCCAGCGCCTTCAGCCTGGCGTGCAGCGCCGCGGCGTCGTCGGCCTCGCTCTCGCTGACGCCGGCGTGAACGACCAGCGAGTTGCGCACCGACAGCCGCGCGAACGGCTGGGCCAGGTCGACCTCGCGGCCGGCGTAGCTCAGCGTGGCGCTGCCGGTGGCGGCGCGCGCGGCGTGGCGCAGGACCTGTTCGGTGAAGTCCATCAGGTCGTGGTGCGTCCAGTACGCCGCGTAGAACTCCATCATCGTGAACTCGGGGTTGTGCCGGACGCTGATCCCCTCGTTGCGGAAGTTGCGGTTGATCTCGAACACACGCTCGAAGCCGCCGACCAGCAGCCGCTTCAGGTAGAGCTCGGGCGCGATGCGCAGGAACATCTCCTGGTCCAGCGCGTTGTGGTGCGTGACGAAAGGCTTGGCGTTCGCGCCACCCGGGATCGGGTGCAGCATCGGCGTCTCGACCTCGAGGAAACCGTGCTCGACCATGTACTGGCGGATCGAGCTGACGGCCTTGCTGCGCGCGACGAAACGCGAGCGCGCGGCGTCGTCGGTCATCAGGTCGACGTAGCGCTGGCGGTACTTCTGCTCCTGGTCGGTCATGCCGTGGAACTTGTCCGGCAGCGGGCGCAGGCTCTTGGTCAGCAGGCGCACGTTCGTCGCCTTGATCGACAGCTCGCCGGTCTTGGTGCGGAACAGCGTGCCTTCGCAGCCGAGGATGTCGCCCAGGTCCCAGCGCTTGAACGCGGCCAGCGTCTCAGGCCCGACGGCGTCCTGCGTGACGTAGAGCTGGATGCGGCCGGTGGCGTCCTGCAGCGTCGCGAAGCAGGCCTTGCCCATCACGCGCTTCAACATCATGCGGCCGGCGACCGAGACCGTGACGGCCTTCGGCTCGAGCTCCTCGTTGGGCACCTGGCCGTGCTGGTGGTGCAGGTCCGCGGCGTGGTGGCGGGGCTTGAAGTCGTTCGGGAAAGCGACGCCGGCGGCGCGGATGGCTTGCAGCTTCTCGCGGCGTTCGGCGATCAGTTGGTTGTCGTCGGTCATGGGGGGCCCGGTGATGTGCCGCAATTTTAGGCGCAGCCTAGAATGATCGGTTCGATGAAAGTCAGCCCCAGCCTGCCGATCGTGCAGCGCCCGATCCGGTTCGCCGTGGTCGGATGCGGCCGCATCTCGGCCAATCACGTCGAGGCGCTGCGCCAGCACGCCGAACGCGCCCAACTCGTCGCCGTCTGCGACAACCGCCCCGAAGCGCTCGCCGCCGCGGTCGCCAGGACCGGTGCCGCCGGCTACGCCAGCCTCGACGAACTGCTCGAAGCCAGCGACTGCGACATCGTCACGCTGGCCACGCCCAGCGGCCTGCACCCGCGCCAGGCGATGAAGGCCGCGCGCGCCGGCCGCCACGTGCTCACCGAGAAGCCGATGGCGACCAAGTGGGACGAAGGCATGGAGATGGTGCGCGTCTGCCGCGACGCCGGCGTCAAGCTCTTCGTCGTCAAGCAGAACCGGCTCAACCCGACGATGCAGCTGCTCAAGCACGCGGTCGACGCCGGGCGCTTCGGCCGCATCCACTGCGTCGTCGTCAACGTCTTCTGGACGCGCCCGCAGAGCTACTACGACGACGCGCCCTGGCGCGGCCGCTGGGATCTGGACGGCGGCGCCTTCCTGAACCAGGCCAGCCACTACGTCGACATGGTCGACTGGCTGGTCGGCCCGGTCGACAACGTGCACGCCTACACCGCGACACTCGCCCGCGACATCGAGGCCGAGGACACCGGCGTGATGTCGCTGCGCCTGCGCAAGGGCGGGCTGGCGTCGATCAACGTGACGATGCTGACCCACGGCAAGAACTTCGAGGGCAGCATCACGATCCTCGGCGAGCGCGGCACGGTGCGCATTGGCGGCGTCGCCGTCAACCAGATCCAGCACTGGGAGTTCGACACCCCGGCGCCCGAGGACGAGGCGGTGAAGAACGCCAGCTACGCCGCGCCCTCGGTCTACGGCCCCGGCCACCCGCTGTACTACGACAACGTCATTGGCACGTTGCGCGGCGAGAAGAGCGCCGAGGTCGACGGCTACGAAGGCCTGCGCTCGCTCGAAGTCATCATCGCCGCCTACCGCAGCGCGCGCGACGGCGTTCGCGTCGGCCTGCCGCTGGTGTTCTGATGCAAGCGCCGGCCGACTCTCGCGGTCAGGCCCCCTCTCCCGCGAGCGGGAGAGGGGGCGAGGCGGTGCACCCCAGCGCCATCGTCGACGACGGCGCGACGCTGGGCGAGGGCACCCGCGTCTGGCACTTCGCCCACGTCTGTGGCGGCGCGACGATAGGCGCCGGCTGCTCGCTGGGGCAGGGCGTCTACGTCGGCAACGACGTCGTCATCGGCGACAACGTCAAGATCCAGAACAACGTCTCGGTCTACGACGCCGTCACGCTCGAGGACGACGTGTTCTGCGGCCCGAGCATGGTCTTCACCAACGTCTTCAACCCGCGTTCGGCGGTGCCGCGCAAGCACGAGTACCGGCGCACGCTGGTGCGCCGCGGCGCGACGCTGGGCGCCAACTGCACCATCGTCTGCGGCACGACGATCGGCGAGTACGCCTTCGTCGGCGCCGGCGCCGTGGTCAGCCGCGACGTGCCGCCGTACGCGCTGGTCGTCGGCGTGCCGGCACGCCGCATCGGCTGGATGAGCCGCCACGGCGAGCGCCTCGCGCTGCCGCCCAGCGGCCACGGCGAGGCCGAGTGCCCGGCCACCGGCGAACGCTACCGCCTCGACGGCGACACCCTGATTCCATGCAGTTCACCGACCTGAAGTCGCAGTACGCGGCGCTGAAGGGCTCGATCGACGCGCGCATCCAGCGTGTGCTCGACCACGGCCAGTACATCATGGGCCCCGAGGTCGCCGAGCTCGAGACCGCGCTCGCTGGCTTCGCCGGCACGAAACACTGCATCACGGTCGCCAGCGGCACCGAGGCGCTGCTGATCGCCTTGATGGCGCTGGACCTGCAGCCCGGCGACGAGGTGCTGACGACGCCGTTCAGCTTCGCCGCGACCGCCGAGACCATCGTGCTCGCCGGCGCGCGCCCGGTCTTCGTCGACGTCGAGCCCGACACCGCCAACCTCGACGTCGCGCTGCTGGAAGCGGCGATCGGCCCGCGCACCAAGGCCATCGTGCCGGTGAGCCTGTACGGCCAGGTCGCCGACCTCGACGAGATCAACGCCGTCGCCTCCCGCCACGGGCTGGCGGTCATCGAGGACGCGGCGCAGAGCTTCGGCGCCGTCTACCGCGGCCGGCGCTCGTGCGCGCTGTCGACCTTCGGCGCCACCAGCTTCTTCCCGAGCAAACCGCTGGGCTGCTACGGCGACGGCGGTGCGCTGTTCACCAGCGACGACCGCCTGGCGCAGGCGGCGCGCGAGATCCGCGTGCACGGCCAGAGCGCCCGCTACCGCCACACCCGCCTGGGCGTCGGCGGCCGCATGGACACGCTGCAGTGCGCCGTCGTGCTCGCCAAGCTCGAACGTTTCGACTGGGAGCTGCAGCGCCGCGCGGCGATCGGCGCGCGTTACCGCGAGCTGCTGGCCGGCGTCGAGCAGGTCACGGTGCGGCCCGACCGCAGCTCGGTCTACGCCCAGTACACGGTGATGGTCGACGGACGTGAAGCCGTGCAGGCCGCGCTGAAAGCCGCCGGCGTGCCGACCGCCGTGCACTACCCGGTGCCGCTGCACCACCAGCCGGCCTACGCCGCCTACGCCACGCCCGACGCCTGCCCGGTGGCCGCGCGCCTGGCGCAGCGGGTGCTGAGCCTGCCGATGAGCGCCGACCTGTCCGAGGCCGACCAGGACACCGTCGCCGCGGCGCTGCGCCGCGCGCTGGCCTGAGGGCGCGCCGGCCGCGATGAGCCGCGCCGTCGCCCGCGGCACCGCGATCAACCTCGCGGCCCGGCTGGCCGCCGTCGGCCTGGTGCTGGCGCTGACGACGGTCGCCGCGCGCCTGGGCACCGAGCAGCAGGGCGTGTTCGCGCTCTTCACCAGCGTCGAAGGCCTGCTGCTGGCGCTGATGTCCGGGTTCGGTATCGCGCTGGCGCGGCGCGTCTCGCACCACGGCGAATCCTCGCCGGCGCTGCTGGGCGCGGTGGTCCTGGCCTGCGTCGCCGCTGGCGCCGTGGCCGGGCTCGGGCTGTGGCTGTTCTCGCGCGTCGGCCCGCCGGCCTACGCCTCGCTGTGGATGCTGGCGCTGGCCGCGCCGCTGCTGCTGCTGGCGCCCAACGTCGCCGGGCTCTGGCTGGGCCAGGGGCGCATGGCGCCGATGGCGCTGGTCTCGGTGGCGCCACCGGCGCTGGCGCTGGCCGCGCTGGGCGCCGTCGCGCTGGCCCAGGCGCTGGCGCTGCCGGCGCTGCTGGCCTGCTGGGTGGCGGCCAAGGTCGCGGTGGGGATCACGCTGCTGGTGCTGCTGGCGCGCGGCGGCCGGCTGGCCTCGCCGGACCTCGGCGCCTTGCGCGCCGAGCTGCCCTTCGTCGCGACGATCGCGCTGACGAACCTCGTCTCGCTGGCCAACTACCGCGTCGGCCTGTTCGTCGTCGAGCGCGTGCTGGGGCTCTCGGCCACCGGCGTCTATTCGATCGCGGTGATGGTCGCCGAGCTGCTGTGGTTCGTCTCGGGCTCGCTGACGCAGGCCGTCTACGGCCGCATCGGCACGCCCGACCGCGAGCGCGCGGCCCAGACGACGCTGCGTGCGCTGCACCTCAGCTGGCTGGCGCTGCTGGTGGCGGCGCCGCTGCTCTGGGGGGCGGCGGCGCTGATCCTGCCGCGGGCGCTGGGGCCGGCCTATGCCGCGAGCCTGCTGCCGCTGGCGCTGCTGCTGCCCGGCGTGCTGGCCTTCGGCGGCGCGTCGGCGATGTCGGCCTTCTTCACCAACCACGCCGGCCAGCCGCAGGTGCCGGCGCGCATCGCCGCCGGCTCGCTCGCGGCGAACGCGGCGCTGTCCGTGCTGCTGGTGCCGCACTGGGGCGCGGCGGGGGCGGCGCTGGCGGCCTCGCTCGCCTACGGCGTGTCGGTGCTGCTGCTGGCGCGGCGTTTCGCCACCGCCGCAGGCTGGCCGCTGGCGACGGTGCTGCGCCCTGGCCGTCACTGGGCCGACGGCCTGCGGGCGCTAGCATCCCGCACCGGAGGTCCAGGGCGATGAAGGAGACGCTGCAGCGCTGGTGGCGCACGCTGTTCGGCCCGCGCATGTTCTACGGCTGGCGGCGCGGCGACGGCGTCTGGCTGGCCCACACGCGCATCAGCGGCGCGTCGCGGCTGGAGGCGCCCGAGCGGCTGCAGATCGAGGACCACGTCTACATCGGCCCGTTCAACTTCATCGACGCCTCGGGCGGGCTGACGATCGGCGAGGGCTGCCAGATCTCCACCCACTGCGTCGTGCTCAGCCATTCCAGCCACCAGGCCGTGCGCCTGGCCGGGCGCCGCTACTGGGGCGAAGCCGACCCGCCCGGCTACCGGCGTGCGCCGACGGTGATCGGCGCCTACAGCTTCATCGGCGCGCACAGCGTCGTCGCGCCGGGCAGCCGCATCGGCCGCGGCGTGCTGGTGCGCGCCTTCAGTTATGTCAGCGGCGAGGTGCCCGACTTCGCGATCGTCGCCGGCCAGCCGGCGCGCGTGATCGGCGACACGCGCGAAGCCGACGAAGCCTGGTTCGCGGCGCACCCCGACGCCCGGGCCGACTACGACGAGTGGGTGCGGCGCACCGGCGTGGGCGGCTCCTGAGGGCGCGCGGTCGTCCTGACGCGCGCCCGAGCGTTCAATCTTCGATGACATCTCCCATCCGTTACGCGCTGATCGGCGACGCCGAGAGCCCGCACCTGCTGAAGTGGGCGCGTGCGCTGGCGGCGCTGCCCGAGCTGGAGCTCTGGGTCGCGTCCAGCCGTGGTTTCCTCTCCGGTTTCGACACCATCGTGCCGCCCGCGCGGCGGCTGGCGCTGGCCACGCGGCCCGACGCCGGCGGCGGCAACATCGGCCTGCTGAAGCAACTGCCACGGCTGGCGCGCTGGCTGCACCGCGTGCACCCCGCGTGGCTGCACGCGCACTACCTCACCTCGCACGGCACGCTGGCCTGGCTGGCGCAGCGGCTGTACGGCGTGCGCGGCCGGCTCGTCGGCTCGGCCTGGGGCAGCGACATCCTCGTTGCACCGCAGAAGAGCACGGCGCTGCGCGCGCTGACACGCCGCGTGCTGCGCGCCTGCGTGCTGACGACCAGCGACTCGCAGGCGATGGCCGAGAAGATGCGGGCGCTCGGCGCCTTCGACATCATGGTCTTCCCGTTCGGGCTGGAGACCATGCCGCCGGCGCCGCCGGCCAAGGACAGCACGCTGTTCTTCGCCAACCGCGGGCTGGAGCCGATCTACGCCCCCGAGCGTGTGCTGCAGGCCTTCGCCGCGCTGCCGGGTGACGAGCTGCGCCTGGTCGTCGCCAACGACGGCTCGCTGCGCGCCGAGCTGCAGGCGATGGCGGATGCACGCACCACCTTCGTCGGCCGGCTCGACGCCGACACCCAGGCCGGCTGGTATGCCCGCGCGCTCTGGTACCTGAGCCTGCCGACCAGCGACTCGGTCTCGGTCTCGGTGCTGGAGGCGATGGCCCACGGCTGCATCCCCATCGTCTCGGACCTGCCGGCCAACCGCGAGCTGGTGCGCGACGGCGACAACGGCATCGTGCTCGCCGCCGGCGAGCGCCTGACACCCGACCGCCTGGCGCCGCTGGCCGCCCGTGCCGAGGCCATCGCCGCCGCCAACCGCGCGTGGGTCGAACGCGAGACCTTGTTCGCGCCGCGCGTGCGCGCCTTCGTCGACCGCCTGCTGGCGCTGGAGCCGCGATGAAGCTGCTGGTGCTGAACCACTACGTCGGCTCGCCGGCACTGGGCATGGAGTACCGGCCGTATTACCTGGCGCGCGAATGGGTGCGTGCCGGGCACGAAGTGCTGCTGCTCGGGGCCGACTTCTCGCACGTGCGCACCCACCAGCCGCCCGCCGGGGACCAGCGTGTCGATGGCATCGGCTACCGCTTCTACAAGACGCCGCCGTACCAGGGCAACGGCCTGGGGCGGGTGAAGAACATCGGGGCCTATCTGCGTGCCGTCTGGGCCGACACGCCGCGCCTGGTGCGCGAGTTCCGCCCCGACGTCGTCGTCGCCTCCAGCACCTACCCGATGGACATCTGGGTGGCGCAGCGGCTGGCGCGCCGTGCCGGCGCGAAGCTCGTCTACGAGGTGCACGACCTCTGGCCGCTGAGCCCGATCGAGCTGTCGGGCATGTCGCGCCGGCACCCGTTCATCATGCTGTGCCAGGCCGCCGAGGACCACGCCTACCGCCACGCCGACCGCGTGATCTCGATGCTGCCCAAGGTGCATGGCTACATGGCGTCGCGCGGGCTGGATCTGGCCCGGCTGCACGTCGTGCCCAACGGCATCACTCTCGACGAGTGGGAGACCGAGCCGCCGCCGCTGCGCGAGGACGTCGCCGCGGCGCTGGACGCCGCGGCCGCCGCCGGCACCGTGGTCGGCTATGCCGGCTCGATGGGGCTGCCGAACGCGCTGGACACGCTGCTCGACGCGGCGAAGCTCGTGCGGCACGAGCCGCTGCGTTTCGTGCTCGTCGGCAGCGGCCACGAGCAGGCGCGGCTGGCGCGGCGCGTGGCCGACGAAGGCCTGGCCAACGTGACGATGCTGCCGACTATCCCGAAGGCCCAGGTGCCGGCCTTTCTGGCGCGCTGCGACATCGCCTACATCGGCTGGCAGCGCGTGCCGATCTACCGCTTTGGCATCGCGCCGAACAAGCTGATGGACTACATGATGGCGCGCCGCGCCGTGCTGCATTCGGTCGATGCCGGCAACGACCCGGTGGCCGAGGCCGGCTGCGGCCTGACCGTCGCGCCGCAGGACCCGGCGGCCGTCGCCGACGGCCTGCGCCGGCTGGCCGCGCTGCCGGCCGACGAACGCCGCGCGATGGGCGAACGCGGCCGCGCCTTCGTGCTCGCGCATCACACCTACCCGGTGCTGGCGCGGCGCTTTCTCGACGCGGTGGGGCCAGCCGCGGTACGGTGAGCGGCGGAGGGGGCAGCGGCGGTGGGGTCAGGTCCTCACGGGACCTGACCCCAGACTTCCCAGGTTCCCCGCGCCACCGCGACGGTCCGGGGTCAGGTCCTCTCGGGACCTGACCCCAGGCTTCCGCGGGACCTGACCCCTGGCTTCCGCGCCACCGAGGCGGTCCGGGGTCAGGCGGTCCGGGGTCAGGTCCTCACGGGACCTGACCCCAGCCTTCCCAGCCTTCCTGACCCCAGCCTTCCAGGCTTGCCACAGCCGCCCTTGCGACAATCCCGTCTTCGCTCCCCACGGAACCGCCGCGTGACCCAGCCTTTCCTCCCCTTTGCCCTGCCGGAAATCGGCGAGGACGAGATCGCCGAAGTCGTCGACACGCTGCGTTCCGGCTGGGTGACCACCGGCCCCAAGGCGCGCCGCTTCGAGCAGGACTTCGCCGCTTTCCTGGGCGGCGAGCAGTACCACTGCATCGCCGTCAACTCGGCCACCGCCGGCCTGCACCTGGCGCTGGAGGCCGCCGGCGTCGGCCCCGGCGACGAGGTCGTCACGACGACCTGGACCTTCACCGCCACCGCCGAGGTCGTGCGCTACCTGGGCGCCGACGTGAAGCTCGTCGACCACGATCCGGCGACGCTGAACATCGACCCCGCCGCCATCGAGGCGGCGATCGGCCCGCGCACCAAGGCCATCCTGCCGGTGCACTACGGCGGCCTGGCGGCCGACATGCCGGCGATCCTGGACATCGCGCGCCGCCACGGCCTGAAGGTCGTCGAGGACGCGGCGCATGCGCTGCCCACCACCTGCGGCGGCGCGCTGGTCGGCACGCTGGCCAGCGACGCCACGGTGTTCAGCTTCTACGCCAACAAGACCATCACCACCGGCGAAGGCGGCATGCTGGTCACGCGCGACGCCGAACTGGCCAAACGCGCCCGCGTGATGCGCCTGCACGGCATGAGCCGCGACGCCTTCGACCGCTTCACCGCCAAGGTGCCGAGCTGGTACTACGAGATCGTCGCGCCCGGCTTCAAGTACAACCTGACCGACATCGCCGCGGCGCTGGGCATCCATCAGCTCAAGCGCGCCCACGCCTTCCAGCAGCGCCGCGCGGCGATCGCGGCGCGCTACGACGAGCTGCTGGCCGGCCTGCCGCTGCTGCTGCCGCCCCAGCCTGCCGCCGGCGACCTGCACGCCTGGCACCTGTACCCGGTGCGGCTGACCGACGAGGCCGGCGTCACCCGCGATCGTTTCATCGAGCGCATGTTCGAGCAGGGCATCGGCTGCAGCGTGCACTACATCCCGCTGCACCTGCACCCGTACTGGCGCGAGCGCTACGGCCTGGACCCGGCGCAGTTCCCGCGTGCCCAGCACACCTACGAACGCATCGCCAGCCTGCCGATCTACACCCGCATGGACGACGCCGATGTCGAGCGTGTCGCCGCGGCGGTGCGCGTCGCGCTGGGGCGCTAGGATGGCGCCACGGAGGTGCCTGCGATGAACGTGCTCGCCAAGCCTGTCCTCGGTCTGGAAGCCTTTCTCGCCTGGGAGAACGAACAGCCCGAGCGCCACGAGTTCCACCGCGGCGAGGTGTTTGCGATGGTCGGGGCGCGGCGTGTGCATGCCGTCGTCGTCGACAACCTGCGAGCCGGGCTGCGGCAGCACGTCAAGGGCTCGGGCTGCCGCGTCTTCGGCGAGTCCGCCAAGCTCCAGATCGGCGACGACACCGTCCTGTATCCCGACGTCTTCGTCACCTGCGACCAGGCCGACCTGGCCACCGACATTGTCTTCCGCTCTCCGCTGCTCGTCGTCGAGGTGTTGTCGCCGTCGACCGTCGCCTACGACCGCGGGCTGAAGTTCGCGCTCTACCGCCGCATCCCGTCGCTGCGCGAGTACCTCGTCGTCGATCCGGACTCGCGCCGTGTCGAAGCCTTCCGCCGCGACGCCGCCGGCCAGTGGTTCATCCACGACATGAGCGAGTCCGACACGCTGGAAGTCGCCTGCCTGGACGGCCGCATTCCGATGAGCGAGCTCTTCGACGGCGTCGACGCGCCGCCTGCCGTCTGATCCTTTGACCAAACGCCTGTTCGATCTCGTCGGCGCCGCCGTCGCGCTGCTGCTGCTGTCGCCGCTGCTGCTGGCTGCGGCGCTGGCCGTCAAGCTCGATTCGCCGGGGCCGGTGTTCTTCCGCCAGCAGCGTGTGGGCCGCGGCGGGGTGCCGTTTCGCATCCACAAGTTCCGCACGATGCGCGAGGGCGCGCCGGGGCTGCAGATCACCGTCGGCGACGACCCGCGCATCACGCGTGTCGGCCGCTGGCTGCGGCGCACGCGCATCGACGAGCTGCCGCAGTTCATCGACGTGCTGCAGGGCACGATGAGCCTCGTCGGCCCGCGCCCCGAGGTGCCGCGCTACGTGGCGTTCTACCCGCCCGAACTGCGCGAGCGTGTGCTGTCGGTGCGCCCGGGCATCACCGACCCGGTGTCGCTGGCCTACGCCGACGAGAGCGAGCGGCTGGCGCAAGCCGCCGACCCCGAGCGTGAATACGTCGAGGTGCTGCTGCCGCGCAAGCTGCAGGCCGCCGCCGCGTATGCCGAGCGCGCGACGCTGTGGACCGACCTGGGCGTGCTGCTGCGCAGCGTCGGCGTGCTGCTGGGGCGCTCATAAAATGACCGGCTTGCCTTCTGCCTGGCCTTGCGCGTGCCGCCCGTGTCGAACCCCGATCGCTCCTCCGACGCGCGCGTGAGCCCCGCCGGCACTCCGCCCACCCTCTGGCACCGCCTGGACCTCGCGCTGGCGCGCATCCGCCCGCACCGCGAGCCGCTGTCGCTGCTGGTGGACGCGCTGGTCATCGCGTTCTGCTGGAACGTCACCTACCTGTTCCGCCTCGGCTTCGAGCGCTGGATCGAGGCCCGGCCGAGTTACGACCCCTGGGTGATGCTGGGCGTCGTCTGCGCCTACCTCGCGGCCTTCGCGGCGCTGCGCGTGCCGCAGGCGATGTGGCGCTTCTCCGGCTTCGGCGAGGTCCAGCGGCTGACGCTGGCCTGCGTGCTGGCCGGCAGCGTCTCGGCGGCCGTCGTCATGGGCCTGGGGCTGGCCAAGGTGCCGCGTGCGGTGCTGGCGCTGCACCCCTTCGTCGCGCTGATGGGCGTGTGCGTCGTGCGCGTGGCCTACCGCATGCTCTACGAGCACGCGCGCCAGCGCATCACCGGCAGCGATCGCGAGATCCGCCGCGCCGTCGTGATGGGCGCCGGGGCCGCGGCGCGGCTGCTGCTGGCCGGCATCCGCGAGCAGGGCTGGATCGTGCTGGGCCTGCTCGACGACGATCCGGCCAAACACGGCGCACGCATCGGCGGCGTGCCGGTGCTCGGGCCGCTGGACGCCATCGCCGACAAGGCCGTGCGCGGCGCGGCCACCCACGTCGTCGTCGCGCTGCCGTCGGCCACGCGGGCCCAGCGCCGGCGGGCGCTGGACCTGGCCGCCGGCACCGGGCTGCCGGTGGTCACGGTGCCCAGCGTCGACGAGCTGCGCACCGGCCAGAGCCGCATCGAGCGGCTGCGCGAGATCGAACCCGAGGACCTGCTGGGCCGCGAGCCGGTGCGGCTGGACGACCGCGGCGTGGCCGCGGTGATCGCCGGGCGCACGGTGCTGATCACCGGCGCCGGCGGCAGCATCGGCAGCGAGCTGTGCCGCCAGGTGGCGCGTTTCGCGCCGGCGCGCGTGGTGCTGTACGAGCTCAGCGAGTTCAACCTCTACACCATCGAGCAGGAGCTGTCGCAGGCCTTCCCGAACGTCGTGCTGGTGCGCCTGATCGGCGACGTCAAGGACCTCGCGCACCTGCGGGCGGCCTGCGCTGCCTGGCGGCCCGACGTCGTGTTCCACGCCGCCGCGTTCAAGCACGTGCCGCTGATGGAGGAGGAGCACAACGCGCTGGCCGCGCTGCGCAACAACACGCTGGGCACCTACCACGCGGCGCTGGCCGCGGCCGAGGCCGGCTGCGCGCGTTTCGTGCTGATCAGCACCGACAAGGCCGTCAACCCGACCAACGTGATGGGCGCCACCAAACGCGCCGCCGAGATGGTGGTCAGCATGATGGCGGCGTCGCACCCGGGCACGCGCTTCATGGCCGTGCGTTTCGGCAACGTGCTCGGCTCCAGCGGCAGCGTGATCCCGAAGTTCAAGGAGCAGATCGCGCGCGGCGGCCCGGTGACGGTGACGCACCCGGACATCATCCGCTACTTCATGACCATCCCCGAGGCCGCGCGCCTGGTGCTGCAGGCCGCGGCGGTGGGCGAGAGCGGCCAGGTGCTGGTGCTGGACATGGGCGAGCCGGTGCGCATCGTCGACCTGGCGCGCGACCTGATCCGCCTGGCCGGCCACACGCCGCAGGAGATCCCGATCGTCTTCAGCGGCCTGCGCCCCGGCGAGAAGCTCTACGAGGAACTGCTGGCCGACGCCGACGACACGCTGCCGACGGCGGTGCCGCGGCTGCGCATCGCGCGGCTGGCCGAGGGGCCGGGCGAGATCGGCGCGCTGCTGCGCTGGGCGGCGGCAACCGGGCAGGCACGGGACGTCGAAGTGAGGGAGACTCTGCGCCAGGTGGTGTCCGAGTACCGGCCCGCGGCGTGAAAGAATGGCCGCTGGCCCCAACCAGCGACCGAACATGACGATCCTCGTGACTGGCGGCGCCGGCTTCATCGGCAGCAACTTCGTGCTCGACTGGCTGCGTGGCAGCGACGAGCCCGTCGTCAACCTCGACGCGCTGACCTACGCCGGCAACCTGGAGAACCTGGCCAGCCTGGACGGCGACGCGCGCCACGTCTTCGTGCGCGGCGACATCGGCGACCGGGCGCTGGTCGACACGCTGCTGGCCGAGCATCGCCCGCGTGCCGTCGTGCACTTCGCCGCCGAGAGCCACGTCGACCGCTCGATCCACGGCCCCGGCGAGTTCATCCGCACCAACGTCAACGGCACCTACACGCTGCTGGAGGCCGCGCGCGGCTTCTGGAGCACGCTGCCCGAGGCCGAACGGGCGCAGTTCCGCTTCCACCACGTCAGCACCGACGAGGTCTACGGCAGCCTGGCGCCCGACGCGCCGGCCTTCACCGAGACCCACCCCTACGAGCCCAACAGCCCGTACAGCGCCAGCAAGGCCGCCAGCGACCACCTGGTGCGGGCCTGGCACCACACCTACGGCCTGCCGGTGGTCACGACCAACTGCAGCAACAACTACGGGCCCTTCCACTTCCCCGAGAAGCTGATCCCGCTGCTGATCGTCAACGCGCTCGCCGGCAAGCCGCTGCCGGTCTACGGCGACGGCCGCCAGGTGCGCGACTGGCTCTACGTCGGCGACCACTGCAGCGCCATCCGCACCGTGCTCGAGCGCGGCCGGCCGGGCGAGACCTACAACGTCGGCGGCTGGAACGAGAAGCCCAACATCGAGATCGTGCACACCGTCTGCGCGCTGCTCGACGAACTGCGGCCCGACCCGGCCGGCCCCCACGCGCGCCTGATCACGCACGTGAAAGACCGCCCCGGCCACGACCGCCGCTACGCGATCGACGCGCGCAAGATCGAGCGTGAACTCGGCTGGCGCCCGGCCGAGACCTTCGAGACCGGCATCCGCAAGACGGTGGCCTGGTACCTGGACCATGCGGACTGGGTCGCGCGCGTGCAGAGCGGCGCCTACCGCGACTGGCTGCAGCGCCACTACGGGGAGACGGCATGAAGCTGATGCTGCTGGGCTGCGGCGGCCAACTCGGCTGGGAGCTGCAGCGTGCGCTGGCGCCGCTGGGCACGCTGGTGGCCCTGGACCGCGACACCGGCGCCGACTTCTCGCGCCCCGAGACGCTGCCGGCGCTGCTGGACACGCACCGCCCCGACGCCATCGTCAACGCCGCCGCGCACACCGCCGTCGACCGCGCCGAGAGCGAGCCCGAGCTGGCGCGCACGATCAACGCCGAGGCCCCGGGCCTGCTGGCGCGCGAGGCCGCGGCGCGTGGCGCCTGGCTCGTGCACTACTCGACCGACTACGTCTTCGACGGCAGTGGCACGCATGCCCGCGCCGAGGACGCACCCACCGGCCCGCTGTCGGTCTACGGCCGCACCAAGCTCGAAGGCGAGGAGCAGGTGCGTGCCAGCGGCTGCCGCCACCTGATCCTGCGCACCAGCTGGGTCTACGCGGCACGCGGCGCCAACTTCGCCAAGACGATGCTGAAGCTGGCCGCCGAGCGCGACAAGCTGCGTGTGGTGGCCGACCAGATCGGCGCCCCGACCGGCGCCGACCTGCTGGCCGACGTCAGCGCGCACGTGTTGCGCCAGGCGATGGTCACGCCGTCGCTGGCCGGCACCTACCACTGCGTGGCCGGCGGCGAAACGAGCTGGCACGGTTATGCCCGTCTCGTCGTCGAGCACGCGCGTGCCGCCGGGCACACGCTGCGCATCACGCCCGACGCGATCGAGCCGGTGCCGACGAGCGACTACCCGACGCCGGCCCGCCGGCCGCTGAACTCGCGGCTGGACACGAGCGCGCTGCGCGAGCGTTTCGGCCTGCACCTGCCGCCCTGGCAGGACGGCGTGCGGCGCATGCTCGACGAGATCCTGACTCCCGCTGGAGACCGTTAAATGGCGCGACGCGGCATCATCCTCGCCGGGGGCTCCGGCACCCGGCTGCACCCGGCCACGCTGGCGGTCAGCAAGCAGCTGCTGCCGGTGTACGACAAGCCGATGGTGTACTACCCGCTGACGGCGCTGATGCTGGCCGGCGTCCGCGAGATCCTCGTCATCAGCACCCCGCAGGACCTGCCGCGCTTCGAGGCGCTGCTGGGCGACGGCAGCCGCTGGGGCGTGTCGTTCTCGTACTGCGTGCAGCCCAGCCCCGACGGCCTGGCGCAGGCCTTCATCCTCGGGCGCGACTTCATCGGCGGCCGGCCGAGCGCGCTGGTGCTGGGCGACAACATCTTCTACGGCCACGACTTCAACGCGCTGCTCAAGCGTGCCGACGAGCGCGAGCACGGCGCCACCGTCTTCGCCTACCACGTGCAGGACCCGGAGCGTTACGGCGTCGTCGAGTTCGACGACAACCGGCATGCGCTGTCGATCGAGGAGAAGCCCAAGGCGCCGAAGAGCAACTACGCCGTCACCGGGCTGTACTTCTACGACGAGCAGGTCTGCGACATCGCCGCCAGCATCCGCCCCAGCGCGCGCGGCGAGCTGGAGATCACCGACGTCAACGCGCGCTACCTGCAGCAAGGCGAGCTGGAGGTCGAGATCATGGGCCGCGGCTACGCCTGGCTGGACACCGGCACCCACGACAGCCTGCTCGAGGCCGGCCAGTTCATCGCCACGCTGGAGAAGCGCCAGGGGCTGAAGGTGGCCTGCCCCGAGGAGATCGCCTACCGCGCCGGCTGGATCGACGCCGCGCAGCTCGAGCAGCTGGCGCAGCCGATGCTGAAGAACGGCTACGGGCGCTACCTGATGCAGTTGCTGGACCAGAAGGCGTTCTGACGATGAAGCTCGTGAAGACCCCGCTGCCGGGCGTGCTGATCGTCGAGCCCGCCGTGTACGGCGACGAGCGCGGCTGGTTCATGGAGACCTTCAACGAGCCGCGCTGGCGCCGTGCGCTCGACGAGCTGGGCGAGCCCCAGCCGCGGCCCTTCGTGCAGGACAACCATTCGTGCAGCCATGCCGGCGTGCTGCGCGGGCTGCACTACCAGCTGCCGCCGCACGCCCAGGGCAAGCTGGTGCGGGTGGTCAAGGGCCGGGCGTTCGACGTCGCGGTCGACATCCGGCGCGGGTCGGCGCACTTCGGCCAGTGGTTCGGGGTCGAGCTGGACGCCGTGAACCGGCGGCAGATCTGGATCCCCGAGGGCTTCGCGCACGGGTTCCTGGCGCTGGAGGACGACACCCAGGTGCTCTACAAGACGACCGACGTCTATGCCGCGCCCTGCGAAGGCGGCATCCGCTGGGACGACCCCGATCTCGCCATCCGCTGGCCCTCGCTGCCCAACGGCGCACCGCCGCGCCTGAGCGAGCGTGACGCGCGGGCCGCCGCGCTGAAGGACGCCGTCGGCAGTGGTGTCTGAGCCCGGCGCGGACAGGGAAGCGCGCGTCGTCTACGTCAACGGCAAGTTCGTCGCCCAGCGCACGACTGGCGTGCAGCGCGTGGCGACGGCGCTGCTGCAGGCGCTCGACACCCGCGTGCCGGCGGGGCGCTTCGTGCTGCTGTGTCCTCCCGGCGGTGACGCGCCCGTGCTGCACAACATCGCCGTGCGCCGCGTCGGGCCACGCGGGCTGGCGCTGCACCTGTGGGAGCAGGCCGTGCTGCCCTGGGCGGCGCGCGACGGCTGGCTGCTCAGCCTGGCCGGCGCCGCGCCGGCGTTCGCGCGCCGACACCTCGCGATGCTGCACGACGCCGCGGTCTTCGACTGCCCCTGGGCCTACCGCCCCGCGTTCGTGCGCTGGTACCGCTGGCTGTTCCGCCGCCTCGGCCGCCGGGCGGTGGCGCTGCTGACGGTGTCGGAGTTCTCGCGCCAGCGGCTGCAGGCGGTGCTGCAGCCGGCAGCGCCGATCTTCGTCGTGCGCAACGGCGCCGACCATCTGCAGGATGTCGTGCCCGACGCCTCGGTGCTCGCGCGGCTCGGCGTCGCCGGCCGCCCCTTCGTGCTGGCGGTCGGCAGCAGCAATCCGTCGAAGAACCTCCCGGCCCTGGCCCGGGCCCATGCGCTGCTGGGCCCGGACGCGCCGCCGCTGGTCGTGGCCGGCGGCCGGCGCGACCGGGTCTTCGGCGACATGCACTGGCCCGACACCCCGGGCCTCGTGCTGGCCGGGCCGATGAACGACGCCGAGCTCGTCGCGCTCTACCGCGCAGCCACCCTGATGGCCTTCCCGTCGCTGTACGAAGGTTTCGGCCTGCCGCCGCTGGAGGCGATGCAGCACGGCTGCCCGGTGATCGTGGCGCCGATCCCGGCGCTGCTGGAGACCTGCGGCAGCGCGGCGGCCTGTTTCGACGGCACCGATCCGCAGGCGATCGCCCGCGGCCTGCGCACGCTGCTGGACGATCCCGCGCGCCGCCGGGTGCTGGCGCAGCAGGGCCGCGAGCACGCCGCCACGCGCCGCTGGGATGCCGCCGCGGGCGAGTTGCTGGACGTCCTCCTGGTCACGGGCGCCGTTCCGGAGCTGTCATGAACGGCGGGGCACAATGCCCGGTTTGATCCATCTCTCAGGGAGTTCAATGCGGGGAGGCGTTGTGCAACCGGTGATCATGGCCGGTGGCTCGGGAACACGGCTCTGGCCGCTGTCGCGGGCCGGATTCCCGAAGCAGTTCCTGGTGCTCGGCGGCCACGACAGCCTGTTGCAGCAGACCGCCCGGAGGCTGGCGGCGCTGGCCGGGCCAGGCCTCGGGGGCGCGCCGGCGCTGGTCGTCGGCAACGAGGAGCACCGTTTCCTGATCCTGGACCAGCTGCGCGAAGCCGGCCTCGAGCCCGGGACCGTGCTGCTGGAGCCCGCCGGGCGCAACACCGCGCCGGCCGTCACGCTGGCGGCGCTGCAGGCGCTGGAGCAGGGCGGTGACCCGGTGCTCGTGGTCACGCCCGCCGATGCGTCGATCGCCGACGAGACGGCCTATCGCGCGGCGCTGCAGCAGGCCGTGCGGCGAGCCGGCGACGGCGAGATCGTGATCCTCGGCATCCGCCCCGACCGGCCCGAGACCGGGTACGGCTACATCCGCGCCGACGGCCCGCGCGTGACACGCTTCGTCGAGAAGCCCGACGCGGCCACGGCGCAGCGCTATCTGCTCGAAGGCGGCTACTTCTGGAACGCCGGCATCTTCGTGTTGCGGGCGTCGGTGTGGCTGCAGGCGCTGCAGCGTTTTCGCGGCGACATCGCCCAGGCCGTGCACGTCGCCTGGGGCGCGCGCCGTGCCGACGCGCTGTTCGTGCGGCCGGGCCGCGACGAGTTCAGCGCCGTACCCGCCGAGTCGGTCGACTACGCCGTGCTCGAGCGCTGCCCCGGCGTGCTGCCGATCGGCATGGAGATCCTGGACGCCGGCTGGAACGACCTGGGGGCCTGGGATGCCGTGTGGCAGACGCTGCCGCGCGACGCGGCCGGCAACGCCACCGTCGGCGACGCCGTCGTCGAGGACTGCCGCAACACGCTGGTGCACGCCAGCGACCGCCTGGTGGCGGCCGTCGGGCTCGAGAACGTCGTGGTCGTCGAGACGCCCGATGCCGTGCTGGTGTCGGACCTGGGGCGCAGCCAGGACGTCAAGCGGATCGTCACCCGGCTCGGCCGCGAGCAGCGCGGCGAGCACACGCTGCACCGCAAGGTCCACCGCCCCTGGGGCTGGTACGACAGCGTCGACTTCGGCGAGCGTTTCCAGGTCAAGCGCATCATGGTCAAGCCGGGCGCGAGCCTGAGCCTGCAGATGCACCACCACCGCGCCGAGCACTGGATCGTCGTCAGCGGCACGGCCGAGGTCACGATCGGCGGCCGGGTGAGCCTGCTCGCCGAGAACCAGGGCACCCACATCCCCGTCGGCGAGCTCCATCGCCTGTCCAATCCGGGCAAGGTGCCGCTGGAGATCATCGAGGTGCAGTCCGGCAGCTATCTCGGCGAGGACGACATCGTCAGGGTCGAAGACAGCTACGGCCGCGTCTGAGGCAGGCTCGATGCGGGTGCTGCAGCTCAGCAAGTTCTATCCGCCGGTGGCCGGCGGCATCGAGTCCGTCGCGTGGGAGCTCACCGAGGGCCTGCGCCGCCACGGCGTGGCGGTCGACGTCCTGTGCTCGCACTCGCGCTACCCGGGGGTCGCGGAGCGTTTGCCCGGCGGCGGCGAGATCCGCAGGGCCGGCAAGCTGGGCACCGTGATGTCGACCTCGATCGCGCCGTCGATGCCCTGGCACCTGGCCCGCATGGCCCGGCACAGCGACATCGTGCACCTGCACATGCCCGACCCGATGGCCGCGGCGGCGTTCTGGCTGGCGCGGCCGGCGTGCCGCCTGGTCGTGCACTGGCACAGCGACGTGATCCGCCAGCGCCGTGCCCTCTGGGCCTACGAGCCGCTGCAGGACTGGCTGCTCGGCCGCGCCGACGCCGTGGTGGCGACGAGCCCCCCCTACGCGCAGGCCTCGCGCCCGCTGGCCCGCTGGCGAGACAAGGTCGAGGTCGTGCCGATCGGCATCAGCGACAATCGCGGCGAGGCCTGCAGCCTGCAGGCTGCGGCGCTGCGCCGCCGCTTCCGCGACCGACGGCTGGTCTTCGCCCTCGGCCGGATGACCTACTACAAGGGGTTCGACGTGCTGATCGAAGCGGCCGCCGCGCTCCCCGACGATTGCGCAGTCCTGATCGGGGGCGACGGTGAACTGTTGGAACGCTTCAGGTCGATGGTCAACCACCTCGGCCTGGCGGGAAAGGTGCACCTGCTGGGGCACATCCCCGACCACGAGCTGGCCAGCCACTTCGAGGCCTGCGACGTCTTCTGCATGTCCTCCACGGTGCGCGCGGAGGCCTACGGCGTCGCGATGCTCGAGGCGATGGTCATGGGCAAGCCCATCGTCGCCACCGATCTCCCGGGCTCCGGCGTTCCGTGGGTCAACCGCGACGGCGAGACCGGCTACAACGTCCCGGCCGGAGACCGTGCGGCGCTCGCCGGGGCGCTGGCCCGCCTCCTGACGGACGACGCGCTGCGCGCCCGCTGCGGCGCCGCGGCACGGCGCCGCTACGAGCAAGAGTTCGGCGGCGCGCTGATGAGCACGCGCATGTTGCATCTGTACCAGCGGCTCGCGCCGCCATTGAACGCATGACGATTTCCTCCCGCCTGCAGCGCCTTCGGCGCCGTTTCGATGCCCTCTTCATCGTCACGGTGCTGATCCCCACCGCCTTGGCGGTCGTCTATTACGGCGTCGTCGCCTCCGACGTCTACGTCTCCGAGTCGCGCTTCGTCGTGCGCAGCCCGCAGCGGTCCAACCAGACCGGGCTCGGCGCCTTGCTGCAGGGCACCGGCTTCTCGCGCAGCCAGGACGACACCTACTCCGTGCACGACTTCATCCAGAGCCGCGACGCGCTGCGCGAGCTCGACGAGCGGCTGCAGCTGCGCCAGGCGTTCTCGGCGCCGGCCATCGACCGCGTCAACCGCTTCCCCACCGAACCCTGGGACGACAGCTTCGAGGCGCTGCACCGCCACTACCTGAAGCACGTCGCGATCGAGTACGACACGGTGTCGTCGATCAGCGTGCTGAAGGTCCGTGCCTACACCGCCGCCGACGCCAAGCGCATCAACGAGCAATTGCTCGAGATGGGCGAGCGCCTGGTCAACACGATGAACATCCGCAGCCGGCAGGACCTGATCCAGGTGGCCGAGAGCGAGGTGCGGCTGGCCGAGGAGCGTTCCAAGGAGGCGGCGGCGGCGCTGTCGTCGTTCCGCAGCGACCGCGGCGTCTTCGACCCGGACCGCCAGAGCGCGCTGCAGCTGCAGGGCGTGGCCAAGGTCCGCGAGGAACTTCTGGCGGCCGAGACCCAGCTCGACCAGGTGCGGCGCGTGTCGCCGCGCAACCCGCAGGTCTCGGTGCTGCAGGCGCGGGTGGACTCGCTGCGCAAGGCCGTCGCCGAGGAGAACTCGCGCGTGCTGGGCCGCAGCGGCGGCCTGAGCGCCAAGTCGCCGCAGTACGACCGCCTGCTGCTGGAGAAGACCTTCGCCGACCGCCAGCTCGCCGCGTCGCTCACCGCGCTGGACACGGCGCGCAACGAGGCGGCGCGCAAGCAGCTCTACCTGGAGCGGCTGGTGCAGCCGAACGAGCCGGACCGGGCGGTGGAGCCGCGGCGGATGCGCAGTGTGCTGACGGTGTTCTTCGTCGGCCTTCTGCTGTGGGGCATCGTGAGCATGGTGGTGGCGAGCATCCGTGAACACCAGAACTGAGGAACTCGCCGGCGTGGCCGAGCCGCCGCCGGTGCGCACGACGCTTCTGCAGTCCCTGCAGATCCAGAGAAGGGTGATCTGGGCGCTACTGATGCGCGAGGTGATCACGCGCTATGGGCGCGAGAACATCGGCGTGCTGTGGCTGGTCGGAGAGCCCATGCTGTTCACGCTGGGCGTGGCGACGCTGTGGTCGGCCGCGGGCATGAACCATGGTTCCAGCATGCCCATCGTCGCCTTCGCCATCACCGGGTACTCGTCGGTACTGATGTGGCGCAACACCGTGACCCGCTGCGCCAGCGGTATCGCCCAGAACCTGACGCTGCTCTACCACCGCAATGTCTGCATCATCGACGTGATGATCACCCGCATCATCCTAGAGATGGGTGGGGCGACGGCCTCGTTCATCGTGCTGGCCTGTATCTTCACCTGGGGCGAATGGATTCAGTTGCCGCACGACCCGCTGACGGTTCTTGGCGGCTGGGTCATGCTGGCCTGGTTCGGCGCTGGCCTGTCGATGCTGATCGGTGCTGCGACGGCCTACAGCGAGATCGTCGACCGGCTATGGCACCCGGTGTCCTACCTGCTGTTCCCCCTCTCCGGCGCCGCCTTCATGGTCGACTGGCTGCCCAGCAACATGGCCGAAGTGGTGCTGCTGCTGCCCATGGTCCACGGCGTCGAGATCATTCGCGAGGGCTATTTCGGCCAGGTGGTCCGCACCCACTACGACGTGGCCTACATGGCTGGCTGCAACCTGGTGCTGACCGCCGTCAGCCTGGCGCTGCTGCGGGACGCCGCACAGCGCGTGGGACAGCGATGATCCGGCTCGAGAATGTGTGCAAGTACTACGGCACCCGCGGCGGCCGGAGGCTGGTGCTGGACCACGTGAGCTTCGAACTGGCCCGTGGACGGCATATCGGCATCCTGGGGCGCAACGGTGCCGGCAAGAGCACGCTGGTGCGCCTGCTCAGCGGCGCCGAGAACCCGACCTCGGGGCGCATCGACCGCCGCATGAGCGTGAGCTGGCCGCTGGCCTTCACGGGCGCCTTCCAGGCGCACCTGACGGGGCTGGACAACCTCAAGTTCGTCTGCCGGGTCTATGGCGTTGACTGGCGGCCCCTGGTGCCATTCGTCGAGGAGTTCACCGAACTCGGCATCTATCTGAACGAGCCGGTGCTGCACTATTCGGCCGGCATGTCGATGCGCCTCGCGTTCGCGCTGTCCATGGCCATCGAGTTCGACTGCTTCCTGATCGACGAGGGCATGGCCGTGGGCGATTCGCGCTTCGGCGACCGCTGCCACCACGAACTCTTCGTCAAGCGCCGCGACCGCGCCTTCATCCTGGTGTCCCACGATCCGAACATCATCCGCTCCTACTGCGAACGCGCGGCCGTGCTGCACCTGGGCCGACTCTACGAGTTCGACCACGTCGATCAGGCCTACGAGTTCTACGAACAGGCCGTGGTGCCGCCTCCCGGCCCCCGATTCGATTGAGGCGGTGCGGACAATGATGAAGGTGCTGCTCGAGATGCGGCCGGCGCTGGACGGGCACAGCGGGATCCCGCAGGAGACGCGGCTGCTCTATCGCGGCCTGGCTGGCCTGCCGGGGGTGGAGGTGGTGGGCCTGCTGCAGAGCGGCAACCTGGTGATCGAGTCTGGCCTGCCGACGCGCCGCGGCGCCCCGGACCCCGCGCGCGATGCCAGTCGCGACATCGACAGGCTGTCCGCCGTGGTCGTCTCGCTGCAGCAGGGGCCGGCATCGCACCGCTTTGAGCACCTGAGGCGGCGCTTGCTGCAGCTCGGGGGGCCGATGGCGGCGATCGCGGCTTCGCTCGTCGGGCGGCACGAACCGCTGACGGCCTTCGACCCGACCCACTTCAAGGACTTCGTCTGGCGGGGCCTGTTCGCCAAGTCGCTGCCCGCCGAGGACTTCGAGGCCGTGACCGCGGGCCAGTTCAGGATCATGCGCTGGCCCTGGTCCGCGCTGAATGCGCTGGGCGTGGCGTCGAGCTGGTTCGGCCGTGCGATGTACCCGCGCCTGGACACGGCGGGCATGGACGTGATGATCGCCGAGACCCCTTATCCCGGCCGCGTGCGCCGGGGCACGCGGCTCGTGGTCCGTTACCACGATGCGATCCCGCTGACGATGCCGCACACCGTCAAAGACCGCGGGTACCACCGCAGCATGCACTTGCAGGCGCTGCGCCGCAACGCAGCCGACGGGGCCTGGTTCGCCTGCGTTTCCGACGCCACTCGCAGCGACTTGCTGTCGGTGCTGCCCGAGGTGGAGAAACGGTCGGTCACGATCCCGAACATGGTTTCGCACCACTTCGTGCCCGAGACTGAATCGGCCGCCCGCGTGCCCGAGGTCATTTGGTCCCGCAAGAACCGCCGCGCACCGCATGGCGGAGGGGCGCCGGTGGCACCGCAGGACATCGTCAATGGCCGGCTGAACTACCTGCTGATGGTGTCGACCATCGAGCCGCGCAAGAACCACCTGGCGCTGCTGGATGCCTGGGAACACCTGCGCACGCAGGACCATCCGCACCTCAACCTCGTGCTCGTCGGCGGAATCGGATGGGACAACGATGCCATCCTGCGCCGCTTCTCGCCCTGGCTCGAGCGAGGAGGGCTGCATCTGCTCGAGGGCGTGCCGGCCGACGACCTGCGGCTGCTGTACCGCCACGCGAGCGTCACGGTGGCGCCGAGCTTCGGCGAGGGCTTCGACTTCGCAGGCGTCGAGGCGATGCGCAGCCGCGGGGTGGTCGCTGCGTCCGACATCCGCGTGCACCGGGACGTCTATGCCGATGCCGCCGCCTACTTCAGCCCCTATGCGCCCCAGGAGCTGGCCCAATTGCTGCGTGAACTGATGGCGGATGAGGGCCGGCCGCGCATCGAAGCCCTGCGGCGCTCTGGTGACGAGGTTGCTGCACGCTACCTGCCCGAGCGGGTGATGCCCCAGTGGGGCGAGTTCCTGAGGCGGGTGGTCTCGTGACCGCGCTGCGCAAGATCTGGCGCCGGGTGGGACGGTGCCCAACGCCCGGGCACGAATCACCCGCCTGGTTCGAGCTGGCGGACATCGACGAGGTCAAGCGCGCCTACGAGAACCCCGAAGGCGTGCTGGGCGCCGCCTGGGTGCCGTATGCGCATGCCCACATGCGCCTGCCCTCGTGGTTCGTCCCGGGCCTGGATCCCTGGTCCGAGGCCTACGCCGCACAGCAGCATCGCCTGTGGGCCGAGATCGCCGGGGTGGCCGACCGGGCCTACGACGCCAGCGTCGACGAGGCGGACCTCGGGTGGGACGGCGCGGACCCGATCCGCCACCCCGGGTTCTACATGCGGCGGGACGCCGCCGCGGTCTCGAGCGCGGGCGACCATGTCCTCGCCACCGGCATGCTGCTGAAGCACTCGGGCCTGCGGCCGGGCGACTGGGCGCTGGAGTACGGCGCAGGCTTCGCGCAGTCGGCCCTGGCGCTGGCCCGCCTGGGCGTGCACGTCGACACCGTGGACGTCTCAGCCCGGCTGTGCGAGTTCGTCAACCGCCAGGCCGAGCATTTCCAGGTGCCGCTGCAGGGCTTCCACGGCCAGTTCGGCCATGCGCCGCGCGAAGGGCAGCGCTACAAGCTGATTTGGTTCTACGAGAGCTTTCACCACTGCGTCGATTTCCGGCGCGTCGTGCCCCGTCTGAACGAACTGCTGGAGCCGGGCGGACGCATCATTCTCGGAGGCGAACCCATCGTGGAACGCGAATACGCCGCCGTGCCCTACCCCTGGGGCGTGCGCCTGCACAGCGAGGTGGCCGTGGTGATGCGGCAGACCCGCTGGTTCGAGCTCGGCTTCTCCGAGGCTTTCCTGTACGAGCTCTTCCGCCGTGCCGGTTTCGCCGGGTGGCGGATCGAGTGCGAGCCCTCGCTCTTCGGGCGGCTGTATGTCTTCGAGCGGGCCTGACGCGGCCGACCTGATGCACGTCGAGCCGGGGCCCGGCCTGCTCGGCCTGGAGATCGACCGCATGAAGGGGCGCGTGATCGCCCGCGGGATCGGGCCATCCGTCGGGCCGGCCCTGCAGCTGCGGCTGGCTTACGGCGAGCGTGAGACCCTGGCGACGGTGCCGACCTCCTCGGCCGGACCGATCCCGTGGGGGATGGTCCTGGAGCTCGGTCCGCCCGCGTCGGGCGAAACCGCGCTGCGCCTGCAATGGGATGGCGGCCCTGGACGCGCCGGCCAATGTGCGATTCCCCTGGCCGGCCTGCGCGACGCCACGCCGATGCAGACCAACATCAGCGCTGCGATCGTATGCCGCGTCAGTGGCCGCTACGAGGTGCACGGCTGGGGGTTTCCGGCGCCGGGCGCGCTGGCCCTGCTGATCAATCACCGGCTGGTGGCGCACACCGCGCGCCGCTACCGGCGCGGCGACGTGGCCGAGCGCTTTCCCTGGACCGCCGACCTTGATCTGGGCTGGACGCTGAGCGGGCAGTGCGACCAACTGCTCAGCGGCGCGGTCTCGTTCAGCGTCTGCAGCAGCCAGGGCGTGACCGGCATCGATCTGGCGCCGGGCCATGAACGCTTCCGCGTGCACAACGACCGCGGGCGCTGGAACAGGGTCCGCATTCCCATCGAACATGGCCTGTGGCGACTGGTGCCGGTGGCGCTGCGCAGATCACCGCTAGCCTGGCACCGTGCGCTGCTGGCGTCGCAGGCCTTCTGGCGGCGCTGGCACGCCCACCCCGACGGCCTGGCCGCATTGCTGCGCCGGGCGGTGGTGAACAGCCTGATCGACCGCAACGGCCTCGGCGAGCCGATGTGGCTGCGCCTGTCCTCCGGCGATCTGGTGCTGTCGGCCCCGGGCACCGATGCCGTGATCTCGCGCCGCTTCCTGCTCGACGGCCACTACGAGGGCGGATTCCTTCAATGGGTGGCCGGCCTGCTGGGCCCTGGCGAGACCGTCATCGACGGCGGTGCCGCCTTCGGCAGCTTCAGCCTCGCGGCGGCGCGCGCCGTCGGCCCGCAGGGCCGGGTGCTGGCCATCGAGGCCAACCCGGCGACGCGGGAACACCTGACTCGCACACTGGCACGGAACCCGCACGGGCGCTGCGTGACGGTCGCGCCCGTGGCCATCGGCTGCCACGCCGAGCGCCGCGCCTTCGCCGACGTGTCGCTCAGCAACGCAGGCGGCAGCCGCCTGCTTGAGGCAGGGGAGGCCGCCGCCGACGTGGCGACCGACCTCGACCGCCTGACCGTCGTCTCGCTCGCGCGAGACACCCGGGGCCAGCCGGTGCCCCCGGGCGAGCGGCGGACCCGGGTTCGCATCTCGGAGGTCGAGGTCACGACGCTCGATGCGCTGTGCCGGCAGCACGCGCTGCGGGACGTGGCCCTGCTCAAGCTCGACATCGAGGGCCACGAGCTCAACGCCGTCCGCGGTGCCCAGGGGCTGCTGGACGGGGCCTTCGGCGTGCCGCCCGTCGTCGCGCTCGAGTTCTCGCGGCTGGTGCACACGGCCGGCGGCACGCCGGACGACCTGTTCGCGCAGTTTGCCCGCCGGGGCTGGACCGCCTGGCGCCTGTCGGGCAGCAAGTCCACGGGCGGTCGCCTGGTGCGCGTGCCGGACGCCGCCTCGGCGCCGGAGCACGACAACCTGGTCTTCGTGCCGCCCGGGCGCGACTCGCGCGTGGGGGCAGACCGTCTCTAGGGCTTCCCGCGATGCTTTCACGCCAAGACGCGCCGGGAGTGCCTTCGCACAGACCTCCTCCGAACATTCAGCCGCCAGCCCGTCAACCCTAGAATCCGGCGCTGCTCCGGAATGCCGGCGCCCCCGGCTCGGCAAACCGATCAGTCCGAACGCCCGCCCGGGCGGCGGTGACCAGACCACTTCACAGGCGCCGTATGCCCATGCTCAACACGAGAGAACAGCCCGTATCCAAGCGCGTCCAGGTGATGGGGGTGGACAGAACTGTCTACGGGTATGAATCCGACGGGTTTTTTGGCGACATCGACTCTCACATTGCCAACAACCAGGGCCTGATCACGGAGATCTGCGGTCTGCCCTCCGGATCGGTGTTCGTCGATGTCGGGGCGAACATCGGAGGAACGACGCTACTGGCCGCAGCGGCGGGTGCGCGGATTCTGGCGATCGAGGCGTCACCCAGGAATGCAGACCTCTTCGAACTGAACATGCGTGCCAACGCCGTGTCGGCTCAGTTGTTTCGCTGCGCAGCCGGTTCTGCCGTGGGTGAGGTCTACTTCAGCGAGGTCGCTTACGGCGCCGGTAACCATGTCGAACCTTCGGGTGCGCTCGTCGTTCCCGTTCGCACGATCGACAGCATCGTTGCCGAAGCAGGCATAGATCGCCTCGATCTTCTGAAGATCGATGTTGAGGGCTATGAATCGGAAGTCCTGCGCGGTGCACGGGAGACACTTCGGACCTTCCGCCCGACCGTGGTGATGGAGTTCAATGCCTACGCCATCTCGATGCACACCAACGAGAGCCCGAGACTTCTGGCTGAGATGGTTCTCGATATCGCAGGGCAGTTCGAGGTGGACTCGAGGGGCGGGATGAAGGTGTCCGATCGCGGCAGCCTGGGGACGTTCATGTACCAGCACATGGTCCATGGCTGCGTCAACGATCTCATCTGGCGCCCAAAGTAGCGCCTGCCCCTTCCGCGGCCAATCGTCTCGGATCGAACCTCGCGCGAGGCGACCGCGTCATGCGCGGGGCGGATCCCGACCCGCCGCCTGCGGCCCGAACCGCTGGTCGAGCACTGCGCCCTGGTCGCGCACGGCCGCGAGATCACGGCTGCGGGACGACAGGGCCTCGGCCCAGGAAACGGCGTGGAGGCGCGCTCGCCCCGGGTGCGGACGACACCACCGCCCTGAGTACCGAGACATGGCCTGACACTCCGCCCTGTCGCAGTTCGCCTGCATGCGGTCAGCGATGTACTGGATGCGCTCCTCCACCTGCACATGCTCCTAGTGACTGACGATCGCGGCGAACGGGGGCACGTGACGATCGACATGCGCGCCGATGTCGATCACCTTCGGGCCTGCGAGGTCCAGCCGCTCGTAGAAGACCTGCCGCTTTTTTTCGAGATCCATCGGGCCTACTTTCGGGTTCTGGGTCTCAGGTGCCTGATCTCAGCCGTTCTAGCAGTACCGCAAAGCTCGCGTACTGGACTAGGTCGCGAACGTCAGCGACTGCCTCACGCGGCGCGGCGAAGAAGTTCCAAGGACCGGCATGCCGGCCGTGCTCGATGCCCACCGGGAGTCCGAAGAGGTCGAGCACTACATAGTCCATCGCGTCGAAGAAGCGGTAGTAGGTCTCGAGCGCATACTGGAAATGTTGCGCCGCATTGGCTCGCCCGTCCTCGAAGGCAAGCACCGGTCTTGCGGTACGCAGCAGACCTGCCGCCCCCTTCATCGCATCGAACTCTGCGCCTTCGACGTCGAGCTTTACGAAGCGCAGCGGCAGCGCGCCGAAACGCTGATCGATCGTGACAACCTCGACATCTATCTCGTGGAGTTCGCCCTGGTCGCGAGCGGCAGCCATGTCGCGGCTGAGTGACGACAGGGCCTCGGCCCCAGCAACGACATGGAAGCGCGCCTGCCCTGGCGCGTGCGACGCGGCCGCCCGCAGTACGGATACCCGGCCGGCGACACCTGCCTTTTCCAGGTTGGCTTGCATGCGATCGGCGATGTACGGTATCGGTTCCACGACGTGCACGTGGCCTTCGGGCCCGACTGCCTCGGCCATCGGGATCGCGTGGCGGCCGACGTTTCCGCCCACGTCCAGCGCTAGGTCCCCGGGCCGCAGGTGCGCGCGGTAGAACGTTTCGATGATGGCCTCTGACAGCCGTCCCCACTCGGCGGGGCGGGCAATCGCAGCGGACCATAGGCTCACCTGTAGTTTCAGTTCGAGCATGTCGTCTCTCCTTCGCGGCCGGGCGGATGTGTCATTGCAACTCCTGGATTCGTGCGGTGAACTGCCAGCGCAACTCGACGCCATCGAGTCCCGTCACGGTCACCTGCAAGGCGCCGAGCGCCCGGTCGACACTCAGCGCCGGCGGGGGCAGGCCGGCGAGTCCGGGTGTACTGGCGACGGCAACCGGCCGAGCTGCAGCACCGACGAGCGTCACCGACCCGGGGCCTTCGCCGCGCACGAGCACCACGGTGGGTAGCGACCACGTGGCCACTTCGGCAGTTGCGGGGTTCGAGGCCGTGATCGCAACGTCGCGCAGCACCAGCTTGCGGAAGTCGCGTGTCGGGGTGAGGGCCTCGTCCGGCCGCGCTGTGCCGCTGCCAGCGGTCATGCGCACGGGGGTGCGCCCGTCGCGGGTCTGCGCCACCAGCAGCTCCAGCGTATTGGCGCCGGCGTCGCCTGCCGAGCCGAGGCCGCCGCCGAACATCGTGATGGCCGGGTCGTTCGACACCGCCGTGGCGAACGATTGCGTTCGGGGGCCCGCGACCGACCAGGCGTTGTTGGCGACGATCGCCGGACCCGCCGGCGAGCGGATCTCGATCAGGTATTTCGGCACCGAGGCGGCCCCGCGCTGGAAGACGTTGCCGGTGATGATGGTTCCGGCATTGCGCGACAGCAGGATGTCGGCGTGCAGGTTGTCGCCCTGCATGCTGTTCATCGTGAACCGCGTGCCGCTGACCACCACCGACTGCAGCAGGCCGCCGCTGTCGACGCGCAGGCCGTTCTCGGCATTGTTCGACAGGTCGCCGCCGATCCAGGTCAGCGGCGTGGAAAGCGATGCGTACTCGGTGGCCACGCCCACCCGGTTGTAGTACGCGCGGCAGTGCACGAAGGTGTTGTTGGCGCCGGCCACGATGCGCACGCCATAGTCGGCGAAGGCCCCAGGCGCGTAGTTGCCGGAGAAGTTGCTGGCCTGGCAGTTCCAGTCCGAGCTCTCCAGGTGCAGCCCCGTGCCCTTGTAGTGGTACAGGTAGGTGTTCTGCAGCAGGCCGGCCCCGCGGTTGCGCTCCACGTGCACCGCGTCCTCCGCGGCCCGGTCGACGTAGACGTTCACCAGGTCCACGCCCGTGCCGTAGCCGTTCCTCGTGTCGGCCGGCAGATGGATGCAGTGGCCGCGCTCGTTGGCGTAGTTGGCGCAGTTGATGGACAGGTCGCGCAGCATCGGCCGCATGCCGGTGGCGGGTGCCACCGCGACGGTGATGAAGTGTCGGTTGCAGCCCCTGGTGGCCGTCAGCTTCACGCCACCCATGCCCGGCCCCTGCAGCACCAGGTTCTGGCCCGGGACCACGATGCCGCAGGCCAGCAGCGCGCCTTTGGCCGCCGGCGCCAGCCGGCAGGTGGCACCCGTCGCATGGCAGTGGGCCAGCCAGCGGTTGATCGCCTCGGTGTTGTCGGCCTTGTCGGTGCCGATGCCGAAGTCGGTGGACAGCACCTCGCCCGTCAACACCTGCGAGGGCGGCAGGTCCGGCTGCGGGGGGGCCAGCGCCAGGCTGGGCGTCGTGCACAGGCTGGCGCACAGCGCAGCGATCGCCGCGCGCCAGCGGGCCTTCATGCCGAGGCCACACCGCCGTTGCGCCGCGCCGCCTGCACGGCGGCGGCGAGGTCGAGATCCTCCTGCGTCTTGATCACGTGCCCGGCCATCCGCCCCACCGGGTAGTAGCCGATGCGGCCGGCGTAGGTGGCGCAGGCGCCGTCTCGCACGGCCGCCAGGTAACGGTCGCGCCGCCAAGCGGTCACGGCCCAGACGATGCGTTGCACTGGCGTCAGGTCCTGGCTGTTGGTCTTCTCGGAGAAGGTGAAGTTGACGGGTTCGCCCCGGAAGACGCACTCCAAGTTCTCCTCCACCACGCTCATCAGCGCGTCGTGGCGCCCGCTGCGCATCTCGGCGACGAAGCCGCGCAGCTCGTCGGCCGTCAGCAACGGGGCGATCGAGTGCACCTGGTACACCACCTCGCAGGGGTGGGTCTCGAGGAACTCGGCCACGAACTGCTCGGAGGTGGCGTTGTTGTCGCCCAGATGCTCCGGGCGGCGGTGGAAGCGGGCGCCCTCGGCCTCGGCGATCGGGCCGAAGTCGGGGTGCTCGGAATTGACCCAGACCTCGTCGAACAGCCCGGCCGCGTGGCACTTGCGGATGGCGTGCACGATCAGCGGCACACCGTCGAGCAGGGCCAGGTTCTTCTTCGGCAGGCGCTGGCTGCCCATGCGGGCGGGGATCATCGCGATGTGGCTCATAACGTGCTCCTGGGATGCGCTGTGGCGAACGATTGCAGGTCGGAGTTTGCCTCACGTACGGCAGCCGCTTTGCCTGACCGGTACCTCACAGGTTTAGCAAACTGCAGGCAACGTGATCGACCCAACCCGGCCGAATGGGCGCGTCCCGCATCTGCGGTCGATCATTGGCTCCGCTCTGTTAGATGCTTGACCTACGTTCACTGAAAATTCGGTCGGAGGGCATTTCACACGCCACGGTCGGCACGAGAACGTAACGACTCCGCGACAACTCGAAATCTGACACGACAGGAGAGGACTTGTGAGCCGATCAAGAGACTGATTCCTAGAGCCGCCTTAGATCAGAAGTGCGATACGAAGTGAAAGACAAGCAGGCCATTAATCTATCATGCTTCACTCCGTTGGAGTCAGCGACAGTCCGCTGTTATAAATCGATTCTGGGTCGGGGTTTTAGGAAGGTCTGCAGATGTCCGTCGCCGATGTGCTTGGCCGCAGGGTGGCGTGCCGGAGAGACTTGCCGACATGAAGCAGCAGAGCCTGGGTCTCGGGATGTCGACGAAGCGCACACGTCGGCGCGAGTTCCTCAAGGAGATGGACCGCGTGGTGCCGTGGCGCGAACTGGCCGAGCTGGTGTCGTCGTACCAGATCGACAAGGGTCGAGGCCGCCCGCCGTTTGCGGTGGAGGTGATGCTGCGCATCCACTTCATGCAGCAGTGGTTCAACCTGAGCGACCCGGCAATGGAAGAAGCGCTGCACGACGTGCCGCTGTTTCGCGAGTTCGCGGGACTGGGCGGCTGGTTTGATGCGCTGCCCGACGAGACGACGACCCTGCGGTTCCGCCACCTGCTGGAGAAGCACAAGCTGGCGCCCAAGATCCTGGCGACGGTCAACGACGTTCTGGCGGCCAAGGGCCTGATGCTTCGCCGCGGCACCGTGGTCGACGCGACGCTGATCGCCGCGCCGAGTTCGACGAAGAACGCCAGCGGCGAGCGCGACTCGGATATGAAGCAGAGCCGCAAGGGCCAGCAGTGGTACTTCGGCATGAAGGCACACATCGGCGTGGATGCCGACTCCGGGCTGGTGCACACGGTGCGCGGCACCGCTGGCAGCGTCAACGACGTCGTCGAAGCCAACCAGTTGCTGCACGGCCAGGAACTCCAGGTGTTTGCCGATGCGGGCTACCAGGGGGCGGACAAGCGAGCAGACGCCCGGGCGGGCGTCGAGTGGCTGGTCGCGCTGCGCCCTGGTAAGCGCCGCACGCTGTATCCGAGCGACGCGCAGGACCGGCTGACCGAGCAGATCGAGCGCTTGAAGGCCAGCGTGCGGGCCAAGGTCGAGCACCCGTTTCGCGTCATCAAGCGCCAGTTCGGGCACGTGAAGGTGCGCTACCGCGGGCTCCGAAAGAACACCGCGCAGTTGCACACGCTGTTCGCGCTGGCCAACCTCTGCCTGGTGCGCGGGGAACTGCTCGGAGCCACGGCATGAGTGCGTCCGCAGCGGCGGAAAAGGTCGGGCTCCAGGTCCGAAACGGTCGAAAACCGTCGCCCGAAGCCTGAATCGGCGTTGATAACGCGCCTAGGCGCTCGGCACCGCGATATGTCACAGCCGCGGGTGCTTAAAGCAGAGATCCTTAAGGATTGCTGATTAAGGCGAAAATTGTTACTTGCAAGTGAAGGTTTGTCGACAAATTGAGTGCGGTGCCGTGGGTGGCCTAAACCGATGGGCCCCTAGTGGCTCGGTCATCCGGTCACTAAAGCGGAAGGGGTCGCTATACTTGTACGAAGTCTTGATTTCTCGGCTCACTGTTCACGGTCAGACTTGGCGCTCAATGAACGTCTTTTCCGGGCAATAGCATCACATGAGTAATCTTTCTGAAGTTTCTGAACTGCTCCTCTTGGCGCCTGATCTCGTCTCAGACGACATGCTTGGCAAGGCTCTGGGGGACGATGCCATCTTCGCAATGGCATTGGCTTGCTGTGAAAATCGTGTTATTGCAAGGTTGGCGGCGACAATGCGCCTGCCTGAAGACTTCATTGGTCTATTGCTTAGGGAAGACAAGAAGGGAATGAGTTGGAAGTATAGGACCGACCGACACCGGCGCAAGTCTCTGCGGGGAGAGGTATTCAACCGCTTTGGAAACGCAAACCACCTTGCTGGCGCATTGGATAGCCTCATGCATCTTGGCATTCGACCAGCGGGGAGGTGCTTTGATGTAGGTTGCGGCTTGGGTTTTGGCATGTTGCACGCCGCGCGCGTGGGATATGCTGAGATTTCTGGGTGTGAACTTCCAATGCCGTACTATCGGCCGTTTGTTGATTATTTTGATGGAAAATCTGGGTTCTCTTACCAGCCTGTAGACTTCTTCTCGCAGGACTTCGGTGGCGGTTACTCGTTGGTAGTTTGTCAGGACGTCTTGGAGCACATATCGGATCCAAGCCTGGCTATACGCAAGATGATTTCCATGCTTGATTCAGAGGGTGTGCTGCTGATTCTGCAAGGAAATCACCAAAGCGCATCATTCGTCTTGAGCGAGCCTCACTATGGAGTGGCGTTTCTGTCGCTTCTTGACCGAATGCTAGGGGCGCAGCTTTGTCGGGATCTGAATCTGATTCCGTCGGAAGAAGATTATGTTGTGAACCGCTGGCCGACTATTGAAGAGATTGCAGAGGCGGCGGCGCCATTCAACGTGCAAGTGCTGCGGCAATTCACGCCGATCGGGCGGTCGTTGAGCACAAGTTCAGAGCATAGAGCGATGATCCGATCGAAACTTGAGAGCGCGTTGCCAAATCTTCGGCAGAGGATTTGTACGGAGCAGATCCAGCGCGCTGTTGACCTCGTCGCAGACCGATACATGAAAGTTCTGGATCAGAGGCCAGGTGTCGCTTGGCCGCCGAACTCGGAGTCGGTCTCTCGCGTCGACATTCCAGGGTGGGTGCTGGTCATTAGCAAGCGGCGGTTCGACTCTGCAACGTTGATCGATAGCCACTTGATCGACTGACTGCCGTGAGGATCGCGTTGAAACGCTTGTCATGCACGGAGAATCAAGCAGCAACTTAGTCGGTACAGAACACTGACGTAGGTGACCTTGATTTCGGGAGACACGTGGGTTGCCGGACGCTCAGCCTTCGTTGCGCGCATACGGAGGCAGGTGGCTAAGCGCGTCAATAGCGTTGAATAGTCCTTCGATCGCCGCCCTTCCCATCGCCAGCACCGCCTCGGCCGAGCTGCCGCCGATGTGGCCGGTGGCGATGAAGTTGGGCAGGTCGACCAGGCTGCGGTCCACCGGCGGCTCGGGCAGGAAGACGTCGAACGCGGCAGCGCCCAGCCGGCCTTCGGCCAGCGCCACCGCCAGCGCCGGCTCGTCGACGATGCCACCGCGCGCGGTGTTGACCAGCACCGCGCCGGGCCGCATGCGGGCCAGGCGCGTGCCGTCGAACAGCAGCCGCGTGGCGGGGGTCAGCGGCAGGTGCAGGGTGACGACGTCGCTCGCGGCCAGCAGTGGATCGAGCGCGCTGGGCTCGGCGCCGGTCTCAGCGCAGAAGGCCGGATCGGGCGCCAGGTCGTGCACGAGCACGCGGCAATCGAAGGCGCGCAGCAGGCGCACGACCTCCTTGCCGACGTGGCCGCAGCCGACCACGCCGACGGTGCGCCCCGAGAGCTGCCGGCCCTGGATCTGCCGGAACTGACCGGCCAGGATCTCGCGGTTGCTCCGCACCACGTGGCGCAGCGCGTCGATCATGAACGCGATCGTCAGCTCTGCCACCGAGCGCCGGTTGACACCACCGGTCCAGCCGACCCGGATGCCTTGCCGCTGGCAGGCGGCCAGGTCCACGTTGTCCAGGCCGACGCCGTACTTGCCGATGGTTTGCAGGTCGGGCAGGCGCGCTAGGGTCGGCGCGTCCAGCTTCTCCAGCGCCACCACGGCCGCGTCGGCTCCGGCCAGGAACCGCACCAGATCGTCGCCGGCCAGGGTGCGGCCACTGTCGTTGAAGCGTGCCCCGGGGCATCGGGCCAGCAGTTCGCTGCGCAGCTGGGGGTGGGCCGAGAAAGAGCGCGACAGGACGGCGACGTGACGAGGCGGCATGGTGATCAGGGGCGGAAGGCGGTGGTGGCGGTTCAGCAGAAATCCAGTTCGACGCCGGGCAGACCTTCGAACCGGGCCTGCACCCGGCACGGTCCCGGCAGGGCATGGTACGGGGTCACGCTGCCCAGCAGCACCGTGGTGGCGTGCTCCGGCAGCAGGCCACGCGCCTCGGCCTGGTGCAGGAACTGCTGGAGCAGGCGCAGCGGGTCCATCGCGAAGGCACGGTCGTCGCCCTCGGCCACCAGGGTGCCGTCCACGTGAAGCCGCCCGATGCACGGCTTCTGGAGCAGGCCCGGGTCGCCGGCGGCGCCGACGATGGTCCAGCCCGCGGCGCCGTTGTCCGCCACCAGCGCCAGCGGGCCGGCGGCGCCCAGCGCACGGAATCGGGTCTGCGGGATCTCGATGGCCGAGTGGCAGGACTGCACCAGGCTCTCGGCCAGCCGGAGGCTGGCGGGCGAGGGGGCCTCGCGCAGCAGCGCGCGTTCCGCCGGCGTCGGCGGGCGCAGTGCGGCCGCCAGTTCGCACTCGACTCCGTGCTGGCGCAGCGCCGACCAGGGCAGCTTGGAGGGCCCCTGCAGGCTGCGGTATGCCGGCAGCGGCGCGAGGAAGGCGCGGGGCAGGCCCAGGGCACGCTGCGCGCCATAGGTGCTGGCGCCCAGCTTGAACGACGCGGCCACCATGCCGAGGGCGCCCAGCACCGCGTCCTGCACCTGCTCCGCGTCGGCCAGCCCGGTGAGTTGGCCCGCGCCCGGCAGTTCGGCCGGCACCTGCGTGCCTTCGACCTCGGCGCGGGCGAGTCGCGCGGCCAGGTCCTGCAGTGCCGGCCTCACGGCGCCGCCTCCTGGGCCGTGTCCACCCGCAGGCTGTGCAGGGCCAGCCCCAGCAGGCGTGGGTCGGGGCTCAGGCCCAACTCGGAGGGGCTCATCGCGTCCGGTAGGTCGAGGTGGATCTTCAGCACGCGGCCGGCCGCAGCCAGGGCGCGCGGGCACCGGAACGACCAGGCGTGGTCCGTCATCGAGGGCTCGAACTCGATCTCGGCGAGCAGATGGCCCAGCACGCTGGCCATCACGCGACACCGGGGCCTGACCATAGGCGTGAAGGCGTGGGCCTGCAGCGTGATCCAGAGGTCGCCTGTTACCGGCGTCTCCAGCTCGAGCACCAGCGCGGCCGTGGCGCCCTCGGTCCAGGCGCCCCAGGCCTCGGGGGCCGACCAGCCGGTCCCGAGGCGGCAACGTCCGGGGCTGCCCTGGCCCACCGACACCGCTTCTCCCAGCCGCAGAGGCGGCGCGGCGCAGCGCAGCGCCCAGGCCTCGAGCGTGGGGTCGGCCAGCCGTTCGGCGATGCGCTGCAGCAGCCCGTGGAGGGACGGGCGGGCGGGGGCGATGGCCAGGGCCTGCAGCGCGGCATCCCGCGCGTGCGGCAGGCGGTCCAGGGCCAGCAGCGCCTCGGCCATCAGCGCATAGCCGTCGGCGCGCACGCCGTTGGGACCGGCCACCAGATGTGCGGCGTGCACCAAGGCCGGCCAGGCCTGGCCGGCGTCGATGGCCGTGCGCGCCGCGAACGCCACACGCTCTGGCGAGCGCGGCGATGCCGCGGCCACGCCGGCCGTGAGCGCGTGGGCCAGCTGCGGTTCGCCGGCCGCGGCCAACTGGCGCGCGAGCGCCATCCGGACGTCCGCGTCTTCCGGGCGGTCGCGGCGCAGCGCGAACAGGGAGCCCGGGTCGGCCATCAGCCTGGCCTGCGCCGATCCGGCCGGCACGCCGTCCAGTGGCGTCTCGTCGATGCCGCCGACGTCGGGCTGGCGCCGCCAGCCCATGGCCGCGTCGACCTCGCGGTACACGCGTTCATGGGAGAAGCGTTCGCGGGCCATCGAGAGGCCACCCTGGTGCAGGGCCTGCCACCGGCGGGCATCGGTGAGCAGCGCCACGCAGCCGGTGACGAAGCCGGCCGCGTCGGTGGCCGTCACGGCGAAGTGCGGCGCCACGTCCGCCAGCCCGTCCACGGCCGCCGGCAGGCACACGCCCGGCAGGCCGAGGCAGGCCGCCTCGACGGTCTTGATCTTCAGGCCGGTACCCGCCACGCAGGGGTTGATGGCGATGCTGGAGCGGCGCATCAGGCCCAGCAGCGCGTCGCGCTCGACGTTGCCGGCTAGCGTGACCCCCGGGAGGTGTGCCGGCAGCACGTCGCAGATCGGGCCGGTCACGACCAGGCGGGCCTCGGGCACGCGCTCGAGGATGTCGGCCCAGCACTCGTCCAGGAACCAGCCCAGGGCGGCCCGATTGAGGGGGTTTGCGCTGGCTGAGTAGATCAGCGTGCGGGCCTCGAAGGCGGTGTCGTCGACCGTGCCGTGCTCGAACTCGCCCGCCGCGTCGTACTCGCACAGCAGCACCGGCAGGTGCACGCCGATGTCGCGGAAGTAGGCTTGTTCCTCGGCGGAGATGGCCACCGCTACGCCGCCCGGCACCGCATTGAGCGCCTCGCGCTCGACGGCGGGCGAACAGGCTCGGTAAGTCGTGTCCAGCGCCGTGTGGCCGAGGCGCCGCGTGAGGTTCGACAACGCATCGTGGGTCACGACGCAGACCTTGGGCAGGTCGAACTCGTCCTCCAGCTCCTTCACCACCCGTGCCATGTGCAGGTAGTTGCACACGATCGAGTCGTAGCGGGCGCTGGCCAGCAGCGCACGCGCGAGATCCACCGTCTCGTCGCGCACGATGAAGAAGGGGTGGAACTCGTCGACCGACTCGGCGAGCCGGGCGTGCAGGTCGGTCAGGGCCGGGACGAGGTCCTGGCGCGCCCGTTGCCGAGCACGGACCTCGTCGGTCGCCTCCCACTGCGGCGACGCGCAGTGGTACAGCCGTGCGCGGTCACCGAACTCGTCGACAAAGGCCGGCACGTCGATCCAGCCCTGCATCACCACGTCGACGTCGTAGCCGAGGTCTACCAGATGCCGGATGAGGTTCCGCGTGACGACTCGATTGCCCTGGTTGGCGGGCGCCGGCGGCACGAGCGTCAGGAAGAGCACGCGTGGGCGCCGCGGCGGCGCCGCTGCCGTGGGCGGCGCCTCGGTCACGCGGCCCGGATCGCAGCGTGCGGCCAGGGCCCGGTGGTAGGGGTCGGGCGCCTTGAAGTCCGGCACCGGGATGGCCGGCTGCCGGCGCACGGCCCGCAGGTCGTGCGTGGGCCCGAGCAGGTGCACGCGACGCGGCGCACCGTCGAGTGCGGGGTCCAGCGTCCCGCCCACCGTAACGTTCAACGCTGCGCCTGCGGGCTCGACGGCCAGCACCGGCAGCCTCCCGGCCGCCGCGAACTGCAGCACTGCGCCCGGCACCAGGGCCTCGCTGGGCTCGAGCAGCACCTGGGCCCGCCGCGGCGCCGTGCCGACGATGCCGCCCTCGGCGCCGGCTGCCGGCACGATGCGCAGGCAGCGGTCCCCGGGTTGCGGCAGGCGGATCAGGCGCACCGGGTTCGGCGCCCCGTCCCGGACCGGGCCGACCGTCGCATCCAGCCAAACCACGAGCGCGCCGTCCGTCTCCTGCACCTCGAGCGCCGTGCACGGTCCGGCGTCGGCGAAGTGCAGCACGGCGCCCGGCACCAGGGCTGCGGCCGCGGCCCCAACGGAAGCCAGCCGGACCCTCGTGCGGCTGCCGTCGCCGGGCGCCGCGCCCACGCCGTTCAGCCACGCGCCGTCGGCGTCCTCGTCCGCCGCGAACGCGAGTGCGGCGTCGTCGGGCACGGCGGCCCTGGGGAGGGCCTCGACCATCGCGGGGAACCCATCGGCGTCGGGCTGCAGCAGGGTGTCGACGGCCACGTTCCAGAGGTGGCCCTTCTTCTGGACGCGGACCACCCGCGCCACCGTGCCGCTGGCGAACCGCAGCGGCGTGCCGACCGAAAGTTCGCCCGCCGCCGGGGCGGCCGTGGTCAGCACCGATGGTTCACGCGGATCGCCGAACAGCGAGATGCCGCGCCGCCAGTGCGCGTTGCTCAGGTCTTCCGGCTGCCAGACGGCCACCGGTTCCGCCGAGGGCGCGCTGCGGAACGTGCCCCGCGTGCCGCCAGCGCGGGTGCCGTGCGGCCAGGCCGCCAGCACGCCCAGCGTTCGGCCTTGGCCCAGCAGCAGCAGGTCGAGCCCACCACGGGGGAACTCGGCCAGCGGCAGCGCCATCGCGAACCCGGTGGCGCGACCGGCCGATTCGGGATGGGCCTCGGCCAGCTCCGGGCGCTGTTCCGACACCGTGGCGGAGGCCAGCACGCTGCCTCCGTGGATCGCCACGACCTGCTCCACCGGCTCCGATGCCAGGCACCAGGCATGCAAGTAGACCTGGCCGCCCACTTGCTGCTCGGCGATCAGACCGCCCGCGGGCGCTGGTTGGCCGGCCGGCGGCAAGGGGGGACGCAGCCGGAACCACGCCTCGGCCACCTGCTGCGCACCCTGCCACGACGTGATGGTGAGCTCGGCGTCGGCGGCGATATCCGCCGGCACCGCCAGATGCATCCGGTAGGCCGCGCCGTGGGGCACGGGCAGTTCTTCCGCCAGCACGGCCGCGGCCCAGCACCGGTCGCCGGCCTGGACCTGCACGCGGTCAGGCATCTGCAGGGCCGAGCCCCGCGCCGTGACCAGCAGGCCACCGCCGGACTGCTCGCGCGCGTCGATCAGGTGGAACGGGAGGGGCGGCAGCGGCGGCCGGTCCTGCGTTTCCGCGGCCCGCGGGCGCGTGCCGGCAAAGGGGCCGATGGTGGCGGCGAAGGCGCGAGGCCGCCGGACGGGAACGCCGTCCCGGTGGCGCAGCAGCAGGTCGTGCAGCGCGAGGGCGCGGGTGCCGAAGTTCGCCAGCCGCCGCACCCCTTCACGCAGGGCGGCGGGGTCGGCCGGCCGTGCCAGTTCCGCAGCCACGGCCTCGGCCAGCGCCGCGTTGTCGCCCACCGGCACCAGGCGGGCGACGCCGCCGACGGTCTCGCGCAGCACCGGTAGGTCGTAGCAGACCGCGGGCGTGCCGCAGTACAGTGCCTCGATCGGCGGGTAGCCGTAGCCCTCGAAGTAGGACGGGAAGACCAGCAGCCGGGCCTCGGACAGCAGCTGCAGCTTGGCCTCATCGCTGATCCGGGTGTGCACGGTGATGCGGCAGCCCGCGGCGGCCGCGAAGTGCTTCTGCACCGACGCCAGGAAGGCCGGGTCGATGTCGCGCCCCGCCACCAGGGCCAGTTCGTGGCCGGCCAGCAGCGCCGGCGGCAGGGCCAGCAGGTCCAGCCCCCCCTTGTGCGGGTCGCTGGGGCGCACGAAGCTGACGACCAGCGGGCGCCGTGGGCGGCCGTCGAAGCGCTCCGCCAGCGGCGAGTTGATCGGCGGCTGCCAGACGTCGAGCCGGATAGCGGCCTGCGTGGGGATGTAGAAGTCGCGGGCGTGGAGGTCACCCTCGCGCGCGATCGACAGCACCAGGGCGCCGTCCAGCGCGCTGCGGCGCCAGGCGTCCCACAGCCGCGCGTCGCGCGGGTGAGGCGACACCGCGTTGTACCAGTTGGCCGACTCGAAGTTCACCAGCGCCAGACGCGCGCCGCAGGCGGCCGCGTGGTCGGTCACCGCGTCATAAAAGTCCGGCAGGAAGATGCCGGTGGGGACCAGCACGACCCAGTCCAGCGGCGCGGCCTCCACGCCGGCGCGGAAGTCGGGCGTGATCACGAACCTCACCTGGCCAGGCGCCAGCGGCGCGAGATCGGCGTCGAAGGACGGCAGGTGGTCGGTGTACACCGTCACCCGGCAGCCGACCGACGCCAGTGCATAGGCCATCACGAGCGATAGGTAGCGCCCGCCGGAGTAGTTTCTGGGGTCGTTGGTGGCGAAGATGGCGACGGACAGCGGAGCGTCGTGGGTGGTCATGGGCGGGGCATCGGAAGGGGCCGGGAGCTGCGGATCGACTCAGCCGTCGGCGAGGGCTTGCTCGAAGTCGCCACGTTCGAACATCTCGAGCAGGCCGCCGCGCGTGACGTTGCGGATCCATCCGCCTTCGCTCTCCACCATCGTGCGCGCGGTGTGGAACGCCGGGCAGATGTTGATGAAGCTCGGCGGGCACCAGGGCTGGTTGTTGCGGTAGTTCTTGATGAAGTGGTTGCCGTCGCCCGACGCGACCCGGAACGGGTCGGCGTGCCGCTCGCGCCGGTAGACGAACTTGAAGTCGGCGCCATAGACATAGAAGCGGCGGATGCCCATGAACCAGGCCAACTGCAGCGCGATGTACAGCGACGATCCGCCCGGGCTGACCCAGCGGTCCGGCCGCATCGAGAACAGCGGCGGCCACAGGGCCAGCTGGCGCAGCCAGACGTAGTCCCCGACGACGGCAGGGCAGCGGTCGTCGGCCAGGAACACGGTGCCGCCGGAACGGTCGGCGATCTCCTGCCCGAAGTCCTCGATCATCTGGCGGTCGCCGGAGACCGTGTACGTGGGCCGCAGGCGGGTCTGGTCGTGGGCGAGGTAGAAGCGGTTGAAGGCAAAACACAGCCGGCCCTGGAGCCGGTCGAGGTCCTCGGTCCGCACGCTGGGGCCGTTGCCGATGATCCAGGCGGTCTGCCCGGCGTGTGCGCCGCGCAGCGCGGCCAGGCGTGCCGAGGTGGTTTCGTGCCGGCCCTTGAACGCGTCGATCAGCCAGAAGGTCTGGCCGGTCTCCGGTGCCGCACCGGCGCTGCGCACGTCCAGGCGCCGGACCCTGGGGTCGCCGCGGTCGGCTGCGTCCAGCACGAAGGTCGCGACCGCCACGCCGGGGCGCGCCGGCAGCGGCGTGGCCACGCCGACCGCGGCCTGGGCCTGCCGCTCGAAGACGATCTCCGGGGCGCGATCGGCACGGGTCCAGACCAGGCCGGCCAGACGGCCGTCGTCCTGCCAGTCGGCGGCCAGCAGGCCCGTCGTGGCTTCGGTCACCGAGCGGCCGTCGCCCCGGACCTCGAGCACCTGCTCGCCGTAGGCGAAGGCGCGGATGACCAGATCCTCGATGGCCACCGAAGAGGGCAGCACGGCCACGATGTCGACGAACTGCAGCGGGCGCCCGGGCCCGTTGCACCACCCGACCGAGACCGAGGAGTTGTACAGGGCCCGGTCCTCGCCGGTGGCCAGTTCCACCTCGGCGTCCTCCAGCGGATGGGCGGCGCGCACCTGTACGCGCCATTGCAGCATCCGCGTCGTCGGGTCGAACCGGCCTCCCTGGGCGACGGCGCTGGCCTGCGGCGGTGGGCGGCGGGCATCGCCGGCCTCCAGCGCCAGTCCCAGCGCCGACAGGTGCTCCGCCACCAGCCGCGTGACGGCCACGTGGGAGTAGCGGGCCTGGGCCAGCGCGTGCCCGTTGAGGCCGATGCGCTGCGCCTCCTGCGGGTCGTCGAGCAGGCGCTCGACGGCTGATTCGAGCGCGGCATCGTCGTCGACGATGAGGCAGTCCTCGCCCGACCGGGCCTCGATGCCCTCGATGCCGATCGCCGTGCTGACCACCGGGCGGGCGGCGGCCATGGCCTCCACGATCTTGATGCGCGTGCCGCCGCCGACCCGCAGCGTGACCGGCACCACCGCCGCCATCGCCAGGAAGGGTGCGGTGCTGGGCACGACGCCGTGCACGCGCACGTTGGGCAGGCCCTCGGCCGCGCGCTTGATCGCCTCCGTCGGCCGACCCACCAGGTGCAGCGTGTGGGTTACCCGGCGGGCATCGAAGCGGCGCGACAGGTCGATCAGGCGCAGCGCCGCATCCTCGTTCGGCCGGTAGCCCATCTGCGCCACGTAGACCAGGTCTCGCGTGCCGGACGGTGGCGGGGGCGGCAGCACGTCGATCGCATTGGGCACGACGCGCACGTCGCGCAGCGTGAAGGCCCGGCGGAAGCGCTCGGCATCGATGCCGGAGCAGGCCCAGACCTGGTCGGCCAGCGGCAGGTAGGTGCGCTCCATGAACTCGAAGCCGCGCGCCACGAGGCCGGCCCAGCGCCGGTAGTCCGGGTCGCCCGCGTTGGCCGCGATATCCAGCCAGAGCTGGGAGTCGAGGTTCTCCGGACTGACGATCACGGGGATGCCCAGAGCCTTCAGCGCAGGCACCAGGGGCGAGAGGCCGGTGTCGTCGATCACGGCGGCGTCGGCCCCGAACCGCCGCACCTCGTCCACGATGCGCGCGATGCGGCGTTCGTTGAGGTGGTGCCGGTGGAAGGCATCGGGGCGGGTCAGCCCATGCCAGAACCGGTCGCTCGCGCCCCAGGCATGCAGCATGTGGGCCGACTCCCAGAGCCCGGGCGGGTCGATGCCCTCCCGGAACTCGCCGGCGCGGCCGAAGCGCGCGGTCTTCATCAGCCGACGCGGCAGCAGCCGGGCGCCGCCGGCGAAGAGCAGTTCGCGGTCCTGCCGGGAGGGCTTGTCACCCAGCACGAACATCCTGACCTCGGCCTTCGCGCACAGCGCCCGCCAGAGGTGGTGCGACCGGACCCGCCCTCCGCGGTCGGCCGGCAGGGGGGCGTTGGGGGTTAAGTACGCGATGCGGTTCATTCGCCGATCAGTGGCGGTTCAACGGCCGTGTGGCGGCGGGTGGCAGGTGAGGTGCCAGTTCGCCAGGGTTTACCTTGGAGTCAGTTCACCGAATACTCGGCGCGGCCCACCACCATGTCGATCACGGTGGTCAGCCAGAGCATGTGGATCGCCTCGACGACGTTGTACGCGGCCGACCCGATCCAGAAGTTGACGTCGCCCAGCGCCCGCAGCGGGTTGTCGGCATGCTTGCCGGTGAAGGTGACGACCTTCAGCCCGAGTTCGCGCGCGTGCCGGGCGGCTCGCACGATGTTTGGCGAAGCGCCACTGACCGAGATCAGCACCACGACGTCGCCCGGATCGGCGTAGCAGTCCAGCGCGCGTGCCACCCAGTGTTCGTAGCCGTAGTCGTTGGCGAAGGCCGTGATGAGGTTGGGCTCGTTGAAGTCGACCGCCCGCACCTTGGCCTGCTTGGTGAAGTCGACCGCGCCATGCGATGAGATCGAGGCGCTGGCGCCGTTCCCCGCGAAGATCAGCTTGCCGCCGCGAGAACGCACCTCCACGGCCAGGTCCCTGAAGCGGACCAGCGTGGCATACACGGCGGGGTCGAAGGCCGGCCTGAAACGGGCGAAGTAGTCGTCCAGCCAGAGGTTCCAATCGGGAGGCGTCATGGGCAGGGCCGGGCGTTCAGGAGCCGACGGTCCGGATGTCTTCGAACAGTTCGGGCGCTTCGTGGCGTTCACTGGCATAGATGCGATCGATCAGTTCCATGACCTCCAGGGCCTGCAGCGACGAGCCGTCGACGACCGGCGCCCCGCGTTCGACGCAGTCGAGAAACTGGTTGACCTCCCGCTCCCAGGAGACGTCGACCTGGAAGTGCATGCGTTCCTCGTCGTCCCAGGTCGCCGCGGGCGCCGTGGATCGGTTCTTCGCGATGCTCAGCACCTCTTCGCCATAGGTGCCGGAGGACGTCTTCAGGCCGTTGACGACCATGTAGCCGCGCTCGAGGAAGACCTCGAGAGAGAACAGATGGCGCCACTGCGTCATCGTGGAGTGCAGCGAGGCGCACAGGCCGCTCTCCCGGTTGCGCATGATCGCGAAGACGTTGTCCTCGATGCCCGGGGTCTTCCAGTACAGGTTGGACACCATGGCATGGACCTCGTCGAAGGGCTGGGCGCCAATGTGCAGCATCAGGTCGAGCATGTGGATGCCCTGGTCCAGCAGGATCCCGCCACCCGCTAGCTCGGGCGACGCACGCCAGCCGGTCAGGTAGCCAGCATCGACGCTCTTGCCGTAGCGCCCCCTCATCCACAGCACCCGACCGTACTGCCCGCTGCGGACCAGATCGTGCATCGTCACGATCGCGGCATGCTGCCGGTGGTTGAAGCCATACATCAGCACCTTACCGGTCTCGGCCTCCACGGCGCGGATCTCGCGCATTTGTCCGGCGTTGAAGGCCGGCGGTTTTTCGCAGAAGACGTGCTTGCCGGCGCGCAGGGCCGCGATGGTCGTCGGCATGTTGAGGAAGTTGGGCAGGCAGACGAACACCGCATCGATGTCGGGGTCGTTCACGATCCCGTCCACCGAGGCGGCCGTTGGCCGGCCCACGGTCAGGGATGCCTGGGTGTCGAAGACCCGGGTGACACGGCAGCGGTCCGGGTGCCGGGTCAGGGCCTCGGCGCGGATCTGGCCCATCTTCCCGAAGCCGCAGATGCCAATGCGCAATGTCATGCCAACCTTAATAAGAAGAGATGCCCGTAGCGGGTGCCGACCAGGCCCGGACGTGCAGCGGATCAACCGGGTCGAGCCCGTCGCTGGCGTCACGGCCGGCAGCCGGCCCGACCTCGAAGCGGCCGCCTGCGCCGGCCACCAGGGCCAGGCCCCCGGCCACGTCCCACCAGCGGATGCCCGACTCCTCGTACCCACCCAGTCGGCCCTGCGCCACCCAGGCCAGCGATAGTGCCGCCGTGCCGAGCATGCGGACCTTGCGCCAGTGCGCCAGGGCCTGGGCGAGCGAGGGGGGGCGGTCACCGGCCGCAGCCGGGATGCCCGTTCCCAGAATGCCGCCCCGGTGCGCGTCTGCAGCGGCCGCCTGGCCGTTGACGCGCAGGCCCAGGCCCGGCCCGCCGGCGCAGGTCTCCCCGTGGATGAAATCGTGCACGCAGCCCAGCACCGGCTGCAGCCCGCGGCATAGCGCGACCGATACCGCACACAGCGGGATGCCGTGTAGGAAGTTGAAGCTTCCGTCCAGGGGGTCGACGACCCAATACGCCGCGTCGCCCCGCGCTGGCTCGCCGATCCAGCCAGCCTCCTCGGTCAGGATGGGATGGCGGGAGTGCCGGGTCAGGTGCCCGACGATCAGGGCCTCAGCCTGCGCATCCTCGGCGAGCTTGACGTCCCGTTCGACCCAGCGCGTCAAATTAGCCTTGCCTAGCCGGCTGGTCAGATACTCGCCGCCGGTGCGTGCTGCGGCGGTTGCCAATGCGATGTCGTCGATCAAGTCGCGAATTGCGTCGTTCGGGTTTGTCGTGCCGCTCCAGAGCGTCGGATTGGGCCGTAGGGCAACTTGCCCATTATCAGGTCAAAACAGCGTGCTGGCCTGGTGCCACTCTCGCTCTTGCAGGGGCGGTGCGCGTCAGCGCCGGAAGTAGAGGAACAGACCGAGCGCGCCGCCATGGTCGGTCAGCTCACTGTAGACGGCGCCGACGCCGGCGCGCTGCAGGATGAACAGGAGCTGGCTTGCGTTGTAGAAGTTCATCTGCATCTCCGGGTCGGTATCGACCTGCTGCGAGGCCCCTGCCAGCTTCGTGCGTTTTCCATGCACCAACTCGTGCAGCCAGCGCCGTACCCGGACCAGGCGGGATGGCGCCTGCGGCGCCGGCAGCGCAGGCGGCACGCCCAGCGTCGCCGCATGGGCGTCCCAGCCGAAGGTGATGTGGATCGCCCCCATGCCGCCCGGCCGCACGCGGCGCACGAGCTGCTCGAAGATGACGAGACCGCGCGGGATTTCGATGTGCTGAAGCACGATGCACGAGTGCACGAGATCGAAGTCGCCGGCGACGGCGGACAGCGCGTCGTCGGATGGGAGCAGCACGACGTTGCTCAGTCCCGCCTGATCGCAGTTGCGCCGCGCCTCGGCCAGCATCGACGGCGAGATGTCGACGCCCACGACCTCGCCGCCCAGGCGGGCGAACGGCATCACCAGCCGTCCCACGCCACAACCGAAATCCAGCGTCCGGGTCGGCGCGAAGGCGCCGTCCAGATGGCAGCGGATCACGTGCAGCACATGGTCGACATGCATGCGGCCGAGCGCGAAGAAATCCTCCCGCGCCTGCGCCGTCATCGCGTTGACGCGGAAACGCGGGTCGGTCAGGACGCTGAAGTAGGGATCGCGGGCGCCCCACTTCTCCCATTCGATGTCGGTGCTCATCGGCGGTGCCGTGCTCGGTTCATTGCAGCATCCAGGCCAGGGTCTCGCGCAGCGCCGGGCCGTGCACCGGGCCGATGGCGGCCTCGAGCGCAGCCTTGCTACCCAGCAAGCGCCGCACCTCGTTGGCGCGCACGAAGGCCGGGTTGACGCGTATCTCGGGCTCATGGCCCGTCAGGTCGCGGGCCATCTCAAGTACTTCGCGCAGGCTGTGGCCGACACCAGAGCAGACGTTGAAGACCTGTCCGGGCTGGGGGCTGGCCAGCAGGCGGACGTAGCAGTCGACGACCGTCCGGACGTCGGAGAAGTCGCGCTCCACGTCGAGGTTGCCGAGCTCGAGCACCGGCGCGCGCCGGTGGAAGTGATCGACGATTTTCGGGATCAGGAACTGCGTAGACTGGCCCCGGCCCGTGTAGTTGAACGGGCGTACGAGCGTAATCGGCAGGCGTTCGCGCCAGATCCCGGCCATGTGTTCCATGGCTAGCTTGCTGACGGCGTAGTCGTTGGCGGGGCTCGGGGGCGTCCGCTCGTCCATCACGCCCTCGGTGGCCGTGCCGTAGACGTTGGCACTGCTGGCCATCAGGACCGCGCGCGGGCGCACGGGCAGGTCGGCCAGCGCAGCCAGCAGGTGACGCGACCCTACGATGTTGGTCCGGTAGATGGAATCGACGTCGCCATGGGCAACGAAGGCGATCGCGGCCAGATGCACCACGGTGTCCGGTCTCACGTCCTGCACCGTGCGCTGCAGCGACTCCGGGTCGAGCAGGTTGCCAAGGTGCCAGCGGTGCACGCCGTCGACCGGCGGGTCTGGCACGCGGCTAGCCAGGCCGTGCACCTCGGCGCCCAGGCGCGCCAGGGCCGGGGTCAGGTGGCGGCCCGTGAAGCCGTCGGCGCCGGTGACGAGGATGCGCGTCATCGCGTTCCCGCCTGGCCGATCACAGCGAGGTGCCGGCCCGGTTCCGGCGCAGGTCGGCCTCCACCATCATCTGGCAGAGGCTCTCCAGTGAGGTCTGGGGTGTCCAACCCAGCCGCTGGCGAGCCTTCTCGGGGTTGCCGATCAGCAGGTCGACCTCGGCCGGCCGGTAGTACCGAGGGTTGACGCGCACCACGGTCCTGCCGGACTGGCGGTCGATCGCAGTCTCCTGCTCGGCGGCGCCGCTGAACACCAGGTCGAAGCCCGCGGCCTTGCCCGCCATGGACACGAAGTTGCGTACCGACTCGGTCCGGTTCGTCGCCAGGACGTAGGTGTCGGGCTCGTCGACCTGGAGCATGCGCCACATGCCCTCGACATACTCCTTCGCGAAGCCCCAGTCGCGCTTGGCGTCGAGATTGCCTAGTTCCAGCACGTCGAGCTGGCCGAGTCGGATCTTGGCCATCGCGTCGGTGATCTTGCGAGTGACGAACTCGCGCCCGCGCAGTGGCGACTCGTGATTGAAGAGGATGCCGCTGCAGCCGAAGATGCCGTAGCTCTCGCGGTAGTTCACGGTCATCCAGTGGGCGTAGAGCTTGGCCACGCCGTAGGGGCTGCGGGGGTAGAACGGCGTGTCCTCGTCCTGCGGGATGGCCTGAACCTTGCCGAACATCTCCGAGGTGCTGGCCTGGTAAAAGCGCACCTTCGGGTTGACGATGCGGATGGCCTCCAGCAGGTTGACGGCGCCGACGCCGGTGATCTCCGCGGTGGTGATCGGTTGCTCGAAGGACACGCCGACGAAGCTCTGCGCTGCGAGGTTGTAGACCTCGGTGGCCTCCGAGGTCTGCAGCAGCCGGATGCAGGTGCTGAGGTCGGTGAGGTCGAACTCGACGAGGCGCAGATTGGGGTGGCGCGTGACGTCCAGCTCGTCGAGGCGCCAGAAATTGACCGAACTCGTTCGGCGGTACGTGCCGTAGACGGTGTAGCCCTTCTCGAGCAGCAACTGCGCCAGGTAGGCGCCGTCCTGGCCGGTGATGCCGGTGACGATGGCGGTGGTCATGTGTCGGTGGGTTGTTTCGTCGGTGGAGGAAGCCCGCCCTGCGAGGTGGAGGTGTCCGGGGCGGTGTCGGGGACGGCTGCGCGTCCCGCGCGCGATGTTGGCCCCAGGGCCCTGCCGGCGCGATCCGGCCCGCGCCGGATGGCTCGTCATTATCGCCGCGCACGCGGCGCCATCAGGGGGCCGGATCGTCCCGGGGTGGGCTCGGGCTCGTGCCGGGTGCCCAGAGCCCCGGCAGCAGCCGTTCGAGGCGTTGCATCTGGTCACCGAATGCATCCAGTCGGCCTTCCAGCCGCGTCACAGCCTGCGTCAGCACCACGATGCGCCGGTACAGCTCGTCGGGATCGGGTGCCGTGGCCACTGCCTGTGCGACGGCGTTGTCCTGGTTCGCGTCGGCGTCCGCTGGCGACAGCAGCCGACCGAGTCGGTTCTCGAGCGCATTGAGTTCGCTGGCCGTGGCCATGCCCGAGGCCTGCAGTTGGCGACGCAGCCATCCACCCAGCCGCGAGGGATCGGGGCCGGGCACGGGTGCCGCTCGGGCATCCAGGCCTTCGACACGCGCGCCATGCCGTTTCCCTTCGGCGCTGTCCAGGAAATGCGCGATGAGCGCAGTCTTGGGGTATCCCAGTCGAATCTGCTCGAGGTGGCTCTGCCGCCCGGCCGGATCCGGCTCACGGCCGAGCAGCCGCCGATAGAGCGCGTCCACGAAGGCCTCGTCGAAGAGCGACAGCAGTTCGTCGGCGGCGATGGAGGGGGTGGGGGAGGTGTTCATCGGCGGTCAGCGGGCGCTCAGGGCCTGAGGCCGGGGCCCGGGCGTCGCGGCCCGTCCGGGCGTCGTCCCGGCCGGTGCGGCATCGATCTCTGGGGTGAACTCCACCGTGTCGATGCACAGCCAGGAACCGTCTTCGACGACGATTCGCAGTTCGATGTCGTCGACATCGCGCTCGATGCGAAACACGGCCTGCGCCAGTTCGCCCGCGACGTCGGACGCGGTCACGGCCTGCGTCCACTGGTGGTGGCGTGTCGTCCCGGCGTCGGACGCGATCTCCAGGCGGAGGGTCTCGCTCCCGGGCCGGACGCGCCGGCCGTGCACCCGCGCGCGATAGCTGCCGGCCCGCAACGGCCAGTGCGGGCCGAAGAGCAGCAGACCCGCGGTGCCGGTGGCTTCGATGCGGGCGCCCGCATGAACGCCGGCGTGCGTGCTCATGTCGTAGCCGGGCACGGGGCGCAGAGTCTGCAGTTCCGGTCGCGCGGGCAGGCTGTCGATCAACGCCACGACGGCCTCGGCTGTCTTGGCCCAGGTGCGGCTGACATACTGGCGGCGCACGGCGCGCTCGGCGCTGCGGACCTGCTCGGGATCGGACACCCACTGCCAGATCGCCTCGGCCCAGCCGGCGACGTCCCAGGCGTCGACATACCTCACCAGCGGCCCACCCACCTCGGGCAGGGAGCCCTCGCTGGACGAGATCACGGCCTTGCCCATCGCCAGCGCCTCACCCACCGGCAGGCCCCAGCCCTCGTACAGCGACGGATAGACGCAGAACGCGGCGCGTTGGTATAGCTCGTTCAGCTCGCTGTCGGTGACGTGGTGAAGCTGGGTGATCTTGCCCCGGGTGAGCGGATCGAGTTCGATGTCCTTCAGCAGGTCGCCGGTGCCCCAGCCGGGCATGCCGACGAACACCAGCTGCGGCAGGTCGGCCGCGCGGCCCTGTCGCGCCAGGCGATGGTAGGCCCGGTACAGCACCTCGTGGTTCTTGCGGCGCTCGATCGTCGAGACGAACAGGATGAAGGGCTGCTTGCACACCGCCTTCACGGCATCGCTCGTTTCGCCGCCTGCCATGGGCACGTTGTCTCCCAACGGGATCACGGCGGTGACGCGGTCCGGAGCGCCCAGCTTCCTGCAGAGCTGGGAGAAGTCGCGCTGAGTCTGCTGCGAGATGCAGAGCACGGCCTCTGAACCCCAGCACAGGCCGATGAAGTACTCCGTGAAGCGCTTGGCGACTTCACCGACGCAGTATTGCGGGAACAGCACCGGGATCAGGTCGTAGCAGCAGCTGACGATCCGCAGCCCACGCTCGCGCGCCATCTCGTGGAATCGCTGCGAATACTCGTAGTCCCAGTCGAGTCCTGCGGAGATGACGACGTCTCCCCGTTCCGGCTCGAGCGACTCGCCGCCGCTCGCCGGGATCTTCAGGTGGATCGCGTCATGGCTCGGTGCCGTCCCGCTCGATACGGCAAACTTTCGCAGCGCGCGCAGAACGAACGGGCGCGCGATGTCGAACGACGCGACACGGGGCAGCAACAGATCCACCGCGGCGTCGACTTCGCGAGCGTCCGACGTCCCTGCCTCCTCCAGCCACTGCACGAATCGACCGTCGCGCCAGACGCACAGCCTGAACCGGTCCGGCCCGAGAAGTGCCGCGAGTTCCCGGGCCAGGGCACGCTCCACACGGACGATGCCAACCGCAGGGCGGGTCCAGTTCACGCTGGACGTGACGTTCAACCAGATCTTCGGCGCTCCTGCCTTGCCGCTGCCGACGTTCATGCGCCGATCCCTCCGACATGTTGGACCCAGGGTCGCAGGCATTCTTCCCAGAGCACGGCGCGGCGGCGCTTTTGCTCGTGCGCTTCGAGTTGCAGAGGTGGTGCGGTCATGGCCTCACGTACCGCCGTGCGGAAGCGACTGGTTTCGTCCTCCACGGACACGCCCGGCGCGTCAGCGAAGGCCTCGAAGCCTCGCATCGCCACCGACGTTGCCACCACGTGGCAGCCGCTCCAGAGAGCTTCTGCAGTCTTCAGGTTGGTGCCCCCTCCTTGCGTGATGGGCAGGATGATGGCGTGCGCATGCCCCAGGAGGGCGGCCAGCACGGTCTCGCTGACGAGGCCCGCCGCGATGAGGTGACGCTGCAGGCCGGGCGTGAACCGAGTGCGTGGGTCCTCGAGGATGGCCGGGCCGGCCCCGCCGGCGACGACCAAGCGGTCCGTAGGCGCTAGGCAGCCGAGACCCTCGCCGAAGAGGTCGTAGAAGCCGACGACGTTGGGCGGATGCCCGCTCGCACAGTAGAGCGCGTACTTGTGGTGCCCCGTGTGCTGGTTCGCCGCCTTCACGTCCTCGAACGAGAAGCTGCGCTCGGCGACGCCGTTCGGTGCCAGGATCAATGGGCCTCGGCTGTATGTCCGCGACCATTCCGCGTCGGCTTCCGACACCGCGCAGACGGCGTCGGCGGCACGCAACGCGTTGACTTCGCAGTCCAGAACCAGCTCGGCGCAGCGCTTGGCATGCTCTGCACCGAGGATGGGCGTCAGGATCTCCTGCTTCAGCCGGTGCTCGACGTTCGCCGAGCCATAGATCAGATGAATCCTTCGCCGCGCGTGCTCGCGGAGCCGCTGCGCGAACGCAAACAGCCACGGTTGTTCGATGTGGATGACATCGACGTCCGGCGGCACGATGGCGGACAGCGCTGCAAAGCCGCCGAAATCGTCGGCAGCCCAGCGCCCGAGGGCCCAGTCCTCCATGAGCCAGGCGTTCTCGATGTACTGCCCGAGCACGGCGCGGGACGGAAAGGGCAGGAATCCCTCCTCCGGTGGCATGCCCTCGCCGCCGACGATGCCCATGCAGTGCACCTCGTGCCCGGCGCGCCGGAACTCCCGTGCGATGTTGGCCAGCCGATGCTGCCCGCCGTGGCGGGGCTCGGAGACGGGGTAGGTACTCAGTGTGACGATCTTCATGGTCCGAGTCACCGTCGTCTCGCGACTATCGCGAGAGCGACCGGAGCCGCTCGAGATTGGCCTCCTGCAGCGCCTGGGCTTCCTCTGCGATGCGTATCACGTGGTTCTCGAGCACGCGAAAGTCGCGGAGATGCCCGTTGACGTTGGCCAGGAACAGCAGTGCTGCGATCCAGCGCCCCACCAGCGGCAGCTCGCACAGGCGCAGCACGCGCAGGTGCGTGTCTAGGCCACGGATGGTGGTTTCGTGGCGCCGGCCCTCGTCGGAGCGCAGGAACTCACCGAGCAGACGCGCCTTGTGTTCGCCGGCGCGCAGCAAGGTTACGTAATTCTCCGCCCCCGCCGGGTCGGGCTCGCGGCGCAAGATCGCCAAGTACGCTGCACGCACGAAGCCCCTGTCGTGCAGCGCCAGGAACTCCGTGATGTCGTATTCACCACGGGTATTGGGCTTGAAACTCGGCTGGTAGTTGGTGCGGGCGAACAGTGGCGTGTCCATGGCGAACTCCGACGAGAGGGAATCGTTAGTGGCTATGCTTAGGGAGTCGTCCACCAAGGGGTTAGGTCGATGCAGGGCGAAGGCATGATCGACTGTGCCGGTGATCGCCCTCGTGCTGCGATCTTTGGCGCCGATCTGGCGCAGGTCGTCGATCTGCTGCCGCAATCTCTCGATTTCGGCGATGTGACGACGCAGTTGCAGTTCAAGTCGGGCGACCTTTGATGTATGGCGGGCATTGAGTGCCGACAGAGCCTGCGTCGCCGAAAGCAGTTTGCGTTCCAGTTCGTCGATCGCCTCGGCCTCGCTGTCGCGGATACTTTTGGATGCCGGAACGCTTTCCGGTGCCATTGAGTAACGCGTATCAGGTGCAGGTTCTGAGGCCGGGGCTGCCTGACGGCCTGCCCACCGTGCCGCCAGGGCTTGAGCACGAAGACGGAGCCGGCGATGCCCGCCGGGTGCCGGGCGCATGGAGTCGCTCTCGATGGGGGGCATGATTGGCGAACTGGAGCGTCACCGCGTCACGCTGATCGTGTTCAACACCGGATACACCACCGAGAACACGAGATTCAGGAACTTCTGCAGCTCGGCCGCCGGTGCGTTGCTGACGAAGACCACGTCCTTGTTGGCGACCGGGAAGCTCTGCATGACGAAGAAGCTCGCCGGGTCGCTCATGTCCAGGCGGTAGACCACCGGCACCAAGCCGTCGGGGGTGGTGCCGACCGGCTGGCGCGGCCATGCGAGCGCGTCCTCGCGCTCGAAGCGGAAGACGAAGACCCCTTGCGCGTTGGCGCGCGAGTCGACCAGGCCGCCGGCACGCGCCAGCGCCTGCGCCAGCGTGATGCCCTGGGCCTCGAAGGCGACTTCCTCGTTCTTGCCGGTCGCCCCCAGCGCCGTGAACGACAGCGGCTGGAACATCGCCGTGACGACGTCGCCCGGCTGCAGCGGCACGTTCTGCGCCGGGTCGCGGATGATCTGGTCCAGCGGCAGCGCGGCCACGGTCTTGCCGCGCGTCACCTGCAGCGTCATCTTGTGGACGGGCTGGCGAACGCCGCCGGCCATCGCCAGCGCGTCCAGCACGCGCTCGCCGCCGGCCGTCAGCGGCATGCGGGTGCTGGTGTTCACCTCGCCGACCACGGTCACCGTCGACGAGACGTTGCGCACCACGCGCACCAGCACCTCGGGCTGGTTGGCCTTGCCCTTCAGGCGCGACACGATCGTGGCCTCCACGGCCTGCGGTGTCAGGCCGGCGGCGGGGATCCGGCCCGCGAAGGGCACGCTGATCTGGCCGTCGCGGTCGACCACCTGGTCGGGCAGCGTCGTCGCGCGCACCGTCGAGGGGTTTCGCGGGTCCACCGCGCCGCCGCCGAACAGCGTCGCCGGCGGGGCCTCCCAGACACTGACCTCGAGCATGTCGCCCAGGCCGATCGTCGTGGCCACGCGCTGGCCGCCCAGCACCTCGGAGAACAGCGAATGGCGGCGCTGGTCGAGCAGGCGCCGGGCGACCTTCGCGTCGATGTCCACGACCTGCACGGCGCGGCTCGCGACCTCGGCGGTGGTGTTCTCGATCGCGCTGCGGCTCGGGCCGGAGGTCGGCAGCTGGTGCGAGCAGGCGCCGAGCAGGGCCGTCGACAGGATCAGGGGCAGGAGCGGTCTCGAGGAAGCCGACATGGTTCTCGTGCAGGAGGTGCAGGCGCCCTATCGTATCCGAGCCATCTTGACGTTTCGCATACACGCCGGCGTCGGCATTGCGTCATGGCCCCATGCCTAGAATCTTCCGGTGCTGCCGATGCTCGTCGCTTTCGCCGTGTCCGTGGTGTTCACCTTGTTGCTGGTGCGCTCGGCCAAGGTTCACGCCCATCGTTCGGGAGACCGCGACTTCTCCAAGCCGCAGAAATTCCACGCGGTGGCAGTGCCGCGAATCGGCGGCCTGAGCATCGTGCTCGCGCTGATTTGCGCCTGCCTCGTCATCGGCTACGAACACGGCGCGCCGTCCGGCCGCCTCGGCCTGCTGCTGATGCTGTGCGCGGCGCCGGCCTTCCTCGCCGGCTTCGTGCAGGACCTCACCGAGGCGGTCACGCCGCGGGGCCGGCTGGTCGCGACGGCGGTGTCGGCGGCGCTGGCCTTCCATTTCATGGACGCGGCCATCCGTTACACCGCGATACCCGGGCTGGACTGGTTGGTCGGCTTCTGGTTCGGGTCGTTGGTGCTGACGGTCTTTGCCGTCGCCGGCATCGCCAATGCGCTGAACATCATCGACGGATTCAACGGCCTGGCGTCGATGTGCGCGATGCTGATGCTGGCGGCCATCGCCTACGTCGGCTTTCAAGTCGACGATTCGCTGATCGCGCTGCTTTCGCTGGCCGGCATCGGGGCCGTGCTCGGTTTCTTCCTGTGGAATTTCCCGTCCGGGCTCATCTTTCTGGGTGATGGCGGCGCCTATTTCCTCGGGTTTTTCGTCGCCGAGGTTTCGATCCTGCTGCTCGTGCGCAATCCGGAGGTTTCGCCGATCTTCCCGCTGCTGGTCTGCATCTATCCGGTGTTCGAGACGCTGTTCTCGATCTATCGGCGCTGGTTCCTGCGCCAGCAGCCGGCGCACATGCCGGACGGCATCCACCTGCACTCTCTGGTCTACCGCCGGGTCATGCGCTGGGCCGTCGGCGACCGCAGCGTGCAGGCGCTCACCAAGCGCAACTCCCGTACCTCGCCGGTGCTCTGGGCGCTGTGCATGTGCTCGATCGTGCCGGCGATGGCGTTCTGGGACAGCACGGTCACGCTGGGGGCATTCCTGCTGGTCTTCGCGCTGCTCTACCTCGGGCTGTACTGGGGGATCGTGCGATTCCGCTCGCCACGGCTGCTGCTGATGCTCGGGCCCCGGCGCGCAAAGCCCGATGCCTGCGATAATCGGCGGAAATGACCGATTCCACTGCGGACAGCGCGGCTGCCACGAGCGCCCCGGCGCCGCTCTTCGACACCCTCGCCCTCGACCCCAAGCTCCTGCGCGCCGTCGCCGACGCCGGCTACCGGGCCATGACCCCGATCCAGGCCAAGGCGATCCCCATCGTCCTGGAAGGCCGTGACGTGATGGGCGCGGCGCAGACCGGCACCGGCAAGACCGCCGCCTTCACGATCCCGCTGCTGCAGAAGATGCTGCGGCACGAGAACACCAGCATGTCCCCGGCGCGCCACCCGGTGCGAGCGCTGGTGCTGGCACCGACGCGCGAGCTGGCCGACCAGGTGGCCGCCAACGTCAAGACCTACGCCAAGCACACCCGGCTGCGTTCGGCGGTGGTCTTCGGCGGCGTCGACATGAAGCCGCAGACCGCCGAGCTGAAGGCCGGCGTCGAGGTGCTGATCGCCACGCCGGGCCGGCTGCTCGACCACATCGAGGCCCGCAACGCGGTGCTCAACCAGGTCGAGTACGTCGTGCTCGACGAAGCCGACCGCATGCTCGACATCGGCTTCCTGCCCGACCTGCAGCGCATCCTGTCGTTCCTGCCCAAGACGCGGCAGACGCTGCTGTTCTCGGCCACCTTCTCGCCCGAGATCAAGCGCCTGGCCGGCAGCTACCTGCAGGACCCGGTGACGGTCGAGGTCGCGCGGCCCAACGCCACCGCCTCCACCGTCGAGCAGCGCTTCTACGGCGTCGGCGACGACGACAAGCGCGCCACCGTGCGCCAGATCCTGCGCCAGCGCGAGCTGTCGCAGGCCATCGTCTTCGTCAACAGCAAGCTCGGCGCGGCGCGCCTGGCGCGCTCGTTCGAGCGCGACGGTCTGAAGACCCAGGCGCTGCACGGCGACAAGAGCCAGGACGAGCGCCTGAAGGCGCTGGCCGCGTTCAAGGCCGGCGAGGTCGACCTGCTCGTGGCCACCGACGTCGCCGCGCGCGGCCTGGACATCGCCGACCTGCCGGCGGTCTTCAACTTCGACGTGCCGTTCAACGCCGAGGACTACGTGCACCGCATCGGCCGCACCGGGCGCGCCGGCGCGTCGGGCCTGGCGGTGACGCTGGTCACGCGCGACGACACGCGGCTCATCGGCGACATCGAGAAGCTGATCAAGAAGAAGATCGAGATCGAGCCCTTCGAGATCGAGGACGACCGTGCGCGCCGCCCGCGCCGCCGTTTCGACGAGGAGCGCGAGCTGGCGCCGCGTGCCGAATCGGTCGAGCGCGCCCCGCGCCGCGCCGCGCAGCCGCCGGCCGACCCGATCTTCGACCGGCCCTACGAGCCGTCGCCGTCGGCGGCGCCCGCCGCCTCCGACGCCGCGCCGGCCGCCCCGGCGGCGGCCCCGGCACGTGCGGCGGCCTCGCCCAACATCCGCCCCAAGCGCAAGGTCGCCGCGCTGCTCGGCGGCGGCCGCTGACGCTGCGCGGCCGGCGTCCCCGCACGCCGTGATCGTCGTCTGCGGCGAGGCCCTGATGGACGTCTTCGCCGCCGGCGAGACGCCCGCCGGGCTGCTGCTCGACGCCCGCTGCGGCGGGTCGCCCTTCAACGTCGCGATCGGCCTGGCCCGGCTGGGCCGTCCTGTGGCCTACCTCGGCGGGCTGTCGGCCGACGCCGCCGGGCGCCGGCTGCGCGCCGCGCTCGCGGCCGAGGGCGTCGACACGCGCCTGGCACCCGAGCTCGACGCGCCGACGACGCTGGTGATGGTCGACGTCGCGGCCGACGGCCGGCCCGGCTACCGTTTCCTCGGCACCGGCGCCGCCGACCGGCTGCTGCCGGCGTCGGCGGCGGCCGCCTTGCCCGAGGCCGCGCGGGTGCTGCAGCTCGGTTCCTACGCGCTCGTCGTCGAGCCGGTCGCCTCGGTGCTGCGCGCGCTGGTCGAGCGCGAGCACAGTCGCCTCGTCGTGGCCTGCGATCCCAACGTGCGCCCGGGTGTCGAGCCCGACGTGGCGCGCTGGCGCGAGGCGCTCGAATGGATGGCGCCGCGCTGCCGGCTGCTGAAGGCCAGCGACGAGGACCTGGCCTGGCTGTACCCGGGGGCCGACCCGGCCGACGTCGCGCGCGGCTGGCTGGCTGCGGGTGTCGAGCTCGCCGTCGTCACGCGCGGCGAACGTGGCGCCAGCGCCTGGACGGCCACGGCCGAGGCCCACCGGCCGGCGCCACCGGTGGCGCTGGCCGACACCGTCGGTGCCGGCGACACGGTGCAGGCGGCGCTGCTGGCCTGGCTGGCCGAACGCGACCGGCTGCAGCCGGGCGGCCTGTCGCTGGAGGCGGCGGAGCTGGACGCGGCGCTCGGTTTTGCGCTCGGCGCGGCGGCCCTGACCTGCTCGCGCCGCGGCGCCGACCTGCCGCGCCGCGCCGAGCTGCCGCCGGCTTAGCTGCCGAGCAGCGAGAAGACCGCCGGCAGCCGGTCGGGCATGTCCTGCGGCCGGGCTCGCCAGTCGGCCACCGGCCCGCTGCGTGTCCAGCCGCCGGGCAGCGTCAGCCCGCAGGCCACGGCCAGTCGCGTCGTCGGGGCCAGTGTCGCGGTCAGCGCCGCCAGCATCGCGGCATTGCGGTACGGCGTCTCGATCAGGATCTGCGACTGGCCCAGGCGGCGCGACGCGGCCTCGAGCTCGCGGATGCGCGCCGCGCGTGCGCCGGCGTCCTGCGGCAGGTAGCCGACGAAGGCGAAGTTCTGGCCTTCCAGGCCGCTGGCGGCCAGCGCCAGCATCAGCGAGCTCGGGCCGGTCAGCGGCAGCACCGGCACGCCGGCGCGGTGGGCGGCGGCCACCAGCGCCGAGCCGGGGTCGGCGACGGCCGGCAGCCCGGCCTCGGACACCAGGCCCAGGTCGTGGCCGGCCAGCGCCGGCGCCAGCAGCGCCTGCCAGGCGGCCGCCGGCACCGGCTCGCGGCTGCCCTTGCGCGGGCGCGGCAGCTCGGTGATCGTGATCTCCTGCAGCGGCCGGGCCAGCGGCACGACGGCGCCGACGCGCTTGAGCAGCGCGCGCGCGCTGCGGGCGTCCTCGGCGGCCCAGTGCGTCAGCGCCGCGGCGCGGCGCAGCACGCCCAGCGGCAGCACTTCCTGCAGGTCGATGGTCTCGGCGCCGAGGTCCAGCGTGTTGGGCACCAGCAGCAGCGTGCCGGGGCGGGGTGCCGCCGCGCTCGTGTCGGCGGCGCTCACTGGGGCTCCCGTCGGTCTGCGGCCGCTGCCGCCGGGCCGGAACGAGCCCCGGACAAGTTCTGAGGGCTCGTGGCGGCCAGCGGGTCCAGTCCGGCCTCGCGCAGCAGCGTGCAGGTGCGGATCAGCGGCAGGCCGACGAGCGCCGTCGGGTCGTCGGACTCGATGGCCTCGAGCAGCGCGATGCCCAGCGCCTCGCTCTTGGCGCTGCCGGCGCAGTCGTAGGGGCGCTCGGCTTGCAGGTAGCGCTCGATCTCGGCGTCGCCCAGGGTGCGAAAGCGCACGCGCACCGGCGCCAGCAGCACGCGGGCGAAGCCGGTGTCGGCGCGCGCGACGGCCACCGCGGTCTGGAACACGACCTCGCGCCCGCTCATGCGCTGCAGCTGCTCGCGGGCGCGTTCGTGCGTGCCGGGCTTGCCGATCGGCTCGCCGTCCAGGTCGGCCACCTGGTCCGAGCCGATGACGACGGCCTGCGGGTGCAGCGCGGCCACCGCCCGGGCCTTGGCCAGCGCCAGCCGCAGTGCCAGCGCGGCGGGGGCTTCGCCGGCGGCGGGGGTCTCGTCGACCTGGGGCGCGACGACGGTGAACGGCAGGCGCAGGCGCTCGAGCAGCTCGCGCCGGTAGCGCGAGGTCGAGCCGAGGATCAGCGGCGGAGTGTCCATGTCCCGGATTGTCCCATCCGCCTGCGGCCCGGCCGGCGGCTACACTCGGCGCCCCCGGACCGACATGCGACTGTCACATGGCGCGCGGCCCGGCAACCCCCGAGACATGGCCCGCGAGAAGAATCACGACCCCCGACGCCTCGACGTGCGCGCTTTTGCCGCGGCCGGCGCCACGCTGTCCGACGCCTGGCCTCAGGCCGGGTTCGAGCGCCTGGGCGCCTCGCTGATGCCGGCGGCCGCCGATGCGCCCGCGCCGGTCGAATGGCGGGCCGACGGCGAGCTTCGTCCGGTCGTCGGCGGCGCGCCCGAGACCTGGCTGCGCCTGGCCGCCACGACCACCGTGCGCCTGCAGTGCCAGCGCTGCCTGCAGCCGGTGGCCGAGCCGCTGGCCGTCGATCGCTGGTTCCGCTTCGTCGACAGCGAGGAAGAGGCCGCCCGGCTCGACGAGGAGCTCGAGGACGACGTGCTCGTCGCCGCGCGCGGCTTCGACCTGCACGGCCTGCTCGAGGACGAGCTGATCCTCGCGCTGCCGCTGGTGCCGCGGCACGAGGTCTGCCCCGATCCGCTGCCGATGTCCGCCGGCGACGAGCCGCTGGCCGACGAGCCGGCGGCCAACCCGTTCGCGGCGCTCGCCGCGCTCAAGCAGCGTCCGGATTGATCCGGCATGGATTTCACCTTGCGCGGCGTGCTACACTGGCGGGCTTTGCGACGGTTGCGACATGGCTTCCGGCGCAGTCACAGCTTTTTTGCCGGCCGAATCGAGCGTGTCGCTCGGCTCGCGAGGACCGTAGTTCCGGCGCCGATCCCAGGAGATTGTCATGGCCGTCCAGCAGAACAAGAAGTCGCCGTCCAAGCGCGGCATGCATCGCTCGCACAACGCGATCGCCGCCCCCGGCACGGCCGTCGAGCCGACGACCGGCGAGGTGCACCTGCGTCACCACATCAGCCCGACCGGCTTCTATCGCGGCCGCAAGGTCCTGAAGACCAAGGCCGACGCCTGACGTCCGGCCGGGTGCCTCGGCACCCGCTGATCCTCGTGTCCACGCCGTCCGCGGCGTGAGTCCAGGGTTTAGCTCTCCCGTGTCTTCGCATCCCGCCCTGGAGCCGCTGCCGCTGGTCCGCATCGCCGTGGACTGCATGGGCGGTGACCACGGTCCTTCGGTCACCCTGCCGGCCTGCCGCGCGTTCCTGGAGCGGCATCCCGCGGCCGAGCTCGTGCTCGTCGGCACCGCCGAGGCGCTGGCCGCCGCGGCCGGCCTGCCGCGCACGCGCTGCGTCACGGCCACCGAAGTCGTGTCGATGGACGACCCCGTCGAAGTCGCGCTGCGCAAGAAGCGCGACTCGTCGATGCGCGTGGCCATCGGCCAGATCAAGCTCGCCGACCCGGCGCTGGCGGCGCACGCCTGCGTCAGTGCCGGCAACACCGGCGCGCTGATGGCGGTGTCGCGCTACCTGCTGAAGACCTTCGACGGCATCGACCGCCCGGCGATCGCCGCGCTGCTGCCCAACGCCCGCGGCCGCTTCACCAAGGTGCTCGATCTGGGTGCCAACGTCGACTGCTCGGCCGAGCACCTGCTGCAGTTCGCGGTGATGGGCAGTGCGCTCGTCTCGGCGCTGGATGGCATCGACGAGCCCAAGGTCGGCCTGCTCAACATCGGCGAAGAGACGATCAAGGGCAGCGAGACGATCAAGCGTGCCGGCGAGCTGCTGCGTGCGGCGCACGCCGGCGGCCACATCAACTTCCACGGCAACGTGGAAGGCAACGACATCTTCAAGGGCACCACCGACCTCGTCGTCTGCGACGGCTTCGTCGGCAACGTCGCGCTGAAGACCTCCGAAGGTCTGGCGGGCATGCTCTCGCAGATGATCAAGGAGGAGTTCACGCGCAGCGCGTGGACCAAGCTGGCCGCGCTCGTCGCGATGCCGGTGCTCAACCGCTTCAAGGCCCGCGTGGACCATCGCCGCTACAGCGGCGGCGCGCTGCTGGGCCTGCGCGGACTCGTCTTCAAGGCGCACGGTTCCTCGGACGCGCTGGCGTTCGAGACGGCGCTGGCGCGGGCCTACGACGCCGCGCGCAACCGCCTGCTCGACCGCGTGCACGACCGCATCGCGGAGACCCTGCAGGCCATGCCCTCCGGCGACACCGCGGCCCCGCAGGCCGCCTGAACGCGTGACCGCAGTACCGTACTCCCGCATCACCGGCACCGGCGGCTTCCTGCCGTCGCGCCGCATCACGAACGACGACTTCGTGCACATGCTCGCCGCGCGCGGCATCGAGACCAGCGACGCCTGGATCGTCGAGCGCACCGGCATCCGTGCCCGCCACTTCGCCGACGACGGCGTCAACTCGAGCGACCTCGCGCTGGAGGCCTCGCGCCGCGCGCTCGAGGCCGCCGGCCGCTCGGCCGCCGACGTCGACCTGATCATCGTCGCGACCTCGACGCCGGACATGGTGTTCCCGTCGACGGCGACGATCCTGCAGGCCAAGCTCGGCGTGCACGGCTGCCCGGCCTTCGACGTGCAGGCGGTGTGCTCGGGCTTCGTCTACGCGCTGACCGTCGCCGACGCGATGATCCGCGCCGGCAGCGCGCGCTGCGCGCTCGTCGTCGGCGCCGAGGTCTTCTCGCGCCTGCTCGACTTCAACGACCGCACGACCTGCGTGCTCTTCGGCGACGGCGCCGGCGCCGTGGTGCTGGAAGCCAGCGACGTGCCCGGCATCCTGGCCACCGAGTTGCACGCCGACGGCCGCCACGCCGGCATCCTCTGCGTGCCCGGCACGGTGTCCGGCGGCCAGGTGTCCGGCCTGCCGCTGCTGCGCATGGACGGCCAGGCGGTCTTCAAGCTCGCCGTCGGCGTGCTGGAGAATGCCGCCCGCGCGGTGCTGGCCAAGGCCGGCCGCAGCGAGGCCGACATCGACTGGCTGATCCCGCACCAGGCCAACATCCGCATCATGAACGGCACCGCGCGCAAGCTGAAGCTGGCGCCCGAGCGTCTCGTCGTCACCGTCGACGAGCACGGCAACACGTCGGCGGCCTCGGTGCCGCTGGCGCTGGACGCCGCGGTGCGAAGCGGCCGCGTGCAGCGCGGCGAGACCGTGCTGCTCGAGGGTGTCGGCGGCGGCTTCACCTGGGGCGCGGTGCTGCTCGACTTCTGAGCCGCCGAACCCGTCCGACGACAGGAGACACACAAGATGGCTGAGTTCGCATTCGTCTTTCCCGGCCAGGGATCGCAATCGGTCGGCATGCTCGACGCCTGGGGCGATCACCCCGCCGTGCGCGCGACGCTCGAAGAGGCGTCGGCCGCCGCCGGCCTGGACGTCGCCGCGCTGATCCACGGTGGTCCCAAGGAAGCACTGGACCTCACGGTCAACACGCAGATGGTGATGCTGGTCGCCGGCGTCGCCAACTACCGTGCCTGGCTGGCCGAAGGCGGCGCCGCTCCGTCGGCCGTCGCCGGCCACTCGCTGGGCGAGTACGCGGCGCTGGTCGCCGCCGGTGCGCTGACGCTGGCCGACGCGGTGCCGCTGGTGCGCTTCCGCGCCCAGGCGATGCAGGAAGCGGTGCCGGTCGGCGCCGGCGCGATGGTCGCCGTGCTCGGCCTGGACGGCGACGTCGTGCGCGCCTGCTGCGAGCAGGCCGCGCGTGATGCCGGCGAGTGTGTCGCCGCCGCCAACTTCAACGACCCCAAGCAGACCGTCATCGCCGGCACCAAGGCCGCCGTCGAGCTGGCCGCCCAGGCGCTGAAGGCCGCCGGCGCCAAGCGCACGCTGCCGCTGCCGGTGTCGGCGCCGTTCCATTCGGCGCTGATGCAGCCGGCCGCCGAGCGCCTGAAGGAAAAGCTGGCGACGACCCCGGTTGCCGCGCCGACCATCGCCGTCGTCAACAACATCGACGTCGCCGTCGAGACCGACCCCGAGCGCATCCGCGACGCGCTGTACCGCCAGGCCTTCGGCCCGGTGCGCTGGGTCGAGGTGGTGCAGGCGCTGCGTGCGCGCGGCTGCACGGCCGTGATCGAATGCGGCCCGGGCAAGGTGCTGTCGGGCCTGGTGCGCCGCATCGACGCCGAGATCGCGTCGACGACCATCCTCGACCCGCAATCGCTGGCTGCCGCCAAGGAACTCCTGCAATGAGCGACACGCAACGCATCGCCCTCGTCACCGGCGCCTCGCGCGGCATCGGCCGCGCCATCGCCGCCGCGCTGGCGGCCGACGGCTTCCGGGTCGTCGGCACCGCCACCAGCGAAGCCGGCGCCGCCGCGATCGAGGCCGCGCTGCCCGGCGTGCAGGGCAGGGTGCTGAACGTCACCGACGCCGCCGCGTCGGATGCGCTGATCGACGCCCTGGTCAAGGAACACGGCGCGCTGCACGTGCTCGTCAACAACGCCGGCATCACCCGCGACACGCTGGCGATGCGCATGAAGGACGAGGACTGGGACGCGGTGCTGGACACCAACCTGAAGGCCGTCTTCCGCCTCAGCCGCGCCGTGATGCGGCCGATGATGAAGCAGCGCTGGGGCCGCATCGTCAACATCACCTCGGTCGTCGGTGCCTCGGGCAACGCCGGCCAGGCCAACTACGCCGCCGCCAAGGCCGGTGTCGCCGGCATGACGCGTGCGCTGGCGCGCGAGCTCGGCAGCCGCAACATCACCGTCAACTGCGTCGCGCCCGGCTTCATCGCCACCGACATGACCGAAACCCTGCCCGAGGCGCAGAAGGCCGCGCTGCTGGCGCAGATCCCGCTGGGCCGCCTGGGTGCGGCCGACGAGGTCGCGCACGCGGTCGCCTTCCTGTGCAGCGAGAAGGCCGCCTACGTGACCGGCACCGAGCTGCACGTCAACGGCGGCATGTACATGGCCTGACAAAGGCCGCCGTTCGTCAAAAATCCGGCCCCTGCCCCACCGGTAGAATCGTGGGCTGTTTACCGATACACCCCTCCTGGAGGAGTCATGAGCGATATTGAAGCCCGTGTCAAGAAGATCATCGCCGAACAGCTCGGCGTGCCCGAGTCGGACGTCACCAACGAGAAGGCCTTCGTGGCCGACCTGGGTGCCGACTCGCTCGACACGGTGGAACTCGTGATGGCGCTCGAAGACGAGTTCGGCATCGAGATCCCGGACGAGGAAGCCGAGAAGATCACCACGGTGCAGCTCGCGATCGACTACGCGGTCGCGCACCAGAAGGCCTGATCTGCGCATGAGCAGGCGCAGAGTCGTCGTCACCGGCCTCGGGCTCGTCAGCTCGGTCGGCAACTCGGTGGCCGAAGGCTGGGCGAACATCGTCGCCGGCAGGAGCGGCATCGGACCGATCACGAAGTTCGATGCTTCCGCGTTCGCCTGCCGCATCGCCGGCGAGGTGAAGGGTTTCAACGTCGAGGACTACATCCCGGCGAAGGAAGCCCGCCACATGGACACGTTCATCCACTACGGGATGGCGGCCTCGATCCAGGCGGTCCAGGACGCGGGTCTGCCGCAGGGCAGCGAGCTCGACGAAGCCGCGGCCGAGCGCATCGGCGTGATGGTCGGCTCGGGCATCGGCGGTCTGCCGATGATCGAGCAGACCCAGGCCGAGTACGGCGCCCGTGGCCCGCGGCGGATCTCGCCGTTCTTCGTGCCGTCGTCGATCATCAACATGATCTCGGGGCACGTGTCGATCCGTTTCGGCTACACCGGCCCGAACCTGTCGATCGTCACCGCCTGCACGACCGGCCTGCATTGCATCGGTGAAGCCGGCCGCATGATCGAGTACGGCGATGCCGACGTGATGATCGCCGGCGGTGCCGAGTCGACCGTCTCGCCGCTGGGTATCGGCGGTTTTGCTTCCGCGCGTGCGCTGTCGACCCGCAACGACGACCCGCAGGCCGCGTCCCGCCCCTGGGACAAGGACCGCGACGGTTTCGTGCTGGGCGAAGGTGCCGGCGTGCTCGTGCTCGAGGAGTACGAACACGCGAAGAAGCGCGGCGCCAAGATCTACGCGGAGCTCGCCGGTTTCGGCATGGGTGCCGATGCGTACCACATGACCGCGCCGAACGTCGACGGCCCCAAGCGCTCGATGAAGGCGGCGCTGCGCAACGCCGGCATCAACGCCGACGAGGTGCAGTACCTCAACGCGCACGGCACCTCGACGCCGCTGGGCGACGCCAACGAGACCAACGCGATCAAGCTCGCGTTCGGCGACCACGCCCACAAGCTGGTCGTCAACTCGACCAAGTCGATGACCGGCCACCTGCTGGGTGGTGCCGGCGGCGTCGAGTCGCTGTTCTCGGTGCTGGCGCTGCATCACCAGGTCTCGCCGCCGACGATCAACCTCGTCAACCCGGATCCGGACTGCGATCTCGACTACTGCGCCAACGAGGCGCGGGAGATGAAGATCGACATCGCCGTGAAGAACAACTTCGGGTTCGGCGGCACCAACGGCACGCTGGTGTTCCGCCGCGTGTGACGAGCGCGTGCGCCATCCGCCGCCGGTCGCCGTGACCTGCTCGGGTGGCGTGCCCTGGCGCGCCGCCCAGGCGCTGCTCGCGGCGGCTGCCGCGGGCTGCGCCTGCGCCTGGCTGCAGGCGCATCTCGGTGACGGCCACCCGTCGCCGGCGCTCGCGCTGGCGGCGGCGCTGCTGGCCGCTGCGACGGCCTGGGCCGGGGCGTCGCCTCGGCCGCTGGCGCTGCGCTGGGACGGCAGCGCCTGGATGGCCGCCGACACACCCTGCCGCCCCGAGGTCGCCATCGACCTCGGCGGCTGGATGCTGCTGCGCCTGCGTCCGGCGCGCGGCCCGGCGCGCTGGGCCGCGGTCGCCGCCGGCGACGCCGGTGGCCGATGGCACGGGCTGCGCACCGCGCTGCATGCCCGGTCCGCCGTCCCCGACACCGACCCGCCGCGCGCGAGCGCGCGCGCTGCGCCATGAGCGACGCCGACGCCGACGTCCTGCTGGTCGAGCGCGCCCGGCGCGGCGACGTGCGTGCCTTCGAGATGCTGGTCGTCAAGTACCAGCGGCGCATCGAGCGCCTCATCGCGCGCATGGTGCGCGACGACGCGCTGGTGCAGGACATCGCGCAGGAGACCTTCATCCGCGCCTACCGCGCGATCGCCCAGTTCCGCGGCGAGAGCGCGTTCTACACCTGGCTCTACCGCATCGCCGTCAACACGGCGAAGAAGTCGCTGGTCGAGTTGCGCCGCGACCCCCTCGTCTCGGAGGGCTCGCTGGCGTCTCGTGACGACGGCGATGAAACTTCTCGTGTCGAAAACGAACTAAGCGATGGCGCGACCCCCGAATCCTTGCTCGCAAGCCGGGAGATCGCGTCTGCCGTGAACGCGGCGATCGAGGCCTTGTCGGAGGATCTCCGTCAGGCCATCACGCTGCGCGAGATCGAAGGTCTGAGTTACGAAGAGATCGCCGACGTGATGAACTGCCCCATCGGAACCGTGCGTTCGCGCATCTTCCGGGCGCGTGAGGCGATCGCCACGCGGCTGCGGCCGCTGCTCGACACCCGCGAGGGCGAACGCTGGTGAACCCGGCCGTCCTCGCGAAGCAACCACCGATTGACCCGATGAACCAGAACCGCTCCAGCGCCATGCCTCCCGCGGATTCCACAGCGTCCCTGCTGTCGGCCCTGGCCGACGGCGACCCGGATGCGCTGGACGAGAGTTGCGCGCGCTGGCGTGACGACCCCGAGGCCCGCCGCACCTGGCATGCCTACCAACTCATCGGCGACGTGATGCGGTCGGAGGACCTGGCGAGCACCGCGTCGCGCGACGCCGCCTTCCTCGCCGGCTTGCGCGCGCGCCTGGCCGAGGAGCCGGTGGTGCTGGCGCCCGAGCCGATCGAGCGGCCCCCGGTCGCGGTGCCTCCCGCCGTCGCGGTCACGCGTCGGCGCCACGGCTGGCTGGCGCCGGCGGCGGTGGCCGCGGGTTTTGTCGCCGTGGCCGGTGTCGTCGTCGTCACCCGCATGTCCTCGGTGCCTCCCGGCGGCGCCGTGCTGGCCGACGCTCCGGCGACGCCGGGTCTGAGCCTGGCGACGACCGGCGCCGCCGCGCCGCGCGCGCTGGTCGTCGAGGGCCGGCTGATCCGCGACGCGCGCCTCGACGCCTACCTGCGCGCGCACCGCGACGCGATGGCCGGCGGTGCGGCGGCGTTGCCCGGCGGCGTGCCGCGCAACGTCGAGGTCATGGCACCCGAGACCGCAGCCTCGCGCTGAGCCCGCCGATGCGTTCCGTCGTCCGGCGCTGGTTGCCGATCGCCTCGCTCGCTTCGTTCTTCGCTCCCTTCGCCCTGGTCTCCGCCGTCGCGGCGCCGCCGGATGCGCGCGCCTGGCTGACGCGCATCCATGCCGCGGCCTACGAGCGCAACTACCAGGGCACGCTCGTCGTCAGCGCCAACGGCGTGGTGTCGAGCTCGCGCATCGCCCACTTCGCTGTCGGCTCGCAGTCCTTCGAGCGGGTCGAGGCGCTGGACGGGCGCCAGCAGCGCGTCTACCGCGTCAACGACTCGGTGCACACGATCTGGCCGCAGGCCGGCGTCGCCGTCGTCGAGGAGCGCCCCGCGGTGACCCGGCTGCCCGGTTCGCGGCGCAGCGTCGACCCGCGGGCGCTGGACTACTACGACGCCAAGCTCGAGGGTGTCGAACGTGTCGCCGGCCGTGCCGCCCAGGTGCTGCTGCTGCAGCCGCGCGACGCCTGGCGCTACGGCCAGCGGCTGTGGGCCGACCGGGCGACCGGGCTGATGCTGCGCGCCGACATCGTCGGCCCCGACCGCACGGTGCTCGAGTCGACCGCGTTCTCGGCCGTCGAGCTGGGCATCCGGCCGCAGCCCGAGACGGTGACCCAGCCGCTGCGCAAGCTCGACGGCTACCGCGTCGTGCGCACGCAGCAGCAGCCGACGCAGCTCGAGGCCGAGGGCTGGACGCTGGAGCATCCGGTGACCGGCTTCCGCCTCGCCGGCGTCGTCAAGCGCCCGCTCGATGCCTCCAGCCGCGAGGAGGTCGTGCAGGCCGTCTACACCGACGGTTTGACGCACGTCTCGGTCTTCATCGAGCCGTCCGACGCCCGCCGCGACTACGCCGACCTGTCCGGCCACGTCGGCGCCACCGGCACGCTGCGCCAGCGTCGCGGCCTGCACTGGATCACCGTGATGGGCGACGTGCCCGCCGCGACGCTGAAGGTCTTCGCCGAGGCGCTGCAGCGCCGGCGTTGAACGCCGGCCGTCGCGCCCCCCGTTTTCCTGGCAACCCTCGCAACCGTCCCATGACCGACCGAACGATCCCTGCCGTTTCCGCCGCCGGCCGCGTCGCGCCGGTGCTGGCCACGCTCGCGCTCGCCGCGGCCGTCGCCTGGCCCGGGGTGGCCGGCGCGCAGCCCGCCGCCGCGCCGGCGGCCGCCCCGATCGCCGCGCTGCCGGATTTCAGCGAACTCGCCGAGCGTGTCGGCCCGGCCGTCGTCAACATCCGCACCACCGAGCGGGTGCGTTCCTCCGGGGCGCGCGAGCTCGATCCCGGCTTCGAGGAGTTCCTGCGCCGCTTCGGCATCCCGCTGCCGCGCTCGGGCCCGCGCGGTGGCGACGGCGACGACGAGGCATCGGGCGGGCAGACCCAGCCGCGCGGCGTCGGCTCGGGCTTCGTCATCAGTGCCGACGGCTACGTGATGACCAACGCCCACGTCGTCGACGGCGCCGAGGAGGTCATCGTCACGCTGACCGACAAGCGCGAGCTGAAGGCGCGCATCGTCGGCGCCGACACGCGCACCGACGTCGCGGTCGTCAAGATCGACGCCACCGGGCTGCCGACGGTGAAGATCGGCGACGTCGGCCGGCTCAAGGTCGGTGAATGGGTGCTCGCGATCGGCTCGCCCTTCGGCCTGGACAACACCGTCACCGCCGGCATCGTCAGCGCCAAGCAGCGCGACACCGGCGACTACCTGAACTTCATCCAGACCGACGTCGCGATCAACCCCGGCAACTCCGGCGGGCCGCTGCTGAACCTGCGCGGCGAGGTCGTCGGCATCAACTCTCAGATCTACAGCCGCTCCGGCGGCTTCATGGGCATCAGCTTCGCGATCCCGATCGACGACGCGATCCGCGTCGCCGACCAACTGCGTGCCACCGGGCGTGTCGTGCGCGGCCGCATCGGCGTGCAGATCGCGCCGGTGACCCAGGAGGTCGCCGAGGCGATCGGCCTGGGCAAGCCCGCCGGCGCGCTGGTGCGCAACGTCGAGAAGGGCGGCCCGGCGGACAAGGCCGGCGTCGAGGCCGGCGACATCATCACGCGCGTCGACGGCAAGCCGGTCGAGCGGTCGGGCGAGTTGCCGCGCATCGTCGGCGCCATCAAGCCGGGCTCGCAGACCACGCTGACCGTCTTCCGCCGCGGCGCCCCGCGCGACCTGAAGGTGACGGTGGCCGAGTTCGAGGACGACCGTCCGGCGCGCGCCGGCGCGGCGCCGGGCAGCGCCCCGGCCGCCAAGAGCGTGCTCGGCCTGACCGTGACCGAACTCGGCGAAGCGCAGAAGCGCCAGCTCGGCGTGCGCGGCGGCGTGCGTGTCGACACGGTGGAGGGCGCCGCGGCACGTGCCGGCCTGCGCCCCGGCGACGTCATCCTGGCGCTGGACAACACCGACATCAGCGACGCCCGCCAGTTCCAGGCCCTGGCCGCCAAGGCCGAGAAGTCGCGGGTCGTCAGCGTCCTGGTGCGCCGCGGCGACGCGGTGAACTACTTCGTCATCCGCCCGTCGCGCTGAACCGGCGCCGCCCTGCGACCGCAGGGCGGCCGTCGCCTGCCTCTCGCCGGACGGCGAAACGTGAGTGCATCCTCACATTCAATCTCCGTCTTCCGGCACCGCGCGGCGCGCGCACTAGAATCGCGCCCGTTCCGCGTCGTGTCGAGGCGCCGGCCGCCCGCGGCGGGCGGCGCCTGCGGCCCGGTGCGGGGTGGCGTCGCAGCGTGTGGACAACGTGTGGACATGTCGATCCGATGACCGGGCCCGAAGCCCCGGGAAACGGTCGGCGGAGGGCTTGCCGGCGGTGCCTTTTGGCTACAATGGACGCCCAACAAGCAGTTGCCATACGTTCTGTTGGAAGGCGCGTCACCTCTTGGACGTGCCTTTTTTTTGTTTCCGGCGCGGCATGCACGAGGGCGGTTTGCGCCCCAGCGATGCCGGGTCCGGCCCTGGTGACAACCCGCGCCGCGACCGCCGGCTGGTGAGCCGCATGAACCACATCCGCAACTTCTCGATCATCGCCCACATCGACCACGGCAAGAGCACGCTGGCCGACCGCATCATCCAGCGCTGCGGCGGGCTCTCCGACCGGGAGATGGAAGCCCAGGTGCTCGACTCGATGGACATCGAGCGCGAGCGCGGCATCACGATCAAGGCCCAGACGGCGGCGCTCGAATACAAGGCGCGCGACGGCAAGGTCTACAACCTGAACCTGATCGACACCCCCGGGCACGTCGACTTCTCGTACGAGGTCAGCCGCTCGCTGTCGGCCTGCGAAGGCGCGCTGCTCGTCGTCGACGCCAGCCAGGGCGTCGAGGCGCAGACGGTGGCCAACTGCTACACCGCGCTGGACCTGGGCGTCGAGGTCATCCCGGTCCTCAACAAGATGGACCTGCCGCAGGCCGACCCCGACAACGCCAAGGCCGAGATCGAGGACGTCATCGGCATCGATGCCACCGACGCCATTCCCTGCTCGGCCAAGACCGGCCTGGGCATCGACGACATCCTCGAAGCGGTGGTGCACCGCATGCCCGCGCCGCGCGGCAACCCCGACGGCGCGCCGCGCGCGATGATCATCGACAGCTGGTTCGACAACTACGTCGGCGTCGTGATGCTGGTGCGGGTTGTCGACGGCGTGCTGAAGAAGGGCGACCGCATCCGCATGATGGCGACCAACGCCGTCTACCCGCTCGAGCAGATCGGCGTCTTCACGCCCAAGTCGATGCCGCGCGAGGCGCTCAACGCCGGCGAGGTCGGTTTCCTGATCGCCGGCATCAAGGAGCTGCAGGCGGCCAAGGTCGGCGACACGATCACGCTGGAAAAGAAGCTGCCGAACAACGCCGGCCCGGCCAGCGAGCCGCTGCCCGGCTTCAAGGAGATCCAGCCGCAGGTCTTCGCCGGCCTGTACCCGACCGAGGCCAGCGAGTACGACCAGCTGCGCGACGCGCTGGAGAAGTTGAAGCTCAACGACAGCTCGCTGCGCTACGAGCCCGAGGTCAGCCAGGCGCTGGGCTTCGGCTTCCGCTGCGGCTTCCTCGGCCTGCTGCACATGGAGATCGTGCAGGAGCGGCTGGAGCGCGAGTTCGACCAGGACCTGGTGACGACGGCGCCCAGCGTGGTCTACGAGGTCGAGTTGAACGACGGCACCGTGCTGCAGGTCGAGAACCCCAGCAAGATGCCCGACATGGGCCGCATCCGCGAGATCCGCGAGCCCATCGTCACGGTGCACCTGTACATGCCGCAGGACGCGGTCGGCCCGGTGATGACGCTGGCCAACCAGAAGCGCGGCATCCAGCTGAACATGGCCTATCACGGCAAGCAGGTCATGCTGACCTACGAGCTGCCGCTGGCCGAGATCGTGCTGGACTTCTTCGACAAGCTGAAGTCGGTGAGCCGCGGCTACGCCTCGATGGACTACGAGTTCAAGGAGTACCGCGCGGCCGACGTCGTGAAGGTCGACATCCTGATCAACGGCGACCGCGTCGACCCGCTGGCGATGATCGTGCACCGCGCGCAGAGCCAGTTCCGCGGCCGCGCCGTGGCGGCCAAGATGCGCGAGCAGATCCCGCGCCAGATGTACGACGTCGCGATCCAGGCGGCGATCGGCGCGAACATCATCGCCCGCGAGAACATCAAGGCGCTGCGCAAGAACGTGCTGGCAAAATGCTACGGCGGCGACATCACGCGCAAGCGGAAGCTGCTCGAGAAGCAGAAGGCGGGCAAGAAGCGCATGAAGCAGATCGGCTCGGTCGAGGTGCCTCAGGAAGCCTTCCTCGCGATCCTCCAAGTGGACGACTAAACACCTTGATGAGCACTCTGACCGCCGTCCTGTACGGCGCCCTGGTCGTCTATCTGGGCGGCTGGTTCCTCGGGCAGTGGACGGGCAACTTCTCGCTGCTGCTGTTCCTCCTCAGCGCCGTCACCCTCTGCTACTGGCTGGCCGAGCGCTTCCACTTCCGCCCGGCGCGCGAAGCCGCCGCCGCGGAGCTGGAGCGCCAGGACGCGGCGCGCCGCGAGGACCTCGCGCGCCAGGGCATCGCCAAGGTCGACGGCGACGTCGGCGCGGCCAAGGAGAAGATCCTCGAGCAGCCCTGGTGGCTGGACTGGACCGCCGGGCTGTTCCCGGTGATCGTCGTGATCTTCCTGCTGCGCTCGTTCATGTTCGAGCCGTTCAAGATCCCGTCGGGCTCGATGATCCCGACGCTGCTCGTCGGCGACCTCATCCTCGTCAACAAGTACCACTACGGCATCCGGCTGCCGGTGATCAACAAGAAGATCATCGCCAACCACGACCCCGAGCGCGGCGACGTCGTCGTCTTCCGCTACCCGGTGGACCCGCGTGTCGACTACATCAAGCGCATCGTCGGCGTGCCCGGCGACGAGATCCGCTACGCCGACCAGAAGCTCTACGTCAACGGCCAGCCGGTGCCGGTGACGCCGCTGGGCGAGTTCTACAACGAGGACCGTCTGCTCTACGCGCCGATGTTCTCGGAGAAGCTCGGCGCGGTGGAGCACCGCATCCTCGTCGACCCCAAGCGCCCGGCCTTCTACGGCCCGGAGCCCAAGTCGTTCCCGATGCACGAGAATTGCCAGTACACGGCCGAAGGCGTGACCTGCAAGGTGCCGCCGGGACACTATTTCGCGATGGGCGACAACCGCGACGACTCGCAGGATTCGCGCTTCTGGGGATTCGTTCCGGACGAGAACATCGTCGGCAAGGCATTCTTCGTCTGGATGAACCTGGGCGACCTGGGCCGCATCGGAGCCTTCCACTGAGCGGCCCGGCCCTCGACACGGCGTACAACGAGAGGCGAACATGACTCCGGTCCCGCGCGCGCCGCGCGCCAGCCAACGCGGCATCACCTTGTTCGGGCTGCTGTTCTGGGCCTTGACCATCGGCTTCACCGGCTACGTGCTGGTGCGCGCGGTGCCGACGGTCAACGAGTACCTGACGATCAAGCGTGCCATCGAGAAGGTCGCCGCCGGCCAGCCCGCCACGGTCAGCGACGCCCGCACCGCGTTCGACCGCCAGAAGGAAGTCGAGTACTCGATCACCTCGATCGACAGCAAGGACCTCGAGATCACGAAGGAGAACGACAAGGTCGTCATCGCCTTCGCGTACGACAAGGAAGTGCCGCTGATGGGCCCCGTGTACCTGCTGATCAAGTACGAGGGCCGGGCCAAGGCACCTTGATGGACGCCCGTCACGACGCCCTTCAGCAGCGCCTCGGTCACCGCTTCACGCGGACCGCGCTGATGACGCGCGCGCTGACGCACCGCAGCTGGGGCGCGGAGCACAACGAGCGCCTCGAGTTCCTCGGCGACTCGGTGCTCAACTGCGCCGTCTCGGCGCTGCTGTACGAACGTTTCTCCGGCAGCGACGAAGGCGACCTGACGCGCGTGCGCGCCCACCTCGTGCGCGAGGACAGCCTGCACCGCGTCGCGCTGACGCTCGGCCTGTCCGAGGTGCTGCGCATGTCCGAAGGCGAGATGCGCGGCGGCGGCGCCCAGCGGCCGTCGATCCTCGCCGACGCCGTCGAGGCGCTGATCGGCGCGATCTTCCTCGATGGCGGCTTCGATCCGGCGCTGGCCACCGTGCGCCGCCTCTTCGGCGAGGTCATCGCCGCCACCGAGGCCGACGCCTGGAGCAAGGACGCCAAGACCGAGCTGCAGGAATGGCTGCAGGCGCGGCGCCTGCCGGTGCCGGCCTACCGCATCGTCGCCACGCGCGGCGAGAAGCACGCCCAGACCTTCGAGGTCGAGTGCGCCGTCGCCACGCTGGGCCTCGCCGAACGCGGCGAAGGCCGCTCCCGCCGCACCGCCGAGCAGGAGGCCGCGCGCCGCCTGCTCGAAGGTCTCAAGGCCGACGACAAACCCGGCGGTCCTTTGCGCTCCTGAAGCGCCCGCCCACGCGATGAACACCACACCCCCCCCGGGCGACGAAGCGCCGGACGATCCGTCGTCCCAGGCTTACGAACTGCCCCCGATCCCGTCCGCGCCGGCTGCCGTCGAGGGCCAGCGCTGCGGCCTGATCGCCATCGTCGGCCGGCCCAACGTCGGCAAGTCGACGCTGCTGAACGCGCTCGTCGGCCAGAAGATCAGCATCACCTCGCGCAAGGCGCAGACCACGCGCCACCGCATCACCGGCATCCGCACGGTCGGCGCGACGCAGTTCGTCTTCGTCGACACGCCGGGCTTCCAGACCACGCACCTGAAGCGCCACAGCGGCGCGATGAACAAGACGCTCAACCGCACCGTCACCGCCTCGGTGGCCGACGTCGACGCGGTGCTGTTCATGGTCGAGGCCGGGCGCTTCGGCCTCGACGACGCCAAGGTGCTGGCGCTGCTGCCGCCGGACAAGCCGGTGATCCTGGTCGCCAACAAGCTCGACGCCGTGCGCCGCCGCACCGACATCCTGCCCTGGCTGAAGAGCATGCAGGAGCGCCACGCCTTCGCCGAGTACGTGCCGATGTCGGCCACCACCGCGGCCGACGTCGAGCGCCTGTTCGCCATCGTCGAGCCGCACCTGCCCGAGCAGCCCTGGTTCTACGAGGAAGACGCGCTGACCGACCGCAGCGACCGTTTCCTGGCCAGCGAGATCGTGCGCGAGAAGCTGTTCCGCCTGACCGGCGACGAGCTGCCGTACTCGTCGACGGTGGTCATCGAGAAGTTCGAGGAAGAGGGCAACCTGCGCCGCATCGCCGCGACCATCGTCGTCGAGCGCGACGCGCACAAGGGCATGGTCATCGGCGAGGGTGGCGAGCGCCTGAAGCGCATCGGCACCGAGTCGCGCCAGGAGCTCGAGCGCCTGCTCGACGCCAAGGTCTTCCTCGAGCTCTGGGTCAAGGTGCGTTCGGGCTGGGCCGACGACGAGGCGCACCTGCGCAGCTACGGCTACGAGTGACGTGAGCCGGGAGGCGCGCCGATGAGCCGGGCGGCGGCCGCGCCGCTCGCGGCCTACGTGCTGCACAGCTGGGACTGGAGCGAGACCAGCCTGATCGTCGAGCTGTTCACGCGCGAGCGTGGCCGCGTCGTCGTCGCCGCCAAGGGCGCCAAGCGCCCGACCTCGCAGCTGCGCCCGGTGCTGCTGCCGTTCCAGCGCATCGCCGTGCAACTCGGCCGCACGCCGGCCGACGAGGCCGCCGAGATCCACACGCTGCGCACCGCCGAGTGGGGCGGCGGCGTGCCGCCGGTGCCGGCCGCGGCAATGTTCTCGGCCTTCTACTGCAACGAGCTGCTGATGAAGCTGCTGGCGCGCCAGGACGCGTACCCGCAGCTCTTCGACGCCTACGCCGAGACGCTGGCCGCGCTGGCCGCCGACGAGGCCTCGGCGCTGCGCGCCTTCGAGCTCGTGCTGCTGCGCGAGACCGGTCTGCTGCCCGAGCTGGGCAGCGAGACGCTGACGCTCGCGCCGCTGGCGGCCGCGCGCCGCTACGCCCTGCACCCCGAGGCCGGCCTCGTCGCCGACGCCGACGGCCTGCCGGGTGCCGACTGGGTGCGCCTCGAGGCCGCCCTGCTCGCCCACCATGGCGGCGCGCTGCGCGCCGCCTGTGCCCCGGTGAGCACCCCGCTGCGCGCCGCGCTGCGCGGGGTGCTTCACTATCATCTCGGCCATGCCCGGCTGCGCTCGCGCCAGGTCTTCCAGGACGTGCAGAAGCTCGTCGACACCGCTTCCCGATGAATCCTCTCGTCGCTCCCGAGGCCGCCGCCGGCGGCCTGACCAAGCTCTCGGTCAACGTCAACAAGGTCGCGCTGCTGCGCAACACCCGCCACCTCGGCATCCCGAGCGTGGTGCGCGCCGCGACGCTGTGCCTGCAGGCCGGTGCCGACGGCATCACCGTGCACCCGCGCCCCGACGAGCGCCACATCCGCGGCCATGACGTGCACGACCTGGCCGCGCTGCTGCGCGACTGGCCGCAGGCCGAATACAACATCGAGGGCAACCCGTTCCACAACCTGATGGCCTACGTGCGCGAGCTGCGCCCGCAGCAGGTGACCTTCGTGCCCGACAGCGAGGCCCAGTTCACCTCCGACCACGGCTGGAACCTGCCCGAGGACGCCGAGCGCCTGCGCCCGGTGATCGCCGAGGCGCACTCGTTCGGCGTGCGCGTGAGCCTGTTCATGGACCCGATCCCCGAGGTCATGGCCATCGCGCGCGAGATCGGTGCCGACCGCGTCGAGCTCTACACCGAGCCCTACGCCGCCGCCTGGGGCACGCCCCGGCAGGCCGAGGTTCTCGAGCGTTTCGCCGCCGCCGGCCGTGCGGCGCTGGCCGCCGGGCTGCAGCTCAACGCCGGCCACGACCTGAACTGCGACAACCTGCCCGACTTCCTGCGCGCCGTGCCGGGCGTGCAGGAGGTGTCGATCGGCCACGCGCTGATCGCCGACGCGCTGGAGCTGGGCCTGCCGGAGACGGTGCGGGCCTACCAGCGCGCGATCCGCTCGGCGAGCCACGGCGTGCCGGCGTGATCTACGGCATCGGCACCGACATCTGCGACATCCGCCGCATCGAGGCGACGCTGGCGCGCCGCGGCGAGCGTTTCGCCGAGAAGGTGCTGGGCGACGACGAGCTGCGCATCTTCCGCGCCCGGCGCGCGCGTGCCGAGGTGCGCGGCATCGCCTTCCTGGCGACGCGCTTCTCGGCCAAGGAGGCCTTCTCCAAGGCCGTCGGCCTGGGCATCCGCATGCCGATGACCTGGCGTGCCTGCCAGATCCTCAACGAACCCAGCGGCAAGCCTTTCGTGCGGCTGTCCGGTGAACTGGCCGCGTGGTTCGCCGCGCGCGGCCTGGTCGCCCACGTCACCGTCACCGACGAGAGCGACTACGCCGCGTCCTTCGTCGTCGTCGAGCGCGCCGCGGCCCCCACCGAACCCGAGGAGCTTCCGTGAGCCTTCATGCTCCCGTCGTGCTGGACATCGCCGGCACCACGCTCAACGACGACGACCGCCGCCGCATCCGCCACCCGCTGGCCGGCGGCCTGATCCTCTTCGCGCGCAACTGGGCCGACCGGCGCCAGCTCGTCGAGCTGACCGCCGAGATCAAGTCGCTGCGCGAGGACCTGCTGATCTGCGTCGACCACGAAGGCGGGCGCGTGCAGCGCTTCCGCAGCGACGGCTTCACCCACCTGCCGCCGATGCGCGCCTTCGGCGAGCTGTGGATGCAGGATGCGATGCGCGCCACCGCGGCGGCCACCGCTGCCGGCTACGTGCTGGCCAGCGAGCTGCGCGCCTGCGGCGTCGACTTCAGCTTCACGCCGGTGCTCGACCTGGACCACGGCCCCAGCCAGGTCATCGGCGACCGCGCCTTCCACCGCGACGCGCGGGTCGCGGCGCTGCTGGCCAAGAGCCTGATGCACGGCCTGCTGCAGGCCGGCATGGCGTCCTGCGGCAAACACTTCCCCGGCCACGGTTTCGTCAAGGCCGACTCGCACCTGGCGCTGCCGGTGGACCGGCGTTCGCTGAAAGCCATCCTGGCCGACGACGCCCAGCCTTACGACTGGCTGGCCGGCAGCCTGCAGGCGGTGATGCCGGCGCACGTGGTCTACCCCAAGGTCGACGCGCTGCCGGCGGGTTTCTCGCGGCGCTGGCTGCAGGAGATCCTGCGCGAGCGGCTGGGCTTCGACGGCGCCGTCTTCAGCGACGACCTCAGCATGGAAGGCGCCAAGGGCGTCGGCTCGACGCTGGACGCGGCGCTGCTGGCGCTGGGCGCCGGCTGCGACCTGGTGCTGCTGTGCAACCAGTCGACGGTCGACGGCGGCGCGCCGGTCGACGCGCTGCTCGAAGGGCTGGATCGGGCGGCCGCGGCCGGGCTGTGGACGCCGTCGGCAGACTCCGAACGCCGCCGCCAGGCGCTGCTGCCGCAGCAACTGCCGCTGGGCTGGGACGATCTGATGCACGCGCCGGCCTACCGCCGGGCGCTCGAACAGCTGCCCTGAAACGGCGACGGCCGCGTCGTGCGGCCGGAAGTCCGGAAATCCGGGGTCAGGTCTCGCGAGACCTGACCCCGTCGAGCAGCGGCTCGCCCGCCGAAGCGGGAAGTCCGGGGAAGTCCGGGGTCAGGTCTCGGGAGACCTGACCCCGTCGAGCACGCGGGAGACCTGACCCCGTCGAGCGGTGGCTCGCCCGCCGAAGCGGGGCAGGTGCCGTGCCGCCCCGGTCCGGATCAGCCCGCGGCGGTGCCGGCCTCGCGGCGCTTGATCGCCGCGCCCAGGCGCTCGGCCTGGGCCATCGCGCTCAGGCCGAGCAGCAGGTGCAGCAGCTGCATCGTCCAGTGGTACTCGCCTGGCACCAGCCGCAGCTGGAAGATGCCGAAGGCGACGACGACCACACCCCAGTTGAAGGCCAGCACGGCCAGCTTGGGCGCGGCACGGAAGCCGGTGAACACCAGCGCCCACAGCGCGAGCACGAACACCGTGCCGCCGATCATGTGCAGCTGCAGCACCGGGCCGAGGCCGAAGGCATGGGCGGCGCCGAGCACCAGCGTCAGGGCACCCGCGAGGCGGGCGAGCATCAGGGCGATCTTGGTCATCTGAGGGGAAGCGGACAGAACGGGAAGTCGAGGACGGCGGTGGCCGGCACGCCCGGCGCGGCCCCGCCACGAAAGAGGGCCGCAGGCCTCACGGCCGGCGGCCCTCGTCCGAGGCCGGCGGGTCAGGCGCCGTGCTCGAACGGCAGCTTCAGCTGCGACAGGTCCTTGCGCGTCTCGACGAGCACCAGCGGGCCTTCGTCGACGACGACGACCGGCTTCGGTTCACGCGGCACGTGCACCGGCTTCGGCTCGGCGGCAATCGCCTCCTGCGCGGCGCGCACCTTGTCGGCGTCGGACTGCACCCACTGCAGGCCGGCGTCGGCGGCCAGCGCGCTCAGCGCCTCGGTCGGCAGCGCATAGGGTTCGATGCGCGGCGCAGCCGGCGGCTGCGGTGCCGGCACGGCTTCGGCGACCGGGATCTCCGGCAGCTCGGCGACGGCTTCGGCCGGGGCCGGCGGCGTCACCACGGCGTCGTCGCCGATGGCGGCGTCGGCTGCGGTCGCCTCGGGCGCCACGGCCTCGCCTTCGCGGCGCTCGCGGCGATAACGGTCGCGGCCGCGACCACGGCGGCGGCCGCCTTCACGTTCACCTTCGGGCTCGCCTTCGCGCTCGTGGGCTTCGGGGAACACGCCTTCGGGCGCCGAGGCTTCGTCGACGACGGCCGGCGCGGCTTCGGCGGCCACCGGGGCGGCCTCGTCGGCCGGCGCGGCGCTGCCGTCGGCCAGCACGGTCTCCTCGATCCGGCCTTCGCCGTTGCCACGGCCGCCACGGCGGCGGCGGCGGCGGCCGCCTTCACGCGTCTCGGCGTTCTCGGCGACCGGCGCACCGTCGGCCGGCGTCAGCGCCTCGGCGGTGGCCGGCACCAGCGCGGCGGCTGCGATGCTCTCTTCGGCACGCGGGGCGCGTTCGGCACGCGGGCCGCGGTTGCCGCGTTCACCGCGCTCGCTGCGTTCACCGCGTTCGGCACGCGGCTCGCGCGTCTCGGCGCCGGCGTCCTGGGCATCGCGACGGCCGTCACGGCGGTTCTCGCCGCGGCCTTCACGTCCTTCGCGAGCCTCCTGGCGGCCTTCGGGGCGGCCGTTGCGGTTGCGCTCGCCACGTTCGCCGCGTTCGCTGCGTTCACCACGCTCGCCGCGTTCGCCGCGTTCGCCGCGGCCACCGCGGCGGCCGCCTTCACGCTTGTCCGGCGTCGCGGGCGACGCCTCGGCGGCCGGAGCCGGCGCGGCCGGTGCCGCGGCCGGCGTCGGCTCGGGCATCGTGAACATGCGCTTGATCCAGCCGAAGAAGCCGCCGCTGGCGGGCGCCGCGGCCGGGGCCGCCGGTGCCGGGGCAGGCGCCGGGGCCTGCGGTGCGGGCGTCGGCACGGCCGGCTTCACCGGCGCGGGGGCCGGCGCCGGCGGTGCCGGCTGGTCGGGCAGCACGCCCTTGATCACCGGTTCCTGCTTGCTGCGGCCCTTGTCGTTGGCGTCGCGACGGCGCGTGATGCCGACTTCCTCGTCCGGCTCCTCGACCATCGTGTAGCTGGCCTGCAGGTTCTCCAGGCGCGGGTCGTCGTGGCGCAGGCGCTCGAGCTTGTAGTTCGGCGTCTCCAGGTGCTTGTTCGGCACCAGGATGACCGTGACGCGCTGCTTGAGCTCGATCTTCGTGATCTCGGTGCGCTTCTCGTTGAGCAGGAAGGAGGTCACTTCCACCGGCACCTGCACGTGCACGGCGGCGGTGTTCTCCTTCATCGCCTCTTCCTGGACCATGCGCAGGATCTGCAGCGCCGAGCTCTCGGTGTCGCGGATGTGGCCGGTGCCGTTGCAGCGCGGGCAGGTGATGTGGTTGCCCTCGGACAGCGCCGGGCGCAGCCGCTGGCGGGAGAGCTCCAGCAGGCCGAACTTGCTGATCGAGCTGAACTGCACGCGGGCGCGGTCGGTGCGCAGCGCGTCGCGCAGGCGCTGTTCGACCTCGCGGCGGTTCTTGCTCTCCTCCATGTCGATGAAGTCGACGACGATCAGCCCGCCCAGGTCACGCAGCCGCATCTGGCGCGCGATCTCGTCGGCGGCCTCGAGGTTGGTGCGGAACGCGGTTTCCTCGATGTCGCTGCCGCGCGTCGAACGCGCCGAGTTCACGTCCACCGAGACCAGGGCCTCGGTGTGGTCGATGACGATCGCGCCGCCGGAAGGCAGGTTCACCGTGCGGCTGAACGCGGTCTCGATCTGGTGCTCGATCTGGAAGCGGCTGAACAGCGGCGCGTCGTCACGGTAGCGCTTCACACGCGAGGCCGACTCCGGCATCACGTGGTTCATGAACTGCTGCGCCTGATCGTAGATGTCGTCGGTGTCGATCAGGATCTCGCCGATGTCCGCGGTGAAGTAGTCGCGGATCGCGCGGATGACGAGCGAGCTCTCCTGGTAGATCAGGAAGGCGCCCTTGCCGGCCTTGGAGGCGCCGTCGATGGCGTCCCAGAGCTTGAGCATGTAGTTCAGGTCCCACTGCAGCTCGGCGGCCGAGCGGCCGATGCCGGCGGTGCGCGCGATCAGGCTCATGCCCTTGGGGTACTGCAGCTGCTCGAGGTTCTCCTTAAGCTCCTCGCGGTCCTCGCCCTCGATGCGCCGGCTGACGCCGCCGCCCTTCGGGTTGTTGGGCATCAGCACCAGGTAGCGGCCGGCGAGGCTGACGAAGGTCGTCAGCGCGGCGCCCTTGTTGCCGCGTTCTTCCTTCTCGACCTGGACCAGCAGCTCCTGGCCTTCCTTGACGACGTCCTGGATGCGCGCGTTCTTGAGCTCGACGCCGTCCTTGAAGTAGTTGCGCGAGATTTCCTTGAACGGCAGGAAGCCGTGGCGGTCCTCGCCGTAGTCGACGAAGCAGGCTTCGAGCGACGGTTCGACGCGGGTGATCACCGCCTTGTAGATGTTGCCCTTGCGCTGTTCGCGGCCTTCGAGTTCGGTCTCGAAGTCGAGCAGTTTCTGCCCGTCGACGATCGCCAGGCGCCGCTCTTCCGGCTGCGTGGCGTTGATCAGCATGCGTTTCATCGATTCTCCCGGCGCACGCCCCGCGGGGGCGGGACGCACGCGACTTCCGCGTGCCGCTCGAGCGGCACGCGCTGCCTCGTTCGATGCAGGAGAAACGCGGAAGAACCGACTGGCGCGAAGTGCCCTGGACTGCGTTCGAACCGCGCTGAGAGAAACAGCGACGGATCAGCGGCGCAGCGTTGGCGCGTGCGTTCCGAAGGCGGCTGCCCGGGCCGGCGACGCTCCGTCGCACCGCATGTGGCGCGGCGACGCCATCGCGCCGGCCGCGCCGGCGTCTTGCCGGGGCCTCGGGGCGATAGCGAGGAGGATTGTCATGAACGGCACGTCAGCGCTGGGGTCCTGTCGGACGCGGGGTCGAGCTGGAGTGTCTCCGGGTCTCGACCCTCGGGATTTCGGGTGCCTCCAAACGAGGCGGGTTCTTCTTCGAATCTCGGTTCGCCCGCCGCCACGCGCCGCCGGCGCGCTCTGGCGGCCGGCCCGCGCACCCGCGGCCGGGCGCTGCATCACCTGTGCTGCAGCGACCTCGGCCGCCGCAGCGCTCCCGCCGTGTTTCTGTAAGCGCCGGGTAAACTCCGGAAAATCAATCACTTACCGCACGAACGTGGAGCGCCGGATTATAGGGGCCAAAGCCGGCGATGCGCCGCTGGCGGTGCAGAGAATCACCGTCGACGAGGAATCGGCCGGCCAGCGCCTGGACAATTTCCTGCTGCGCCACCTCAAGGGCGTGCCGAAAACCCACGTCTACCGCGTGATCCGCTCCGGCGAGGTGCGTGTCAACAAGGGCCGCGCCAGCGCCGACACGCGCGTTGCTGCCGGTGACGAGATCCGCGTTCCGCCGATGCGCATCGCCGAGAAGCCGGCCGCCGCCGCGGTGCCGGCGCGCGAGTTCCCGGTCCTGTTCGAGGACGAGCACCTGCTGGCGATCGCCAAACCCGCCGGCGTCGCGGTGCACGGCGGCAGCGGCGTCAGCTCGGGTGTCATCGAGCAACTGCGCCGCGCCCGGCCCGACGCGCGTTTCCTGGAGCTGGTGCACCGCCTCGACAAGGAGACCTCGGGCGTGCTGCTGCTGGCCAAGAAACGCAGCGCGCTGACCGCGCTGCAGGACCAGTTCCGCGCCCGCGACACCGGCAAGAACTATCTGGCGCTGGTCGTCGGCGCCTGGCCGAAGAAGCTGAAGGTGCTCGACCTGGCGCTGCACAAGGGCACCGACGCCGCCGGCGAGCGCCACGTGCGGGTCGTTGCCGCCGACGCGCCGGACGCACGGCGCTCGATCACCGTCGTGCGCTCGGTGCGCGCCGTCGGCCCGTACTCGCTGCTGGAGATCGGCCTGAAGACCGGGCGCACGCACCAGATCCGCGTGCACCTGGCGCACTCGGGCCACCCGATCGTCGGCGACCCGAAGTACGGCGACTTCACGCTGAACAAGACCGTCGCGCGCGAGAAACGTTTCGCGCGCATGTTCCTGCACGCCGTCGAGCTGGCCTTCGACCATCCGGCCAGCGGCGAGCGCATCACCTTGCACGCACCGCTGCCGCCGGAGTGCGAGACACTGCTGGCCGCACCATGAGCACACGCCGCTTCGACCTCATCGTCTTCGACTGGGACGGCACCCTGTTCGATTCCACCGCGCTGATCGTGCGCTGCATCCAGGACGCCTGCCGCGACGTCGGCGCCGCGGTGCCCAGCGACACCGACGCCGCCTACGTCATCGGCCTGGGCCTGGCCGACGCGCTGCAGCACGCCGCGCCCGGCCTGCCGCCCGAGCGTTACCCCGAGCTCGCCAACCGCTACCGCCACCACTGGTTCGCGCGCCAGGACGCGGTCGTGCTGTTCCCCGGCACGCTGGAGATGCTGCTGGACCTGCGCTCGCGCAACCACTGGATCGCCGTGGCCACCGGCAAGAGCCGCCGCGGCCTCGACGAGGCGCTGCGCACGTCCGACCTGAAGGCCATGTTCGACGGCACGCGCACCGCCGACGAGACGGCCAGCAAACCCAACCCGCTGATGCTGGAGCAACTGATGCGCGAGTTCGGCACCGAGCCCGAGCGCACGCTGATGATCGGCGACACGACGCACGACCTGCTGATGGCGCAGAACGCGCGTGTGCCCGGCCTGGGCGTCAGCTACGGCGCGCACGAACCCGAGGCCTTCGCGCAGTACGCGCCGCTGCACGTGGCGCACAGCACGCGCGAGCTGCACGACTGGCTGCTGGAGAACGCGTGAGCGGCGCTGCCGGCGTGCCGCTGTGCCCGTCGGCCGCGCTCGCCGAACGCGGCGAGGCCCACGTCTGGGACGTGCTCGACGAACGCGGCCAGCCGGCGCGTGCCTTCGCGCTGCGTTTCGACGGCCGCGTCGTCGCCTACCTGAACCGCTGCGCCCATCTGCCGGCCGAGCTCGACTGGCAGCCCGGGCGTTTCCTCGACGCCGACGGCCGCTTCGTCGTCTGCGCGATGCACGGCGCGCTCTACGAGCCCGAGGACGGTCGCTGCGTGGCCGGCCCCTGCGCCGGCGGGCGGCTCGTGCCGCTGGACGTCGCCGAGGCCGACGGCACGGTGACTTGGTATCCTTCGCGCGAGATCCGCCCGGCCCCGCCGGCCGACGAAAGCGCGACATGACCCCCACCGACGACACCCCGACGCCGGCGCAGCCGTCCGGCGCAGTTCCCCCTGCGCCCGCTCCCGCCCTCGCCGGCCTGGAGACCAGCCTCGAGAAGATCGCCCGCGAGCTGATGATCCAGCAGCGCGCCGACCGCCGCTGGCGCCTGTTCTTCCGTTTCATCTGGCTGGCGCTGGCCGTCGCGCTCGCCTGGGGCCTGATGTCCGAGCGCTTCACGCCGACGGCGCCGAGCCGGCCGCACACCGCGCTCGTCGAGGTGCGCGGCGAGATCGCCCCGGGCAGCGAAGCCAGCGCCGAGCTGCTGGTGTCGGCGCTGCGCAGCGCCTTCGAGGACCAGGGTGCGCAGGCCGTGGTGCTGCGCATCAACTCGCCCGGCGGCAGCCCGGTGCAGGCCGGCATCGTCAACGACGAGATCCGCCGCCTGAAGGTGCTGCACCAGAAGAAGGTCTACGCCGTCGTCGAGGAGATGTGCGCCTCCGGCGCGTACTACATCGCGGTGGCCGCCGACGAGATCTACGTCGACAAGGCCAGCCTGGTCGGCAGCATCGGCGTGCTGATGGACGGCTTCGGCTTCACCGGGCTGATGGACAAGCTGGGCATCGAGCGCCGCCTGCTCACCGCCGGCGAGAACAAGGGCATGCTCGACCCGTACAGCCCGCAGAACGAGCAGCAGACCGCCTACGCCAAGGCGATGATCGACCAGATCCACCAGCAGTTCATCGCCGTCGTGCGCCAGGGCCGCGGCAAGCGGCTGCAGGAGACGCCGGAAACCTTCTCCGGCCTGTTCTGGAACGGCGAGGAAGCGGTGCGCCTGGGCCTGGCCGACAAGATGGGCAACCTGGACTACGTCGCGCGCGAGGTCGTCAAGGCCGAGGACGTCGTCGACTACACGCCGCGCGAGAACGTTGCCGAGCGCCTGGCCAAACGTTTCGGCGCCGCGATGGGCGAGGGTGCCGTCAAGGCGATGCGCCAGGTGTCGCCGATCCACTGATCCCCGTTCCCCCGCTTCCCCGTTTCCTGTTCCCCGAGGTTGCCGATGTCCGACCGGCTTGCGGTCCTGCCCCAGTACGTCCTGCCCAAGCAGGCGCTCACCCGCCTGGCCGGCGCCTTCGCCGCGTCGCGCGGCGGCGCCGTCACCACGGCCGCGATCCGCTGGTTCGTGCGCCGCTACGGCGTCGACCTGTCCGAGGCCGCGAATCCCGACCCGGCGAGCTACGCCAGCTTCAACGAGTTCTTCACCCGGCCGCTGAAGGCCGGGGCGCGGCCGCTGGCCGGCGCGCCGCTGCTGTGCCCGGTCGACGGCTCGATCAGCCAGTTCGGCGCGATCGAGCAGGGGCGCATCTTCCAGGCCAAGGGCCACGACTACAGCGCCACCGCGCTGCTCGGCGGTGACGCCGAACTGGCCGAGCGTTTCGCCGACGGCACGTTCGCGACGATCTATCTGAGCCCCAAGGACTATCACCGCATCCACATGCCCTGCGAAGGCCGCCTGCTGCGCATGGTGCACGTGCCGGGCGAGCTGTTCTCGGTGAACCCGCTGACGGCGCGCGGCGTGCCGGGGCTGTTCGCGCGCAACGAGCGCGTGGTCTGCGTCTTCGACGGCGGCCCGTTCGCCGGGCCCTGGGTGCTGGTGCTGGTCGGCGCGACCATCGTCGGCAGCATGGCCACCACCTGGCACGGCGTCGTCAACCCGCCACGGTCGGGCGTCGTGCGCAGCTGGAACTACGACGGCCAGGACATCCGCCTCGAACGCGGCGCCGAGATGGGCCGTTTCCTGCTCGGCTCCACCGTCGTGCTGCTGTTCCCGAAGGCGCCGCTGCGCTTCGACCCGGGCTGGGCCCCGGGCCGCCCGGTGCGCATGGGCCAGGGCATGGCCGAGCTCGGCTGACGCGGCGCGGCCGCGCCGTCCTTCCCGCCCGAACCCGGGTCGGCGTCAGGGTCGGCGCCGCTGGCCGACGTGCGCGCTGATCCGTGTTGTGGCAAACTTTGCCCAAGCAACTATTGCAAGGGCATTGGATTGACTGCCAAACCAGCCAAGGCGTCGTTCTACAGCGGCGACAGCTACGACCCCGGCACCAGCGTCGGTTACCAGATCCTGCAGCTGGGCACGCTGATCCGGCGCGAGGTCGACCTGCGCATGGCCGAACACGGCCTGACCGATGCGCAGTGGAAGCCGCTGTTCATGCTGAGCATCGGCCGCGCCGAGACCGCGCACGAGCTGGCGCGTGTGCTCGACTGCGACGCCGGCGCGGTGACGCGCATGCTCGACCGGCTCGAGGCCAAGGGCCTGATCGAGCGTGTGCGCTCCGAGACCGACCGCCGCGTCGTGCACCTGCGCCTGACCGATGCCGGCCGGGCCGCGGCGGACATCGTCCCGCACGTGCTCGCCGACGCCCACAACGACCTGTTCGCCGGCTTCAGCCGCGACGAATGGATGCAGCTGCGCGAGCTCATCTCGCGCCTGATCGCCAACGCCAACCAGTTCGCCCCGGGGAGACCGGCCGCATGATCCGCTTCAAACCCGCCGCGGCCGCACTCGCCGCGGCGCTCGTCGCCGCCGGCTGCGCCAGCCCCGGCGAGCTGCCCGCCGCCCGCACCGTGTCCACCGCCGCCGCGGCCGGCGCCACCGGCACCGCGACGCCCTGGCCCGCCGAACGCTGGTGGGCCGGTTTCGGCGACACGACGCTCGACACCCTCGTCGAGCGTGCACTCGCCGGCCAGCCCAGCCTGCAGGTCGCCGCCGCCCGGCTGCGCCAGGCCGACGCCGCGGTCGGTGTCGCCTCGGCCGGCCGCCTGCCGCAGGTGCAGGGCACGCTCGACATGACGCGCCAGCGCTTCACCGAAAACGGCCCGTACCCGCCGCCGCTGGCCGGCTCGTACGAGTGGAACAACGGCGCGCAGATCGGTGCCAGCTGGGAGCTCGACCTGTTCGGCCGCCAGCGCGCGACGATCGCCGCCGCGCTCGGCCAGCGCCGCGCCGCCGAGGCCGAACTGCAGGCCGCGCGTGTGCTGCTCGCCGCCAACGTCGTCGCCGGCTACGTCAACCTCGGCCGTCTGGTCGAGAACCGCGAGGTCGCGCGCCAGTCGCTGGCCCAGCGCGAGCAGATCCTGGCGCTGGTGCGCCAGCGCATCGCCGCCGGCCTGGACACCACGGTCGAGCTGCGCCAGGCCGAGGGCCTGATCGCCCAGTCGCGTGTCGATCTGGAGGCGCTCGACGAATCGACCGCACGCGCCCGCCACGCGCTGGCCGAACTGACCGGCCAGGGCCCGAACGCGCTCGACGGGCTGTCGCCGGCGCTGGCGCCGCTGCGTTCGACGCCGCTGCCCGCCGGGCTGCCGGCCGACCTGCTGGGCCGTCGCGCCGACCTCGTCGCGCAGCGCTGGCGTGTCGAGTCGGCGATGCGCGAGGTCGACGTCGCCCGTGCGGCCTTCTACCCCAACGTCAGCCTGACCGCCTTCGCCGGCTTCTCCAGCCTCGGTCTGGACGACTTCCTGAAGGCCAGCTCGCGCAACCTGGGCATCGGCCCGGCGCTGTCGCTGCCGATCTTCGAGGGCGGCCGCCTGCGCGCCAACCTCGGCGCCAGGGCGGCCGAGGTCGACGCCGCGGTCGAGGGCTACAACGGCGCGCTGCTGCGCGCGCTGCGCGAGGTCGCCGACGAGGTCGCCGGGCTGCAGTCGCTGGAGCGCCAGCAGCGTGCCCAGGCCGAGGCCGGCGCCGCCGCCGACGCCGCCTACGCGCTGGCGATCCAGCGTTACCAGGCCGGGCTCGGCAACTTCCTCACCGTGCTCAACGCCCAGACCAACGTGCTCGCGCAGTCGCGCGCCGCCACCGACCTTAAGGCCCGCCACCTGGCCAGCGAAGTGGCGCTGACGCGTGCGCTCGGCGGCGGCTGGTCCGCCACCGCCGACACGCTGCCCGCGCCCGTCGCCTCCCGCTGAACCCCGAATCCGACCTCATCATGAGCGAACCGACTTCCACTCCCGCCGCCGCCGATCCGGGGGCCAAGCGCAAGCCTGCCCTGCTGGCCGCCACCGGCATCACGCTGGCCGCCGCCATCCTGTACGGCGGTTGGTGGCTGCTGACGCAGCGCCACCACGAGAGCACCGACAACGCCTACGTCCAGGGCCAGGTGGTGCAGATCACGCCGCAGGTCGCCGGCACCGTGCTCGCCGTGCTCGCCGACGACACCGACCTCGTCAAGGCCGGCCAGCCGCTGGTCCAGCTCGATCCCGCCGATGCCCGCCTGGCGCTGGCGCGTGCCGAGGCCCAGCTCGCGCAGACCGTGCGCGAGGTGCGCACGGTCTACGCGAACGACGCCACCTACGCTGCCAACGTGCGCCTGCGCGAGGCCGAGGTCGCGCGTGCCGAGGCCGAGGCCCGGCGTGCCGCCGACGACCTCGAGCGCCGCCGCCCCCTGCTGGCCAGCGGCGCCGTCGGTGGCGAGGAGATCAAACACGCCGAAACCACGCTGGCCTCGGCCAACAGTGCGCTGGCCGCCGCCCGCTCGGCGCTGGCTGCGGCGCAGGAGCAGGCCACCGCGAACCGCGCGCTGACCGAGGGCACGACGCCCGAGCAGCACCCGAACGTCGAACGTGCCGCCGCCGCGGTGCGCGAGGCCTGGCTGGCGTTGCAGCGCACCGAGCTGCCGGCGCCGATCACCGGCCAGGTGGCCCGGCGCTCGGTGCAGGTCGGCCAGCGGGTCGCGCCGGGCACGGCGCTGATGTCGGTGGTGCCGCTGGAGCAGGTCTGGGTCGAGGCCAACTTCAAGGAAGGCCAGCTGCGCGACATGCGCATCGGCCAGCCGGTGAAGCTGAGCGCCGACCTCTACGGCAGCCGCGTCGAGTACGAGGGCCGTGTCGCCGGCGTCGGTGCCGGCACCGGGGCCGCCTTCGCGCTGCTGCCGGCGCAGAACGCGACCGGCAACTGGATCAAGGTCGTGCAGCGTGTGCCGGTGCGCATCGAGCTCGACGCCCGGCAGTTGTCGGAGCACCCGCTGCGTGTCGGCCTGTCGATGGAGGCCAGCGTCGACACCGCCGACACGAACGGCGAGCCGGTGCTCGCCGCGGTGAAGCGCCCGACCAACCGCACCGCGGTCTTCGACGCCGCCGGCGAGGCCGCCGAGCGCCGCGTGCACGAGATCATCGCGCGCAACCTGGGTCGCCCGGCCAAGGGCTGAGATGAGCGCCACCACCGCTTCCGCGCCGGACGAAGGCCAGGCGCCGCGGCCGGCCGCACCGCCGCGGGCGCCGGCCTTTCCGCCGCTGCAGGGCGGCGCACGCATCGCCGGCACGCTGGCGCTGTCGCTGGCGACCTTCATGACGGTGCTCGACACCTCGATCGCCAACGTCTCGATCCCGGCGATCTCGGGTGACCTGGGCGTCAGCCCGCAGCAGGGCACCTGGGTCATCACCTCGTTCGGCGTCGCCAACGCGATCGCCGTGCCGCTGACCGGCTGGCTGACGCAGCGTTTCGGCCAGGTGCGGCTGTTCACCGCCAGCGTGCTGCTGTTCGTCATCGCGTCCTGGCTCTGCGGCCTGGCGCCGAACATCGAGTCGCTGATCGCCTTCCGCGTCTTCCAGGGGCTGGTGTCGGGGCCGATGATCCCGCTGTCGCAGACCCTGCTGCTGGCCAGCTACCCGCCGGCCAAGGCCGGCATGGCGATGGCCTTGTGGGCGATGACGACGATGGTCGCGCCGGTCGTCGGGCCGCTGCTTGGCGGCTGGCTCACCGACAACCTGTCCTGGCCCTGGATCTTCTACATCAACGTGCCGGTGGGGCTGTTCGCCGCGGCGCTGACCTGGTCGATCTACCGCACGCGCGACCCCGGGCCGCGCAAGGTGCCGGTCGACGCCATCGGCCTGGGGCTGCTGGTGCTGTGGGTCGGCGCGATGCAGATCATGGTCGACAAGGGCAAGGAGCTGGACTGGTTCGCGTCGACGGAGATCGTCGTGCTGGCGGTCGTGGCGGTGGTCGGTTTCCTGTTCTTCCTGGCCTGGGAGCTCACCGACCGGCACCCGATCGTCGACCTGCGGCTGTTCGGCCGGCGCAACTTCCTGTTCGGCACGACGGCGCTGTCGGTGGCCTACGGCGTGTTCTTCGGCAACGTCGTGCTGCTGCCGCTGTGGCTGCAGCAGTGGATGGGCTACACGGCGACCTGGGCCGGCATCGTGACGGCGCCGGTCGGCATCCTGGCGATCGCGCTGTCGCCGTGGGTCGGCAAGAACGTCGGCCGCATGGACCCGCGCAAGCTGGCCACCGTCGCCTTCCTCGGCTTCGGCCTGGTGCTGTGGATGCGCTCGTGGTTCAGCACCGAGGTCACGCCGGGCGTGATCCTGCTGCCGATCGTGCTGCAGGGCGCGGCGATGGCCTTCTTCTTCGTGCCGCTGCAGGCCATCATCTTCAGCGGCCTGAAGCCCGAGCAGATGCCGGCGGCTTCAGGCTTGTCGAACTTCGTGCGCATCACCGCGGGCGCGGTCGGCACCTCGCTGTTCACGACGCTGTGGGACCACCGCGCCTCGATGCACCATGCCCACCTCGTCGAGGCGATCAGCAGCGGCGCGCGCGACGCGACGACACAGCAGGTGCTGGCGCAGCTGGCCGCCGCCGGCCAGAGCGCCGAGCAGGCCGGCGCGACGCTGAACCGGCTCATCGACCAGCAGGCCTACACGATGGCCGTGACCGACGTGTTCTACCTGTCGGGGCTGCTGTTCGTGGCGCTGGTCGCGCTGATCTGGATGACCTCGCCGCGGCGCACGGCCGCGGGCGCCACCCCGGCCGACGCCGGGGGCGCGCACTGAACGCGGCGCGGACTCAGGTCCGCGCCGGCGCCTGCACCGGCGCGCCGGCAGCGATCGCGCGCAGGCAGTCCGGGCACAGGCAGCTCGGGTACAGCGACATCATCGTGCGCAGCGGCCGGGTGTCGAGCTTGACCTCGGTGCAGGCGCAGGGCCCGGGGCCGGCGATGCCGCAGTGGAAGGACGCACCACAGCGCGGGCAGGTGTCGGTCTTGTCCTGGTTCATAACCATCCCAGTTTCTTGAAGCGCCGGTACATCAGGGCACAGACGCTGCCGATGACGGCGAGTGCCGCCGGATAACCCCAGCGCCAGTCGAGCTCGGGCATGTACCTGAAGTTCATGCCCCAGACACCGACGAAGGCGGTGGCCACGGCGAAGATGCCGGCCCAGGCCGCCAGGCGCTTGGTGGTCTCGCTCTCCTCGATCGTCACCATCGACAGGTTGACCTGGATGGCGGTGGCCACCGTCTCGCGCAGCGCGTCGAGCGTGCCGTTGATGCGCATGAGGTGGTCCGAGACGTCGCGGAAGTACTCCTGCGTGCCGACGCAGGCCGCCGGCGTGCGGCCGCCGTGCAGGCGCAGCACCGGGTCGATCAACGGCAGCACCGCGTGGCGCAGCACTGCCAGTCGGCGCTTGACGTCGTAGAGCTGCTCGATGCTGCGGCGCGCCGCGCCGGGCTCGAAGATCTGCGTCTCGATGCCGTCGACGAGGTTCTCCAGCTCCTCGACCAGCGGGAAGTAGCGGTCGACCGCCGCGTCCAGCAGCGCGTAGAAGACGAAGCCCGGCCCTTGTGCCAGCAGCGCCGGCGCCTGCTCGCAGCGTGCGCGCACGCCGACGAAGCCCTGGGTGCCGCGGTTGCGCACCGAGACCACGTAGTTCGGCCCGGCGAAGATCGCCAGCTCGCCGACCTGCAGCTCGTCGGTGGGGCCGTACTCGACGAGGTGCACGACGGTGAACAGCATGTCCCCGTATTCCTCGATCTTCGGCCGCTGGTGGCCGTGGCGCGCGTCCTCGACGGCCAGCTCGTGCAGGCCGAACTCGCGCTGCATCGCGGCCAGTTCGTCGTCGCTGGCGTCGCGCAGCGCCACCCAGACCAGGGTGCCGGGTTCGGCGAGGTGCTCGCTGATCGCCTCGACCGCGATGTCGGCGAGCTTGACGCCTTGGCGGTAGGCGACGCAGTTGATCAGCATGGACGCTCGGGGCAGGGCACGCGGAAGTGTCGCACGGCCCGCGGCGCCGTCGAGAGTTCACGCTGGCCGCTGCTGGCAGCGGCTGGCCTTGACAACAGTCAGGCCGGCAGACGGTTTTGCTTGTGTCAGGGTTTTGCCTGGGCTCATAATGAGAAATATTCGCATTTGATGCCGATCATGGGCTTTGGCAACTTCTTCCGCACCCCCTCGCCGGCGCTGATGCCGGTGGCGAGTTCGCCGGCGCCGGCGAACGGTCCCGGCGCGTCGCCTGCGGCCCAGTCGCTGGACGCCGCGGCCACCGGCCTGCCGTGCCGCGTGCTGTCGGTGACGCCGCCGGCGCTGGCGCCCGACTGGGCGCGCTGGCTCGCCGAGATCGGCTTCCTGCCCGGTGAACGTGTCACCGTGACCACGCGCAGCGTCTGGGGCGGCGACCCGCTGGTCGTGCGCGTCGGCCAGTCGACCTTCGCGCTGCGCCGCGCCGAGGCCGCCTGCGTGCGCGTGGAGCCGCTATGAGCGGCTGCCACGAGACCGTCGTCCACTTCCATCCCGGCGGCCAGCTGGTCGCCCTCGTGGGCAACCCGAACTGCGGCAAGACGGCGCTGTTCAACCTGCTGACCGGCAGCCGCCAGAAGGTGGCCAACTACGCCGGCGTCACCGTCGAGCGCAAGGAAGGCCTGCTGCGCACCGCCGCCGGCAAGACGCTGCGTGTGCTCGACCTGCCCGGCGCCTACAGCCTGCACCCGCGTTCGCCCGACGAACGCGTGACGGTCGACGTGCTCTACGGCCGCGCCAAGGGCGAACGCCGTCCGGACGTCGTCGTCTGCGTCGTCGACGCGACCAACCTGCGCCGCAACCTGCGCCTGGTGCTCGCGGTGCAGCGCCTGGGCCTGCCGTGCATCGTCGCGCTGAACATGGCCGACATGGCCGCGCGCCGCGGCATCACGGTCGACGCCGAGGCGCTGTCGCGCGAACTCGGCGTGCCGGTCGTGCCGACGGTCGGCATCAAGGCCGACGGCGATCGCGCGCTGCGCGCGCTGCTCGAGGACAAGAGCCTGTGGCGTGCGCCGCAGAAGGCGCACGACACGCTGCATCTCGACGGCGATCACCACACCGTGCAGGGCATCCTCGAGCGCCTGGACCTCGACAAGGCGATGCCCGAGACCGGCAGCGACCGCATCGACCGCGTCGTGCTGCATCCGGTGGCCGGCCCGGCGATCCTGGCCTTGCTGCTGTTCCTCGTCTTCCAGGCGGTGTTCGCCTGGGCCGAGGCGCCGATGGGCTGGATCGAGGAAGCCACGGCGGCCGCCGGCGAGGCCGTCGGCGGCTTCATCCCCGAGGGCGTGCTGCACAGCTTCGTCGTCGACGGCCTGATCGCCGGCCTGGGCGGCGTCGTCGTCTTCCTGCCGCAGATCCTGATCCTGTTCTTCTTCATCCTGCTGCTGGAGGAGTCGGGCTACCTGCCGCGTGCGGCCTTCCTGCTCGACCGCCTGATGGGCGGCGTCGGGCTGTCGGGGCGTTCGTTCATCCCGCTGCTGTCGAGCTTCGCCTGCGCGATCCCCGGCATCATGGCCACGCGCACCATTGCCGACCCGCGCGACCGCATCGTCACCATCCTGCTGGCGCCGATGATGACCTGCTCGGCGCGGCTGCCGGTCTACGCGCTGCTGATCGCGGCCTTCATCCCGGCGCGCCAGGTGGCCGGCGGGCTGGAGTTGCAGGGGCTGGTGCTGTTCGCGCTCTACATGGCGGGCATCGCGGGCGCCTTCGCGATCGCCTGGGTGCTCAAGCGTTTCGGCAGCGGCAAGAGCCAGGTGCGCACGCTGATGATGGAGCTGCCGGCCTACCACTGGCCGACGGTGCGCTCGGTGGCGCTGGGCCTGTGGCAGCGCGCGACGATCTTCCTGCGCCGCGTCGGCGGCGTGATCCTGGTGCTGACCATCGTGCTGTGGGCGCTGTCGAGCTTCCCGGCGCCGCCCGAAGGCGCGACGCAGCCGGCCATCGAGTACAGCCTCGCCGGCCGCATCGGCCAGGCGCTGGCCGTCGTCTTCGCGCCGATCGGCTTCAACTGGCAGATCAGCATCGCGCTGGTGCCGGCGATGGGCGCACGCGAAGTCGCGGTTGCGGCGCTGGCCACGGTCTACGCCGTCGGCGACGCCGGCGACGAAGCCGGCAGCGCGCTGGCGCCGCTGCTGGCGCAGGACTGGTCGATGGCCACCGCGCTGGCGCTGATGGCCTGGTTCGTCTTCGCGCCGCAGTGCCTGTCGACGCTGGCGACGATCAAGCGCGAGACTGGCGGCTGGAAGTGGCCGCTGGTCACGGCCGGCTACCTGTTCGTGCTGGCCTACGTGGCGGCCTTCGTCACCTACCGCGTGGCGCTGGCGTTCGGGCTCTGAGGTCTGCCGGCCTGGGGTCAGGTCTCTCGAGACCTGACCCCTTTTTGCGTGTGCAGCCTGGGCAGCCTGGGGTCAGGTCTCTCGAGACCTGACCCCGTTTTGCGCGTTGTGCGCGCCAGACCTGACCTCGTCGTTGTGCGTCCGCACGCCGCCGGCTCAGCCCTTCAGCATCCCCTTGCGCTCGATGAACTCGACGACCTCGGCCAGGCCGTCGAGCGTCTTCAGGTTCGTCATCACGAAGGGTTTCGTGCCGCGCATGCGGCGCGTGTCCTCGGCCATCACCTCCAGCGAGGCGCCGACGTGCGGCGCGAGGTCGGTCTTGTTGATGACGAAAAGGTCGCTCTTGGTGATGCCGGGGCCGCCCTTGCGCGGGATCTTCTCGCCGGCCGCGACGTCGATGACGTAGATCGTCAGGTCCGACAGCTCGGGGCTGAAGGTCGCGGCGAGGTTGTCGCCGCCGGACTCGATGAACACGATGTCGGCGTCGGGGAACTTCTCCAGCAGCCGGTCCACCGCTTCGAGGTTGATCGACGCGTCCTCGCGGATCGCGGTGTGCGGGCAGCCGCCGGTCTCGACGCCGACGATGCGCTCCGGGTCCAGCGCGCCGGCCACGGTCAGCAGGCGCTGGTCTTCCTTGGTGTAGATGTCGTTGGTGACGACGACGAGGTCCCAGCGCTCGCGCATCGTCTTGCAGAGCATCTCGAGCAGCGTCGTCTTGCCCGAGCCGACCGGCCCGCCGACGCCGACCCGCAGCGGCGGCAGCCGGCGCGTGCGGCCGGGGATGGAATGAAGCGTGTGGGTCATGCCGCAGATCATGCAGCAACCGTGCCCGCGCTCAGGACCTGAACAGCCGCGAGTACTGCGCCTCGTGCCGCGCCGACAGCACCGCCAGCATCGGCGCGAAGGCGACGCGGCCGGCGGCGTCGGCGGCCAGCGCACGGTCGGCGGCCGCCGGAAGCGCCGCGGCCAGCGCGGCGAGGATGCGCTGCGCCGCGGCCTGGCCCAGCGGCACGGCCTTCATCGCCGCCTGCACCAGGTTCTCGGCCCAGCCGAAGCCGAAGGCCAGCAGCGCCTCGCGTTCGGGCGCGTCGGCCAGCACCGCGGCGAGCGCGAAGCCGACCGGCCAGGTCGGTGCCGGCGGCAGCGCGGCCAGCGTGGCGATGCGTGCATCGCCGGCCTGTTCGCCGTTCTTCAGCCACTCGACCAGCGAGCGCCCCATCTGCTCGGCCTGCAGCCGGAACTCGGCGCTTTCGCGGCTGGCCTGCACCCAGTCGTTGAGCTCGCGCACACGCGCCGCGTCGCCGTCGCGCCACGCGCGCATCGCCTGCACCAGCGCGGGGCCGTCGGCACGCGCCAGCGTCAGCTCCAGCTGCGCCAGCAGCCAGTCGCGTGCACCGGCCTCGCCCTGCAGCCGGCCGGCGTCGACGGCCGCCTCCAGGCCTTCGGAGTAGCTGAAGCCGCCGACCGGCAGCGCCGGCGAGGCCAGCCAGATCAGCCGCAGCAGCGTCGGGGCCTGCACCTCAGCGGTGGCCGTGGTGGCCGCCGCCGCAGCCGCCGTGCCCGCCGCAACCGCCGTGGCCACCGCAGCCGCCGTGGGCATGCCCGTGGCCTGCCGCCGGCGCGTGTGCCGGGCCGTGGTCGTGCCCGTGATCGTGGCCGCAGCCGCTGCCATGATCGTGACCGTGGTCGTGCCCGCAGGCCGCCGCGTGCGCCGGCGCCGCGGCCTTGGCGTGGTGGTGCTCGTGGCCGTGATCGTGGCCGCAGCCGCCGGTCGCGTGGTCGTGGCCGCAGCCTTCGTGCGTGTGGCCGTGGGCGTGTTGATGGCCGTGCCCGTCCGCGGCATAGGCCCCGCCTTCGGGCTCGAACGGCTCGTGCGCCTCGGCGACGTCCAGCCCCATGCGGCGCAGCATCTCGGCGAGCACGTGGTCGGGTTCGAGCTTCAGGTGCTCGTGGCGCAGTTCCAGCGCGACGTGGCGGTTGCCCAGGTGGTAGGCGGCGCGCATCAGCTCGAACGGCGCGGCGGCGCGCACGACGAGCACCGGCTGCGCCGCCGCGCCCACGCGCACCAGCGAGCCGTCCTCGGCGACGAGCACGTCGCCGCCGCGCACCACGCTGCCGCGCGGCAGGAAGACACCGAGCATACGCCCGGCGCTGTCGGTGGCGTCGAAGCGGCTCTTCTGCCGCGTGTCCCAGTCCAGCTCGACGGCCGGGGCGCGTTTGAGCAGCGCACCGGCGAGGCCGCGGCCCTGGGGAATGATCTTGTTGACGGTGAGCATCGGGGGCAATCCAGTACGGGGCGGCCAGGCCGCCCGGAGACACGCAGTCTAGCCCCCGCCGGCCGTCAGGCCGGCTGCGCCAGCGTGCTGTCCTCGGGCTCGGGCAGCGTGAAGCGGAAGGCCGCGCCAGCGCCCGGCGCGCCGTCGGCCCAGACCCGCCCGCCGTGGCGCCGCACCACGCGCGCCACCGTCGCCAGGCCGACGCCGGTGCCCGGGAACTCGCGGCTGCTGTGCAGACGCTGGAAGGGCTGGAACAGGCGGTGCGCGTGCGCGGCGTCGAAGCCGGCGCCGTTGTCGCGCACGATGAAGATGCGCTCGCCGTTGAAGACCTCGGACGTCACCTCGACCACCGGCTCCTCGGCGCGCGAGCTGTACTTCCAGGCGTTGGCCAGCAGGTTGTGAAGCGCGATGCGCAGCAGCCCCGGGTCGCCGACGACGCTCATTTCCGGCTCGACACGCAGCTCGACGTGGTACTCCGGATCGGCGTCGGCGAGCTCGGCGGCGATCTCCCAGGCCATCGCGCTCAGGTCGACGGGCTGCGGCTCGAGCGTGCGCCGGCCGACGCCCGACAGCGTCAGCAGGTCCTCGGTCAGCCGCACCATGTTCGCGACGCTGTTCTCGGCGTGATGGAGGATGTCCAGCGCCGCCTCGGGCAGCGTCTTGCCGTGTTTGTGGCGCAGCAGCTGCATCACGCCGTGGATGCCGTGCAGCGGCCCGCGCAGGTCGTGCGAGGCCGAGTAGGTGAAGGCGCGCAGCTCCTCGTTGGCGTGCTCGAGCTCGGCGGTGCGCTCGCGCACCTTGTGCTCCAGCGTCTCGCGGTGCCGGCGCTCGGCCTCGGCGCTGCGGCGGATCTGCGCCAGCGCCGCCCACAGCAGCAACGTCAGCGCGGCGACGACGCCGGCCACGCCGAAGGCCAGCGTCAGCACCCGCTGGCGCCACGGCGCGAGCAGCGGATGCAGGTCCTGGCCGATGCCCACCAGCAGCGCCGGCTGCCCGATCTCGCGATAGGTCAGCAGGCGCTCGACACCGTCGATCGCGCTGGCCGCCTGCAAGGTCACCGGGCCGGCCAGCGGCCTGGGCGCGCTGAACACCGGCGACAGCGTGGACATGTCCAGCCCGGGGCGCATCGACGCGTACTGCGGGTAGCGCAGCAGCAGCAGGCCGTCGGCGCGTGTCAGCACCAGGCTGTGCGCCGGCGACAGCTCCAGCTCGCGGTAGAAGCGCTCGAAGTGTTCGCTGTCGAGCATCGCGACGGCGACCCCCAGCACCGTGCCGTCGCCGCCGACGATGCGCCGGGTCACCGGGATCACCGGTGCGGCGGCATCGCCCAGCGGCGGGCCGACGTGCAGGCGTTCGTCGCTGGCCCGCAGCGTGGCGGACAGCGTCGCGCGCAGCGCGGCCGCGTCACGCAGCACGTCGTCGTCGCCGCTGGCGCCCTGCAGCTCGAGTTCGGGGCCGTAGATCGCCAGCCAGCGCGCCTGCGGCAGCAGCGCCCGCTTGCGTGCCAGCTCGCGCGGCAGGCCGTCGATCTCACGCCGCGCCAGCGCGTCGGTCGCGATCGTCTGCAGGATCACGTCGACGGCGCCGACGCTGCGGCGGACATGCTCCTCGAGTGCGCGCGTCAGGGTCGCGGCCTGTTCGGTGGCGCTGTCGATGCGGTCCCGCCGCTCCTCGCGCCCGTAGAGGATGGCTGCCGTGCAGACCAGCAGCACCATCAGGAGAAAAGCCGCCATGAGGCTCTGTTCGAGCCGGCGGTGGAAGAGATCCCGCGCAGCGGCGGGGGAGTCGTTCATGGGCCTGCCTGTTCCGCGCGGTACTGCCTGGTCGCGCCGTCGATCTTCCCCGGCAGAGGGGTGCCATCAGCGGCCGGGATTCTGCCCGGCCGGCCGGAAGTCTAGCGAGCGCAAGGGGGGGTTGCCGAGCGGATCAGGCGGGATTTCAGCGGTCGAAGTTCACGCGCAGGCCGCTGGCCGCGGGCGAGGCCAGCGAGCCCGCTCCGGCCGGTGCCGCAGCGGGGTCGACGAAACCGGCCACCGGCAGCACGCCGCGCAGCGCGTTGCAGACGACGAGGGCTTCGGCGCGTTCGACGTCGGCGCGGGTCAGCGGCCGCTCGACGGCGTCCCAGGCCGGGTCGGCCAGCAGCGCGGCCCGCTGCACGCCGGCCAGCGCGCCGTCGGCCAGTGGCGGCGTGCACCAGCGGCCGTCGATCTTGGCGAACAGCGTGCAACGCCCGCCTTCGACGACGTGGCCGTCGGCGTTGCAGAACAGCGTGTCGAAGGCGCCGGCGGCTTCGGCGGCGCGCACGCCGGCGTCGTAGAGCGCACGCTCGGTGGTCTTGTGCGCGGCCAGCGGGCGCGGGCCGGGCAGCGGCGCCTCGGCCCAGCGCAGCCGCACCGGGCCGGGTGGCAACGGTGCCAGCGGCGCGCGCACGATCGTCAGGCGGCCGTCGTGCGCCAGCGTCAGCCGCAGGCGCTGCGGCCCGCCCGTGCCGGCGGCCGCGGCGGCCTGCAGCGCGCGCCGCGCCGCGGCGGCGTCGAGGGCGAAGCCCAGCGCGGCGGCGCTGGCCGACAGGCGCGCGAGGTGGCGCTCCAGCAGCGGCAAACGCCCGCCGGCTTCGGCGCGCACGGTCTCGATCAGCTCGAAACCCGGGTCCAGCCCGGTGAGGAAACGGGCCTTCAGCCGGCACTCGTCGTGTTCGTCGTCGGCGCGGCTGTCCTGCACGATGCCGGCGCCGACCCCCAGCGTCAGCGTGCGCGTGCCGTCGGCCGCGGGGGCCGCCAGCGTCAGCGTGCGGATCGCGACCGACCAGCACAGGTCACCGAGCACACGCCCGGGCGGTGGCGCGTCGACCCAGCCGATGGCGCCGCAGTACAGGCCGCGCGGCGTGCTCTCCAGCGCGGCGATCAGGTCCATCGTGTGCAGCTTGGGCGCGCCGGTGATCGAGCCGCAGGGGAAGATCGCACGCAGCAGCGCCGCCGGCCCGATGTCGGGCCGCAGCCGCGCCTGCACCGTCGAGGTCATCTGGAACACCGTCGCGTAGGGCTCGACCGAGAACAGCGCCGGCACCTGGACCGAGCCGATCTCGGCGACGCGGCCGAGGTCGTTGCGCAGCAGGTCGACGATCATCAGGTTCTCGGCGCGGTTCTTGACGTCCAGCGACAGCCGCCGCGCCGTGTCGCGGTCGCCTTCGGGCGCGCCGGTGCGCGGCGCCGTGCCCTTCATCGGCCGCGCGGTGACGACACCGGCCTCGTGGCGCACGAAGAGCTCGGGCGAACACGACAGCAGATGTGTCGCCGGCCCGCCCGGCGGCAGCACGACGTAGGCGCCGTAGGCCACCGGCTGGCGCTCGCGCAAGGCGCGGTACAGCGCCACCGGCGCGCCCCAGGCGCGGCCGTGCAGGCGCAAGCTGTAGTTGACCTGGTAGGTCTCGCCGGCGGCGATGGCCTCGTGGATGCGGGCGATCGCGGCGTGGAACTCGTCGCGCGTGACGCTGGGCTCGAGCGCACCGACGCCGGCCGCGTCGCCGGCGCCGGGCTGGGCCGTGAGCCAGGCGTCGGCCTGCTCGCGCGACAGGCGCTCCAGGCGGCGGAACATCAGCACCCGCAGGCTGGACCCGTCGTCGGCGGCCAGCCGCGCCGTGCCGGCACGCTGCAGCTTGGCGCCCCACTCGTAGTCGGCCAGCAGCAGCGCGTGCAGCCCGGCGCGCTGGTCGGCTGCGACGGCGTCCCAGGTCGTGTCCAGCGCCGCCGGGTCGGTGCAGCGGTGCTCGTGCACGAAGCCGGTGTAGAGCCGGCTCGTCGGCGACGCCGGCGTGGCGTCGCGGTCGTCGAGCAGGGCGCAGGGGAGGCTCATCGTGGGGGCAGGTACGGGCTCGGGTGTTCGTCGACCGACGGCGTGTCGTGACGCCCGCCGGCAGCGGCGACTCGTGGTCGCGTGGCGCGAGAGTGTGCCGTGCCCGGCACGCGGGCCGGCTTCAGTCGTGTTCGAGGTACTTGAAACGCGGGTCGTCGGGCGTGCCTTCGAACACCGGGTCGGCGTCGCGCCCGGGCTGCCACATCAGCACCTCGTCGATCTTCTTCGCCAGCGCGAAGTCCTTCTCGGTGATGCCCTGGGCGTCGTGCGTCTGCAGCTTCACCGTGACCGAGGCGTAGGACACCGTCAGGTCGGGGTGGTGCCAGGCGGCTTCGGCGAGGTGGCCGACGGTGTTGACGACCATCAGCGTGCCTTTCCAGCCGGCCGTCCTGTACGTGCGGCGGATCCAGCCGTCCTCGTGCTGCCAGACCGGCAGCTCGTCCTTCAGCCGGGCCTCGATCTCGTCGGCGGCGAAGGGCTCGTTCGCCGGTTTCCTGCGCCAGGTGCTCATCGTGCGTCCTCCCCGCCCCGGGGCAGGGCGGCCGGGCGCGACGATGGCACGAGGCCGGCGCCCGTGTGGGCGCCGAGGTTTATGCGCGCTGGATCGCCTTGAACTTCTTCGTCTGCTCGACGAGCGCACCTTCGACCGGCAGGCGTTCCATGCTGGAGGCGCCGTAGAAGCCGTTGACCTCGGGGCAGTGGTCGAGGATGAACTGCGCGTCCTCGGGCTGGGCGATCGGGCCGCCGTGGCAGAGCACGATGATGTCGGGCTTCACGCGCCGCGCGGCCTCGGCCCAGGCGTTGATGCGCGGCACGCAGTCGGCCAGCGTCAGCGCGGTTTCGGCGCCGATCGCGCCGCCGGTCGTCAGCCCCATGTGCGGCACGAGGATGTCGGCGCCGGCACGCGCCATGTCGGCGGCGCTGGTCTCGTCGAAGACGTAGGGCGTGGTCAGCAGGTCGAGCTCGGCCGCGGCGCGGATCATGTCGACCTCCAGGCCGTAGCCCATGCCGGTCTCTTCGAGGTTGGCGCGGAAGCTGCCGTCGATCAGGCCGACCGTCGGGAAGTTCTGCACGCCGGAGAAGCCGACGGCGATCAGCTGCTGCAGGAAGTGATCGCGCAGCATGAACGGGTCGGTGCCGTTGACGCCGGCCAGCACCGGCGTGCGGCGCACCATCGGCAGCACCTCCTTGGCCATGTCGAGCACGATCTCGTTGGCGTTGCCGTAGGCCAGCAGGCCGGCCAGCGAACCGCGCCCGGCCATGCGGTAGCGGCCCGAGTTGTAGATGACGATGAGGTCGATGCCGCCGGCCTCCTCGCCCTTGGCCGACAGGCCGGTGCCGGCGCCGCCGCCGATGATGGGTTCGCCGCGCGCGATCTTGGCGCGGAACGTGTCGAGGATCTGCTGGCGGGGAATGCGTGCCATCGTGTTCTCCTGCGCCGGCCTCAGCCGGCGATCTCCTTGAAGGCTTCGACCAGCAGGCGGGCGAAGCTCGGGTCGTTGATGTGCAGCGGGCTGCGGATCAGCCGGCGCTTGTCGGTGGCCTGGAACTCCTGCTCGATCGTGTCGAACAGCGCCGCGTCGGCGGCCGGGTCCCAGAACGGCAGGCCTTGCGCGTCGAGCATCGAGACGCCGCCTTCGGGCAGGAAGAAACGCACCGGCCCGTCCATGCGGTTGAGCTTGGCGGCGATGAAACGGCCCATCGCGACGTTCTCGTCGACGCTGGTGCGCATCAGCGTGACGTTGGCGTTGTGCTTGTAGAGATTGCGCTGGCGGTAGCGCTCGGGCACGGTGTCGATGGCGCCGAAGTTCACCATGTCCAGCGCGCCGCAGGAGCCGACGTAGGGCACGCGGCTGCGTGCGATGGCGTCGAAACGCTCGGGCCCGGCGCTGAAGACGCCGCCCATCAGCTCGTCGGCGACCTCGGTCGTCGTCGCGTCGATGACGCCGGCCAGCAGGTGCGAGTCGGCGAGCTTCTCCATCGACTGGCCGCCGGTGCCGGTGGCGTGGAACACCAGGCAGTCGTAGTCGGGCTCCAGCAGCGCGGTCATCGCCTGCACGCAGGGCGTCGTGACGCCGAACATCGTCAGCCCGATCGCCGGCTTCGTCGACGTGAACTCGGCGCGCTCGCGCACCATGCCACCCATCGCGTGCGCGGCGTTGGCCAGCACACGCTGGCTGATGCGGTTGAGGCCCTGCACGTCGGTGACCGAATACATCATGCAGATGTCGCTGGGGCCGACGTAGGGCCGCACGTCGCCCGAGGCGACGGTGCTGACCATCAGCTTGGGCACGCCGACCGGCAAGGCGCGCATCGCCGGCGTCGCCAGCGCGGTGGCGCCCGAGCCGCCGGCCGACAGCAGCCCGGCGACGTCGTCGCGGCCGCGCACCCAGTGCTCGAAGGCCTGCGCCATCGCGATCACCGCGCTGCCGCGGTCGCCGGTGAAGACTGCCGCCGCGCCTTGCGGGTGGCAGGCCGCCACCTCTTCGGCCGTGACGTCGACGCCGGCGCCGCGGCCCTGCGTCGAGAGATCCACGGTGCGCGTGGCCACGCCCATCGCGGCCAGGCAGTCGCGCAGGAAGACGAGTTCACGCGCCTTGGTGTCGAAAGTGCCGGCGACGACGGCGTAGCGGGGGGCGGTCGGGTCCATGCTGCTCCTCGGGAATGGAGACGTCAGGCTGAAAATGAGACGAGTGTCTCACCTCGCGACCTGTGTTGCAATCCGCGCCAACCCGAGCCCGAGATGCCCAAGACGACCCGCCCCGCGCTGCCCGCCCCGCCGCCCACCGTGGAGATCGAAGGTGGCATCCGCGGCGCGACGCGGCGCCTGCTGCTCGACGCGGCGATGGCGCTGATCCGCGAGGGCCAGGTGCCGACGCTGCCCGAGGTGGCGCGCCGCGCCGAGGTCTCGCGCGCGACGGCCTACCGCTACTTCCCCAGCCGCAGCGCGCTGATCACCGCGGTGATCGACGTCTCGCTCGGGCCGCTGCGCAGCTTCGATTCGGACGAGCCCGACGGCCGCCGCCGCGTCGCCGAACTGTTCGCCTCGACCTTCCCGCGTTTTCGCGAGTTCGAGCCGCAGATGCGGGCCGCGGTGCAGCTCTCGCTGGAGCACTGGGCGCTGGAACGCGCCGGCCGGCTGAAGGAGGAACCCTACCGCCGCGGCCACCGCGTCGGCATCCTCGCGCACGCGATCGAGCCGCTGGCCGCCGAACTGCCCGAGGCCTCGCTGGCGCGGCTGCACCGCGCGCTGTCGGTGCTCTACGGCATCGAGGCGCGGGTCGTGCTGAAGGACTTGTGGGGCGCGTCGGACGCCGAAGTCGACGCCACCGTCGGCTGGATGGCCGAGGCGCTGGTCGACGCCTCGCTGCGCGAGACCGCCGCCGCCGCGTCCAAGGCCGGCAAGACACGGAAGACCGCCCGATGAACGACGCACTGCCGCCGCTGCCGACGATCGCCCTCGGCCGCTGGCGCCACTACAAGGGCGGCGAGTACGAGGTGCTGGGCGTCGTGCGCCACAGCGAGACGCTGCAGCCGCTGGTGCTGTACCGGCCGATCTACACCAGCGCCGACACCTGGGTGCGGCCGTTCGAGATGTTCGCCGAGACCGTCGTCGTCGACGGCCGCGTACGCCCGCGTTTCGAGCGCGTCGGCTGAAACCCGCCCCGGCACACGCCGGCCGGCCGCCGATTAGCATGGCCGCCCCGACCGACGAGGCCCCCAGATGAGCCGCCCCTACCGCATCGCGCTGATCCCCGGAGACGGGATCGGCAAGGAAGTCGCCCCCGAAGGCCTGCGCGCCGTGCGCCGCGCGGCCGAACGTTTCGGCCTGGCGCTGGAGTTCACCGAGATCGGTTGGGCGAGCTGCGACTACTACCGGCAGCACGGCACGATGATGCCGGACGACTGGAAGCAGCAACTGGCCGGCATGGACGCGATCTATTTCGGCGCCGTCGGCTGGCCGGCGACGGTGCCGGACAACGTCTCGCTGTGGGGCAGCCTGCTGAAGTTCCGCCGCGAGTTCGACCAGTACGTCAACCTGCGCCCGGTGCGCCTGTTCGACGGCGTGCCCTGTCCGCTGGCCGGCCGCAAGCCGGGCGACCTGGACTACCTGATCGTGCGCGAGAACACCGAGGGCGAGTACACCAACCTCGGCGGCACGATGTTCGCCGGCACCGAGCGCGAGATCGTCATCCAGGAGTCGGTCTTCAGCCGCCACGGCACCGACCGCGTGCTGAAGTTCGCCTTCGAGCTGGCGGCCTCGCGCGCTCGCCGGCACCTGACGGTGGCGACGAAGAGCAACGGCGTCGCGATCAGCATGCCCTGGTGGGACTCGCGTGCCGACGAGATGGCGAAGGCCTACCCGCAGGTCGCCGTCGACAAGCAGCACATCGACATCCTGAGCGCGCGTTTCGTGCTGCAGCCGCAGCGTTTCGACGTCGTCGTCGCGAGCAACCTGTTCGGCGACATCCTGTCCGACCTGGGCCCGGCGACCGCCGGCACGATCGGCCTGGCGCCGTCGGCCAACCTGAACCCCGAGCGCCGTTTCCCGTCGCTGTTCGAGCCGGTGCACGGCTCGGCGCCCGACATCTACGGCCGCAACGTCGCCAACCCGATCGCGATGATCTGGTCGGGCGCGCTGATGCTGGACTTCCTGACCGGCGGCCAGGGCGCCGGCCGCGCCGCCCACGACGCCATCGTGCGCGCCATCGAAACCGTGCTGCGCGAAGGCCCGCGCACGCCCGACCTGGGCGGCAGCGCCAGCACCACCGAGCTCGGCGAGGCGGTGGCGGCGCTGATCTGAGCCGCTCCTTCGGGGGATCGTTTCCGCCTTGGCGGCGACCCCGGGCGCGCCGACAGTGCCGCCCAGGAGGATGGCATGGTGAAACTGTTCGACATGCGCCGGCCTCGGCCTCTGTTCACGTGCTGCGGCCAGGTCAAGGCCAAGGCCCATGACAGCCACGCCTGCGGCCCCCGCCCATGAGCACCCCGCTGCTGGCGACCGAGGCCATCGCGCTGCGCATCGCCACGGTTCGTGGCCGGCGCGTCCTGCTGGACGCTGACCTGGCGGCGCTCTACGAGGTCGAGACGAAGCGCTTCAACGAGGCGGTCCGCCGCAACCTGCCCAAGTTCCCGGCCGACTTCATGTTCCAGCTCACGACCGATGAGTGGGGAGCTCTAAGGTCGCAAATTGCGACCTTAGACGCGGTACACGGTGGCCGAGGCCGGCACCGCAAATACCTGCCGTACGCCTTCACCGAGCACGGAGCGATCATGGCCGCGAACCTGCTGAGCAGCCCGCGCGCCATCGAGGTGTCGGTCTACGTCGTGCGGGCCTTCGTCCGCATGCGTGAGCTGGCGGCGACGCACGGCGACTTGGCCAAACGTCTCTCGGAGCTGGAACAGAAGACCGAGGCGCTGGCGATCGGCCACGACAGCTTCAGCCGCAACACGCGCAACCAGCTCAGGCAGGTCTTCGATGCCCTGCGCGAATTGATGACGCCGCCCGACCCGCCGAAGCGGCCGATCGGGTTCGTGCACCCGGAGAACAAGAACGAGAAGGCGAGGGGAGCGGGGTAGCGCCGCCCGTCAAGGACGGCGGACGGCCCTGCAGGCCTCGCAGGCCGCGCAGCGATGTCAGCGAGCACCGGCAAAACAACTCGCGCTCCGCGATCAAGCTTCCCGCCACGGTCCGGCTCCGCCGGACCGTCGGCGGATGGCCCCCTCGGGGGGTAGCGAGCGCTAGCGAGCTTGGGGGCTCAGAGAAATCTCTCGAGCAGCCGCTTCGACCGCCGATCCAGCGCCTTCGCGTCGGCGATGCGGTAGCCGATGCCCTGGCTGTCGGTGATCAGCAGCGCGCTGCCGTTCAGGCGGCGGATGTCTTCCTCGCCCTTGAGCACCAGCGTCGTGCGGCCGCGGTCGGTGTCGACGGTCCAGGTGCTGGGCGTCGAGAAGGTCGAGACCTCCAGCAGGCGTTCGATGACCGGGGCGAACTCGCGCCGCGCCAGCTCTTCGTCGAGCACGGCCCGGGCCGCGGCCGGCAGTGCCTCGGGGCGATCGATCCACAGCCGTTCGCGGCCGTCGGTGCCGACCAGCGACACCGGGCCGCCGGGTTCGGACAGCGGGAAGGCGCGCACCGGCACGACGCCGACGTGTTCGACACCCTCGGTGTCGAGCAGCACCAGCCGGCCGTGGGCGTCGCGCAGCAGCGTGATGGACAGGGGAGCGTTCATCGCGTTTCCTCAGGCGGCACCGGCCGGATGCGCCGCCGGCGCGGGCGGCGGCAGCAGCGGGCGTTCGCTGTCGCTCTCGTCGACCTGGCGCAGCTGCGCCTCGTACAGCCGCCAGTACGCGCCTTCGCGCGCCAGCAGCTCGTCGTGCGTGCCGACCTCGACGATGCGGCCGCGGTCCATGACGACCAGCCGGTCGGCGCGGCGCAGCGTCGACAGGCGGTGGGCGATGGCGATCGTCGTGCGGCCCTGCACCAGGTTGTCCAGCGCCTTCTGGATCTCCTTCTCGGTCTCGGTGTCGACCGAGGACGTCGCTTCGTCGAGGATCAGGATGCGTGGGTCGATCAGCAGCGCGCGTGCGATCGAGATGCGCTGGCGCTCGCCGCCCGACAGCCCCTGGCCGCGCTCGCCGACCACCGAGTCGTAACCGTGCGGCAGGCGCAGGATGAACTCGTGGGCGTGTGCTGCGCGTGCCGCGGCGACGATCTCCTCGCGCGTCGCGTCGGGTTTGCCGTAGGCGATGTTCTCGGCGACTGTGCCGAAGAACAGAAAGGGCTCCTGCAGCACCAGGCCGATGTGGCGGCGGTAGTCGGCAACGCCGAAGCGGCGCAGGTCGATGCCGTCGACCTTGATCGCGCCGTCGGTGACGTCGTAGAAGCGGCAGATCAGGTTGACCAGCGTGCTCTTGCCCGAGCCGCTGTGGCCCACCAGGCCGATCATCTCGCCCGGGCGGATGTCCAGGTCCAGGCCGCGGATCACCGCGCGGCTGCCGTAGCGGAAGCCCACGCCCTGCAGCGACAGCCCGCCCTGCACGCGCTCGAGCTTCACCGGCTGCGCCGGTTCGGGCACGTTGCTGACGTGGTCGAGGATGTCGAAGATGCGCTTGGCGCCGGCGGCGGCCTTCTGCGTCACCGAGACGATGCGGCTCATCGAGTCCAGCCGGCCGTAGAAACGGCCGATGTAGGCGATGAAGGCGCTCAGCACGCCGACGGTGATGCTGTCGCGGCTGACCAGCCAGATGCCGAAGGCCCAGACGACGAGCAGGCCGATCTCGGTCAGCAGCGACACCGTCGGCGTGAACAGGCTCCAGGTCTTGTTCAGCTTGTCGTTGACTTCGAGGTTGGCGCGGTTGGCACGGCGGAAACGCTCGGCCTCGCGCTGCTCCTGGGCGAAGGCCTTGACGACGCGGATGCCGGGAATCGTGTCGGCGAGCACGCTGGTGACCTCGCCCCAGACGCGGTCGATCTTCTCGAAGCCGGTGCGCAGCCGGTCGCGCACCAGGTGGATCATCCAGGCGATGAAGGGCAGCGGCACCAGCGTGGCGAGTGCCAGCGACGGGTTGATGCTGAACAGGATCGCCGCCGTCATGCCGATCATCAGCACGTCGGTGGCGAAATCCAGTGCGTGCAGCGACAGGAAGACGCAGATGCGGTCGCTTTCGCTGCCGATGCGCGACATCAGGTCGCCGGTGCGTTTGCTGCCGAAGTAGTCCAGCGACAGCCGCAGCAGGTGCTCGAAGGTCGCGGTGCGCAGGTCCGCGCCGATGCGTTCGCTGACCAGCGCCAGCAGCCAGGTGCGCATCCAGCCGAGCGCCCAGGCGACGAGCGCCGAGGCCAGCAGCCCGGCCAGCAGCATCCAGACCAGGTGGGTGTCGATCTGCTGGCCGTTCTGGTACGGGATCAGCACCTCGTCCATCAGCGGGATCGTCAGGTACGGCGGCACCAGCGACGCGGCGGTGGAGGCCAGCGTCAGCACGAAACCGAGCAGCAGCTGCCACTGGTAGGGCTTGGCGAAGCGCCACAGCCGCAGCAGCACCCAGGTCGACGGCGGTGCCGCCGACTCGACGCCGAAATCGGTCTCCTCGGGCTCGGCGTCGTCGTCCGGGTCGGCTTCGCCGCTGGCCAGGCGGCGTTTCTGGCGCTCGAACAGTCCGAGCAGCTTCAGCGCCGCCGGGTCGCGGCCCAGCGTGTAGCGCCAGGCGGCCAGGCGGCCGTCGGCGTCGTGCAGCGAGAGCTGGCCGACGCCGCCGTGGTCGGCGTGCTGCAGCGTCAGCGACGGCGTCAGCGGCCAGGCGCGCCAGGTGTCGGTGCCCGCGTCGCGGGCCAGCAGCCGGCGATCGGTGAGAACTATTTCGCCGGACGCGAAGCGCTCCTTCGCGTCCAGGTCAACGTCCAGGCCGGCCAGCGCGTTCTCCCCTCGTTCGAGCGGTGCGGAGGGCACCGCGGCGAGCACAGGAGACGGATCGGTTGAAGGCATGAGAGGGTAGCGGCGAGCGCGGGATTGTCGCGTAACGCGCCAGCCCGGCTCCGCGCCGACCGGCCGCCGCCACGAATTCACGCCGCATGTCGCTCCGGAGCGAAAAACGCACGAACACGATGAAGATCTTCGACGACATCCGCCTGCTGCGCGTCACCTATCTGCGCGGCCCCAACCTCTGGACCTACCGCTCGGCGCTGGAGGTCTGGCTCGACCTGGGCGAGCTGGAACAGCATCCGTCGGACCAACTGCCCGGTTTCGTCGACCGATTGCTGGCGCTGCTGCCGGCGCTGGAGGAGCACCACTGCGGCGTCGGCGAGCGCGGCGGCTTCATCCAGCGCCTGCGCGGCGGCACCTGGATGGGCCACGTGCTCGAGCACGTCGTCATCGAGCTGCTGAACCTGGCCGGCATGCCCACCGGCTTCGGCCAGACGCGCAGCACGTCCAAGACCGGCATCTACCGCATGGTCTTCCGCGCCCGTGACGAAGCCGTCGCACGTTGTGCGCTGCAGCAAGGCCACGCGCTGCTGATGGCGGCGATCAACGGCCGCGAGTTCGAGGTCGCCGCCGCCGTGCAGGCCGTGCGCGACGCGATCGACCGCGCCTACCTGGGCCCGAGCACGGCGCACATCGTCGCCTCGGCCACCGAGCGCCGCATCCCGCACCTGCGCCTGAACGACGGCAACCTGGTGCAGCTCGGCCACGGCAAGCGCCAGCACCGCATCTGGACCGCCGAGACCGACCGCACCAGCGCCATCGCCGAAGGCATCGCGCGCGACAAGGACCTGACCAAGCGCCTGCTGGCCGCCGTCGGCGTGCCGGTGCCCGAGGGCCGCGTCGCCGCCAGCGCCGCCGACGCCTGGGACATCGCCGAGGACGTCGGCCTGCCGGTGGCCGTCAAGCCCAGCGACGGCAACCACGGCCGCGGCGTCACGCTGGACCTGCGCACGCGCGACCAGATCGAGGCCGCCTTCGCCGTCGCCGACGCCGAAGGCAGCGAGGTCATCGTCGAGCGCTACATCCCCGGCGACGAGCACCGCCTGCTCGTCGTCGCCGGCCGGATGGTCGCCGCCGCGCGCGGCGAGGCCGCCTGGGTCGTCGGCGACGGCCGCAGCACGGTCGTCGAGCTCGTCGAGGCCCAGCTCAACAGCGACCCGCGCCGCGGCGAGACCGAGGACCACCCGCTGGGCCGCATCCGCGTGCGCGAGGACGGCGCGATCCTCGTCGACCTGCGCCGCCAGAACCTCGACCCCGACGACGTGCCGGCCGCCGGCCGCCGCGTGCTGATCCAGCGCAACGGCAACGTCGCCATCGACTGCACCGACGAGGTCCACCCCGACTTCGCGCGCATCGCCTCGCTGGCGGCGCGCACCGTCGGCCTGGACATCGCCGGCATCGACCTCGTCGCGCAGGACATCACGCGCCCGCTGCGCGGCCAGCACGCCGCCGTCGTCGAGGTCAACGCCGGCCCCGGGCTGCTGGCGCACACCAAGCCGGCGGTCGGGTCGCCGCGCCCGGTGGGCCAGGCGATCATCGATCATCTGTTCCCGCCCGGCGACGACGGCCGCATCCCCATCGTCGGCATCGCCGGCGGTGACGCGGCGACGCCGGTCGCGCGCCTCGTCGCCTGGCTGCTGCAGCTGTCGGGCCACCACGTCGGCCTGGCCTGCCGCGACGGCCTGTTCCTCGACACGCGCCGCATCGACGAACGCGACGCGACACGCGGCGACATCTCCGAGCGCCTGCTGCTCAACCGCGAGGTCGACGCCGCCGTGTTCGAGAACGGCGCCGCGACGATCCTCGACGAAGGCCTGGTCTACGACCGCTGCCGCATCGGCGTCGTCACCGACCTCGACGGTGCCGCGGCGCTGGAGCGCCACGACATCCACGCCGCCGACGACCTGCCGCGGGTGCTGCGCACGCAGATGGACGTCGTGCTCGCCGACGGCATCGGCGTGCTCAACGCCGACGACGCCCGCATCGCGGCGCTGGCCGAACACTGCGACGGCGAGGTCACGCTCTACGCCACCGACGCCGCCGCGCTGGCCGATCACCGCGAACGCGGCGGCCATGCCGTGCTGCTGCGCGAAGGCCGCCTCTGGCTCTGCGAAGGCCACGCCGAGACGCCACTGAACGTGCGCGGCCGCTCGCCGCTGCCCGCCGCCGTGCTGCTGCCGGCCGTCGCCGCCGCCTGGGCCTTCGGCCTGGCGCCGGCGCTGCTGGCCGCCGGCCTGGACACCTTCGACCCGCAGACCCCTGCCGACATCCGCTGAGGACGCCATGGACGTCACCCGCATCCGCGCGCTGCGCGGTCCCAATCTCTGGAGCCGGCACACGGCGATCGAAGCCATCGTGCGCTGCACGGCCGAGGAGTCGGCGATCGAGGCCGGTTCGGCGCTCGAACGCCGGCTGCGCGAGGCCCTGCCCGAGGTCTCGCCGGTGCGTCCGGTCGGCACCCACGAGCCGGTGACGATGGCGCGCTGGCTCGAGCGTCTGGCGCTGGCGCTGCAGGCGCGCGCCGGCTGCCGCGTGTCGTTCTCGCGCACTGCCGCGGCGCCCGAGGCCGGCGTCTACCAGATCGTCGTCGAGTACACCGAGGAGAAGGTCGGCCGCCGCGCGCTGGAGCTCGCGCAGCAGCTGCTGGCCGCGGCCGTCGCCGGCGAGGCCTTCGACACCGAGGCTGCGGTGGCCGAGCTGCGTGCCATCGACGAAGACGTGCGCCTGGGCCCGAGCACCGGCTCCATCGTCGCCGCCGCGCTGGCGCGCGGCGTGCCGTACCGGCGCCTGACCGACGGCAGCCTGGTGCAGTTCGGCTGGGGCGCACGCATGCGCCGCATCTGGGCCGCCGAGGTCGATTCCACCGGCGCGGTGGCCGAGTCGATCGCCCAGGACAAGGATCTCAGCAAGCGCCTGCTGGCCTCGGCCGGCGTGCCGGTGCCGCGTGGCCGCCCGGTCACCGACCTCGAGGACGGCTGGGCCGCGGCGATGGAGATCGGCCTGCCGGTCGTCGTCAAGCCGCGTGACGGCAACCAGGGCAAGGGCGTGACGGTCAACGTCACCGACCGCGCCCAGTTCGAGGTCGCCTACCGCACCGCCGACGAGATCGGCGAGGTGATGGTCGAGCAGTTCCTGCCCGGCCACGACTTCCGCCTGCTGGTCGTCGGCGAGAAGCTGGTCGCCGCGTCGCGCCGCGATCCGCCCTACGTCATCGGCGACGGCGTGCACAGCGTGCGCGAACTCGTCGACGCGGTGAACGCCGACCCGCGTCGCGGCGACGGCCACGCCACCGCGCTGACGCGCATCCGCCTGGACGACGTCGCGCTGGCGCGGCTGGAGCTGCTGGGCCTGTCGCCCGAGGCGGTGCCCGCCAACGGCCAGAAGGTCGTGCTGCGCCACAACGCCAACCTCAGCACCGGCGGCAGCGCCACCGACGTCACCGACGACGTGCACCCCGAGGTCGCCGCGCGTGCGGTGGCCGCGGCGCGCATGGTCGGGCTGGAGATCTGCGGCGTCGACGTGGTCTGCGAGAGCGTCGGCGTGCCGCTGGAGCAGCAGCGCGGCGGCGTCGTCGAGGTCAACGCCGCGCCGGGCCTGCGCATGCACCTGGCGCCGAGCTTCGGCAAGCCGCGTGCGGTCGGCGAGGCGATCGTCGAGCGCCTGTTCCCGGCCGGCCAGGACGGCCGCATCCCGGTCGTCGCCGTCACCGGCACCAACGGCAAGACCACCGTCTCGCGCCTCATCGCGCACCTGTTCAACGCCGCCGGCTACAAGGTCGGCATGACCAACACCGACGGCGTCTGGGTCGACGGCCACCAGATCGACAGCGGCGACTGCAGCGGCCCGAAGAGCGCGCGCAACGTGCTCGCCCACCCGGACACCGAAGCCGCGGTGCTGGAGACCGCACGCGGCGGCATGCTGCGCGAAGGCCTGGGCTTCGACCGCTGCCAGGTCGCCGTCGTCACCAACGTCGGCGCAGGCGACCATCTCGGCCTGAACTACATCACGACGGTCGAGGACCTGGCGGTGCTCAAGCGCGTGATCGTGCAGAACGTCGCCGAGAGCGGCTACGCGGTGCTCAACGCCGCCGACCCGATCACGCTGCAGATGGCGCAGCACTGCCCGGGCGGCGTGATCCTGTTCGCCGTCGACGGCCACCTGCCGGCGATGGTCGCGCACCGCGCCCAGGGCGGGCGCACGGTGTTCGTCGACGGTGACGCGATCGTCGCCGTCAACGGCTCGGCACGCGCCCGCGTGCCGCTGCGCGAGGTGCCGCTCACCCGCAACGGCACGATCGGCTTCCAGGTCGAGAACGCGCTCGCCGCCGTGGCCGCCGCCTGGGGCTGCGGCCTCAGCTTCGACGCCGTCAGCGCCGGTCTGGCCAGCTTCGTCAACGACGCGCACAACGCGCCGGGGCGCTTCAACGTCATGGACTACCGCGGCGCGACGGTCATCGCCGACTACGGCCACAACGCCGACGCGATGCGCGCGCTGGTCGGCGCCGTCGAGGCGATGCCGGCTCAGCGCCGCTCGGTCGTCATCAGCGCCGCCGGCGACCGCCGCGACGAGGACATCCGCGAGCAGACGCAGATCCTCGGCGCCGCCTTCGACGAGGTGCTGCTGTACCAGGACGCCGCCCAGCGCGGCCGTGCCGACGGCGAGGTCATCGCGCTGCTGCGCGAAGGCCTGCGCGGCGCGCCGCGCACGCGCCGCGTCGAGGAGATCCACGGCGAGTTCGTCGCCATCGACCAGGCGCTCGCGAACCTGCAGCCCGGCGACCTGTGCCTGGTGCTCGTCGACCAGGTCGAGGAAGCGCTGGAGCACCTGGCGCGGCGCATCGCCGAAGCCTCGGAGCCGGTCGCGGCCTGAGACACTGGTCGGGGCCTGTCAGCGCGCACGCGTAGCCGCCGCTGCTTTGCCCATCAAGCTTCCCGCCACGGGCCGGCTTTGCCGGTCCGTCGGCGGACGGCCTTGCAGGCCGCGCCGGGCCAGTGGCCCGGCCCTTCGCCAGGCACGACCCGTCCACAGGACGGGTCGCGTCCGGGCTCAGCCCCCTGGGGGTAGCGAGCGCTAGCGAGCTTGGGGGCTAAAACAGGAAATAGCGCTGGGCCAGCGGCAGCACCGTCGCCGGCTCGCAGGTCAGCAACTGGCCGTCGGCCCGCACCTCGTAGGTCTGCGGGTCGATCTCCATCGTCGGCAGCCAGCCGTTGTGCACCATGTCGCCCTTCTTCACCTGGCGGCAGCCCTGCACCGCGGCCAGGCGCTTGGCCAGGCCGAGCTGCTCGCCGATCTCGGCCTGCAGCGCCGCCTGGCTGACGAAGGTCAGCGAGGTCGCGGCGCGGGCGCCGCCGAAGCTGCCGAACATCGGCCGGTAGTGCACCGGCTGCGGTGTCGGGATGCTGGCGTTGGGGTCGCCCATCGCCGCGACGGCGATGAAGCCGCCCTTGAGCACCAGGCTCGGCTTGACGCCGAAGAAGGCCGGCTTCCACAGCACCAGGTCGGCCCACTTGCCGATCTCGACCGAACCGACCTCGTGCGCGATGCCGTTGGCGATCGCCGGGTTGATCGTGTACTTGGCGACGTAGCGCTTGACGCGCTGGTTGTCGTTGCGGGCGTTGTCGCCTGACAGTGCGCCGCGCTGGACCTTCATCTTGTGCGCCGTCTGCCAGGTGCGGATGATGACCTCGCCGACGCGGCCCATGGCCTGGCTGTCGCTGCTCATCATGCTGATCGCGCCCAGGTCGTGCAGCACGTCCTCGGCGGCGATGGTCTCGCGGCGGATGCGGCTCTCGGCGAAGGCCAGGTCCTCGGCGATGCCGGCGTCGAGGTGGTGGCAGACCATCAGCATGTCCAGATGCTCGTCCACCGTGTTCGCGGTGTAGGGCATCGTCGGGTTGGTGCTGCTGGGCAGGAAGTTGGCTTCGCCGGCGACGCGCAGGATGTCCGGCGCGTGGCCGCCGCCGGCGCCTTCGGTGTGGAAGGCGCAGAGCGTGCGGCCCTTGGTCGCGGCGATCGTGTCCTCGACGAAACCCGACTCGTTGAGCGTGTCGCTGTGGATCGAGACCTGGGTGTCGGTCGCCTCGGCGATGTCCAGGCAGTTGTCGATCGCGCTGGGCGTCGTGCCCCAGTCCTCGTGCAGCTTCAGGCCGATGGCGCCGGCGGCGATCTGCTGGCTGAGCGCCTCGGGCCGGCTGGCGTTGCCCTTGCCGAGGAAGCCGAGGTTCATCGGGAACGCGTCGGCGGCCTGCAGCATGCGGTGCAGGTTCTCCGGCCCCGGCGTGCAGGTCGTCGCGAAGGTGCCGGTGGCCGGGCCGGTGCCGCCGCCGAGCATCGTCGTGACGCCCGAGTTCAGCGCCTCGTCGATCTGCTGCGGGCAGATGAAGTGGATGTGGCTGTCGATGCCGCCGGCGGTGACGATCATCCCCTCGCCGGCGATGATCTCGGTGCCCGGGCCGATGACGATGTCGACACCCGGCTGCACGTCGGGGTTGCCGGCCTTGCCGATGGCGGCGATGCGGCAGCCCTTCAGACCGATGTCGGCCTTGACGATGCCCCAGTGGTCGATGATCAGCGCGTTGGTGATGACGCAGTCGGCCGCCTCGTGGTGGCCGGGGCCGTTGACCGCCTGGCCCTGACCCATGCCGTCGCGGATGGTCTTGCCGCCGCCGAACTTCACTTCCTCGCCGTAACCGCCGGCGCGCAGCGTGTAGTCGGCCTCGACCTCGACGATCAGCTCGGTGTCGGCCAGGCGCACGCGGTCGCCCAGCGTCGGGCCGTACATCTCGGCGTAGGCGCGCCGTCCGATGCTCGTGCTCATCACAACGCTCCCTGGATTTCGGCCCGGAAGCCCCAGACGCGGCGCTCGCCGCCGTAGGGCACCAGCTGCACGGTGCGCTGCTGGCCGGGCTCGAAACGCACCGCGGTGCCGCTGGAGATGTCCAGCCGCAGGCCGCGCGCCGCGGCACGGTCGAAGCTGAGCGCCGGGTTGGTCTCGGCGAAGTGGTAGTGCGAGCCGACCTGGATCGGCCGGTCGCCGGTGTTCTCGACGACCAGCGTCAGCGCCGGGCGGGCGGGGTTGAGCGTGAGCTCGCCGTCGTCGATCAGCAGTTCTCCGGGGATCATCGCCGTCCTCATGCGATCGGTTGGTGCACGGTCACCAACTTGGTGCCGTCGGGGAAGGTCGCCTCGACCTGAATCTCCGGGATCAGCTCGGGCACGCCGTCCATCACCTCGTCGCGGCGCAGCACCTGCTTGCCTTCGCTCATCAGCTCGGCCACCGTGCGGCCGTCGCGTGCGCCTTCCAGGATGGCCGCGGTGATCAGCGCGATCGATTCCGGCACGTTGAGCTTCAGCCCACGCGCCTTGCGGCGCTCGGCCAGCAACGCGGCGGTGAAGATCAGCAGCTTGTCTTTTTCTCGGGGAGTCAGGTCCATGCGCGCCTCGCCTGCAAGTCCGGCGCCATGTTATGGCTGGTGCAGTTCTTGATTGCCAGTGCCCGATGAGTCCGCTGGCCGACACCGCCGCCACCCCTGCCGAAGCGCCGCAGCGTGTCGTCAAGACACGCCGCGACTACAACGCCTGGGTCGCGCGCGAGACGATCGAGGACTACGCGCTGCGTTTCACGCCGCGCTCGTTCCGCCGCTGGAGCGAGTGGCGTGTCGCCAACACGGCCTTCGGCGCCGCGTCCTTCCTGATCCTCGAAGCCGTCGGCGCGACGCTGCTGGTGCAGTACGGCTTCGTCAACGCGGCGCTGGCGATCCTGGCCACCGGCCTCGTGATCTTCCTCGCCGGCTGGCCGATCAGCGTCTACGCCGCACGCCACGGCGTCGACATGGACCTGCTGACACGCGGCGCCGGCTTCGGCTACATCGGCTCGACGATCACCTCGCTGATCTACGCGAGCTTCACCTTCATCTTCTTCGCCCTCGAGGCGGCGGTGATGGCCTACGCGCTGGAGCTGGCCCTCGACATCCCGCCGGCGCTGGGTTATCTGCTCTGCGCCTTGGTCGTCATCCCGCTGGTGACGCACGGCGTCACGGCGATCAGCCGGCTGCAGGTCTGGACCCAGCCGCTGTGGATCGCGATGCTGGTCGTGCCCTACGTCTTCGTCTTCCGTGCCGAGCCCGATCTGCTGGCCGGGCTCTCGGCCTATGGCGGCGAACATGGCATCACCGGCTTCGACGGCCTGGCCTTCGGCGCCGCGACCACGGTCGGCATCGCGCTGATCACGCAGATGGGCGAGCAGGCCGACTACCTGCGTTTCATGCCGGAGAAGGCGAACCGCGGTGGCTGGCGCTGGCATCTGGCGGTGCTGGCCGGCGGCCCGGGCTGGGTGCTGCCGGGCGTGCTGAAGATGCTCGGCGGCGCGCTGCTGGCCTATCTGGCGATCACGCGCATGGTGCCGCTGGAGCGTGCCGTCGACCCGAACCAGATGTACCTCGCGGCCTACGAGACGGTGTTCTCCGACTACGGCGTCGCGGTCGCGGTGACGGCGGCCTTCGTGCTCGTCTCGCAGCTGAAGATCAACGTCACCAACGCCTACGCCGGCTCGCTGGCCTGGAGCAACTTCTTCTCGCGGCTGACGCACGCCCACCCGGGGCGCGTCGTCTGGATGGTGTTCAACACCGGCATCGCGCTGGTGCTGATGGAGATGAACGTCTTCCAGGCGCTGTCGCACGTGCTCGGGCTGTACGCCAACGTGGCCATCGCCTGGATGATGGCGGTCGTCGCCGACCTCGTCGTCAACAAGCCGCTCGGCTGGTCGCCGCCGGGCATCGAGTTCAAGCGGGCCCACCTCTACGACATCAACCCGGTCGGTGTCGGCGCGATGGGCATCGCCTCGGCGCTGTCGGTGGCCGCGCACCTGGGCGCCTTCGGCGAGCTGGCGCAAGCCTATTCGGCGGCGATCGCGCTGGTCACGGCCTTCGTCTGCTCGCCGCTGATCGCCTGGGCGACGAAGGGCCGCTACTACCTCGCGCGCACCAGCACGCTGCCCACGCTGCCCACGCTGCCGGCCGGCGCGATCCCGATCGTGGCGGAGGACGCGCCGCGCCAGACCGGGGGCACGGAGTCTGCGAAGCCTGGGGTCAGGTCCCGCGCGGACCTGACCCCGGACTCCCGCGCGGACCTGACCCCGGACTCCGGCTTCGCGGCCGGCCGCTACGCCCGGCTGCGCCACCGCTGCACGGTCTGCGAACGCGAGTACGAGACCGAGGACATGGCCTTCTGCCCGGCCTACCAGGCGGCGATCTGCAGCCTGTGCTGCACGCTGGACGCACGCTGCCACGACCTCTGCAAACCGCGCGCGAAGCTGTTCGCGCAGTGGCGCGCGCTGCTCTCGCGGCTGCTGCCGGCGCGCATGGCGCCGCAGCTCGACGCCGGGCTGGCCGACTACCTGCTGCTGATGGGCCTCGTCACGCCGGCGCTGGCGCTGGTGCTGGGCATCGCCCACCGCCAGGCGCTGCGCCTGCTGGGCGATCAGGCCGCGGCGCTGGGGCCGACGCTGGCCCAGGGTTTCGTCAGCAGCTTCCTGCTGCTGTGGATCGCCGCCGGCGTCGGCGTCTGGTGGGGCGTGCTCGCGCACCGCAGCCGCGCCGCGGCGCAGGAGGAGTCCAACCGCCAGACGCTGGCGCTGCAGCGCGAGATCGAGTCGCACGCGCGCACCGACGCCGCGCTGCAGGCCGCACGCGAGGAAGCCGACCGTGCGCGCGGCCACGCCGAGGCCGCCAACCGCGCCAAGAGCCGCTACATCACGACCATCAGCCACGAGCTGCGCACGCCGCTCAACAGCATCCTCGGCTATGCCCAGCTGCTGGAGGAGGACGAGGCGATGCCGCCGCACCGCCGCCAGGCGGTGGCCGTGATCCGCCGCGGCGGCGACCACCTCTTGAGCTTGATCGAAGGCACGCTGGACATCGCACGCATCGAATCCGGCAAGCTGGCGCTGGACGTGCGGCCGATGCGTTTCGCCGACGGCCTGGCCGAGATCGCGCGGATGTTCGAGCTGCAGGCCGCCGGCCGCGGCCTGGCCTTCCGCTTCGCCGTCGACGGCCGCCTGCCGGCGGTCGTGCGTGCCGACGAGAAGCGGCTGCGCCAGATCCTCATCAACCTGCTGGGCAACGCGATCAAGTTCACCCAGGCCGGCCAGGTGACGCTGCGCGTGGCCCACCAGCGCGAGATGGCGCGTTTCGAGATCGAGGACACCGGCCCGGGCATGACGGCCGACGAGCTGGCGCGGGTCTTCGAGCCTTTCGAGCGCGGTTCGGCGGCCAGCGGCCAGTCGGTCGGCTCGACCGGGCTGGGGCTGACGATCGCACGCATGCTCTGCGAGCTGATGGGCGGCGAGATGACGGTGGCCAGCGAGCCCGGCCGCGGCACCACCTTCCGCATCCGCCTCTTCGTGCCCGAGGTCGCCGTCGCGGCGCCCGAGGTCGACGCGCTGCGCGCACGCCGCGTCGGCTACGAAGGCCGGCGCCGGCGCGTGCTGGCGGTCGACAACGAGGAGGCCGACCGCCGCCTCGTCGCCGACCTGCTGCAGCCGCTGGGTTTCGAGGTCGAGGGCGCCGCCACCGGCGAGGCCGCGCTCGCGCGCCTGGCCGCCGACGCGCCCTACGACGCCGTCTTCATGGACCTGGCGATGCCCGGCATCGACGGCTGGGAGACGATCCGCCGGCTGCGCGCCGCCGGCCACGTGATGCCGCTGGCGGTGGTCTCGGCCAACGCCTTCGACAAGAAGCTGGACAACGACGTCGGCCTGCCGGGCGAGGATTTCCTCGTCAAGCCGGTGCGGGTCGGCGAGCTGCTCGACTGGCTGGGGGTGCGCCTGGGGCTGGATTGGCGCTACGGCGCGCGTGGGCCCGAACCCGCGCCGCCGCCGCCACCGGCCGACGCACCGCTGCCGCCGCCCGAGCTGCTGCGCCCGCTGCGCGACGCGCTCGCCCTGGGCCACGTGCGCGGCGTCGCGCGCCAGCTCGCCGCCATCGAGGCCGCCGACCCGGCGCACGCCGGCTTCGCCGCCCGCATGCGGCTGCTGGCGCGCCAGTTCAACTACGAGACGATGAACGACATCCTGGACAAGGCTCTCGATGAACCCCGTGCCGCCTGACGCCTCGCCCCTCGACGAGCGCGACGCCGCCGACGTCGTGCTCGTCGTCGACGACGTGCCCGAGAACCTGGCGCTGCTCAACGACTCGCTCGACGAGGCCGGCTACACCGTGCTCGTCGCCACCTCGGGCGAGGCGGCGCTGACGCTGGCCGTGCGCGCCCAGCCCGACATCGTGCTGCTCGACGCGGTGATGCCGGGGCTGGACGGCTTCGAGACCGCGCGCCGGCTGAAGGCCGACCCGGAGACGGCGCCGATCCCGATCGTCTTCATGACCGGGCTCACCGAGACCGAACACGTCGTCGCCGCCTTCGGCGCCGGCGGCACCGACTACGTCACCAAGCCGATCCGCCCGCGCGAGGTGCTGGCGCGCATCGCCGCGCACCTGCACCAGGCGCGCAGCCAGCGCCAGGCGCGCAACGCGCTCGACGCCTTCGGCCACGCGACGATGGTCGTGCGCGAGCGCGACGGCCGGCGTCTTTGGCAGACGGCGCTGGCGCGGCGCATGCTGGCCGAACACTTCGGCGGCGAGGACACCGACACCCCGCCCGAGCTGATGGCCTGGGTCGCACGCGAGTCGCTGCGCCGCCGCGCCGGTGCCGAGCCGGCCGGGCTGACGGTGGCCCGCGGCGCGCGCCGCATCGCCTTCGCGCTGCACCCGATGCCCGACGACGGCGGCGAGCCGGTGCCGGGCGAATGGCTGGTCGTGATGCGCGAGAGCGACGACGCGGCGATCGTCGAGGCCATGTCGCTGGCGCTGGAGCTCACCGCGCGCGAGGCCGAGGTGCTGTACTGGGTGGTGCAGGGCAAGACCAACCGCGACATCGGCGACATCCTCGGCACCAGCCACCGCACCGTCACCAAGCACCTGGAGCACGTGTTCGAGAAGCTTGGCGTCGAGACGCGCACCGCCGCGGCGGCGCTGGCGATGGCCCGGGTCAAGCAGCTTGGTCGCGCCAACTGAGGCGTTCGTCGCACCACGCTTGACCTCCGTCGCGCCCGGCCCCAACACTTTGCAGTTCCGCCGGGCCGACCCTTGCCGCCGCCCCGGGTTCCGATCCACCGCAGAATCCCCGTGCGGCCGTCGAGGCCGCGCCCGCCACACCTTGAAGATGCACACCTTCGTCGCCGGCGCCGTCTGCGCCGCAGCCGTCTCGATGGCCGCCTCCGCGATGGCGGCCAAGCCCGCCAGCCGCGTGCGTGCCGACATCCCGGCGCAGTACCGCTGGGACTTCAGCCCGATCTACGCCAGCTGGGAGGCCTGGGAGGCCGGCATGCGCGAGATGGACCAGCGCATCGACGCCTTCGCCAAGCTGCAGGGCACGCTGAAGAACGGCCCCGATGCGGTGCTCGCCGCCTACAAGGCCTATGACGAGATCGGCCAGCTGCAGTACCGCATCTACCGCTACCCGCAACTGCAGCGCGACACCGACACGCGTGACCAGAACGTCGCCGGCCGCTTCCAGCGGGTCGGCGCGCTGTTCGCCAAGTTCGACGCCGCCAGCGCCTGGTTCACGCCCGAGCTGCTGACGGTGCCCGAGGCGACGATGCGCGAGTGGCTGGACAAGACGCCGGCGCTGAAGCCGTACCGTTTCCCGATCCTCGAGAACTTCCGCCGTCAGGCGCACGTGCTCGACGAGAAGGGCGAGCGCCTGATGGCGCTGGCCTCGCGCGCCAACCGCGCGCCGAACGCGATCTACAGCGAGCTCAGCACCTCGGACATCAAGTTCCCGACGATCCGCCTGTCCGACGGCAAGGAGCTGACGCTGTCGCCGGCCAACTACCAGGCCCTGCTGTCCGAGAGCACGGTGCAGGCCGACCGCGCCGCCGCCGCCGCCGCGCACGTCGGCACCTACGGCCAGACCGCGCACACCTACGCCGCGATCTACGAAGGCATCCTGCAGCGCGACTGGTTCGTCGCCCGTGCGCGCAACTTCCCGACGACGCTGGACGCGGCGCTCGACGAGAACGCGATCCCGCGCCAGGTCGTCGAGACGCTGATCGAGGTCGCGCGCCAGGGCACCGGCCCGCTGCAGCGTTACGCCAAGCTGCGCCAGCGCCTGCTGGGGCTGCCCAGCTACCACCTGTACGACCAGTTCGTGCCGGTGTTCCGCAGCGACAAGGCCTGGCCGTACGAGGAGGCGCGCCGCCAGGCCACGGCCTCGATCGCGCCGCTGGGCCAGGGCTACGTGCAGCGTTACCAGAAGGCCATCGCCCCGGGGCGTGTCGACGTCTACGAGAACGACGGCAAGCGCAGCGGCGCCTACAGCGCCGGCGTCTACGGCGTCGGCCCGTACATGCTGCTGAACTACAACGACACGCGCGACGCGATGTTCACCTTCGCCCACGAGGCGGGGCACGCGATGCACACGCTGCTGTCGACCGAGCACCAGCCGTACGCCACCGCTGACTACACGATCTTCGTCGCCGAGGTCGCGTCGACGACCAACGAACGTTTCCTGCTCGAGCACCTGCTCAAGCAGACCACCGACCCGAAGGAGCGTTTCCTGCTGCTGCAGGAGGCCGTCGACGCGATCGTCGGCACCTTCTACACGCAGGTGCTGTTCGCCGACTTCGAGCTGCGTGCGCACCAGCTCGTCGAGCGCGACGAGCCGGTGACCACCGAGGTGCTGAACAAGCTCTACGCCGGCCTGCTGAAGGAGTACTGGGGCGACGCGATCACCCACGACGAGTTCTACCAGTACACCTGGGCGCGCATCCCGCACTTCTTCAACTCGCCCTATTACGTCTACCAGTACGCCACCTGCTTCGCCTCGTCGGCGCAGCTGTTCAAGGCGATGACCGAGGGCCCGAAGGCCGGGCGCGAAGCCGCCGTCAAGCGCTACCTGGAGCTGCTGTCCTCGGGCGGCAACGACCAGCCGATGAAGCAGCTGCTCAAGGCCGGCGTCGACCTGACGCAGCGCCAGACCGTGCAGGCCGTCGTCGACCAGCTCGACGAACTGGTCACGCGCATGGAGGCCGAGGCCGCCAAGCTGCAACCGGCCGCCCGGTAAGCTGGCGCCGCATGGCTGAGCCGCCCCCCCCGGGGGCGGCTTTTTTCTTGGTTGTGCTTGTTCGGCCTGGTGCGCCCGCCCGGCTGTGGTGCCGCGCCCACGCCCATCGCGGTGCATTGCGGGAAAACCCCTGGAGCCGTCACCTCGCTGTCACACAATCACGCCGGACCGCAGACTTGTATACACCTGCGGCATAACGCTTGCTTCGTGACAAGTCGTTAGATCTTCCTGTTCACCACCCTCCCAGGAGTTTCCATGTCTCGTTCGCTGAAGGCGGTGGCCGGCGCTGCCGCCCTGCTGTGTGTCGGTCTGGCCCAGGCCCAGTCCAACGTCAACATCTACGGTCTGATGGACGCTGCCGTCGGCAGCTTCCAGATGGCCGGTGCCGACTCGACCACCAAGGTCCAGAGCGGCAACATGACCACGTCGTTCATCGGCTTCAACGGCAGCGAAGACCTGGGCAACGGCCTGAAGGTCACGTTCGCGATCGAGCACTTCCTGCAGGCCGACGCCGGCACCGCCGGCCGTTTCGTCGGTGACCGCTTCTGGGCGCGCAACGCCTACGTCGGCCTGGCCACGAACTACGGCGAGTACCAGTTCGGCCGCACGACGACGACGATGTTCGTCTCGACGCTGATGTTCAACGCGCTGGGTGACTCGTTCGCCTTCTCGCCGAGCATCCTGCAGGTGCTGACGCCGCAGACCGGCAACCGTCCGGCCGGCGCGCAGATGCTGTCCTGGTACGGCGACACGGGCTGGGCCAACTCGGTGCTGTTCAAGAGCAAGAGCTGGAACGGCCTGAGCGTCAACATCCAGGCCAACGCCGGTGAAGACGCGGCGAACTCCTTCGGCAACAACATCGGCGGCAACGTGCTGTACATGAACGGCCCGCTGGCCGCGACGGTGTCGTATTCGAAGGTCAAGAACGACGTCATCGGCGCCCCGGCCGGCTTCGAAGACCAGGAGACCAAGCAGGTCGGCGCCTGGTACGACTTCGGCGTCGTCAAGGTCTTCGGCCAGTACACCGCGGTCGACACCACCGCGACGGTCGACACCGGCACCGACATCTGGGGCCTGGGCGCCTCGATCCCGCTGGCCGGCGGCAAGGTCCTGGCCCAGTACGGCCACGCCAAGGAAGACGGCAACGCGGTCGAGAAGACCAACAAGACCTTCACGCTGGGCTACGACTACAACCTGTCCAAGCGCACCGACGTCTACGCGATCTACATGCAAGACAAGGTGACCGGCGCCGACACCGGCGACACCTTCGCCGTCGGCATCCGCCACAAGTTCTAAAACCCTGGCGGGGGCGCCCGCCACGGTACCTCAGCTTCAGCGGCACCCTCGGGTGCCGCTTTTTTTCGCCCGCGCGAACCTGAGTGGTCGTTGTGTTCGTCTCCCTCGGGGACAGACCGCCGAAGGCGGTCAGGGCAGCAGCCAAAGAAAAGACCACCGGGCGCGAACCACGGTGGTCTTCGTATTCGTCCCCCCTGGGGACAGACCGCCGAAGGCGGTCAGGGGAGCAGCGGTGTTAACGCGCCTGACCGGATCCGGGTCCCCCGGTCCGGTCAGGTTGCCCCCCTCGGGGGGGCGGCCGCCAGGCGGCCGGGGGCTCTCACTTCCCCGTCGGAACCTTACCCTCGACGCCCTTGACGAAGAAGTTGATGCCGCCCAGGAACTGGTCGTCGGCCACCTCGCCGGCCTTCAGCACTTCCTTGCCGGCGTTGGTGACGATCGGGCCCTTCCAGATCGCGAAGCTGCCGTCCTTCAGGCCGGCCTTGACTTCGTCGATCTTGGTCTTGGTCTCGGCCGGCACCTTGTCGCTGATCGAGACGATGTCGATCGCGCCTTCCTTGACGCCCCACCAGGTGGCGCTGCCGCCGGTCCAGGTGCCTTCCAGCGCTTCCTTGGTGGCCTTGATGTAGTACGGCGACCAGTCGATGATCGCCGAGGCCAGGTGCGCTTCCGGCGCGTAGGCCGTCATGTCGCTGTCCCAGCCGAAGGCGAACTTCTTGTTCTTCGCGGCGGTCTGCAGCACGGCCGACGAGTCGGTGTTCTGGAACAGGATGTCGGCGCCGCCGTTGATCAGGCTTTGCGCGGCTTCGGTTTCCTTGGGCGGGTTGAACCACTCGTTGACCCAGACCACCTTGGTCTTGATCTTCGGGTTCACGCTCTGCGCACCCAGCGTGAAGCTGTTGATGTTGCGGATGACCTCGGGGATGGGGATCGAGCCGACGACGCCCAGCGTGTTGCTCTTGGTCATCGAGCCGGCGATCACGCCGGCCATGTACGCGCCCTCGTAGGTGCGGCTGTCGTAGGTGCGGATGTTCTCGCCCTGCTTGTAGCCGGTGGCGTGCTCGAACTTCACGTCCTTGGCGTCGGCGGCGACCTTCTGGATCGGCTCCATGTAGCCGAAGGTCGTGCCGAAGACCAGCTTGTTGCCCTGGCCGATCAGGTCGCGGAACACACGCTCGGCGTCGGCGGCCTCGGGCACCTTCTCGACGAAGGTGGTGACGATCTTGTCGCCGAACTCGGCTTCGAGCTTCTTGCGCGCGTTGTCGTGGGCGAAGGTCCAGCCGCCGTCACCCACCGGGCCGACGTAGGCGAACGCGATCTTCAGCGGTTCGGGCTTGGCCGCAGCGGCCGAGGCCGGCGCCGACGCCGGTTCGGCCGTCGGTTGCGCCGCTTCTTCCTTCTTGCCGCAGCCGACGAGGGCGGCGGCCGCCGCGAGCGTGGACCAGCCGGCCAGCTTCAGCAGCGAGCGCTTCGATTCGAAAGACATCGGTCTTTTCTCCAGGGGGTGACGAAAGCAGAAATTATTGGCCCGGCTCACGAACCGGGGAAGAACGGTTTGCCGAGCGAGGCCGGCATGTTGATCCGGATCCACGCCGGATTGCGGGAAATCAGCACCAGCACGACGATCGTCGCGACGTAGGGCAGCATGCTGAGGAACTGGCTCGGGATCTCGACGCCCTGACTCTGCAGGTGGAACTGCAGCATCGTGACGCCGCCGAACAGGTAGGCCCCAAGCAGCACTCGTGCCGGGCGCCAGGTCGCGAAGGTCGTCAGCGCCAGCGCGATCCAGCCCTTGCCGGCGACCATGCCCTCGACCCACAGCGGCGTGTAGATCACCGACAGGTAGGCTCCGGCCAGCCCGCACAGCGCGCCGCCGGCGACCACGGCCGCCAGGCGGATCTTGCGCACCGGATAACCCAGCGCGTGCGCCGATTCGGGCGACTCGCCGACCGCACGCAGCACCAGACCGGCGCGCGAGCGGTAGAGGAACCAGGCCAGCGCCACGGCCAGCGCGATCGCCAGGTAGACCATCGGGTGCTGGCGGAAGAAGGCCGGGCCGAGGAACGGGATGTCCGACAGGAAGGGCACGGCGAACGACGGCCGCTCGCCGAGCTTGCCCTGCACGTAGCCGATGCCGACGAAAGCCGAGAAGCCGGCGCCGAACAGGCTCAGCGCCAGGCCGCTGGCGTACTGGTTGGTGTTCAGCCAGATGACCAGCAGGCCGAACAGCGCCGACAGCAGCGCCCCGGCGCCGATGCCGGCGGCGAAGCCCAGCCAGTCGCTGCCGGTGTGCATCGCGGTGGCGAAGCCGGCGATCGCGGCGACCAGCATCAGGCCTTCGGCGCCGAGGTTGACGATGCCGGCGCGTTCGTTGATCAGCAGGCCCAGCGCGGCGATGGCCAGCACCGTGCCGGCGTTCAGCGTCGCCGCGATCAGCAGGGGGAGGGTGGTGAAGTCCATCGCGGTCTCAGGCCTTGGCGCGCGCCGCGTGCCACCAGCGCACGCGGTAGTGGATCAGCGTGTCGCAGGCCAGCAGCGTGAACAGCAGCAGGCCCTGGAAGACGCCGGTCAGCGACTTGGGCAGGCCCAGGCGCGACTGCGCGAGTTCGCCGCCGATGTAGAACATGCTCATCAGGATCCCGGAGAAGACGATGCCCACCGGGTGCAGGCGGCCGACGAAGGCGACGATGATCGCGCCGAAGCCGTAGCCGGCCGGCACGTACGGCGTCAGCTGGCCCAGCGGCCCGGCCGCCTCCAGCCCGCCGGCCAGCCCCGCCATGCCGCCGGACAGCAGCAGCGAGGTCCACAGCGCGCTGCGCGACGAGAAGCCGGCGTAACGCGCCGCCGCCGGCGCCAGGCCGCCGACCTGCAGCTGGAAGCCCCGGTAGGTGCGGAACATGAACGCCCAGAAGCCGACCACCGCGACCAGCGCGATGACGACGCCGATGTTGGCGCGCAGGCCGTCGACGAGGCGCGGGATCTTGGTCAGCGCGTCGAAGGTGATGGTCTGCGGGAAGTTGTAGCCGTTCGGGTCCTTCCAGGGGCCGTAGACCAGCCAGCCGAGGATCATCTCGGCGACGTAGACCAGCATCAGGCTGACCAGGATCTCGTTGGCGTGGAAACGGTCGCGCAGCGCGGCGACGACGCCGGCCCAGACCATGCCGCCCAGCACGCCGGCGAACAGGATCACGACGACGATGCCGCGGCCCATCCAGGCCAGCGCCGGCGCCTGCATCGCCACCCAGCCGGCGGCCAGCGCGCCGATGACGAACTGGCCCTCGGCGCCGATGTTCCAGACGTTGGAGCGGTAGCAGACCGCCAGCCCCAGCGCGATCAGGATCAGCGGCGTCGCCTTGACGCTCAGCTCCGACAGCGCGTACAGGTTCTTCACCGGCTCGACGAAAAACACCTGCAGGCCGCGCACCGGGTCCTTGCCGAGCAGGACGAAGAGCACCACGCCGATCAGCACCGTGATCGCCAGCGCCAGCAGCGGCGAGGCGATCGACATCCACTTCGACGGCTCGGGCCGTGCCTCGAGCTTCAACATCAGGCCGTCTCCCGCGGCGCCCACAGGCCGCTCATCCATTCGCCGATCTTCTCGATCGTCGCCTCGGCGACGGGAATCGACGGCGACACGCGCCCCTGGGCGATGACGATCAGCCGGTCGCTGATCTCGAACAGTTCTTCCAGCTCCTCGCTGACGACGAGCAGCGCGCAGCCGGCGTCGCGCAGCTTCAGCAGCTCGCCGCGGATCAGCGCCGCGGCGCCGACGTCCACGCCCCAGGTCGGCTGGCTGACGATCAGCAGCTTCGGGTCGGCGTCGATCTCGCGGCCGACGATGAACTTCTGCAGGTTGCCGCCGGACAGGCTCTTGGCCGCCGCGCCCGGGCCGCCGGCCTTGACGTTGAAGCGCTGGATGATCGAGTCGGCCAGCGCCGTGACACGCGCGCTCGGGATCCAGCCGGCACGCGACACCGTCTCGGTGCGCGTCAGCAGCGTGTTCTGCGCCAGGCTCAGCGTCGGCACCGCGCCGCGGCCCAGGCGTTCCTCGGGCACGAAGTGCAGGCCCTCGTGGCGGCGCTTGCGCGCGCCGTGGTGGGCGATGTCGCGGCCGAACAGGCGGATGCTGCCGTGCGGCGCGCGCCGGTCCTCGCCGGACAGCGCGGCCATCAGCTCCTGCTGGCCGTTGCCCGAGACGCCGGCGACACCGACGATCTCGCCGGCGCGCACGTCGAAGCCGATGTCCTTCAGGTCGACGCCGAACTGGTCCTCGCGCGCCAGCGACAGGCCCTTCACCGCCAGCACCACGTCGCCCGCCGGGCGCGTGCCGTGCTGCAACTGCGGCGGCTCGGCGCCGATCATCAGCCGCGACAGGCTGGCGTTGCTCTCCAGCGTCGGGTCGACCTCGCCGGTGACCTTGCCGCCGCGCAGCACCGTGCAGTGGTGGCACAGCGAGCGGATCTCGTCGAGCTTGTGGCTGATGTAGAGGATGCTGGTGCCGCGCTCGGCCAGCTGGCGCAGCGTGACGAAGAGCTTGTCGACGGCCTGCGGCGTCAGCACCGAGGTCGGCTCGTCGAGGATCAGGAGCTGCGGGTCGGTCAGCAGCGCACGCACGATCTCCACGCGCTGGCGCTCGCCGACCGACAGCGTGTGCACCGGGCGCAGCGGGTCGACGTCCAGGCCGTAGGTGTGCGCGACCTCGGTGATGCGGCGCGTCACCTCGGGCAGCTTCATCGCCTTGTCCAGCCCGAGCCAGACGTTCTCGGCCGCGGTCAGCGTGTCGAACAGCGAGAAGTGCTGGTAGACCATGCTGATGCCCAGCGCACGCGCTTCGGCGGGGCTCTTCACCGTCACCGGCCGGCCGTTCCAGCGGATCGTGCCGGCGTCGGGCTGCACGGCGCCGTAGATCACCTTCATCAGCGTCGACTTGCCGGCGCCGTTCTCGCCGAGCACGGCGTGGATCTCGCCCGGCTTGACGCGCAGGCCGACGCCGTCGTTGGCGCGCACCGCGGGGTATTGCTTGGTGATGCCGTCGAGTTCGAGGCGGTACATGGACTCAGGAGTGCCGCGAACGGACGTCGGCGCCGTCGGCGTGTTGGGGGTCTCGTGGATCGGGACGGGTCGCAAGCGCCGTGCCAATGTCGACATTTTGAAGCATGCGGCCGCGTTCGAAACGCGGCACGCCGGCCACCCAGGCGGCGGCGACGTTGCGCTCGTCGGCCAGCGTCATCCAGGCGAAGACACGCGCGTGCAGGTCCTGCGCCGGCAGCGACGCCACCGCACCACGTGCCACGGCGTCGCGGTGCAGCGCGGCGGCGCCGTGCGCCCAGTCCCAGGCGACGACGTCGGCCGTGGCGCCGACGTCGAAGTGGCCGATCTCGGCGCCCAGGCCCAGCGCCTCGGCGGCGCCGCGTGTGGCGGCGTGCAGCGCGCACCAGGCGGTCAGCCGCGTGCCGCGCAGCGCCTGCACCTTGTAGCCCTCGGCCAGCGTGCGCTGCATCGACAGGCTGGTGCCGCCGCCGACGTCGGTGGCGATCGACACCTTGTGGCCGTGGGCCATCGCGGCCTGCCAGTCGAACAGGCCGCTGCCGAGGAACAGGTTGCTCGTCGGGCAGAACGCGATCTGCGCGCCGGTGGCGGCGAGCAGGCGGCGGTTCTCGTCGTCGAGCCAGATGCCGTGCGCCAGCACCGAGCGCGGCCCCAGCAGGCCGTGGCGGTGGTAGACGTCGAGGTAGCTGCGCGCCTCGGGGAACAGGCGCGCGACCTCGGCGACCTCGTCGCGGTTCTCGGCGACGTGGGTCTGCAGGTACAGGCCCTCGTGGCGTGCCAGCAGGCGGCCGGCCATCGCCAGCTGCTCCGGCGTGCTGGTGATCGCGAAACGCACCGTCACCGCGTAGGCGTTGCGGCCCTCGCCGTGCCAGCGTGCGATCAGCGTCTCGCAGTCGCGTTCGGCGCCGGCGACGTCGTCGGTCAGCGCCGGCGGCGCGCCGCGGTCCATCAGCACCTTGCCGGCAACGAGGCGCATGCCGCGTGCGCTGGCGGCGGCGAACAGCGCCTCGGCCGAAGCCGCGTGCACCGTCGGGAAGACGACGGCGCTGGTCGTGCCGTGCGCCAGCAGCGCGTCCAGGAACAGCCCGGCGCCGGCGGCGGCGACCTCGGGGTCGGCGAAACGCTGCTCGGCCGGGAAGGTGTAGGTGTCCAGCCAGTGCAGCAGCCCTGGGCTCCAGCTCGCGATGACGTCGAGCTGCGGGCAGTGCACGTGGGTGTCGATGAAGCCGGGCATCAGCAGCCGGCCGCTGTGCTCCTCGCGCCGCCAGTCCTCGCCGGGCGGCTCGCGGCCGGGCAGGGTGCCGGCGATGCGGCCGTCCTCGATCAGCAGCCAGTGGTCGGGGCGCCAGCGCACGCCGTGCAGCGCCGGGTCGCCCCAGGCCGGCGTGGCCTCGAAGTCCAGCAGGTCGCCGTGCAGCGCGAGTTTGTTCACCGGGCACTCCGTTCCGTGCTGGTGCACCGGGGCAGGCCCGCGGATTGCATGCAAAACAGCGCGCAAGCAGGCACGCGCATGCCGAGGGCAGCGCGCAGGTCGACCTCGGGGGCGCTGCGTTCGGGCTTCACGGTGGTGGTGATCTCGCGCGGGCCCTGTGCACCGGGCCGCGTCGCGGGTGGCGATATTCTGCCCGTGCTGCACGTTCGTGCGGCTTGCGCTGTACCGTGGTCCCACCGCATCCGATGCCTTGCCGATGAGCGAACCCCGTCCGATCCGCGTTTTCCACCGCCAGCGCATCGTCGAGATCGCCGACGCGCCGGCCACCCTCAGCGTGCTGGAGTGGCTGCGCCAGGAGCAGCGCCTGGTCGGCACCAAGGAGGGCTGCGCCGAAGGCGATTGCGGCGCCTGCACCGTGGTCATCGGCGAGCTGGGTGAGGACGGCCGGCTGAAGCTCGAGACCGTCAACGCCTGCATCCGCTTCCTGCCGACGCTGGACGGGCGGGCGCTGTTCACCGTCGAGGACGTCGCGCCTGGCGGCGTGCTGCATCCGGTGCAGCAGGCGCTGGTGGCACACCACGGGTCGCAGTGCGGCTTCTGCACGCCGGGCTTCGTGATGTCCTTGTGGGCGGCCTACGAGCGCCACCAGGCCGCCGGCACGCGGCCGACACGCCAGGAGCTGGCCGACGAGCTGGCGGGCAACCTCTGCCGCTGCACCGGCTACCGGCCGATCCTCGACGCCGGGCTGGCGATGTTCGACGCGCCGCCGCTGCGCCTGGACACGGCGCCGGTCGTCGCCGCGCTGCAGCAGATGCGCGCGGCGCCGCCGCTGCACACCGCCTCGGGATTCCACGCGCCGCGCACCGTCGACGAACTCGCCGCGCTGCACGAAGCGCGGCCCGACGCGCGCCTGCTCGGCGGCGGCACCGACATCGGCCTGTGGGTGACCAAGCAGTTGCGGCTGCTGCCCGAGCTGATCTGGACCGGCGACGTGCCCGAACTGCGCCGCGTCGAACGGCGCGAGGACACGCTGGTCATCGGCGCCGCGGCGTCGCTCGAAGACGCCTGGGCCGCGCTCGCCGCCGAGCACCCGCAGCTGGCCGAACTGTGGCGGCGCTTCGCGTCGCCGCCGGTGCGCCACGCCGGCACGATGGGCGGCAACGTCGCCAACGGCTCGCCGATCGGCGACTCGGCGCCGGTGCTGCTGGCCCTGGACGCGCGCCTCGTGCTGCGCCGCGGCGAACGTGTGCGCGAGCTGGCGCTCGCCGACTTCTACGTCGACTACCTGAAGAACCGGCTCGAACCGGGCGAGTTCGTGCAGGCCATCGTCGTGCCGCACGCCGCGCCGGGCACTGTCGTGCGCGGCTGGAAGATCTCCAAGCGCCACGACTCCGACATCTCGGCCGTCTGCGCCGCCTTCGCCTTGCGTCTGGACGGCGACACCGTGCAGCAGGTGCGCCTGGCCTACGGCGGCATGGCGGCGACGGTCAAACGCGCCGCGGCGGCCGAGGCGGCATTGCAAGGCCGGCGCTGGGACGAAACCGCGCTGCGCGCCGCGCAGGCGGCGCTCGACGCCGACTACACGCCGCTGAGCGATTTGCGCGCCAGCGCGGCCTACCGCATGCAGGTCGCGAAGAACCTGCTCGAGCGCCTCTGGCTCGAAACCCGGCCCGACGCGCCGTTGCCTGCGGCAGCGCTGGACGTCTGGCAGCGTGAGGTGCAAGTTTGAACGCGCCGGCGCATCCGTTGCCCGCGACGGCCGTCGTCGGCCGCTCGCGCCCGCACGAGTCGGCTGAGGCGCACGTCGCCGGCAGCGCGCCCTACACCGACGACCTGCCGGAGCTCGCCGGCACGCTGCACGCCGCGCTGGGCCTGTCGCCGGTGGCGCACGGCGTGCTGCGCAGCGTCGACCTGGCGCGTGTGCGCGCCGTGCCGGGGGTCGTCGACGCCTTCTGCGCCGACGCCATCCCCGGCGAGAACCAGTGCGGCTCGCTCGTGAAGGACGAGCCCATCCTCGCCGGAGGCCCAGGTGCCACGCTGCGCCACCTGGGCCAGCCGGTCTACGCCGTCGTCGCGACGACACGCGAAGCCGCGCGGCGCGCGGCGGCGCTGGCGAAGGAGGTCATCAGCTTCGATGCGCTGCCGCCGGTGCTGGACGCGATGCAGGCCCATGCCGCCGGCCAGCACGTCGTGCCGCCGATGCGGCTGGCGCGCGGCGACGCGGCGGCTGCCTTGGCCGCGGCGCCGCACCGTGTCGAACTCGACTTCGGCGTCGGTGGCCAGGAGCACTTCTATCTCGAAGGCCAGATCGCCTACGCCCAGCCGCAGGAGCAGGGCGGCATGAAAGTGCTGTGCTCGACGCAGCACCCGAGCGAGATGCAGCACCTGGTCGCGCACGCGCTGCACCGGCCGTCGCATGCGGTGCAGGTCGAGTGCCGGCGCATGGGTGGCGGCTTCGGCGGCAAGGAGTCGCAGTCGGCGCTGCCGGCCTGCGTCGCCGCGGTGGCGGCGGTGCGCACCGGCCGGCCGGTGAAGCTGCGGCTGGACCGTGACGACGACTTCCTCGTCACCGGGCGGCGACACGGCTTCCGCTACCAGCTCGCGCTGGGCCATGACGACGCCGGGCGTGTGCTCGGCGCCGAGGTCACGATGGTCGCCAACGCCGGCCACTCGGCCGACCTGTCCGGGCCGGTGGTGACGCGTGCGCTGTGCCACTTCGACAACTGCTACTGGCTGCCCGACGTCGCGATGCAGGGTTACGCGGCGCGCACCAACACCCAGAGCAACACCGCCTTCCGAGGTTTCGGCGGGCCGCAGGGCGCGTTCGCGATCGAGTACGCGCTGGACAGCGTCGCACGCCGCCTGGGCCGCGACGCGCTGGACGTTCGCCGCGCCAACTTCTACGGCGTCGGTGAACGTGACTTGACGCCTTACGGCCAGCGGGTCGAGGACAACATCGTCGCGCCGCTGGTCGACGAGCTGGCCGCCAGCAGCGGCTACGCCGCGCGCCGCGAGGCCGTCGCCGCCTTCAACGCCGCCAGCCCGGTGCTGAAGAAGGGGCTGGCGCTGACGCCGCTGAAGTTCGGCATCTCGTTCAATGTCGTGCACCTGAACCAGGCCGGTGCGCTGGTGCACGTCTACCTCGACGGCTCGGTGCTGGTGAACCACGGCGGCACCGAGATGGGCCAGGGGCTGAACACCAAGGTCGCCCAGGTCGTCGCGCACGAGCTCGGCCTGCCGTTCGAGGCGGTGCGCGTGACCGCCACCGACACGCAGAAGGTCGCCAACACCTCGGCCACCGCGGCCTCGACCGGCAGCGATCTCAACGGCAAGGCGGCGCAGGACGCCGCGCGCCGCATCCGCGAGCGGCTGGTGGCCTTCGCCGCGCGGCGCTGGGGCGTCGCCGCCGAGGACGTGAGCTTCGCCGACGGCCGCGTGTTGGCCGGCGGCCATTCGATGTCCTTCGCCGAACTCTGCAACGCCGCCTACCTGGAGCGGGTGCAGCTCTGGAGCGAAGGCTTCTACGCCACGCCCGGCCTGTCCTGGGACCGCCAGACGATGAGCGGCAAACCCTTCTACTACTTCGCCTGGGGTGCCGCCTGCAGCGAGGTGCTGGTCGACACGCTGACCGGCGAATGGCGGCTGCTGCGCGCCGACGTGCTGCACGACGTCGGCGCCTCGCTGAACCCGGCGCTGGACATCGGCCAGGTCGAGGGCGCCTTCGTGCAGGGCATGGGCTGGATGACGATGGAAGAGCTGGTCTGGCACCCGAAGACCGGGCGCCTGGCCACGCATTCGCCGAGCACCTACAAGATCCCGACCGCCAACGACGTGCCGCCCGAGTTCCACGTGCGCCTGTTCGGCCGGCCCAACGCGCAGGACAGCATCCACCGCAGCAAGGCCGTCGGCGAGCCGCCACTGTTGCTGCCGTTCTCGGTGTTCTTCGCGATCCGCGACGCCGTCTCGGCGGCCGGCGGCCACCGCGTCGACCCGCCGCTGTCGGCGCCGGCCACGAGCGAAGCCATCCTCGCCGCCGTGCAGGCGGTGCGGAGCGCGCCGTGAGGCTGGCGGCGACCGCCGCACGCTGGCGCCGCGAGCGCCGGCCGGCGGTCGTCGTCGAGCTGCGTGCGGTGCGCGGCTCGGTGCCACGCGAAGCCGGCACACGCATGCTGGTCGCGGCCGACACGACCGAAGGCACGATCGGCGGCGGGCACCTGGAGCTGAAGGCGATCGAACGAGCCCGTGCACTGCTGCGCGGCGAAGCCGTCGAGCCCGAATGGGCCGTGCCGCTGGGCCCGGCGCTGGGCCAGTGCTGCGGCGGCCATGCGACGCTGGCCTTTCTGCCGCTGTCTGACTGCCCGCCCGAGACCTGGCCGCTGCCGGCGCCGCGTTTCGTGCTGCAGCTGCACGGCGCCGGCCACGTCGGCCGCGCCATCGTGCGCGTGCTCGACGAGATCCCCTGCCGCGTGTCGTGGGTCGACGAACGTGAGGACGCTTTTGACAGTGTCGAGCTGCCGCCTCAGGTGCAGGCGGTGGTGGCCGCCGCGGCGGCCGACGAAGTGGCACGCGCGCCGGCAGGCGCCTGCGTGCTGGTGATGACGCACCGCCACGACCTGGACCTGGAGATCGTGCACGCGGCGCTGGCGCGGCCGGACCTGGGTTTCGTCGGCCTGATCGGCTCGCGCACCAAGCGCGAACGTTTCCTCGCCCGCCTGGCGGCACGCGGCCATTCGGCCGAGGCGCTGGCGCGCCTGGTCTGCCCGATCGGGCTGCCGGGCATCGCCGGCAAGGAGCCGGCGGTCATCGCCGTCGCCGTGGTGGCACAGCTGCTGGCGCGCAGCTGACCGCACAAAGAAAAAGCGGGGGCTTGAAGCCCCCGCGAATCTTCGACGTTCCTTGAGGAGGAATCAGCCGCCGGTGGCGATCTGGCGCAGCGCCGGTGCGTCGAGCACCTGGACGTTGTAGCCGGCCACCGAGATCACGCCCTGGCGGGTGAGGCTGCGCATCAGGCGCGACAGCGTCTCCGGGGTGATCGCGAGTTGCGACGCGATGTCGCGCTTGCGTTCGGTCAGGCGCACCACGCCGCGCAGGCCGGCGGCGTCGGTCAGCTCGATGCGCTGCACCAGCCACGCGGCGAAACGTGCCGGCGCGTCCTTGTGCATCAGCTCGTGCGTGTTCATCTGCAGCGTCTGCACTTCACGCGCGAGGCTGGCGACGAGGTGGCGGCCGAGCGCGGGGTACCGCTCGATCAGCGCCTGGACCGCGTCACGCGGCAGCTCGACGACGACCGCTTCGGTCGTCGCACGGGCATCGAGCGCGTGGTTCTCGTGCAGCCACGCCGAGCTCTGGTCCAGCCAGGCCGGGCCGCGCACCGGACGTTCGATGTGGAAGACGCCGTCGGCGCCGCGATAGCCCAGCGCGACGTCGCCGCTCTGCACCAGCACCAGCGCGTTGGCGCCGTCGCGACGGTCGAACACGGTCGCGCCGGCGGGCACGGTGCGCACGCGGGCGATCGAGGACAGCGCGAGCTGCTCGGCGGTGGACAGCGCCGGCGTGCCGAAGAGACCTTGCCAGGTGCGCGCGTCCGGACCACGGGTCTCGGGCCGGTCGTCTTCGCGCACCGGCGCGGCGCTCGGGCGAGCCGTCGTCGTCGGACGCAATGGCGGGCGCGCTGGTCGTTCAGCCAGGGCGCCGTCGGGCATCTGGAAACTGTGTTGCATGTTGTCACCCCTACCCGGCCTACAGGCGGGTGGAGGCACTTTCCAGTACCCCTACGGGGTGCCGATTGCGCCAGATCAAGCGGCAGGCGCGGTATGAAGCCGGGCAAAACGGCATCTGCGCCAGGACAAGTGGCTTGCCCATGCTCAGGTCGGTTACGAGGCGATTCCATCGCCTGCGAGGCCGCACGCGCTTGATGCGTGCGCGCGAGGGCGCTGCGGCCGGGCTTTGCACAGCAATGCACGTCCCTGGAGAGTTTGCCCTGCGGCCGGCGATGGCCGGGCCTACAGTGCCGCCATGTCCGAGCTGCAGCGCGGCCCCGAGCCGCCGCGATCAACCGCCGATTCCCCTCCGCCCGCCGCCAGCGCACGATGGCTCGCCGCGTTGCGCTGGCTGGCCGGGCCGGCGGCGGCAGCCGCCTGCGCCTACAGCGCCGTGCACTGGGCGGACCTGTTCGCGATGCGCTGGCCGCAGCGGCATCTCTGGCTCTTCAGCGCGCGCGACACGCTGGCCTGGGAGGTCGACCTGCTGAACGCGCTCTTCGGCCTGACGCTGTATGCGCTGGCGCGTCTGGTCTTCACGCCGCTGGCGGCGGCGCTGACGGCGATCACGCTGCTGGGCACGGTGGCGGTGGTCTCCGCGCGCAAGATGCTCGAGCTGGACATGCCGCTGCTGCCCTGGGACCTGTGGTTCGTCGGCAATCTCGCCGACTTCGCGGCCTTCCTCGGCTGGTCGCTCGCGGCGGTGGCGGCGCTGGCGGCCGCGGCGGCGGCGGTGCTGCTCGTGCTGGCGTGGCGCTGGCGGCATGCCGTGTTCCGCCGCCGCCGCGGCATCGCCCGCTCGGCGGTTGCCGCCGCCGGCCTGGTCGGTGTCTGCGCCTGGGGCGTGGTGCTGCCGCCGACGCCCCGGGGCCTGTCCGGGCAGGTGCACAACATCACCTGGGACCAGGGCGCGAACTTCGCCAACTTCGGGCCGTACTACGCGTTCGCGGTCAACCTGCCGTTCATCGGCATCCCCCGCCCGGCGGCCGACGACCTGGCCGCGGCCCGGGCGCTGGATGCCGCCGCGTCGCCGGCGGCGGGGCCTGGCGGTGAACGTCCCGACATCGTGCTGCTGCTGTCGGAATCCTTCACCCGGCTGCCGGAGCAGCTCTTCGGCAAGCCCTACGGCTGCCTCGCCGCGGCACCCGAGTCGCGCCTCGTGTCACCGGCCTGGGGCGGCTTCACGGCCAACGTCGAGTTCGAGCTGCTGACCGGCTACCCCTACGCGATGCTGCCGCCGGGCTCGGTGCCGTTCCAGATGTACCTGTCGCGGCCGGTCGTGTCGGCCCTGCCGCGTGTGCTGCGCGACCGTGGCTGGCGCACCCAGGCCGTGCACACCTTCCACCGCGACTTCTTCTCCCGTCCGCAGGCCTATGCCGCGCTGGGCATCGACGACTACGCCGGCCTCGAGGACCTGCCCGGTGCGGCCCGGCGCGGACAGTACGTCGACGACCGCGTGCTCTTCGACCAGATCCTGAAGCGCCTGGACGCCCCGGGCGCCGAGCCGCGCCTCGTGCACGCCGTCTCGATGATGGCGCACCTGCCCTACGACTGGGAGGGCCGCTTCCCGCTGGAGCCGGGGCTGGCCGCGCGTCTGCCGGCCGGGCTCGACGACGACGCCCTGGCGCTGACGCAGTACGCGTCGATGCTCTACGACCACGAGCGTGCGTTCTGCGGCTTTCTGGAGCAGCTGAAGTCGCGGCCGCGGCGCACCCTCGTGCTGTTCTACGGCGACCACTATCCGTCGTTCGGCTCGCTGGCGGTCTACGAACGCCTGAACCGGGTGCTGCACGGCGCCGACGCGCCGCTGAACCTGGAGCGCGACTTCTCCAAGCCGCCGCTGGCGCTGTTCGACAGCCGCGACGGCTTCGTCACGCTGCCCGACGAGGTGGCGGCCTACAACCTCGGCGCGCTGGTGCTGCAGCAGGCGGGGCTGGCGGCGCCGGGGCATTGGGCGATGCCGCACAAGCGCGACCGGGTGACGCTGGTGCGCCGGCTCTACGTCGCGGCCAACCAGTCGAGCGGTTCGCTGGCCGCCGCCGCGGCCGGCACGGACAGCCCGGAGCTGCGCACGCTGCGTGCGCACGCCTGGCGGCACCTGTTCGGGCCGGCCGTCGCCGACGACGATCAGGCCGCCGGCAGCCGGTAGTCCTTCAGCATCTCGCGCAGCTTGTTCTTTTGCATCTTGCCGGTGGCGCCGAGCGGGATGGCGTCGACGAAGACGACGTCGTCGGGTGTCCACCACTTGGCGATCTTGCCTTCGTAGAAGGCCAGCAGCTCCTCGCGCGTCAGGTCGGCGCCGGGCTTGCGCACGACGACCAGCAGCGGGCGTTCGTCCCACTTGGGGTGTGGCACGGCGATGCAGGCGGCGATGGCCACCGCCGGGTGCGCCATCGCGATGTTCTCCAGGTCGATCGAGCCGATCCATTCGCCGCCGGACTTGATGACGTCCTTGCTGCGGTCGGTGATCTGCATGTAGCCCTCGGCGTCGATGCGTGCGACGTCGCCGGTCGGGAACCAGCCGCCGCGCAGCGGGTCGCCACCCTCGCCCTTGAAGTAGCGCGACAGCACCCAGGGCCCGCGCACCAGCAGGTCGCCCGAGGCCGCGCCGCCCCAGGGCAGCTCGCGTCCGGCGGGGTCGACGATCTTCATGTCGACGCCGTAGACCGCGCGGCCCTGCTTGGCCATCACCGCGAAGCGTTCCGCTTCCGGCAGCGCCAGGTGCTGCGGCTTGAACGCGGCCACCGTGCCGACCGGGCTCATCTCCGTCATGCCCCAGGCGTGCAGCACGTGCACGTCGTAGTCCTCGGCGAACTTGCGCAGCATCGCCGGCGGGCAGGCCGAACCGCCGACGACGGTGCGGCGCATCGAGCTGAACTTCAGCTTGTTCGCGTCGACGTAGGCCAGCAGCGCCTGCCAGACCGTCGGCACGCCGGCCGAGACCGTCACCTGCTCGGACTCGAACAGCTCGTACAGCGACTTGCCGTCCAGCCCCGGGCCGGGGAAGACGAGCTTGGCGCCGGTCATGCAGGCCGCGTACGGCAGGCCCCAGGCGTTGACGTGGAACATCGGCACCACCGGCAGGATGCTGTCGTTGGCCGAGCAGTTCAGCGCGTCGGGCAGGGCGATCGCGAAGGTGTGCAGCACCGTCGAGCGGTGGCTGTAGAGCACGCCCTTGGGGTTGCCGGTGGTGCCCGAGGTGTAGCAGAGCGAGCTGGCGGTGTTCTCGTCGAACTCGGGCCAGTCGTAGTGGTCGTCCTGCGCCTCGAGCAGATCCTCGTAGCAGAGCAGGTTGGGGATCTTCGGGTCGGCCGGCATGTGCGCGCGGTCGGTCATCGCGACGAAGTGGCGGATCGTCTTCGTGCGCCCGGCCACCGCCTGCACCAGCGGCAGGAAGCTCAGGTCGAAACACAGCACCTGGTCCTCGGCGTGGTCGGCGATGTAGACGATCTGGTCGGGATGCAGGCGCGGGTTGATGGTGTGCAGCACCGAGCCGGCGCCGGAAACGGCGTAGTACAGCTCCATGTGGCGGTAGCCGTTCCAGGCCAGCGTGCCGACCCGCTCGGACGGTTTGACGCCCAGCGCCGCCAGCGCGTTGGCCAGGCGGCGGGCGCGGGCCGCCATCTCGCGGTAGGTATAGCGGTGGATGTCGCCTTCGACGCGGCGCGAGACGACCTCGCGGTCGCCGTGGTGGCGCTCGGCGTGCACCAGCAGCGAAGAGATCAGCAGCGGCTGCTGCATCATCAAGCCGTTCATTCTTGTCTCCTGGTCTGTTCTGGGGCTGGCGTCCGACGCGGTGCCGGCGGGGCTCGACCCATTCTGTCCAAGCCCCCGGCGCTGCCGCATGCGGGATGGCCCGCAGCGGTCGCCAAGGTGACTGGCGCCCGGAAGGGGCGGCCCACCCGCCGGGGCGATGCGGGGCGTGATGCCGGCGCGTATCAACGCGCCGATGTCCGACGCCAACCCCTTGGAGAACGCACTCGCCTGGTTCACCAGCGCGCCGGCGCGCTGGCGCAGCGACGCCGAGGCGGTGGCCGAATGGGTGTGGGTGGTGCTGCAGGGCGACTTCGCCGACAACCCGACGACGGCGCAGACGGTCACCGGCGGCCTGATCTCGATGATCCCGCTGGTCGACCAGCTCAGCGACCTGCGCGACCTGGTGGCCAATGTGCGGGCGCTGCGGGAGGACGAGAACGACCCGTGGCGGTGGGTGGCGCTGGCGTTGACGCTGGTCGGGTTGTTTCCGACGCTGGGCAGCCTGGTGAAGACCGGGTTGAAGGTCGTGGTCGCCGAAGCGCGGCGGGAGGTGTACAGAGTCGGGAAGCTGGGGCGGCGGGGCCTTCGGACTCTGGAGGGAGACGGCCTATGGAAGGCCACATCAGGCGCGGTCGACCGGGGCGTCGCCACGTTGAGCGTGTTCTTCTCCAGTCTCCCGATGCGAAAGGCGCTCGCAGCCCAACGTGTCGACCGAGTCTTTCAATACCTGGCGACCGAACTTCGAGAACTGGCTGCAGGCCTCGACACGGCAAAGCTGCGGGCTGCGTGCGAGGAAGCACTTGCCACCCTCGACGACATGCTGCGGCGACTGCAATGGTGGGGCGGAGCCATGCTCAAGAGGCCGTTGGGCGAACTGATCGACACGCTGCAGTGGGTGCATGGTCGCCTCGACCAAGGACTCAAGACGGTGACCGAGCCTTTGAGCTACTGGTTGGAGTGCGTAGCGCGGCGGCTGGAAGTCGAGGGGGATATGCAGTTCCGGGCGATGGTCAACGCTAAGACAAAGCACGACGATGTTCTTCCTCCCGCAAGGCTCTCGTCGTCAAGTGAGATCGAGTCAATTCGTCGGAGCTGTCCGGATTGGGTGACGATTCTGCCTCGCAGGCCGCCATACCCTGCTCTTGTCGTGCCGCCAAAGCCGCCGGCTGGTCATTTTGATATTGGTCCGGAAGAGTCGGCGGCTGTGAGGGGTGTATTTAAGACGTTCTCAGGGGTTGTGGTTCCTGATGTTCTGCCTCCGGGCGCGCGTCTGGTTCGCGTTGTTGATCCTCGCTCGCGTGATAACAGTCCGCACTGGATGTCGGAGTCCGAGTTTCATACGATGACAAGTAAAGAGGATTGGCGCGCCAAGTGTGCGGTGTGGCAATCATGGAATGGTGATGGCGAGTATGTTGTCTATGTGGTGCCTCCCGGTGACGGTTTGAAAGTTTGGCGCGGGCGCGCTGCATCTCAGCAACTCACTAATGCGAAGGGCGAAGTCGTGACTTCGGATTCTGGTGCAGGCTACTGGCTGACTGGTGGTGCTGAACAGATCGTGGTAAACCCGGCTGATTTGGATCCGGCCTTCATTGGCAAACGGATGAAGACGGGCTGGACGTACGCGGACGCTGATCGCGATGACCTGCTGCATCCGATCGGGGTCCCTGAGGTCCGCAACATGTGGGGAGTAGAAGAGCGATGAGTGTCGGCTTTGATCCTTGCGAAATATTTCTTTTGTCTCGGTACGCTTCGCTTGAATACTTTGGCGAGATGCGCGATGCCTATGCGGGCTGTGTCCATGCGGCGGAGGAGGCGCTTGAGTTTGCTATGCGCAACCTGCCGAGAAACTATCGCAGTCAACCTGTTAATGCACAGGTGGATGTTGTCTGGGGTGGGCTTGTTATCCCGAATCTGCAAGCTGTATTGGGTGGTCTGAATAGCGCATACATTGCGATATCTCACGGCGACGTGGTCGCGATTGCTCGCGCTTCTGGTGTCTCGGGGGCGTTTGCTGCAATTGCTCGAGACTATAGTTCGGATTGGATGCGGGCATCGTATCGAGGTCGTTATGAAATGGGGTGCCATAAGTCGTGGCTTATGGCGAGTAACGTCTATCACACGTATTTTTGTACTTGGACGCCAGGAGTTCTTTCGTGGAATTACCGGGCGGACTGTCGCGGACCGCTTGAGCCGCCGGATTCCTGGCCCGTCTACCGCCCCAATCCCCAAGTACGAGTCAAGACCGGCGACAAGATCGTGGTCAGCGGCGTCTATCTGCCCGCCGAAGCCGGCTGCGCGCAGTTCCTGATCGCGGGTCAGGAAGCGCTCGGCGCCTTGCCTCCGGACGATCCGAACGACCTGCGGACGACCGACGAACGCGCCATCCCCACCACCTGGACCCTCGTCGAGAAGATCGCCGACTCCGGCGGCGGCATCCCCGGGGCGTCGGACCCCTGGCTCGCCGGCATCCGCGAGCGTTGCGTGGCGGGCGAGGCTTGCCCGCGCACCGGCTGGTGGACGACACCGGCGGCGCCGGCGCGGCGGCGTTTCGTCGCGGGCACGGTGATGCCCGAACTGGGCGGCGACTGGGGCACGACGGTCTGGCAGCTCGACCAGCCGGACTGAACCCCGGCCCGCCGCAGGACGCCCGGGCATGGCGTGCCGGAACCACACGCCGCAGACACACGCCGGAGACACGCGCCGCAGACACACGCCGCAGCCGCGCGCAGCAGGCTGCGCTACTGGGCCCCGCCCTCGTACCAGCGCGCCAGCAGCACACGCTCGTCGTCGCTGATGCCCGTCGCGTTGTTCAGCGGCATCGCCTTCAGCACCACCGCCTGCTGGTAGATCGCTTGCGCATGCTGGCGCACCAGCTCCGGCGTGTGCAGCGCGACGTTCTTCTGCTGCAGCTGCGCGTTGTGGCAGACCACGCAGCGCTGCTCGACGACCGCCTGCACCTGCGCCAGCGTCACCGGCGCGGCGCTGGCCGCCTGCGGTGCACGCGGCGCCGGCGCCAGCCAGACGATCAGCGCGGCGATCAGTGCGACACCGGCCGCCGCGTAGCCCCACGGCGGCTGCACGCCTTTCAGCTTCGCCTTGTGGCGCGCGACGAAGAACTGGCGGATCGCCGCGCCGGCGGCCATCAGCACCACCAGCACGGCCCAGTTGTGCGTGCCCTGCGTCAGCCAGCCGTAGTGGTTGGACAGCATCGCGATCAGCACCGGCAGCGTGAAGTAGGTGTTGTGCACGCTGCGCTGCTTGGCGCGCTGGCCGTGCACCGGGTCCACCGGCTGACCGGCCTTCATCTGCGCGATGACGGTGCGCTGCCCCGGGATGATCCAGAAGAAGACGTTGGCGCTCATCGCCGTGGCCATCATCGCGCCGACCAGCAGGAAGGCCGCACGCCCGGCGAACAGCTGGCAGGCCAGCCAGGCGGCGAAGACGACGACGACGGCGATCGCCGCGCCGACGAGCTTGTCGCCGCCGGCGCGTCGCCCCAGCGTGCGGCAGATGAGGTCGTAGACGATCCAGAACACCGCCAGGAAGGCCAGCGCCGCGGCCACCGCGGCACCCGGCGCCCAGTCCAGCCGCGTGCGGTCGACGAGGAAGGTGCCGGCCTGGAACAGGTAGAGCACGGTGAACAGCCCGAAGCCGGTCAGCCAGGTGCTGTAGCTCTCCCAGAAGAACCAGTGCAGCTTGTCGGGCAGCGCCTTCGGCGCGACCAGGTACTTCTGCGGGTTGTAGAAGCCGCCGCCGTGCACTGCCCAGAGTTCGCCGTCGACACCCTTGCGCTTCAGCTCGGGGTCGGCGGGCGGCTCCAGGCTGCTGTCGAGGAAGACGAAATAGAACGACGAGCCGATCCAGGCGATCGCCGTGATGACGTGGGCCCAGCGCAGCAGCAGGTTGGCCCAGTCGAGAAGATAGGTTTCCATGGCAGGAATCGTCGCGAAGCGAGGGGGCTCACCACGGCGGGCGCTCTGAGCCGGTTCGTGTCGCGCCGAGGGCAGCCCGCAAGACCGGGCCGCCCGCCCACGGCGACTGCGGAAGACAGGTTAACGCGTCGGGTCTTGCAAGCGCCGTGCCCTATTCACGAGCCGCGGTAGGTCGAGTGGCTCCACGGGCTGACGAGCAGCGGCACGTGGTAGTGGCCGGCGGCGTCGGCAATGCCGAAGTCGATGCTCACGGTGTCCAGGAACGGCGGCTCGGGCAGCTCGACGCCACGCGCACGGAAGTAGGGCGCCACCGCGAACAGCAGGCGGTAGCGCCCGGCGGCCATCTCGTGGGCCGCCAGCAGCGGGCCGTCGGCGCGGCCGTCGGCGTTCAGCGTCAGCTGTTTGAGCGTCGTCGCCGTGCCGCCGTCCAGGCGCTGCAGCGTCACCGCCATGCCGGCCGCGGGGCAGCCGTGCGCGGTGTCGAGCACGTGGGTGCTGAGATGTCCCATGCGAGGTCCGTTCGTGTTGTCGACCAAAGTGTATACACTAATCGGCGACTCCCGCCACACCGATGCCGCGCCCGCCCGCCGACCCGTTACCGCTCGCGCCCGACGAGGCGCCCAAGCGTGCGCCCGGCGCCGGCGCGACGACGCAGCAGATCGTCGACACGATCACCACCGCCATCGTCGAGCGCCGGCTGATGCCCGGCACCAAGCTCGCCGAACAGGCGGTGGCCGACCTCTTCGGCGTCTCGCGCACGCTGGTGCGCGAAGCGCTCAACCGCCTGAGCCGCGACCGCCTGGTGACGCTGGAACCCGGCCGCGGCGCCTTCGTCGCCCGGCCCAGCGTCGACGAAGCGCGCCAGGTCTTCGACGCCCGCCGCCTGCTGGAGACCGGCATGGTGCGCGAGCTCTGCGCGCGGGCCGAGCCGGCCCACGTCCTGCGCCTGCGTGCCCACCTCGCCGCCGAGGCCGACGCCGTGCGCCGGCATGACGTCGCCGGCCGCACGCGGCTGCTGGCGCAGTTCCACGTCGTGCTCGCCGAGTGCCTGGGCAACGCCGTGCTCGCCGAGCTGCTGGCCGACCTGCTGAGCCGCTGCTCGCTGATCGCGCTGATGTACCAGTCGGCCGACGCCGCCGGCCATTCGCAGGACGAGCACGTGCTGATCGTCGACGCCATCGAGCGCCGCGACGCCGACGCCGCCGCGCGCCTGATGGCCGAGCACCTGGGCAACGTCGTCGGCAACCTGCAACGCCAACCGAGAGTCGGCGACCTCGCCGACCTGCTGAGACCCGCCGCATGAGCACACCTTACGCACGCGACCTGCGCGGCCACGGCCGCAACCCCCCGCACGCCCGCTGGCCGGGCGGCGCGCGCATCGCCGTCTCCTTCGTGCTGAACTACGAGGAAGGCGGCGAGAACAACCCGCTGCACGGCGACCCGGCGAGCGAGACCTTTCTTTCCGAGCTGATCAACGCCCAGCCCTTCCCGAACCGGCACATGACGATCGAGTCGATGTACGAGTACGGGTCGCGTGCCGGCGTCTGGCGCATCCTGCGCGAGTTCGACCGTCGCGGGTTGCCGCTGACGATCTTCGGCGTCGCCGACGCGCTGGAGCGCTACCCCGAGATGGCCCGGGTCTTCCTGGACCGTGGCGACGAGATCGCCAGCCACGGCCTGCGCTGGATCCACTACCAGGCGGTCGACGAGGCGGTCGAACGCGAGCACCTCGCGCTGGCGGTGCAGAAGATCCGCCGCCTGACGAACGGCCAGTGGCCGCTGGGCTGGTACACCGGCCGCGACAGCCCCAACACACGCCGCCTCGTCGCCGACCACGGCGGCTTCGCCTACGACAGCGACTACTACGGCGACGACCTGCCGTTCTGGCTCAACGTGCGCAAGAGCGACGGCGGCCTGGCGCCGCAGCTCGTCGTGCCGTACTCGCTGGACACCAACGACATGCGCTGCGTGCAGGTGCAGGGCTTCAACACCGCCGAGCACTTCTTCACCTACCTGCGCGACAGCTTCGACGCGCTGTACGCCGAAGGCGACCCGGCGGGCCTGGACCGGCCGAAGATGATGAGCATCGGCATGCACTGCCGCGTGCTCGGCCGGCCGGCGCGCATCGCGGCGCTGCAGCGTTTCCTCGACCACATCGGCCGCCACGACGGCGTCTGGGTCTGCCGCCGCATCGACATCGCGCGCCACTGGGCCGAACACCACCCGTTCGACGCGTCCACCGCCCACGTCTGGGACGGCCGATGACGACGCTGGCCGCACTCAACGCCGCATCGCGTGACGAGTTCGTCGCGCTGCTCGACGGTGTCTACGAACACTCGCCGTGGATCGCCGCGGTGGCCTGGGAGGCGAGGCCGTTCGCCACGCTCGCCGCGCTGAAACACGCGCTGATCCGGGCCGTGCGCGCCGGTGGCCGCGACGCGCAGCTCGCGCTGCTGCGCGCGCATCCGGAACTCGCCGGCAAGGCGATGGTCGCCGGCACGCTGACTGCCGAGAGCAGCGGCGAGCAGCAGCGCGCCGGCCTCACCGCCTGCACGCCCGAGGAGTTCGCGACGCTGCAGCGCCTGAACGCGGCGTACAACGCGCGTTTCGGCTGGCCGTTCATCGTCGCCGTGCGTGGCCCGCGCGGCAGCGGGCTCACACGCACCGAGATCATCGCCACGCTGCAGCGCCGGCTGGCTTCGCACCCCGAGGTCGAGTTCGCCGAGGGCCTGCGCCAGGTGCACCGCATCGCCGAGGTCCGCCTCGCCGAGAAGCTGGCCGCGCCGCCGCTGCGCGGCCGCGCCGTCTGGGACCGCGCCGCGGCGCTGGCCGCCTTCAGCGAGCCGCCGTACGCCGAACGCGGCGAGCTGACCGTCACCTACCTCAGCGCCGCGCACCGCGACTGCGCGCGCTTGCTCGCCCGCTGGATGCACGAGTGCGGCTTCGACTCGGTGCGTGAAGACGCGGTCGGCAACGTCGTCGGCGTCTACGACGGCGCCACGCCCGACGCGCCGCGGCTGCTGACCGGCAGCCACTACGACACCGTGCGCAACGCCGGCCGCCACGACGGCCGGCTGGGCATCCTCGTCGCGCTCGAAGCCGTCGCCGCGCTGAAGGCCGAAGGCCGGCGCCTGCCGTTCGCGATCGAGCTCGTCGCCTTCGCCGAAGAGGAGGGCCAGCGCTACGCCGCCACCTTCCTCGGCTCCAGCGCGCTCACCGGCGACTTCGACTCCGCCTGGCTGGACCAGGCCGACGCCGCCGGCATCACGATGCGCGACGCGATGCGCGCCGCCGGCCTGCCGGCGACGATGGACGCCATCGCCGCCGAACGCCGCGACCCGGCGCGTTACCTCGGCTTCGTCGAGGTCCACATCGAACAAGGCCCGGTGCTGGCCGAGCTCGACCTGCCGCTGGGCGTCGTCACCTCGATCAACGGCAGCCGGCGCTGGACCGGGCAGATCACCGGCCTGGCCAGCCACGCCGGCACGACGCCGATGGGCCGCCGCCGCGACGCCGCCGCCGCGGCCGCCGAGTTCGTGCTCGCTGCCGAACGCCGCGCCGCCGCCGTGCCCGACGCGGTGGCCACCGTCGGCATCGTCGAGGTGCCCGGCGGCTCGATCAACGTCGTGCCCGGGCGCTGCCGCATCAGCCTGGACGTGCGCGCGACGACCGACGCCGCGCGCGACGCGGTGGCCGACGCGGTGCTCGCCGACCTGGCCGAGATCGCGTTCCGCCGTGGCGTCGACTGCTCGCTGACGCCGACGATGCAGGCCCCGGCCGCGCCCAGTTCGCCGGCCTGGCAAGCGCGCTGGGAAGCCGCCGTCGCCGCGCTCGGCCTGCCGGTGCAGCGCCTGCCCAGCGGCGCCGGCCACGACGCGATGACGCTGCACCGGCTGATGCCGCAAGCCATGCTCTTCGTGCGCGGCGGTGAACTCGGCATCAGCCACAACCCGCTCGAAACCGTGACCGACGACGACGCCGAACTCGCCGTCGCCGCCTTCGCCACCTTGCTCGACCAACTCGCCCGCGAATGACCTCCACCGCCTACGCCGCGCTCGACGCCTGGATCGACGCCCACTTCGACGACGAAGTGGCCTTCCTGCAGCAGCTGGTGCGCGTGCCCACCGACACGCCGCCGGGCGACAACGCGCCGCACGCCGAACGCACCGCCGAGCTGCTCGCCGCCTTCGGTTACGAAGCCGAGGCCCACCCGGTGCCGGCCGAGCAGGTGCAGGCCTGCGGCCTGCAGTCGATCACCAACCTGATCGTGCGCCGGCGTTTCGCCGCCGGCGGCCCGACGATCGCGCTCAACGCGCACGGCGACGTCGTGCCGCCGGGCGAAGGCTGGACGCAGGACCCGTACGGCGGTGCCGTCGTCGGCGGCCGGCTCTACGGCCGCGCGTCGGCGGTCAGCAAGAGCGACTTCGCGACCTACACCTTCGCGCTGCGCGCGCTGGAGTCGCTGGGCGGGCCGCTGGCCGGCGCGGTGGAGCTGCACTTCACCTACGACGAGGAGTTCGGCGGCGAACTCGGCCCCGGCTGGCTGCTGCAGCACGAGCTGACGAAACCCGACCTGCTGATCGCCGCCGGCTTCAGCCACCAGGTCGTCACCGCGCACAACGGCTGCCTGCAGCTGGAGGTGACGCTGCACGGCCTGGCCTCGCACGCCGCCTACCCGCAGACCGGCGTCGACGCGCTGCAGGCGGCGACCCGGCTGCTGGCCGCGCTCTACGCCCACAACGACGTGCTGCGCGGCCGCCGCTCGCAGGTCGCCGGCATCACGCACCCGTACCTCAACGTCGGCCGCATCGAAGGCGGCAGCAACACCAACGTCGTGCCCGGCAAGGTGGTGCTCAAGCTCGACCGCCGCATGATCCCCGAGGAAGACGCCGCCGAGGTCGAGGCCGAGGTGCGCGCGCTGATCGAAGCCGCGGTGGCCGCGTCGCCGGGCGTGCGCGTCGAGATCCGCCGCATCCTGCTGGCCCAGGCGCTGAAGCCCCAGGCCGGCAACGGCACGCTGGTGGCCGCGCTGCAGCGCCATGCGCAAGACGTGTTCGGCCACCCGGTCGAGGTCTCGGGCACGCCGCTGTACACCGACGTGCGCCTGTACGGTGCACGCGGCGTGCCGGCCGTCATCTACGGCGCCGGCCCGCGCACCGTGCTGGAGAGCAACGCCAAACGCGCCGACGAGCACCTCGAGCTGGCCGACCTGCGCGGCGCCACGCGGGTCGTCGCACGCACCTTGTTCGACCTGCTGTCCGCGCCGGTGCACCGCGGCGGCGCATAGCGGCGGCGGCGGCACGCGGCGGGGTCGTCGCGGGTGAGCACGGAACTTGCCTTTTGCATACAGAAGTTCCCGTTCACGTCCTCCAGGAGCCCGCCCGACATGACCTCGTTCCCGCTGAAGCGCCGCACCCTCCTCGCCGCCGGCGCGCTGCTCGCCGCGCCCGCGCTGGCCCTCGCCCAGGCCGCCACGCCGATCAAGTTCCAGCTCGACTGGCGCTTCGAAGGCCCGGCGGCGCTGTTCCTGGCCTCGCAGGCCAAGGGCTACTACAAGGCCGCCGGCCTGGACGTGAGCATCGACGCCGGCAATGGCTCGGGCGGCACCGTCACGCGCGTGGCCTCCGGCACCTACGACATGGGCTTCGCCGACATGGCGGCGCTGATGGAGTTCCACGCCAACAACCCCGACGCGGCGAACAAGCCGGTCGCGGTGATGATGGTCTACAACAACACGCCGGCCGCGGTGCTGGCGCTGAAGAAGAGCGGCATCACCAAGCCCGCCGACCTCGCCGGCAAGAAGCTCGGCGCCCCGGTCTTCGACGCCGGCCGCCGCGGCTGGCCGATCTTCGCCAAGGCCAACGGCGTCGCCAACGTCACCTGGGTCAGCATGGACCCGCCGCTGCGCGAGACGATGCTCGCGCGCGGCGACGTCGACGCGATCACCGGCTTCTCGTTCACCTCGCTGCTCAACCTCGAGGCGCGCGGCGTCAAGACGCAGGACATCGTCGTGCTGCCCTACGCCCAGCACGGCGTGAAGCTCTACGGCAACGTCATCATCGCCAGCCCCAAGCTGCTGAAGGAGAACCCGGCGGCGGTGAAGGCCTTCCTGTCGGCCTTCGCCAAGGGCGCCAAGGAGGTGATCGCCAACCCCGACGCCTCGATCCAGTACGTCAAGGCGCGTGACGGCATCATCAACGTCGCACTCGAGCAGCGCCGGCTGAAGATGGCGATCGACGCGGTCGTCGCCAGCCCCGACGCGCGTGCCGAAGGTTTCGGCCAGGCCGTGCCGGGCCGTCTGGCGCTGATGGCCTCGCAGGTGTCCGACGCCTTCGCGACGAAGACGCGGGTCGACGCCTCCGCCGTCTGGACCGACGCCTACCTGCCGGCCAAGGCCGAGCTCAACATCCTCCCGCCGGTCAAGAAGTGAGCGCCTTCGTCGACTTCCGCGAGGTCTGGCTCGCGTACAACGACGAGCTGCTGGCCCAGGGCCAGTTCGCCGTCGAGGACATCACGCTGCAGGTCGACGAAGGCGAGTTCATCGCCATCGTCGGGCCGTCGGGCTGCGGCAAGTCGACGTTCATGAAGCTGGCGACGGGCCTGAGGCGGCCCAGCCGCGGCACGGTCATCATCGGCGGGCGCGAGGTCGACGGCCCGCTGAAGATCACCGGCATGGCCTTCCAGGCGCCCAGCCTGCTGCCCTGGCGCACGACGCTGGCCAACGTGCTGCTGCCGCTGGAGATCGTCGAGCCCTACCGCAGCAGCTTCCGCACGAAGAAGGCCGAGTACGTCGAGAAGGCGCGCCGGCTGCTGGCCAGCGTCGGCCTCGCCGGCTACGAGGACAAGTACCCGTGGCAGCTCTCCGGCGGCATGCAGCAGCGCGCCAGCATCTGCCGCGCGCTGATCCACGAGCCGAAGATGCTGCTGCTCGACGAGCCCTTCGGCGCGCTCGACGCGTTCACGCGCGAGGAGCTGTGGTGCACGCTGCGCGACCTGCAGGCGGCGCAGAAGTTCAACGTCATCCTCGTCACGCACGACCTGCGCGAGAGCGTGTTCCTCGCCGACACCGTCTACGTGATGAGCAAGAGCCCGGGGCGTTTCGTCGTGCGGCGCGAGATCGACCTGCCGCGCCCGCGCGACCTGGAAGTGACCTACACGCCCGAGTTCACCGAGATCGTGCACGAGCTGCGCGGCCACATCGGTGCGATCCGCAAGAGCGGCGTCGCCGTCCCGCAGTGAAGCCCTGAGGTGCACATGAAACTGGGCAAGAACTTCGAACGCTGGGCTCCCTGGGGCCTGCTGGCGCTGCTGCTGCTGCTGTGGGAGCTGTTCGTCGCCGGCTTCGACATCCCCGAGTTCATCTTCCCGAGCCCGATCCAGATCGGCCGCGAGTTCACCGAGTTCGGCGGCCCGCTGCTCGAAGCCGCCTGGAAGACCTTCTGGGTGACGATGCTCGGCTTCGCGCTGGCCATCGTCGTCGGCGTGATGCTCGGCTTCCTGGTCGGCAGCTCGCGCGCCGCCTACGCCGCGCTGTATCCGCTGCTGGTCGGCTTCAACGCCGTGCCCAAGGCGGCCATCGTGCCGATCCTCGTCGTCTGGTTCGGCATCGGCCTGGGGCCGGGCATCCTGACGGCCTTCCTGATCTCGTTCTTCCCGATCACGGTGAACATCGCCACCGGCCTGGCGACGCTGGAGCCGGAGCTGGAGGACGTGCTGCGGGTGCTGGGCGCCAGACGCTGGGACGTGCTCGTCAAGGTCGGCCTGCCGCGCTCGCTGCCGTACTTCTACGGCTCGCTGAAGATCGCGATCACGCTGGCCTTCGTCGGCACCGTGCTCGCCGAGATGACCGCCGGCGACTCCGGCATCGGCTACCTGATGCAGACCGCCGGCAGCCAGCAGCGCATGCCGCTGGCCTTCGCCGGGCTGGTGACGATCGGCGCGATGGCGATGGTCATGTACGAGCTGTTCTCGTGGATCGAGAAGCGCACGACGAGCTGGGCCCACCGCGGCTCGCAGAACCACTGAGCCCGGCGTGAGGGCGCCGTCGCTAGCATCGCCGGCATGACGACGCCCGCGCCCGACCGCCTGCTCGCCTGGCTGCGCCGGGCCAACGCGGTCGCCGCACAGGCGCTGGCCCAGGGCCGGCACCCGTTCGGCGCCGTGCTCGTCGCCCCCGACGGCGACAGCGTGCTGCTGGAGCAGGGCAACGTCAGCGCCGTCGAACACGCCGAGGCCGTGCTGGCGCGCGAAGCCGCACGGCGCTGGGAGCCGGCCTACCTGGCCGGCTGCACGCTGGTGACCACCGTCGAGCCCTGCGCGATGTGCGCCGGCACCCAGTACTGGGCCGGCATCGGCCGGCTGGTCTACGGCATGGAAGAGCGCGAGCTGCTCGCGCTGACCGGCGCCCACCCCGAGAACCCGACGCTGGACCTGCCCTGCCGCGAGGTCTTCGCACGCGGCCAGCGCGCCATCGAGGTCATCGGCCCGGTGCCGGCCGCAGTTCCGGAGATCGCGGCGCTGCACCGGGACTTCTGGCAGCGCGGCTGAGCGCCGCGCCGGGCGCCAGCAGCTCGGCGCGCACCGCGCCGTCCAGCGCCTCGACGACCAGCGCGCCGCGGCTGCCGGCCGGCAGCACGTGCTCGGCGCCGGCGGCCAGCACCTCGTCGTCGGCGCAGCCGCGGGCCGTCAGCCAGATCCGCCCCTGCAGCACACGCAGCCGGCGGCCGGCGGGGCCCGGCGGCAGCGTCAGCGCCTGGCCGGGAGCGAGGAGGAGGGCGGTGGTGTCCATGGCGCTGATGCTCGGGGCGCGGCCGGGTGGCCGCCAGCCACAGCGCGGCGCAGGCTTCACCGGCACAGATCGGCGCCGGCGTGCGGCTGTGCTGGCCTGTTCGGGCCGCGGCTGTACCGGTCCGCGGCCCCGCGCCGCGCCCACAATGGACGCATGCCCGCCACCGCAGCCGACGCCGCCCGCCCGCTGTACCGCCGCCTCGCCGACCACCTGGCCGGCGCCATCCGCGGCGGCACGCTGCCGGCCGGCGCGCGCCTGCCGTCGGTGCGCCAGGCGGCGCGCGAGCAGCTGGTGTCGGTGGCCACCGTGCTGCAGGCCTACCGTGCGCTGGAAGACGAACAGCTCGTGCAGGCGCGGCCCAAGTCGGGCTACTTCGTCGCCGCCGCGCCGCGTGGCATGCGCCTGGCCGAGCCCGGCACCTCGTCGCCGCCCGAAGCGCCGCTGGCGGTGGACATCGCCTCGCTGTACGAGCTGATGATCCAGATGCTGGGTGCGCCCGGCGTCGTCTCGCTGGGTGCCGCCTGCCCGGCGTCGGCGCTGTACCCGGGCGCACGCATCCGCCGCGCCGTCAGCCAGGCGGCGCTGCGCCACCGTGCGCTGCTGACGCACTATCCCGGCAGCTTCGGCGAGGAGACGCTGCGCCGCGCGATCGCGCGCCGTGCACTCGCGATGGGGCTGACGCTGGACGCCCGCGACATCGTCGCCACCGGCGGCTGCAACGAGGCCATCGCGCTGGGCCTGCGCGCCGTCACCCGGCCCGGCGACACCGTGGCGCTGGAGTCGCCCACCTCGTTCGGCTTTCTGCAGATCCTCGAGGCCCAGGGCCTGCGCGCGCTGGAGATCCCGACGCACCCGCGCCACGGCCTGTCGGTGGACGCGCTGGCGCTGGCCTTGCAGACGCAGCCGGTGCGGGCGCTGCTGGCCGTGCCGACGCTGCAGAACCCGCTGGGCGCCTGCATGCCGGTGGGCGAGCGCCGGCGCCTGGCGCAACTGCTGGCGCGGCACCAGGTGCCGATGATCGAGGACGTGATCTACAACGACCTCGCCGAACGCGACGAACACCGCCGTGCGGTGAAGTCCTTCGACACCGATGGCCTGGTGATGGTCTGCGGCTCCTTCGCCAAGACCGTGGCGCCGGGGCTGCGTGTCGGCTGGATCGAGGCCGGGCGCTACGGCGCCGAGGTGCGGCGCATCAAGCCGGCCTTCGGCGGCGGCAACACCGGCATCGTCGAGATGGCGATGGCCGATCTGCTGAACCAGCCCGGCTACGAACCGGGGCTGCGCCGGCTGCGGCGGGCGCTGGGCCCGCGCATGGCCGAGGCGCGCGAGCTCGTCGCCGCGCACTTCCCGCGTGGCAGCCGCGTCACCGATCCGGCCGGCGGCATCATGCTGTGGGTCGAGATGCCGGCTGCCGTGGACTCGATCGAGCTCTTCCGCCGTGCGCTCGCCGCCGGCATCTGCATCGCGCCTGGCACGATGTTCAGCGCCAGCGACCGCTATCGCCACTGCCTGCGGCTGAGCCTGGGCGGCGACTGGGACGACAGCTACCGCGGCGCCATCACGCGTGTCGGTGCGCTGGCCTGCGCGCTGGCGGCCGAGGGCGCGCGCCCGGCCGCGCCGCGCGCCGCCAACGACGAGCCGCGCGCGGCCTGAGCGCCGCGCTCTCCTACACTCGGCCGTCCCCACTCACTCCCGGGCGCCGCGTGCGTGCCCGCCTCGCATGGGCTGGCACGGCCACCTCCGCATCGACTACCGCCGCGACGGCGAACGCTGCATCGCGCTGGACCGTCACCACGGCCCGCTGCGTGTGCTGCAGCGGCTGTACCCCGAAGGCCCCGGCATCTGCCACCACGTGCTGGTGCACCCGCCGGGCGGCATCGTCGGCGGCGACGTGCTGGAGCTCGACGCCACGCTGGCCGAAGGCACGCACGCCGTGCTGACGACGCCCGGCGCGACACGCTTCTATCGCAGCGCTGGCGAGACCGCGCACCAGCGGGTGAGCTTCGACGTCGCCGCCGGCGCGCGCCTGGAATGGCTGCCGATGGAAACGATCGCCCACCGCGCCTGCCTGGCCGACAACAGCCTGAGCCTGCGCCTGGCGCCGGGTGCCGAGGCCATCGCCTGGGACCTGCTGGCGCTGGGCCTGCCCGCGGCTGGCGAAGCCTTCGACGCCGGGCGCTACGCCCAGCGTTGCGAGCTGCCGGGTGTCTGGCTGGATGCCGGCATCGTGGCCGGCGACGACCGCGTGCTGCTCGACGGCCCTTGCGGCTTCGCTGGCCACCGTGTGCTGGGCACGCTGTTCTGCGCTGCCGGTGGCGTCGGTTTCGACGCCGCGCGGCGCACGGCGCTGGTCGAGGCCGCGCGCGAGGTGATCGACGGCGACGCGCTGGCCGCCACCGCCGGCGTCACGTCGCCGCACGCGCCGGTGGTCGTGGCGCGTGTGCTGGCCGACCGTGTCGAGCCGGCGATGGCGCTGGCCGTCAAGCTGCGTGCCGCCTGGCGGCGGGTGCTCTGGGGCCTGGCGCCCAACCCGCCGCGCATCTGGCGGACCTGAGGCGTCTCAAGTCAGCGCCGGCACCCCGTCCTCGGTCTCGCCGATGGCGGCCTCGCGCGTGCGTGTCGCGCGGCGCTTGAGCCACAGGTACAGCCCGCTGCCCAGCACGACGATGGTCGCCACGTCGAGCAGCGCCCAGAGGATCTTCATCGGCATGCCGGCGTAGTCGCCGAAGTGCAGCGGCTGCGAGATCAGCAGCGCCGTCAGGTACCAGGGCAGCGCGGGTGACGCCGTGACGGTGGCCGTGCGCGCGTCGACCAGCACCGGCTTCAGCAGCTTGGACGTCAGCGGCGTGTCGCCACGCAGGAAGACGGTGACGTGGTGCGGGCTGGAGTAGGCCGTGCCCGGGAAGGCGAGGAAGGACACCTGCTGGCCCGGCGTGTGCGCCAGCGCCGCATTCAGCGCCTTCTGCACCGGGGCGCGTTCGGCCTCGGGCACCAGCGGCTGGCCGGCGTAGGGCGCCAGCAGCGCGCTCAGCTGCGAGTACTGCCAGTACTTCACCAGCGGGTCGGCCCAGGTGTTGATGACGCCGGTGAAGCCGACGACCGTGGCCCAGACCAGCGTCACGATGCCCAGCAGGTTGTGCAGGTCCAGCCACTTCAGCCGCGCCGAACGCTCGCGGCGCACGGTGCCGAAGTCCAGCCGGCGCATGAACGGCGCGTACAGCACCACGCCCGAGACGATGGCCACGACCATCAGCAGCCCCATGAAACCCAGGAACAGCATGCCCGGCAGGCCGGCGAACAGGTCGACGTGCAGGCGCTGCATCCAGTACATGAAGCCTTCGCCGGTCTTCGCGTCGCGCAGCACCTCGGCCGTGCGGGCGTCGACGGCGATCGACTTGTAGTCGTCGGTGGGCGCCGGCGTCGGCGTCAGCGTGAAGTGCCAGATGGCCGGCTCTTCCTCGTCGGGTGCGGCGTACTGCACGACACGCTGCGGGTACAGCGCGCGCGCCGAGGCGATCAGCTCGTCCAGCGGCCGTGCGGCCTGCGGTGCGGCCAGCACCGGCAGCTCGACCTCGTCGCCCGCCAGGTGCTCGATCTCGTGGTGGAAGATCAGCGGCAGCCCGGTCAGGCACAGCAGCAGCATGAACAGCGTGCTGACCAGGCTGGTCCAGGTGTGCACCCAACTCCAGGCGCGCAGCGAACGGGCCTTCATCGTGCCCCCCGCGCCAGCGAGAACCAGCCGCCCACGGCCACCGGCACCGCGAGCGCGAACCAGGCCCAGGCGTCGCCCCAGCCGTCGGAGACGAGCGCGCTCAGCAGGCCCGAGGTGGTGAGCAGGCCCAGGGCCAGCGGCCAGGCCCAGAGGCGGCGGAGTTCAGGCGACATGCGGTCTTTCGTGTGGCCGATACGACAGGACGGTTTGCGGATGTTAATAGAAACGAGAAACGTTATCATCCGCAGGAAGGACGCCGCCCGACCGACAGGCTCGGCGCCGGCCCGATCACCACCCCCAAGACCCGCATGACCCGCAAACTGATCCTGAGCGCCTGCGCGCTCGCCGTGTGCACGCTGGCCGCCCAGGCGCAGGCACAAGCCCAGGCCGATGCCCCGGCCGCGACCTCCACCACCGCCGCGGCCGACGACGGCGCCGAGAAGATCCTCGTCACCGCCAAGCGCGCCAAACGTGTGTCCAAGGGCGCCACCGGCCTGCCGATGGAGATCAAGGACACGCCGCAGACCATCAGCACCGTCGACCGCCAGGACATCGAGGACTTCGGCGTCACCGGCAGCAACGAAGCGCTGCGCCTGGGCACCGGCATCAACGTCGAGCAGTACGAGACCAACCGCGCCGCCTACAACTCGCGCGGCTTCGAGATCCAGCTGACGCAGATCGACGGCGTCGGCATGAGCAACGACTGGGGCACCGTCGTCGGCCAGCAGGACAGCTACCTGTTCGAGCGCATCGAGCTGATCCGCGGCGCCAACGGCCTGCTGACCGGCGTCGGCAACGCCTCGGGCACCATCAACTACGTGCGCAAGCGCCCCACCAACGAGGACGGCGGCGAGGCCAACGTCACCTGGGGCCCGTACGGCAGCCACCGCCTGGCGCTGGACTACAACAAGGTGCTCGCCGAGGACGGCTCGTGGGCCGGCCGCCTGGTCGTCGCGCGCGAGGACGAGGACTCCTTCCTGCGCGGCCTGCAGGACCTGCGCAGCAGCGTCTACGGCGTCGTCGACGGCCAGGTCGGCGAGCACGGCATGCTGACCTTCGGCTTCAGCCACCAGCGTTCGGACCAGGACTCGCCGATGTGGGGCTCGCTGACGCTGAACTACGCCGGCGGCGGCCAGGCCGAGTTCGACCGCTCGTCGTCGACCTCGCAGGAGTGGACCTACTGGGACAAGCGCACCAACAACGCCTTCGTCGAGTACCGCCACGAGCTGTCGCCCGACTGGGAGCTGAAGGCCACCTACAACTACCGCCGCAGCACCGAGCAGGCCAAGCTGCTGTACGCCTTCGTGCGGGGTGCCGGCCTGAACGCCGACAACACCGGCCTCGTCGGCTGGCCGTACTTTGCCGACGTCGAGACGACGAACCACCTGTTCGACCTGAACCTCAGCGGCGAATTCGACGCCTTCGGCCGCCGCCACAGCCTGATCGCCGGCGTGAGCCGCTCGCGCCAGGAGACGGAGACCCTCACCCAGGGCTTCGACCCCGCCTACCTGTACCTGCCGTTCCCGGCCTTCCCGTACGGCGACGGCGTCTATCCGGAGCCCGAGTGGCTGGGGGTGCAGGACAAGCGTGACGGCGAGCAGACGCTGACGCGCCTGTACGCCGCGTCGCGGCTGGCGCTGACCGAGCGGCTGAAGGCCATCGTCGGCGTCAACGCGATCAAGCTGCAGCGCTCGGGCGCCAACCGCTACGGCAACACCGGTGCCGTCGGCGTGAGCTACCCGGACACCACCGAGACCAGCCCCTACGCCGGCCTGACCTACGACCTGACGCCCGACGTGCTGGGCTACGTGTCGTACTCCACCATCTTCCAGAACCAGGACCAGGCCGATTACTACGGCAACTACCTGGACCCGATGAAGGGCGTCAACACCGAAGCCGGCGTCAAGGCCGAGTGGCTGGACCGCAAGCTGCTGACCACCTTTGCCGTCTTCACCGCCGAGCAGAAGGGCCTGGCGACGGCGATGCCGACCAACAGCCCGGTGACGAACAAGGGCTGGTACGTGCCCAGGGACGTCAAGTCGCGCGGTTTCGAGGCCGAGGCCACCGGCCGCGTGGGCACCGACACCCGCCTGACGCTGGGCTTCACCCGGCTCAAGCTGACCGGCCCGGACGGCCACGACACCAGCCTGTGGGTGCCGCGCAGCACCGTGAACTTCCGCTTCGACACGCGCGTGGCGCCGCAGCTGCGCCTGGGCCTGGGCGGGCGCTGGCAGTCCGACGTCAGCAACGGCGCCGCGACCGTGCACCAGGGCTCGTACCTGCTGGCCAACGCCTTCGCCGCCTACGAGCTGACGCAGCGCACCACCGTGCGCCTGAACGTCGACAACGTCACCGACAAGAAGTACATCGGCGGCCTGTCCTACGGCGCGATCTACGGCGCGCCGCGGGAGGTGTCGGTGACGGTGAACTACAAGCTGTAAGGCGGCGGAACCCGGTCGGCGCGCGCGGCGCGGGACGGCCGCAACCGCCGTTTAGTGCAAACGTACTTGCACTATCTGCTGCAGCCAAGGAAGTTCTGGCTGAAATGGGGCGCTGGACGAGCGCCCACCAACGCCCCGGGTGCTCCCCGGGGCGCTTCTATTTGTGGCCGCAAGACGGCCGGGCGACCGCAGTCTTGGGCTCCAGCCTTCGTCGCGTCGGGTTGAAGACCGCGTGCAAGGTGCCGCGCCTGGCTTGCGCGGCCACCGCCCCGCTGCCGCCCGCCGCGTCGATGTCCCGCGGGGCGCCAGGCGCAAGCTGACACCGGTAGCAGACTAGATCTGGCGCAAACCGCGCCGAGACAGCCCCGCGTTCGCCCGCCCCGTGTGCCGCAGTTCGCGCGCATCGGGCGGGCGAAGCTTTGTATGCGGGCGTAACGCGGTGGCATGATCCCTGGCAAAAGTGACCAGGGAGGTCATCGCGTGCTGATCAAGTCCGCCGACGACAAGTCGAAGCGGCTCGCACTGCTCGAGGATTTGCAGAAATCTCCTCTGTTGGACCGCCGCCAGCGCGACTGGCTGCGCGACGAGCAGTTCCGCCTGAAACGCGGCATCGCCGGCGAGCGCGATGCGGCGCACTTCCTCGACAACTACCTGCGGGACGACCCCGACCGCATGCTGCTGCACGACCTGCGTTTCCAGGTCGACGGCGAGGTGGTGCAGATCGACCACCTGGTGCTGACGCGCGGGATGTATGTGTACCTGTTGGAGACGAAGAACTTCAACGGCAACCTGCGCATCAACGAGCACGGCGAGTTCTCGGTCGAGTATTCCGGCGAACGTGTGTTCGGCATCCCGTCGCCGCTGGAGCAGAGCCGCCGCCACGAAGGCCCGCTGCGCAAGCTGTTCGATCGCCTGGAAATCTGCGGCCGCAACGGCGGCGCACCGCAGATCGAACACTGCGTGCTGGTCAGCCCCTCGTCGCTGATCCACCGCCCGCCGGCCAAGGCCTTCGACACAAGCAGCGTCATCAAGGCCGACGGGTTCCGCGCGTGGCACGAGAAGTTCCAGCAGAACACGAGCTTCACACCCGGCCGCTTCGTCGGCGCGCTGATGAACATCCGCGGCGCCGACACCATCGAGGATTTCGCCCGCAAGCTGGTGCGCCAGCATCGGCCGAGCGATCCGCTGGCGTTACCGGAATTTATGAAGCCGAGGGCGGAGGTGGGGGCTGCTGCCCCGCCAGTTGTCTCGCCGCGGCGGGAGCCTGTGGCGCCAGCGCAGGTGCCGGCACCTTCACCGGCGGAGGCCGTTCCGCCTCAGGACGCCGCGCCGGAGCGTCGAAAACTCATTTGTGCCACCTGCGGCGCCAAGATTTCGTTCGCTGAAGGCAAGTTTTGCTGGAACAACGAGAAGAGGTTTGGTGGGTTGCAGTATTGCAGGGAGCATCAGGCGGGGTGGCGTTGATCTGTTCTCCGGTGGTTGCCGGCGGCCGCTTCAGACTGGCTTCAGTGCTCCTGATTAGCAATGTTCGTCAGCCTTCCTGATGGCCTTGGCGGTTCTCGGTGCGGCGCGGCAGACGTCGACAACGAGACGAGCGACGAGGCCCTTGAGATCGAAGCGGCGGTTGAAACGGTGGCGGCACGCGTTGCACTGCAGAAGCCGACGGCCTTGGTGTCGGATCGCGCAGTGCGCCGTGGTGCCGCAACGCGGGCAGGCAAAGCCGTTGGGCCAGCGCGCAGCCGCTACCGCAGCGGCGCACTGCTCCTCGGTGCCAAAGCAGCGCAGGAACTCCGGCATCGACAGGCCGGGCTGGAACTGGATTCGGTTCATCGCCATCAGCGTCTCCTCGTGAGCAGTGCTGCCAGCGTAGAAGTTCACTGGCTCACCGCGTGAGACTGCTGACGTACGTTGCTAATCAGGTCAGTGCTTGGCAGCTGTCGTGCGATGGTCGGCAAGGTGCCCAAAGCAGCCCCGCGCCAGCGGGGCGTTTGACGCCGAAGGTAAATCAGCGCCCCGCGTGCAGCGAAAGTCCGTCCCGCAACAGCAGGGCGTGGAAGCACGACCTCCCGCCCTCGACAGGCGTGGCGCTGGGGTAGCAGTGGCGTTCGGTTGAGATTTTGGACCTGGCACCGAGTTCCCTGGCTAGGACGCGGGCGTTGTGGTCGTGCCGGTAGCCAAATCCACCTCGAAATAGGATACTAGCAACCCGCTGTTAAAAATCGCAAGGCGATGCCTAGGGAGGAAGCAATGGACATTATTGTCACTGACGTCACAAATATGAAGGGCGGACATGTCTGCATCGCAGGCATTGAACCCAATACTGGCACTTGCGTACGGCCCCAGAAAATGGTCAACGGCAACAGATATTTGACTTACGCCGAAGCAAAGGCAAGCAATATTCAGCCGGGCTCCATTCTGCGCGGAAACTTTGTCCGCGCGAACAATCCGCCACAGATCCCACACGTGGAAGATTTTCTCTTCTCACACTTAGAGTTGGTGGGTGTTGCATCCGCCGCCGATTTTCATGCCGTTCTTGAATGTTCGGCTAGACCAACCATTGAAGCTGCATTCGGTCGAGCGACCAATCAGAAGTGGTTTCCTGAGAATCAGCCGCCGCAATGTTCTATTGCGACCTTGAAGCTAACCCAGGTTTTGGCTCGCTTGCGCTTCTTTGTGGACGAAAGAAATGGGAAGCAAGCAATTAAAGCTCATATTATCGATAGCAATGGCATCCAACTCCAATATCTTCCTATAAAGGATCGACGAATGGAGGACCATACAATAGATATTCTTGGTAGCGACTATGGCGCGAGAGGGTTGATAAATTTCTATGCCAGACAAAAAGAGGTATATCTGCGCTTAGGAGTCGGGCGAGCCTGGGCTCCACAAGGAGAAACCCCCAAGCACTGGCTTCAAATCAACGGAATCTATTCCTTTCCATCCTACAAGCCGGAATTGTCAGCATATGTCTAGCAATATATTCACCATTGGATTCACGCAAAAGTCCGCAGAGCGCTTCTTCTCTCTTTTGAAGCAAAATGGCGTACAGCGGCTTGTTGACACTAGGCTCAACAACACAGGACAACTCGCCGGATTTAGCAAACGCGATGATCTGGAGTATTTCTGCAAAGAAATCGCCAACATTTCATACTTTCACTGGGAGGAATCGGCCCCAGAGGAAGCCGCCCTCAAGGCCTTCAAGGGGAAGGTAATATCCTGGGAATCTTATGCAGGGGAATACTTGGCGACTCTACAGAAGAGACGGGTCGAACAAGCATCAACCTCTATACTTGGGGATGCTGCATGCTTGTTGTGCAGTGAAGCAAAGCCGCATCACTGCCATCGAAGTTTGCTCGCAAAATACTTGACCGAGAAGGGGCAAGTACAGTACAGGGTTGTTCATTTGTAGCCATGGATATTCTATTTGCCGCGTCGCCGGGCATTGGGCGATTTGCGATTTCACAATGCCTGGATACTCTTGGCCCGAAGGCCCCGGAGCATGTCTACTCCTTCTTTGGCGGAAACGTAAATCTTCGAGAAGAGCTGCTTGCGCGGTGGCCGGAAGCCACTGAACTTTCGGTAAGAGGTGCGGTCGATATGCGCCAAAAGCTGAAGGCGGCGGCGCACCTAGTCTTGATGTGGGACGGAGAAGGGCTTACAAATGTTCTCTTTGAGGCGAGATGCGAGAAGATTCCCACCAAGCTTTTTCCTTGCAAAGTGACACGAATAGTCAACAAGAAGCTAACGGATAAATACGACTTGTATATCGGGCGCGGGACTTTGTGGGGAAATCCATTTGCTATATCCAGAGAGGAAGATGGGCCAGACAGAGCGGACGTTATTGCTCAATACCGGAAATATTTTGCAGAGAAACTCGCTACAGACCCTTCCTTCAAGAGGGGAGTGCTTGGGCTGCGTGGCATGCGTTTGGCATGCCACTGCAAGCCGGACGCCTGTCATGGAGACGTTATTGCAGAGTATCTTGATGGCCCCGAATCGCTGAAAGACGAGCAGATCTTGCGAGGTGAGGAGAACAAGGATCCTCAGTCGAGTTCAGCAGCGGCAGCCGCAAGGGCCTGAAAACGGGAATTCGGGGTCGGGTCCAAAATCCAAACCCCACGCTGCAGCTACCCAACGCCAATCCCGTGGAGGATGGCGGGTTGTGCTTCCAAGCCATGCCGTTGCGCGACGGACGTTCGCTGCACGCGGGACGCTGATTTACCTTCGGCGTCAAACGCCCCGCTGGCGCGCGGCTGCTTTGGGCACATAGCTACCTACCAGCGCCAGCCGTGAACGACGGCCCCCGCTGCACAGCGGTCACCCGCCTCTCGCTGCTTACCGCATCGCCAAAGCGGCCACCCAGCGCCCCGCCCCCCACCCGCCGGCTGCGACTTTTCGGCGGCGAGCAGCGCAGGGTTCGCGGTCGGCGCGCTTTAGCGCGCTTCGTGATCTGATTCGCGGCCGACTGTTTGAGCGGAGCTCACGCCAGTGAGCGCAGCGAGTTGGGCCGCGCGACCGCGAAACCGAGCAGCGCAGCGCAGTCGGCCCGCAGGGCCGACCGCCGAAGCCGGAGCTGCCGGTGGGTGGGGGGCGGGGCGCGACGCGCGGGCGTCAGCGCGGCACCGACCCATCACCCTCAAGCTTTCAATCAGGGCTTCGGAGCCACCCCCATCCCTTGATGAGCGCTCAGCACGCACGCAGCCGGTCGTGCTGGCTCGCCATCGTCCCCTGGCCCAGCCGCCAGCTGCGGCACAGCCAGCGGTCCTGATCGTGTGGCAGCCCAGCCCGGCGGTAATGGCCGCCATCAGGACCGTCTCGAAGTCCTTGACGCTGCAACGCCTATGCAACACGCTGGCCGCATGAAGAGCGCCATCCTTCCCCCGGTGCACGTGGATTCCCAGCTGCGCTCGGATCTCGAATCGGTGCTTAGCGAAGGTGAGGCCTTGGCCGGGTTCATCGAGGCCAGCGTGCGCAGCGCGGTGCAGCACCGCCTCGCCCAGAGAGAGCTTTTGGCCCGCGCGGATGCTGCATGGGCCGAGTACCGAAGCACCGGCGTCAGCTACTCGGTCGATGAGGTCCACGCCGAGCTTCAGGCCAAGCTGGAGGCCCGGCGTGCGCAGTTGCGAGGCAAGTACCGCCCCGCTTCGACCTGAGATTTCGGGCGGCATCCAGGCAGAGCGCGAAGGACGAGCCCGGGCGTCCTTGCGACCATCTGCTCGGGCGCACCGCTTCCTGGCCAGCCCGCGAGGATCGTCGCGATGCCCCGGACTGCCTGCCCGGGCTGCCGCCCTTCGAGCGGCGCGACACGCCAGGCGCGCCGGCCGGCGGCCCGGCTCAGGGCTTCAACGCCACCTTCAACACCCCATCCCGCTGATGCGAGAACAGCTCGTACGCCGCGACGATGTCGTCGAGCGGGTAGTGGTGCGTCACCATCGGCGACAGGTCCAGCCGCTCGGCCTCGATGACGTTCATCAGCCGGCGCATGCGTTCCTTGCCGCCGGGGCACAGCGCGGTCTTGATCGTGTGGTCGCCCAGCCCGGCGGCGAACGCCGCCAGCGGGATGCGCAGGTCTTCGGAGTACACGCCCAGGCTGGACAGCGTGCCGCCGGGCTTCAGCACCCGCAGCGCGCCCTCGAAGGTCTGCTGCGTGCCCAGCGCCTCGATCGCAGCGTCGGCGCCGCGGCCGCCGGTGAGCTTCATCACCTCGTCGACGACGTCGCAGCGCTTGAAGTTCAGCGTCACGTCGGCGCCCATCTGTTGGGCCACTTCCAGCCGGTGGTCGTTGCCGTCGATGCCGATCACCGTGGTGGCGCCCATCAGCCGCGCGCCGGCCGTCGCGCACAGGCCGATCGGGCCCTGGGCGAAGACCACGACCGTGTCGCCCAGCCGGATGCCGGCGTTCTCGGCGCCGGCAAAGCCGGTGGACATGATGTCCGGGCACATCAGCACCTGCTCGTCGCTCAGGCCGTCGGGCACCGGCGCCAGGTTGGCCTGGGCGTCGGGTACCAGCACGTACTCGGCCTGCGTGCCGTCGATCAGGTTGCCGAAGCGCCAGCCGGCCGTCGCCTTGTAGCCGTGGCAGCCGCAGCGGCCCGACGGGATCAGGTAGCTGCCGTCCTGGCTGGGCTTGCCGTCCATCGCGGCATAGCTGTTGAAGTTGGGGCAGATCGCGCCGGCGATCACACGCTGGCCTTCCTGGTAGCCGACGACCGCCGAGCCCAGCTTCTCGATCACGCCCACCGGCTCGTGGCCCACCGTCAGGCCCGGCGCCACCGGGTATTCGCCCTTCAGGATGTGGACGTCGGTGCCGCAGATCGTCGTCGTCGTGATGCGCAGCAGCGCGTCGTTGGGGCCGACCTCGGGGATCGGCTTCTCGCGCAGTTCGATGCGGCCCTTCTCGACGAAGACGGCGGCTTTCATCGTGCGTGCCATGCGGTTCTCCTTCAGCGTGGGGGTGTGTCTGTCGGAATGCGCCGCGGGTGCGCCGGCGCCGGCCGGGCGCGGTGCGCCGCACCCGTGCGCCGCATGATCGCGCGCGCCCCGGGGGGCCGTCGAGCCGGCAAGCGTGGGCGGGGTGGGGCCGTCAGCCGTCGGCCAGCGCGTGGATGCGGGCCACGACGGCGCCGTTCAGCAGCGCGCCGCGGCGCTCCAGCGCGGCCAGCAGCGCCAGCGCGGCGGCCGGCGTCTGCGTGTAGCCGGGCGCCAGCGCCGGCAGCTCGGCGGCCAGCGTGGCCTGGCGGGCTTCGAGCCGGCGCTCCCGGTTGAACGGGTCACCCGGCGCCGGGGCGGCGCGCAGCGTGTCCAGCTCGATCAGGCGGTCCAGCGCGTGGCCCTGCACCAGGCGCATCGCGCTGAGTTTTTCGCCGCGCTGCCAGCGCTGCAGGCCGACGAGCAGGTTGGACAGCGCCTCGCCGACGATCCAGGTCTCGTCGGGCAGCGTGGCGGCCGGCAGCGGGCGGCGCGGCTCGACGATCGCCGGGTCGACGCCGTCACGCGCCCAGACCAGGCGGCCGGGCGCGAACGGGATGGCGGCCAGCTCCTGCGGCTCGAAGACCGCGAACTCGCAGAACACGCCATCGGCCATCAGCGCCTTGTGGCCGTCTGCGGTGTTGCGGAAGTGCCAGGCCAGCGGGTGCGCGGCGTCCAGCCAGTCCAGGTGGTCGAGGTAACGCGCCTTGGCGCCGGGCTCGACGATGGCGAAGAAGTCCAGGTCGGACCAGGCGTCCAGCCGCGCCGTCTCGCGGCCCACCGAACCCAGTCCGATCAGGGCCAGCGCCTGGCCGCTGGCGGCAAGCGAGCGGGCGATGGTGTCGAGGCGGGTGAGCAGGGCTTCTGAAGGGCACATGGATCGGCGCACGAGTCAGATATCCGGACCTTCGTTCAGCGCGGACTCGAAGTCCTGACCGCCGTGAAATATCCCGAGCACGACCACTTCCTTTCGATCCTCGGCGATGCGATAGGCGATCGTGGTGCGTCCCTTGTGATGCGTCGTCCGCAACTCCGCCCGAATCTCGGGTCGTGGTGTTCCGCGGTGTGGAAACGACGACAGCATGACGCAGGTGTCGACGACGGCGGCGGTGTAGCGCGAGGCCACGACCGGTGAAGCCTCTCGGGCGAGGTAGCGTTGCAGCTCCCCCAACTGCCGTCGCGCTTCGTGCGAGAAGACGACGGTGTAGCGGATCATGGTTCGTTCGAGGCGGCGTGCAGCGCGGCCAGATGGGCCCTGACTTCTTCGACGCTGACCGCACGCGTCGGATCTGCCTCGAGCGCGTCGTAGGCCGCGGCCACGTCCTCGCGCAGCCACTTCTCCACCGCCGAGTCGCGCGCCAGCAGCACGCGCAGGCCGTCGCGGATGACTTCGCTCTCGGTCGCGTACTGGCCCGAGGCGACCTTGGCGCGCACCGCGTCGGCCATCTCGTGCGGCAGCGTGATGCTGAACTGCTGGGTCGAACGCATGGCGGTCTCCGGTGGCGTGGGACTGAATCCTACGCCGCCCGCCGGCCCGGCGCTCAGATCGACATGCGCTGCCTCACCCCGTCGGCCTGCATGTCGGCGCCGCGGCCGCGGGCGACGATCTCGCCGCGTTCCATCACCAGGTACTGGTCGGCCAGTTCCTCGGCGAAGTCGTAGTACTGCTCGACGAGCACGATGGCCATCGTCTTGCGGTCGGCCAGCATGCGGATGACGCGGCCGATGTCCTTGATGATGCTGGGCTGGATGCCCTCGGTGGGCTCGTCGAGCATCAGCAGCTTGGGGCCGGCAGCCAGCGCGCGCGCGATGGCCAGCTGCTGCTGCTGCCCGCCCGACAGGTCGCCGCCGCGGCGCGCGAGCATCTGCTTCAAGACCGGGAACAGCTCGAAGAGCTCGGCCGGGATCGCCGTGCCGGCGGGCTTCGTCGCCAGGCCCATGCGCAGGTTCTCCTCGACCGTCAGGCGGCCGAAGATCTCGCGCCCCTGCGGCACGTAGCCGACGCCGCGCCGCACACGCTCGTAGCTCGTGGCCTTCGTCAGGTCGGCGCCGTCCAGCGCCACCGTGCCGGTCTTCACCGGCACCACGCCCATCAGGCTCTTCAGCAGCGTCGTCTTGCCGACACCGTTGCGGCCCAGCACGACCGTCACCTCGCCGACCTTGGCCTCGAAGCCGACGTTGCGCAGGATGTGGCTGCCGCCGTAGTACTGGTTCAGTCCGTCGACTTGGAGCATCTTGGAGTCAGGTGTGTGAAGACGGGGGCAGGACGGGGTCAGGTCTTGCGAGACCTGACCCCAGCCAGCGTTGCGCGAAAGACGGGGTCAGGTCTTGTGAGACCTGACCCCTGCAGCCCCAGCGTTGCGCGAAAGACGGGGTCAGGTCTTGTGAGACCTGACCCCAGCAGCCCCAGCCAGCGTCGAAGACCGAAGACGGGGTCAGGTCTTGCGAGACCTGACCCCTGCCTGCCAGCGCAGCGCTCTCAGCGGCCGAGGTAGACATCGACTACTTCCGGGTTGTTCTGGACCTCGGCCAGCCGGCCCTCGGCCAGCACCCGGCCCTCGTGCAGCACGGTGACGGTCTTGCGGCCTTCGGTCAGCTGCTCGACGAACTTCATGTCGTGCTCGACGACGACCAGGCTGTGCTGGCCTTCCAGGCTCAGGAACAGCTCGGCGGTGCGTTCGGTTTCCTCGTCGGTCATGCCGGCCACCGGCTCGTCCAGCAGCAGCAGCTTCGGGTCCTGCATCAGCAGCATGCCGATCTCCAGCCACTGCTTCTGGCCGTGGCTCAGCAGGCCGGCGGTGCGCTGCAGCTCGTGCTGCAGGTGGATCAGCGCCAGCATCTCGGCGATGCGGTCGCGCTGCTCGCCGTTCAGGCGCCAGAACAGCGCCGAGCGCACGCCGCGGTCGGCCTTCAGCGCCAGCTCCAGGTTCTCGAAGACCGACAGCTCCTCGTAGACCGTCGGCTTCTGGAACTTGCGGCCGACGCCGGCCTGGGCGATCTCGGCCTCGGACAGGCGCAGCAGGTCGATGTTGCTGCCGAAGCTGACGCGGCCGCTGTCGGGGCGCGTCTTGCCGGTGATGCAGTCCATCATCGTCGTCTTGCCGGCGCCGTTGGGGCCGATGATGCAGCGCAGCTCGCCGACGTCGATCGCCAGGCTCAGCGACTTCAGCGCCTTGAAGCCGTCGAAGCTGACGCTGACGTCCTCGACGTAGAGCGCGACGCCGTGGGCGAAATCGGGCTCGGCGCCGGCCACGCGGCCCCAGGCGGCGCTGCGCCCGCCCGAGCCGCGGCGTTCGGCCTCGCGCTGCTGCAGCCGCGACAGGCGCTCGGCGCCGGCGCTCATCAGGTCCGGGGTCATCGCCGCGTCTCCTTGTTCCGGCGCTTGAGCAGGCCGACCAGGCCCTGGGGCAGGAACAGCGTCACCGCGATGAACAGCGCGCCCAGGAAGAACAGCCAGAACTCGGGGAAGGCGACGGTGAACCAGCTCTTGGCGCCGTTGACGAAGAAGGCGCCGACGATCGGGCCGATGAGCGTCGCGCGGCCGCCGACGGCCGTCCAGATCGCGATCTCGATCGACGCCGCCGGGCTCATCTCGCCGGGGTTGATGATGCCGACCTGCGGCACGTACAAGGCGCCGGCCACGCCGCACATCACCGCCGACAGCGTCCAGATGCTCAGCTTGTAGGCCAGCGGGTTGTAGCCGGTGAACATCACCCGGCTCTCGGCGTCGCGGATGGCCTGCAGCACACGCCCGTACTTGCTGGTGACGATGGCACGCGCCATCACGAAGAAGCCGATCAGCACCAGGCCGCTGATGACGCACAGCGCGACCCGCATGCCCGAGGTGGCGATCGGCAGCTCGAGGATGCGCTTGAAGTCGGTGAAGCCGTTGTTGCCGCCGAAGCCGGTCTCGTTGCGGAAGAACAGCAGCATCGCGGCGAAGGTCAGCGCCTGCGTGATGATCGAGAAGTACACGCCCTTGATGCGCGAGCGGAAGGCGAAGAAGCCGAACACCAGCGCCAGCAGCCCCGGCACCAGCACCACCATCGCCATCTGGAAGACGAAGGAGTCGCTGAAGGCCCAGTGCCAGGGCAGCTCCTTCCAGTCGAGAAAGACCATGAAGTCGGGCAGCGTGCTGCGGTACTGGCCGTCGCTGCCGATCTGGCGCATCAGGTACATGCCCATCGCGTAGCCGCCGAGCGCGAAGAACAGCCCGTGGCCCAGCGACAGGATGCCGGTGTAGCCCCAGATCAGGTCCATCGCCAGCGCGCAGATGGCGTAGCAGAGGATCTTGCCGAGCAGGCTGACGGCGTAGTCGCTGAGGTGCAGCGCGCTGGTCTCGGGCACGACGAGGTTCAGCAGCGGGACGACGGTGGTGATGGTGATGGTGGCGGCGAGAACACCGGCCCTCACCCCGACCCTCTCCCGCCAGCGGGAGAGGGAGGAAGACGATGCCGGCGGAGCGGGCTTGGCTCCCTCTCCCGCTGGCGGGAGAGGGCGGGGGGTGAGGGCGGGTTCCTGCATCGGTTCCATCTCCTCAAGCCTCCGCACTGCGGCCCTTCAAGGCGAAGATGCCCTGCGGCCGTTTCTGGATGAACACGACGATGAAGACGAGCACGGTGATCTTGGCCAGCACCGCGCCCTGCCAGCCTTCGAGCAGCTTGTTCAGCACGCCCAGGCCCAGGCCGGCGTAGACCGTGCCGGCGAGCTGGCCGACGCCGCCGAGCACGACGACCATGAAGGAGTCGACGATGTAACCCTGGCCCAGGTCGGGGCCGACGTTGCCGACCTGGCTGAGCGCGCAGCCGGCGAGCCCGGCGATGCCGGCGCCGAGCGAAAACGCGTAGGTGTCGACACGCGCCGTGTCGATGCCGACGCAGGCGGCCATGCGCCGGTTCTGCGTCACGCCGCGCACGAAGAGGCCCAGCCGCGTCTTGCCGATCAGCAGCGCCACGCCGGCCAGCACCAGCCCGGCGAAGACGATGATCGCGAGGCGGTTGTAGGGCAGCACCAGGTTCGGCAGCAGCTGCACGCCGCCCGACAGCCAGGCCGGGTTCTCGACGCCGACGTTCTGCGCGCCGAACAGCGAGCGCACCGTCTGCATCAGGATCAGGCTGATGCCCCAGGTGGCCAGCAGCGTCTCCAGCGGCCTGCCGTAGAGGAAGCGGATGACGCTTCGTTCGAGCACCGCGCCGACCGCCGCGCTGGCCAGGAAGGCGACCGGGATCGCCGCGACGACGTACCAGTCGAAGGCGCCCGGCAGCCAGGTGCGGAACAGGCCCTGCACGACGTAGGTGGCGTAGGCGCCGATCATGATCAGCTCGCCGTGCGCCATGTTGATGACGCCCATCAGGCCGTAGGTGATGGCCAGGCCGAGTGCGGCCAGCAGCAGGATCGAGCCCAGGCTGATGCCGGTGAAGACGATGCCCAGGCGTTCGCCCCAGGCCAGGCGCGATTCGACGCGGTCCAGCGAGGCCACCAGCGCGCCCTTCACGCCGGCGTCGGTCTCGGCCTGCAGGCGCTCCAGCAGCAGCGAGCGCGTCGCCGGCTCGGGGCTGTCGGCCAGCAGTTTCGCCGCCGCCAGGCGTTTGGCCGGGTCGTCGGCGGTGATCAGCGCGCTGGCCTTCAGCATCGCCAGCCGCGACTTCAGCGCCGCGTCGGGCTCGGCGGCCTCGGCTTTTTCCAGCAGCGGCAGGCGGCTCTCGTCGACGCCGTCCTTCAGCGCCTCGATGGCCGCGGCGCGTTCGGCGCGGTCGGCGGAGAACAGGCGCAGGCCGGCCAGCGCGGCTTCGAGCTCGCGGCGCATGCGGTTGTTGTTGACCACGTCCTCGGCGTCGTCGGGCAGCGCGACGACCTGGGCCGTGCCGGCCAGGCGCGTGTCGCTGCCGTCGAAGACGTAGGCCTTGCCGCCGGCCACCTTGACGGCGTCGTCGAGCAAGGCCTGCACGAAGGGCGCGAGCGCCGGGTCGCCGGCGGCGACGGCCTCGCCGAGCGCCGCGATGCGCTCGTCGCTGTCGCCCGCGGCGATGCGCGCCGCCTGCTCGGGCGTCAGCGCGTGGCCGGCCAGCGGCAGCAGCAGCGCGAGGCAGAGAAGAAGTCGTTGGAGCACGGCAGGCCCGGTGGGAAGCCAAGAACCGCGGCCAGGACCGGCCCGACCGCTTCGTGTTCCTCAGGGAATGCAGGCCGGGCGCCAGCCCGCCTGCACTTCAAGCGGACGCCGCGGAACCGGCTTTGCCGGGCCGCTGGCGTCGCCCCCCTGGGGGGGAGCGCGTGAGCGCTCCGGGGGGGATCAAGGTTTCGCCGCGACGACGGGCTCGTCCTTCTTGCCCTTGTTCTCGGGGATGAACGGGCTCCAGGGCTGGGCCTTCACCGGGCCCGGCGTCTTCCACACCACGTTGAACTGGCCGTCGGCCTTGACCTCGCCGATGAACACGCTCTTGTGCAGGTGGTGGTTCTTCTCGTCCATCTTGGACACGATGCCGCTGGGCGCCTTGAAGGTCTGGCCGGCCATCGCCGCGATCACCTTGTCGGTGTCGGTGCTCTTGGCCTTCTCCACCGCCTGCACCCACATGTTGAAGCCGATGTAGCTGGCTTCCATCGGGTCGTTGGTCAGCGGCTTGTCCTTGTGGCCGGGGATGTTCTTGGCCTTGGCGTAGGCCGACCACTTCTTGATGAACTCGGCGTTGGTCGGGTTCTTGATCGACATGAAGTAGTTCCACGCCGCCAGGTGGCCGACCAGCGGCTTGGTGTCGACGCCGCGCAGCTCCTCTTCACCGACCGAGAACGCCACCACCGGCACGTCGGTCGCCTTCAGACCCTGGTTGCCCAGTTCCTTGTAGAAGGGCACGTTGGAGTCGCCGTTGATCGTCGAGACCACCGCGGTCTTCTTGCCCTCGGCGGCGAACTTCTTGATCTTGGCGATGATCGACTGGTAGTCGGAATGGCCGAACGGCGTGTACTCCTCGAGGATGTCGGCGTCGGCGATGCCCTTGCTCTTCAGGAAGGCGCGCAGGATCTTGTTCGTCGTGCGCGGGTAGACGTAGTCGGTGCCCAGCAGCACGAAACGCTTGGCGCCGCCGCCGTCCTTGCTCATCAGGTACTCGACGGCCGGGATGGCCTGCTGGTTGGGCGCCGCGCCGGTGTAGAAGACGTTCTTGCTCAGCTCCTCGCCCTCGTACTGCACCGGGTAGAAGAGCAGGCCGTTGAGCTCCTCGACGACCGGCAGCACGCTCTTGCGCGAGACGCTGGTCCAGCAGCCGAAGATCACCGAGACCTTGTCCTTGCTGATCAGCTGGCGCGTCTTCTCGGCGAACAGCGGCCAGTTCGACGCCGGGTCGACGACCACCGGCTCGAGCTTCTTGCCGAGCACGCCGCCCCGGGCGTTGACCTCGTCGATGGCCATCAGGATCGTGTCCTTCAGCACCGTCTCGGAGATCGCCATCGTGCCCGACAGCGAGTGCAGCACGCCGACCTTGATCGTGTCGGCGGCGTGGGCGGTGGAGATGCCGAGCGCGGCGAGCGACGCGGCGGCGAACGATTGCAGCGCGAAGCTGCGGCGCGAGACGGATGCCATGTGAACCCCTCCAGGTGGCCGGTCGGCCGGTTGAACTGGAGGGCAGTGTCCGAACGCCGGCCGACGCGGCCAATACGACAGATGTCGTATCCGGCTGGGGTCAGGTCTTGCCATTCGCCGCCAGCACGCGCCCAACCCGCAAAAGGCGAGACCTGACCCCACGGCGTAAAGTCGCGGCCCGATGCAAGAACGAGAAAGCGCCATGCCCCACACCGCCCTGCTGCGCAAGATGCCCAAGGCCGAGCTTCACGTGCACATCGAAGGCACGCTGGAGCCCGAACTGATCTTCCGCCTGGCCGAGCGCAACGGTGTCGCGCTGCCCTACGCCAGCGTCGAGGCGCTGCGGGCGGCCTACGCCTTCACCGACCTGCAGAGCTTCCTGGACATCTATTACGCCGGCGCCAGCGTGCTGCTGAAGGAGGCCGACTTCTTCGAGATGGCCTGGGCCTACTTCGAGCGCGCCGCGGCCGACGGCGTCGTGCACGCCGAACTGTTCTTCGACCCGCAGACGCACACCGTGCGCGGCGTGCCGATGGAGACGGTCATCACCGGCCTGCACCGCGCCTGCCAGCGCGCGCACGCCGAACTCGGCATCAGCGCCTCGCTGATCCTGTGTTTCCTGCGCCACCTGAGCGAAGAGGACGCCTTCGCGACGCTGGAAGCGGCGCTGCCGTACCGGCATCTGTTCATCGGCGTCGGCCTGGACAGCAGCGAGCGCGGCCACCCGCCGGAGAAGTTCGCGCGGGTGTTCGCGCGCTGCCGCGAACTCGGCCTGCACCTCGTCGCCCATGCCGGCGAGGAAGGCCCGGCCGAATACGTCGAGACGGCGCTGGACCTGCTGAAGGTCGAGCGTGTGGACCACGGTGTGCGTTGCCTCGACAAGCCGGCGCTCGTCGCGCGGCTGGCTGCCGAGCGCGTGCCGCTGACGGTCTGCCCGCTGTCCAACGTGAAGCTCTGCGTCTACCCCGACATGGCGGCGCACCGCCTGCCCGAGCTGCTGGCCGCGGGGGTCTGCGCCACCGTCAACAGCGACGACCCGGCCTACTTCGGCGGCTACCTGCTGGACAACTACCGCGCCGTCTTCGACGCCCATCCGGCGCTGGGCCGCGACGCGGCCTACGCGCTGGCTGCCAACAGCCTGGAGGCCAGCTTCGTGCCGGCCGAGCAGAAGGCGCGCTGGAAGCGCGAGCTCGACGCGGTCTTCGCCGCCGCCTGATCAGGCCGCGGCGCGGCGGCGTTCGTCGCGGCGCAGCAGCACGACGACCAGCGTCAGGAAACCGCCGACCAGCGCCAGCCCCAGCGCACCGACGGCCCAGGCCGACCAGACGATCAGCGGCGCCGCGGTGCCGAGCAGGCCCAGCGTGCTCTGGGCCAGGTCCAGCAGCGCGTGCATCAGTCCCTGCCAGCCGGGGAACCAGCGGTCGATGACGTCGGCATAAGGCACGCGGTCGATCAGCTCGCTCAGGTCGCCGACCCAGCCGGCGTCGGCCAGCAGCAGCGTGTGCAGGCCCCAGGCGCCCAGCGACCAGAGGGCCAGCAGCAGCGCGGCGACGATCCAGATGAAAGCGATCATGGCGCGACGATAACCGCGCCGCCGAAGCCTCGTGCGCCGCGTGCCTCAGCCCGCCAGCGCCGCGGCCAGCCGCGCCGCCTGCGGCCCGAAGGCGTAGGCGTCCATGCCCAGGTCGCCGTAGGTCAGGCTGGCGTGCACGCGGCGCGCCACCGGCGCCTCGCCGGCGGCACCGGCGGCGACGAAGTACGGCAGCAGGTGCTCGTCCGTCGGGTGCATCAGCGCCGCGTGCGGCGCCTGGCTGCGCCAGGCCAGCAGCGCCGGCCAGTCGGCCGCTTCGCCCTTGTCGGCGAACCAGTCGCGGAAAGCCGTGCTCTCCGGCGTCGCCGGGGCGTCGATGCGGCCGGCGCCCAGCGCGGCGAAGACCCGGCGCAGGTTGTGCGTGATGCTGCCGCTGGCCAGCACCAGCACACCCTCGGCGGCCAGCGGCGCCAGCGCACGGCCCAGCGCGAACAGCCGCGCCGGCGTCCAGCCCGGCGGCCAGGCCAGCGGCAGCACCGGCAGGTCGGCGTCGGGGTAGACGTGCAGCAGCGGCGTCCAGACGCCGTGGTCCAGGCCGCCGCCGTCGTGGCGCTGCACGGGGATGCCGGCCTCGGCCAGCAGCGCCTGCACGCGGGTGGCGAGCTCGGGCGCACCCGGCGCGTCGTAGCGCAGCCGGTACAGCGCGTCGGGGAAACCGCCGAAGTCGTGGATCGTCTCGTGCTGCGCACCGGCCACCAGCACCGGCTCGCGTGTCAGGCTGTGCGCCGAGATCGCGACGATCGCGCGCGGGCGGCCGAAGGTGGCGTCGATGGCCGGGCCGAGGCGGCGGAAGAAATCGCCGGCTTCGCCCGGTTCGAGCGCGGTCATCGGCGAGCCGTGGGACAGGAAGAGCGGGGGCAGCGGGTTCATGGCCTCATTTCAGCAGCCCGCCGGGCTGTCCGGGTTCAGCCCGCTTGCACGGGCCGTTCAAGGGCTTTCGGGTACCGTCGCGCCCCATGCACGCCTCGATCCCTGCGCTCGCGTGGCGCCAGACGCTGCGCGACCTGCGCGCCGGCGAACTGCGCCTGCTGTTCTTCGCCGTGATGCTGGCCGTCGCCGCGCTGACGGCGGTGGGTTTCTTCGCCGACCGCCTGAATGGCGGCCTGGCGCGCGACGCACGCCAGCTGCTCGGCGGTGACGCGCTGGTCAGCAGCGACCGCCCGACGCCGCCGGAGCTGGTGCAGCTCGCCGCCGCCAGCGGGCTGCGCAGCGCGACCAGCGTCTCGTTCCCGAGCATGGCGCGTGCGCCCGACGATCTCGGCGGTGCCAGCCGGCTGGTCGCCGTCAAGGCGGTCAGCGACGGCTACCCGCTGCGCGGCGCGCTGCAGCTCAAGGCGCTGCAGGGCGACGGTGTCGAGACGGTGGCCGCCGGCCCGCGCCCCGGCACGGTGTGGGTCGACGCGGCGGTGCTCGCCTCGTTGCAGCTCGCGCCCGGCCAGCCGCTGCTGCTGGGCGACGCGGCGCTGACGGTGGCGCGGGTTATCGCCGTCGAGCCCGACCGCGGCGCCGGCTTCACCAGCTTCTCGCCGCGCGTGATGCTGCACGAGAGCGACCTGGCGGCCACCGGCCTGGTGCAGCCGGCGAGCCGGCTGAACTACCGTTTCGCCGTCGCCGCGCCCGAGGGCCGAGATGCGCTGGTGCGCCAGTTCGTGCAGCAGGCCGAGGAACGCATCCACGCCGTGCCGCTGCGCGGCGTGCGCCTGGAGTCGCTGCAGAGCGGCCGCCCCGAGATGCGCCAGACGCTGGACCGCGCCGAGAAGTTCCTGAACCTCGTCGCGCTGCTGGCGGCGCTGCTGGCCGCGGTGGCGGTGGCGATCGCCGCACGCGACTTCGCCGCCCGCCATCTGGACGACTGCGCGATGCTGCGCGTGCTGGGGCTGGCGCAGCGCCGCATCGCCGGTGCCTACGCGCTGGAGTTCGCGGCGCTCGGGCTGGCCGCCAGCGCCGCCGGTGTCGCCGTCGGCTGGCTGGTGCACCACGTCTTCGTCTTCCTGCTCGCCGGCCTCGTCAACGCCACGCTGCCGGCGCCGTCTCTGTGGCCGGCGGCGTTCGGCGTCGGCGTCGGCATGACGCTCCTGCTGGGCTTCGGCCTGCCGCCGGTGCTGCAGCTGGCGCGGGTGCCGCCGCTGCGCGTGATCCGCCGCGACGTCGGCACGCTGAAACCGGCGTCGCTGCTGGTGCTGGCCGCCGGCACCGGCGGCTTCGCGGCGCTGCTGCTGGCCGTGGCGTCCGACCCCAAGCTCGGGTTGATCGCGGTCGGCGGTTTCGCCGCCGCGATCGCGGTCTTCGCGCTGCTGTCCTGGGCGGCGGTGACGCTGCTGCGCCGCGCCGTGCCCGAGGCCGGCGCGCCGCGCTGGCTGGTGCTGGCCACGCGCCAGCTCACCGCGCGCCCGGCCTTCGCGGTGCTGCAGGTCTCGGCGCTGGCCGTCGGCCTGCTGGCGCTGGTGCTGCTGGTGCTGCTGCGCACCGACCTCGTCGCCAGCTGGCGTGGCGCGACGCCGCCGGACGCGCCCGACCGTTTCGTCATCAACGTGCAGCCCGACCAGGCCGCACCGTTCCGCCAGACGCTGGCCGAGGCCGGCGTCACGCGCTACGACTGGTATCCGATGATCCGCGGCCGCCTGGTGGCGATCAACGGCCGCGCCGTCAGCGCCGACGACTACAGCGACGACCGCGCGGCGCGCCTCGTCGACCGCGAGTTCAACCTCAGCCACGCCGAGCAGCGCCCGGAGCACAACGAGATCGTCGCCGGCCGCTGGACGCCGGGCGAGGCCGGCGCGGTGTCGGTCGAGGAAGGCATCGCGCAGACGCTGGGCCTGAAGCTCGGCGACACGCTGCGCTTCGACGTCGCCGGGCTGCAGCAGGAGGCGCGTGTGACCAGCCTGCGCAAGGTCGACTGGGGCTCGATGCGGGTCAACTTCTTCGTCGTCTTCCCGGTGGCCGAGCTGCCCGAGCTGCCGGCCAGCTACATCGGCGCCTTCCGCGCGCCGGCGCAGCCGGGTTTCGACAACGCGCTGGCGCGCGCCTACCCCAACGTCACCGCGATCGACGTCTCGGCCTCGATCGCCCAGGTGCAGGGGGTGCTCGACCAGGTGATCCGGGCGGTGGAGTTCCTGTTCGGCTTCACGCTGGTGGCCGGGCTGGTGGTGCTGTTCGCGGCGGTGTCGGCGACGCGCGAGTCGCGTTCACGCGAGTTCGCGGTGATGCGCGCGATGGGCGCCGGCAGCCGCCTGCTGGCCCAGGTGCAGCGGGCCGAGCTGCTGGGCGTCGGCGCGCTGGCCGGGCTGCTGGCCTCGCTGGCGGCGATGGCGGTGGGCTGGGCGCTGGCGCGTTACGCCTTCGAGTTCGACTGGCGGCCGTCGCCGCTGGTGCCGCTGGCCGGCGCGGCGGCCGGCGCGGCGCTGGCGCTGGCCGCCGGCTGGTGGGGCTTGCGCGACGTGCTGCGCCGCCCGGTCGTCGAGACGCTGCGCCGCGCGACGGTGCAGTGAGCCGGCGTCAGCCGGCGTCGAGCGCGCGGTCGAGCGCGCAGTCGATGGCCTCGAGCAGCCGGCGCTGCTCCAGCGGCTTGGTCAGGTAGTCGGCGAAGCCGGCCTCGCGTGCGGCGGCGATGCGATCGGGCATCGCGTCGGCGCTGACCGCGACGACCGGGATCGCCTGCGTCTCGGGGCGCGCGCGCATCCGGCGCAGCAGCTCGAAACCGTCGGCATCGGGCAGCTGGATGTCCAGCAGCACCAGCGCCGGCCGCGCCGCCAGCGCCAGCGCCAGGCCGGACTCGGCGTCGTCGGCCAGCAGCAGCTCCAGCTCGGGCCGGCGCGCCAGCATGGCCTCCATCAGCATCTGGTTGACGGCGTTGTCCTCGACGTAGAGCAGGGTGCGGCGCTGCGGCGCCGGCGGCCCCGAGGCGTCGGCGCTGCTGCGCTCCAGGCGGACCCAGAAGGTGCTGCCGCGGCCCGGCGCGCTGTCCAGCCCGATGCGCCCGTGCATGGCCTCGACCAGCCACTTGGCCAGCGCCAGGCCGACACCGGCGCCGTCGCTGGCGGCGTGCGCGCCCTCCAGGCGCTCGAAGGCCTGGAACACGCGCCGCTGGTCGGCCGGCGCGATGCCGGGGCCGTCGTCGTGCACCTCCAGGCGCAGGTGCTCGCCCTCGTCGCGCCAGGCGATGCTGACGCGGCCGCCGCGGCGGTTGTACTTGACGGCGTTGGTCAGCAGCCCGGCCAGCACCTGGCGCAGGCGCGCCGCGTCGGCGAGCACGAAGCCCTCGACGGCGACGGCCGGCGGCTCCAGCCGCACGCCGCGTTCGGCGGCCAGCGGCGCGACGAGGCGGCAGGCCTCGGCCACCGCGGCCGCCGCCGGCACCGCCTCCAGCCGCACGCCCAGCGTGCCGCCGTCGATGCCGGCCAGGTCCAGCACCTGGTCGATCATCGCCAGCAGGTGGCGGCCGCCGCGCAGCACCTGCTGCAGGCGCTGGCGCTGCAGCGGCGTCAGCGGCTCGGCGGCGTCGGACTCGAGCAGCTGGCCGAAACCCAGCACCGCGTTCAGCGGCGTGCGCAGCTCGTGCGACATGCGCGACAGGAAGTCGCTCTTGGCGCGGTTGGCGCGTTCGGCGTCGTCGCGCGCGGCGATCAGCGCCGCCTCGGCCGCCTTGCGTGCGGTGATGTCCCAGCCGTAGCGGATCCAGCCCTCCAGGCCGCCGCCCGGCGTGCGGCGCGGCACGCAGGTGTCGGCGATCCAGCCCCAGCCGCCGTCGGCGCGGCGCAGCCGGTATTCGGCGGAGAAGCTGCGCGCCTCGGGGCGTGCGGCCTCGAAGGCGGCGATGCAGGCGGCCTGGTCGTCGGCGTGCACGCGTGCGTGCCAGGGTTCGGCCAGCGCCTGCTCGACACCGCTGCCGGTGAACGCCTGCCAGCGCTGGTTGACCCACTCGGGCCGGCCGTCGGGCGCGCAGACGACGACCAGCGCCGGCGCCGCGTCGGCCAGCGAACGGAAGCGCGACTCGCTCTCGCGCAGCGCCTGCTCGGCGTGCAGCGCGTCGGTGATGTCGGTGAAGGTGCGCACCACCGGCCCGCCGTCGCTGCGGTAGGTGGCGACCTGCAGCGTGCGGCCGTCGGCGCCGGTGCGCTGGTAGCTGGCGGGCAGGGCGTCGAGGTCGCCGCGCAGCGCGGCCTCGATCGGCTCGCGCGCCGTCGGGTCGAGCTCGCCCGGCGCCGGGCCGACGCCGCCGTGGTCGACCTGCCAGCGCGCGAACTCGTTGAGCGTCGGGTGCGTGCGCAGCAGCTCCTCGGGCACGCCGGTCAGCTCGACGAGGCGGCGGTTCCAGGCCGCGGCGCGCCCCTGCTCGTCCAGCGTCAGCACGCCCTGCGGCAGGTTGGCCAGCGTGGCCTCGAGCAGGCGCGACTTCTCCTCCAGCAGCCGGCTGGTGCGCTGCTGCAGCTCGGTGGCGCGGCGCAGCTCGCCGATGTCGGAGAACAGGCCGATGGCGCCGGTCTTGCGGCCCTGCGCGTCGAGGATCGGCGTCGCCTGGTTCATGCACCACAGCGGCGTGCCGTCGTCGCGGCGCAGCCGCAGCTCGTAGTGGCCGACCTCGCCGGCCTCGCGGCGGCGCACCTGCTCGCGCAGGATCACCGCCTGGTCCTCGTCGACGAACTCCCAGACCGTGCGTCCGCGCAGCGCCTCCAGCCGCAGGCCGAGCATGCGGCACATCGCCGGGTTGGCGTCGGTGGTGCGCAGCGCGTTGTCGACGAACCAGAAGCCCTGCGTGGTGCTGTCCAGCAGCAGCGCCAGCATGCGCTGCTTCTCGGCCAGCGCGGCCTCGGCGGCCAGGCGCTGGGTGATGTCGACGGCCACGGCGACGAAGCCGCCGTCGGGCGTGGCGTTGCGGCGCAGCTCGACGGTGCGGCCGTCGGGCATCACGCGCACCGTGGTCGCGTGGCCGCCGCCGCGCAGCAGCGCCAGCCAGCGCTCGATGGTGGCCTCGGGGTCGCCGCCGCCCAGGCGGCCGGCGCGCACCTGCGCCTCCAGCAGCGCGCGCACCGGGGTGCCCGGGCGGCCGAGCGCCGGGTCCAGCCGCGTGATCTCGGCGAAGCGCGGGTTCATCGCCCGCACGCGCAGGTCGGGCCCGGCGACGAGCAGGCCTTCGTCGACGTGGTCGTAGATCAGGCGCAGCAGGGCCTCGCTGTCGCGTGCGGCCACCAGGCTGCGCTGTTCCTGGCGGCGTGCCGTCGCCAGCGCCAGGCGCTGGCGCCAGTTGCGCTCGGCCGAGACCAGGCCGTACAGCCCCAGCAGCGCCGCCACCGCGATGCCCAGCAGCACCGACGGCGCCGGCGGCTGGTTCTCGGTCAGCAGCCGCAGCGTCACCGGTGTCACCGCCGGCAGCGCGAACAGCACGCCGGCCAGCCGGTCGAACTGCGCCAGCACCAGCGCCGCGGTCGACATGCCGGCCACCGCGATCATCAGCACCGTCAGGCCGTGGTGCGTGTCGGCCATCGGCATCAGCGCCGCGCCGCCCCAGACGCAGCCGTTGAGGAAGGTGCCGGCGCGAAAGCGTGTCAGCCAGGGCGCCTGCACCTCGGGATCGGGCGCGCAGCGGCGGTGGCGCGACAGCGCCCACAGCCGGCCCGCCAGCAGCAGCGCCAGCACGGCCAGCCAGCCGAGCAGGGCGCCGTCGGGCACGTCGCCGTGCAGCGCCCAGGCGACGAACGTCGCGACGCCGGCACTGCCCAGCACCGAGAACGGGACCGCCGACGCGTGCTCGGCCACCTGCGACAGGTGCACCTCGCGCTCGATCTCGGCGTCCTTCTCGTGCTCCGCGGGCTTCGGTGATCGCACGGGGCGCTTCCCTCCGGTCAGGTCACGTAGTGTGACCGCAGGCGGGGGCGGTCTTCCACGCCCCGGCACCGGTTCGCGTGGGCCGCCTCACGGCTCAGGAGCCGGACACGCGGAACGCGGCGATGGCCTGCGCGAGCTGCCGCGCCTGTTCGCGCAGCGACTCCGACGCGGCGGCCGACTGCTCGACCAGCGCGGCGTTCTGCTGCGTCATGCGGTCCAGCGTGGCGACGGCGTCGTTGATGTCGCCGATGTCCTGGTGCTGCTCGGCCGACGCGGCGGAGATCTCGGCGATGGTCGCGCTGACGCGTTCGACCGCGGCGACGATCTCGTCCATCGTCGTGCCGGCGTCGGCGACCAGGCGGGCGCCGGTGTCGACCTTCTCGACCGAGTTGCCGATCAGCACCTTGATCTCGCGTGCGGCCTCGGCGGCGCGCCCGGCCAGCGAGCGCACCTCGCCGGCGACGACCGCGAAGCCGCGGCCCTGCTCGCCGGCGCGCGCGGCTTCCACCGCCGCGTTCAGCGCCAGGATGTTGGTCTGGAAGGCGATGCCGTCGATGGTGCCGATGATGTCGGCGATGCGGCGCGAGCTGGCGTTGATCTCGTCCATCGTCGCCACGACCTGGCCGACGACCTCGCCGCCGCGGCGTGCGGTGCCGGCGGCGGCGCCGGCGAGTTCACGCGCCTGCGACGCGGCGTCGGCGCTGTGGCGCGCGCTGCCGGCGAGCTGGCCGACGCTGGAGGCGGTCTGCTGCAGGCTGCCGGCGGTCTGCTCGGTGCGCTGGCTGAGGTCGGCGTTGCCGGCGGCGATCTCGCCCGAGGCGGTGTCGATCGACTCGGCCGACTGGCGCACGCTGGCCAGCGTGCCGCCCAGGCGCAGGCGCATCGCCTCGACGTCGCGGATCAGCTCGCCGACCTCGTCGTCGCGCTCGCTCTCGATGTGGCGCGTCAGGTCGCCGGCGGCCACCGCCTCGACGGCGTGCGCGAGCTCGCGCAGCGGCTGGGCCACGCCGCGGCGCAGCACGACGAACAGCGAGGCGCCCAGCGCCGCGGTGACCAGGCCCAGCAGCAGCCAGAACGGCCGCAGCCCGGCCCAGGTGGCAGCCATCGCCTGGCCCTGCGAGACCTCGGCGAGCACGACCCAGCCGGTGGCCGGCACCTTGCGCGCCACGGCCCAGGTGTCGCCGCTGTCGCGGTCGACGAACCCGGGCGAGGGCAGGCGCTCGCCGGCGCCGGCCGCCGGCAGCGCCGCCAGCAGCGCGGCGGCGCCGGGCACGGCCTCCAGCACCTTCCGGCCGGTGGCCTCGCGGTGGGCGATGAAGACCGCGTCCTCGGGCCTGGCCTTGGGGTCGACGATGACGATGCCGCCGGTACCGGCGAGACGGGCCTCGCCGGCCAGCTTGCGCAGCGCGGCGCGGTAGGCGCTCTGGTCGAAGCCGACGAAGAGCACGCCGACGACGCGGCCCTGGGCGTCGCGCAGCGCGTCGTAGCGCGCCATGTAGGGTTTGCCGAAGAGCTGCGCCGGGCCGACGTAGGAGCCGCCGGCCTTCAGCGCCGCGTAGGCCGGGTGCTGCGTGCCCAGCGGCGTGCCGACGGCGCGCGAGCCGTCCTCCTTCTTCAGCGAGGTCGTGATGCGCACGAAATCCTCGCCCTGCGCGGCGAACACCGTGGCCACGCCACCGGTCAGCGCGGCGAAGCGGTCGACGAGCGTGAACTCGCCGGCGAGCGCCTGCCCGGCGGCCGTCAGCGTGTCGCCGTCGAGCGCGTAGGGGCCGGGCAGGTCGGCGGCGAAGGCGCCGTAGAGCTTGTCGGCCATCGTGCGCGCCGCGCCGTCGAAGGCCTCGGCCATGTCGGCGACGGCCTGGGCGCGTTCGCCGAAACGCTCGACGTTGGCCTCGTTGGCGTTGCGCACCGTGATCCAGCTCTGCAGCGCCGCCGCGGCGCCCAGCGCCAGCGCCAGGCCCAGGCCGCCGGCCAGCGAGATGCGGCGCGCGATCGAGCCGTTGCGGGAAGCCGTGGGCCTGTTCATCGGGGCGGGTGCGGGCTGGGGCATCGGGTCAGCAGATCGTGCGTCGCGCGCAGGTTCGACCGGTCCGGAGCGGCGCGTGCCCGGCGGCGTGGAGGCGGCGTCGCCGCGGCGCTGGGGCCTGCGGGGGCCGCCGGCGTGAGCGGCTGCGCCCGGCCAGCCCGCGGCGCGGGTGCAGGGCCGGCGGCGGCTGCAGACGGCGCTGCCGCCCGAGGCGGCAGCGGCCGGGACTCGGCCCGGCGACGGAGGCGGTGCGGCCGGTGATCCTCATCAGGGTGGGCCCCGGCGAGTGCGGCCCGGCTCCCGAGGGCTCAGTGGGTGGCGCTGTCCATCAGGCCCATGTCGGCGCTGCTCATCAGCGCCTCGATGTCGACCAGGATCAGCATGCGCTCGGCGTCGCCGCTCTTCACCGCGCCGATGCCGGTGATGTAGTGGGCCTCGATGCTGGAGCTGAGCTCCGGCGCCGGCTTGATCTGCTCGCGGTTGAGCTCGAGCACGTCGGACACCGAGTCGACCACGGCGCCGACGACGCGGCCGCGCACGTTGAGCACGATGACGACGGTGAAGCCGTTGTACTCGGCGCTCTCGCAGCCGAGCTTCAGGCGCAGGTCGATGATCGGCACGATGACGCCGCGCAGGTTCACGACGCCCTTGATGAACGACGGCGCGTTGGCGATGCGCGTCGGCGGCTCGTAGGAGCGGATCTCCTGCACGCGCAGGATGTCGATGCCGTACTCCTCGCCGCCGAGGCGGAAGGTGAGGAACTCACCGCCGGCCTGGCCCTCGACGGCCGCGGCGCCGTTCGAGGCGGAGGCCGCGCGCGTGCGCTCGCTGCGGGCAGAGGGGGCAACTTCGGTCAGCATGTCCATTTCGTGTCCTTCAGGAAGGCGTCGTACGGGTTATCGACCGTCGCGGCGCCGAGTTGAGCGGGGCGGGCGTGGCAGATGCCACGCCGGGCGTCAGAACGTTTCCCAGTCGCCGTCGTCGCGTGCGGCCGGCGCGGCGGGCGCCGCCGGGGGGGCCGGACGCGGCGTCTGCGCGCGCACCGGGGCGGCGGCCGGCTCCGGCGACGCGGCCTCGCGGACCGGTGTCGCGGCCGGCCTGGACGGCGGCTTCGGCGCGGCCGGCGGCGTCGCGGCGCGGGCGCTGTCGCCGGCACTGGCGATCAGCTCGCGCGCCAGCACCGGCGGCGTGGCCGTGGCGGTCTGGGTCAGGTGGAAGGTGGCCACCAGCTCGGCCAGGCGGGTGCCCTGCTCGCGCAGCGAGCCGGCGGCGGCGGCCGACTGCTCGACCAGCGCGGCGTTCTGCTGCGTCATCTGGTCGAGCTGGTTGACGGCGCCGTTGACCTGGGCGATGCCGCTGCTCTGCTCGGCGGTGGCGGCGCTGATCTCGCCGATGATGTCGGAGACGCGCTGCACGCTGGCGACGATCTCCTGCATCGTGCTGCCGGCGTCGCCGACGAGCCGGGCGCCGGCCTCGACCTTGTCGACCGAGTCGCCGATCAGCGTCTTGATCTCGCGCGCCGCCGAGGCCGAGCGCTGGGCCAGCGCCCGCACCTCGCCGGCGACGACCGCGAAGCCGCGGCCCTGCTCGCCGGCGCGCGCCGCCTCGACGGCGGCGTTGAGCGCCAGGATGTTGGTCTGGAACGCGATGCCGTCGATGACGCCGATGATGTCGGCGATCTTCTTCGAGCTGGTGTTGATCTGGTCCATCGTCGAGACGACCTGGGCCACGACCTCGCCGCCGCGCTGGGCGGTGTCGGCGGCGCTGCCGGCGAGCTGGTTGGCCTGGCGCGCGGCGTCGGCGCTCTGGCGCACGTTGCCGGTCAGCTGCTCCATCGAGCTGGCGGTCTGCTGCAGGCTGCCGGCGGTCTGCTCGGTGCGCTGGCTCAGGTCGAGGTTGCCGGTGGCGATCTCGTTGGACGCGGTGCGGATCGAGTCGGCGCTCGCGCGCACCTCGGCCAGCGTCTTCTCGACGTGGCGCAGCGCCTGCTGCAGGCGGTGCGTGGCCGGCGACTGCGCGGGCAGGTGCGCCGGCGCGAAAGTGACGTCGCCGCGTGCGTCGACCAGGCCGTCGGCGATGGCCACGAGCTCGTCGGTGGTGCGGTAGTCGCTGCGGCTGCGCAGCGCCAGCATCACCAGCACGCCGGCTTCGCCAACGACGAAGGCGGCGTGTTCGATGACCTTCAGCAGGCTCGGCTCGGTGAAGCACACCGGGCCCCATCCCCACTGCTGGAAGTAGTTGAAGCTCAGGTGGTGCACGGCGATCGTCGCCGCGCCGGCGATGACCGCCTCCCAGCGCCGGTAGACGACGGTGGCGGCGAGCAGCGCGAAGACCGCGAAGTGCGCCTCGGCCGCGCCGCGCGCGACATGGATCAGCAGCGCCACGGCGGCCATGCCGAGCACCGGCAGGCCGATGAAGCTGGCGGCCTTGCGGCTGCCGCCGCCGAGGCCGGCCAGCGCTGCCGCCGCGGCCAGCAGCAGCAGGCCCAGCCCGAGCGCGAGCCCCAGGCCGTCGAAGGCGACGCCGTAGGCCACGGCGCCGAGCACGACGAGCGCCATCGAGGCGAGCATCGCGCGGTCGTTGAAGTCGATGTTCATACTGCTTGCGTCGTCTCGCGGCGACGCCCTCGTGGGCTCAGAAGGTTTCCCAGTCGTCGTCGGCCCGCGCGGTCTGCGGCGTCGCGGCGGCGGCCGGCGCCGGCCGCGGCGCGGCGGCGGCGGGGGTTGCCGCGGCGGCCGGCGCGGGACGGGCGCCGTCGCGGGCGCGGGCGATCACGGCCTTGGCCACCGGGGCGGCCTGGGCGCGTGCGGGGGCCGGTTTCGGCGCTTCGGGCGCCGCGGCGGCGTGGCCGGTCGAGCCCGGCACGCGGAACGCGGACACCAGCGCGGCCAGGCGTTCGGCCTGCTCGCGCAGCGACTCGGCCGCGGCGGTGCTTTGCTCGACCAGCGCGGCGTTCTGCTGCGTCATCTGGTCCAGGCCGGCGATGGCGCCGTTGACCTGGCCGATGCCCTGGCTCTGCTCGGTGGCCGCGGCCATCACCTCGCCGATGATGTCGGCCACACGCTGCACGCCGGAGACGATCTCCTGCATCGTGCTGCCGGCGTCGGCGACGAGCCGGGCGCCGGACTCGACCTTCTCGACCGAGCCGCCGATCAGCGTCTTGATCTCGCGCGCGGCCTCGGCGCTGCGCTGGGCCAGCGAACGCACCTCGCCGGCGACGACGGCGAAGCCGCGGCCCTGTTCGCCGGCCCGCGCCGCTTCCACCGCGGCGTTGAGCGCCAGGATGTTGGTCTGGAAGGCGATGCCGTCGACGGTGCCGATGATGTCGGCGATCTTCTTGGAGCTGGCGTTGATCTCGTCCATCGTCTGCACGACCTGGGCGACGACCTCGCCGCCGCGCTGGGCGACGCTGCTGGCGCTGCTGGCGAGCTGGTTGGCCTGGCGCGCCGAGTCGGCGGTCTGGGCGACGGTGGCGGTGATCTCCTCCATCGTGCTGGCCGTCTGCTGCAGCGAGCCCGCGGTCTGCTCGGTGCGCGAGGACAGGTCGGTGCTGGCCGCGGCGATCTGGCTGCTGGCGCCGGCCACCGAGCCGGTGCCGCTGCGGATCTGCTCGACCATCGTCGTCAGGCTGGCCTGCATGTCGCGCAGCGCGCGCAGCAGCTCGCCGATCTCGTCGGCGCGCCCGGTGTCGGGCACGGCGCGTGTCAGGTCGTGCGCGGCGATGCGCTTGGCGGCGTCGATCGACTCGGCCAGCGGCTGGGTGACCGAACGCGTCATCGACCAGGCCAGCGCCAGCCCGGCGGCGATGGCCGCGGCCAGCATGCCGGCGAGCGTGTAGACGCCGGTGCGGATGCCGTCTTCCACGCGCGCGGCCAGCGCGTCGGCGTGCTGCCGGGCGCGCTGCTGGTGGGCCTCGATGGCCCCGAGGTAGGCCTGGGCGGTGCTGGCCATCGGGCCGCTGACGAGGCGGTCGCCTTCGGCGATGCTGCCTTCCTTGAACGCCGCCGAGGCCTGGTTGCGCACGTCGATGTAGGCCTTGCGCTTGGCGGCGATGTCGGCGAACGCGGCCTTCTCGTCGGCCGACTCGCCGCTGGCCTCCAGCGCCTTCTGCAGCGTGCTGATCTCGGCCGAGGTGGCCTTCATCTGCGGCTCGATCGCCGCCACCGTCGCGTCCTGGAAGCCCGAGGCGGCGACCGCCAGCGCACGCGCCAGGTTCAGCCGGGTGTTGGACTTCCAGGCCTCCAGGTCGGCGGCGCGCGCCGTCGCGGCGTCGCGTTCGGCGCCGAGCGCGCCGATGCGGCGCAGTTCGTAGATGCCGACGGCGGTGGTGACCGCCATCAGCACCAGCACGGCCGCGAAGCTCAGCCCGAGCCGGATGCCGATGCGGAGGTTGGACAGGGATTTCATCGTTTTCTCCTGGGGGCGAGCTTCTGCCTGGGTGGTCCGTCGAGGCCTGTCGGCCTCGTCAGACCACCGGGGTGGCCAGCTCCTTGGCGGCCGGCTCGTGCGAGCCGGCGGCAGTGCGGAAGGCGGCGACGATCGCGCCGAGGCGCTCGGCCTGTTCCTTCAGTGATTCGGCGGCGGCGGCCGACTGCTCGACGAGCGCGGCGTTCTGCTGCGTCATGCCGTCGAGCTCGGAGACGGCGCCGTTGACCTGGCTGAGGCCCGAGCTCTGCTCGCCGGCGGCGCGGCTGATCTCGCCGATGATCTGGTTGACACGCTGCACGCTGGCGACGATCTCGCCCATCGTCGTGCCGGCGTCGGCGACCAGGCGGGCGCCGGTGTCGACCTTCTCGACCGAGTTGCCGATCAGCGCCTTGATCTCGCGCGCGGCCTCGGCCGAGCGCTGGGCCAGCGAGCGCACCTCGCCGGCGACGACCGCGAAACCGCGGCCCTGTTCGCCGGCCCGTGCCGCCTCGACGGCGGCGTTGAGCGCCAGGATGTTGGTCTGGAAGGCGATGCCGTCGATGGTGCCGATGATGTCGGCGATGCGGCGCGAGCTGGCGTTGATCTCGTCCATCGTCGTCACGACCTGGCCGACGACCTCGCCGCCGCGCTGCGCGACCTCGGCGGCGCTGCCGGCCAGCTCGCTGGCCTCGCGCGCGGCGTCGGCGCTCTGGCGCACGGTGCCGGTGATCTCCTCCATCGCGCTGGCCGTCTGCTGCAGGCTGCCGGCGGTCTGCTCGGTGCGGCTGGACAGCTCGGCGTTGCCGGCGGCGACCTCGCGGCTGGCGAGCTCGATGCTGTCGGCCGAGCTGCGCATCTGGCCGACCATGCGCTGCAGCGACTCCTGCATGCGCGCCAGCGCGGCCAGCAGGTCGTTGGCCTCGTCGCGGCCCTGCAGCTGGATCGGGCGCGTCAGGTCGCCGTCGGCGATGGCCTGCGCCACCTTGCGGGCGTGGTCGATCGGGCTGGTGATCGAGTGCGAGTTGGCCAGCGTCATCGGCGTGATGACCAGCATCACGACGGCGATCAGGCCGCCGAAGACGAACAGCGCCTGCTGCATCGTCTCGTCGAACCGCGCCGCGGCCTCGGCGCTCTCGGCCATGACGATCGTCTGGATCTTGCCGGCGGCCTGCTCGACGGCGGCGATGTGGCCGCCTGCGCGCTCGAGCATGCGGTCGACGACGCGGGCGTTGTCGAACACGCCTTGCTGCGCCCGGTCGAGCACCATCGCCGCGGCCTTCTCGTACTCGGCCAGGCGTTCGATGGCTTCGCGCGCGATCGGGTTGTCCTCGTCGTCCTCGCCTTCGAGCAGCGACTTCAGCGCCGCCGTGGTGGCGTCGATCTCGCGCTTCCACTCCTGGCGGTGCTTGGCGATCGCGGCGCTGTCCTCGTAGTCGATGACCATCTGCTTCTCGTGCAGGCGGGCCTGCGCGATGTGCTGGTCGATCGCCGCCGTCGCGGCCTGCTCGCCGCGCGACTGCTCCAGGATCTTCTGGTTCAGCTCGCGCAGCTCGAGCCCGCCGACGAGCCCGGCGGCCCCGACCACGACGAAGGACAGCAGCACGACGGCAATCGCGCCGCGCATGCGGGTGCGGATCGTGAATCCGCGCATCAGGGCCAGCAGTGCATTCATCGCGCTAACTTCCAGGGGCTGATCGGATCAAGCTTCCCGCCACGGTCCGGCTTTGCCGGACCGTCGGCGGACGGCCCCCTCGGGGGGTAGCGAGCGCAAGCGAGCTCGGGGGCACAGGTCCATCAATGTCTAGAGCGGCGAACCAGAGAACCGATGTCCAGGATCAGCGCGACACGCCCGTCGCCCATGATCGTGGCGCCCGAGACGTCGTCGACCTTGCGGTAGTTGGACTCGAGGTTCTTGACGACGACCTGCTGCTGTCCGAGCAGCTCGTCGACGAGCAGCGCCACGCGCCCGCCCTCGGCCTCGACGACGACCATGATGTTGCTGACGCGCTCGAAGTCGAAACGCGGCACGTCGAAGACGCGCTCCAGGTCGACGACCGGCATGTACTCGTCGCGCACCTCGACGACGCGGCCGGTGCCGCCGATCGTCTTGATCATGCCCGGCTGCACCTGGAAGGACTCGACGACCGAGGACAGCGGCAGGATGTAGCACTCCTCGCCGACGCCCACGCTCATGCCGTCCATGATGGCCAGCGTCAGCGGCAGGCGCACGCGCACCGTCATGCCGTAGCCCTCGGCCGAGTCGATCTCGACCGTGCCGCCGAGCGCGGTGATGTTCTTCTTGACGACGTCCATGCCGACGCCGCGGCCGGAGACGTCGGTGACGACGTCGGCGGTCGAGAAGCCCGGCGCGAAGATCAGGCCGTAGACCTCCTGGTCGGTCATCGTGTCGGGCGCGTCCAGGCCGCGCTCGCGCGCCTTCTTCAGCAGCTTCTCGCGGTTCAGGCCCTTGCCGTCGTCGCGCACCTCGATGACGATCGAGCCGCCCTGGTGGCTGGCGATCAGCGTGATCGTGCCGGTCTCGGGCTTGCCCTTGGCCAGGCGCTCGGCCGGCAGCTCGATGCCGTGGTCGCAGCTGTTGCGCACCAGGTGCGTCAGCGGGTCGGTGATCTTCTCGACCAGGCCCTTGTCGAGCTCGGTCGCCTCGCCGACCTGCACCAGCTCGACCTTCTTGCCGAGCTTGCCGGCGAGGTCGCGCAGCATGCGCGGGAAGCGGTTGAAGACCAGCGACATCGGGATCATGCGGATCGACATCACCGCTTCCTGCAGGTCGCGGGTGTTGCGCTCCAGGTCCGCCAGGCCGGAGGACATCTGCTGGTACAGCGCGGCGTCGACGCCCTTGCTGTTCTGCGCCAGCATGGCCTGCGTGATGACGAGCTCGCCGACGAGGTTGATCAGCTGGTCGACCTTCTCGACCGAGACGCGCAGCGTGCTCGACTCGGGCGCGGCGGCCTTGTCGGTCCGGGCGGCGGCGCGGGCCGGCGCGGCCGGCACGGCGGCGCGCACCGGCTCGGCTGCCGCGGCGGGCGCTGCGGGCGCGGCGGCGGCCTCGGACGGCGCGCCCGGCGCGTCGTCGAAGAAGCCGTAGCCAGGGTCGGGTTCGGTCTTGCTCGGCTCGGGTGCGCCGGGCGCGCCGGCGTGGAAGCCGTAGCCCGGGCCCAGCGGGCCCAGGCGCAGCTGCTCGCGCGCGACGTGGAAGGTGAACAGGTCCAGCAGGTCGTTGTCGGGCGTCGTCGTGACGACCTTGAAGCGGCGCATGCCGTCGGCGGCGCGGCCGGCGTCCAGCGGCTCGATCGTGCCCAGGTCGGCGATCTCCTTGAACAGCTCGACCAGGTTGTCGGCCATGCCCGGGTCGGCCAGCGGCCCGACGGTCAGCTCCAGCGCACGCGCGGCCGTCCCCCCGGCGGCAGGCGCGGCGACCGGGGCCGGGGCCGCAGCGGCGGCCGCGGCAGCGGGCTGGGCTGCGGCGGCAGCGGCCGGCGCGGCCGGCAGCGGCGCGGCGGCGGCCTGGCCGGTGACCAGCGCGCGGATCGACACCAGCAGTTCGCGCGTGTCCACCGGGTCGGCGCCGTTGCCCTGGTGGCGGGCGAGCTGCGCCTTCAGCGCGTCGCCCGAGGCCAGCAGCACGTCGACCATCGCCGCCGTCGGCGCCAGTTCGTGGCGGCGCAGCTTGTCCAGCAGCGTCTCCATCTCGTGCGTCAGCTCGGCGATGTCGCTGAAGCCGAAGGTCGCGGCGCCGCCCTTGACCGAGTGCGCGCAGCGGAAGATCGCGTTGAGCTCCTCGTCGTCCGCGTTCTCGATGTCGAGGTTGAGCAGCATCTGCTCCATCGTCTCGAGGTTCTCGCCGGCTTCTTCGAAGAAGACCTGGAAGAACTGCGAGAGGTCGATGCCGGCGGACAGGTGGGCGCCTTCTTGTTGGGTGTCGGCCATGGTCGTGCTCCGTGTTCCTGCTGGGGTCCCGTCGCGGGACTCAGCGAATGACCTTGCCGATGACCTCGACGAGCTTGGCGGGGTCGAAGGGCTTGACCAGCCAGCCGGTGGCGCCGGCGGCGCGGCCGGCCTGCTTCATCTGGTCGCTCGACTCGGTGGTCAGGATCAGGATCGGCGTGCTCTTGAACTTCGGGTTCTCGCGCAGCTTCTTGGTCAGGCTGATGCCGTCCATGCGCGGCATGTTCTGGTCGGTCAGCACGAGGTTGAAGTCGCGCTGGTTGGCCTTCTCGTAGGCATCCTGTCCATCGACGGCCTCGACGACATGGAAGCCGGCGTTCTTCAGCGTGAAGGACACCATCTGGCGCATCGAGGCGCTGTCATCAACGGCAAGGATCGAGTGCATGGGAGGTCTCTCGGGGGGGAAGGTTGGAGTTCTGGGGGCGGATGCGCCGGGCGGTCAGAAGAGCTCGACGGACCCGGCGTCCATCTCGTCCTGGGTCACGGGGTTGGGGCGCAGCGGCGCCTCCTCGACGAGCGTCTCGCCGTCCTCGTCGTCGCCCATGGTGTCGCGGGCCAGCCGGTCGGCGCAGTTGCGCAGGCGCCGGGAGGTGTGGTGGACCAGTTGCGAGGCCATGTCCTGGAACTGCATCGCCGTGATCGCGCCAGCCATGTGCTCCATCGCGGCATGGAGCTGGTGGCTGTCGAGTTCGGGGTGCGGAGCGGCCGAATGCAGCAGCTGCTTCAACTCCTGCGTCGCGCCGTAGAAGTGCACGAGCAGCGAGTCGCAGGCGTCGCTGAGCAGGCGCTGGAGGCGGTCGAGGTCGTTGCTGGCGACGAGCAGGTGGTCCTGCAGGTCCGCGGCGGCCAGCAACGGCATCGTGCCTTCGTGTGCCGTGTCGTGAGGTTCCTGGGAGAGCATCCGGACTCCGGGTGTTCGGTTCTTGTTCGACCTCGTCCGGCCGCGGATGCACCGTGTTGGTGCAAGCCTGATGCGGCCAGCCGGGCCTCTTCCGACCCATTTTCGGCACGCGCCCCGCAAACATTGAGCGGAAGACGCGGTGATTCGCGTCATATTTCTGTGCTCCCGGCGGGCCCCCCGGGCGGGGGCGGTGCGCAGGGTGCGCGATACTTCACGGATGAGCGCTCCTTCGCCGCCGGTGCGCCTGCTGCACCTCGAGGACTCCGAAGCCGACCACGCGCTCGCGATGGCGCAGCTGCGCCGTGCCGGGCTGCAGGTGCAGGTCGAGCGCGTGGACAGCCGCGACGCCTTCGTCGAGGCCCTGGGCCGGCCCTGGGACCTGATCCTGTCCGACTACAACCTGCCGTCGTTCACCGGTCTGCAGGCGCTGGAGATCGTGCGCGAGCGCGGCTGCCTGGTGCCCTTCATCCTGGTCTCCGGCGAGATCGGCGAGGACACGGCCGTCGAGGCGATGCGCAACGGCGCCAGCGACTACCTGCTGAAGAACAACCTCGCGCGGCTGGCGCCGGCGATCGAGCACGCCATCGCCGCCGCCGAAACGCGGCGCGCCAAGCTGCGCGCCGACCTGGAACTGCAGGCCTCGCAGGAGCGGCTGTCGGAGCTGGCGCAGCATCTGCAGCTGTCGGTCGAGGCCGAGCGCAACGCGATCGCGCGCGAGATCCACGACGACGTCGGCGGCTCGCTGACCGCGCTGAAGTTCGACCTGCACTGGATCGGCCAGCGCGTCACCACGCCGGAGCTGAAGACCCGCGTGCTGAGCGCGCTGGACACCGTGACGCACGCCATCGAGGCCAGCCAGCGCATCATGCACAACCTGCGCCCGGCGATCCTGGAGCAGGGCCTGGTGCCGGCGCTGCAGTGGCTGGCCGGGCGTTTCGAGCGCAGGAGCGGCGTGCCCTGCGCCTTCCGCACCAGCCACGAGAAGCCGCAGCTGCCGCTGGGCGTGCCGCTGGTGGCATACCGCACGGCGCAGGAAGCGCTCACCAACATCTCCAAGCACGCGCAGGCGACGCGGGTCTCGCTGGACCTGTCGCTGACCGGCGGCGTGCTGTCGCTGGAGATCAGCGACAACGGCCGCGGCCTGTCGGCCGAGGATCTGGCCAAGGCGCAGAGCTTCGGCATCCGCGGTCTCAAGGAGCGCGCGGCCACCGTCGGCGGCTGGATCGACCTGAGCAGCGGCCCCGGCGGCACGACGCTGATCCTGTCGGTGCCGCTGGAAGCCGGTGCCGGCACCGTGTTCGACCCGGCGCGCGACGACCGCGAGCACGATCCCTCGGCCTGGGCCTCGCTGTAGCGGCCCGCAGTCCCGGAGCGACCCGATGATCGACGTCATCCTCTGCGACGACCACGCGCTGATCCGCCGCGGCATCCGCGACACGCTGTCCGACGCCCCGGACATCCGCGTCGTCGGCGAGGCCGGCGACTACGGCGAGCTGCGCACGCTGATGCGCGGCACGAGCTGCGACGTGCTGGTGCTGGACATCAACCTGCCCGGGCGCAGCGGGCTGGACGCGCTGCACGCGCTGAAGGACGAGGGCTCGCCGGTCAAGGTGCTGATCGTCAGCATGTACCCCGAAGACCAGTACGCGATCCGCGCGCTGCGCGGCGGCGCCTTCGGCTACGTCAACAAGGGCGGCGAGCCGCGCCAGATCGTCGACGCGGTGCGCACCGTCGCCCAGGGGCGCAAGTACGTGACGCCGGAGATCGCGCAGATGCTCGTCGAGAGCCTGACCGCGCCGGTGCTCGAGACCCCGCACCAGAAGCTCTCCGACCGCGAGCTGCAGACGCTGGTGATGATCGCCTCGGGCAAGCGCCTGGCCGACATCGCCGAAGAGCTGATGCTCAGCCCCAAGACCGTCTCGGTCTACCGCGCGCGCGTGCTCGAGAAGCTGCAGCTGGCGAACAACTCCGAACTGACGGTCTACGCGATCCGCAACGGGCTCGTCGGCTCGTGAAGCCGCGCGCTGCGGCGCTCGACGACGCGCAGGCGATGCGTGTTGCCGGCGCCGAGCTGCTGTCGCTGGCGTTGATCGACGCACGCAACCACACGCTGCGCTGGCTGGCGGCCTTCGAGGCCCGCGACGCGCTGGCCCGCGCCGACGGCGGCCCGTCGCCGCTGGCGCTGGCCGCACGCGCCGGTGCCTGGCAGGACCGCTGGATCGCGCGCAACGTGTGCCGCCAGCGCGGCGAGGCCGCCGACGCCTCGGCGCTGCGGCTGCCGCCGGCCGACGCGGCGATCGACGCCTGGCTGGCCGGCGCCGCGCCGGCGCCGACGCCGGCCGCGCTGCGGGCCTGGCTGGCGCAGACGCTGGAGACGACGCTGGACCTGCTGGGATCGGCGCACGCCGACGACGCCGGGCTGCACGTCTTTCGCTGTGCGCTGCGCCACGAGGACCGGCTCGGCGAGGCGCTGGCCGAACGCGCCGCGGCGCTGCAGCTGCATGCCGGCGGCGAGCCGCCCTTGCCCTGGCGCGAACCGCCGGCGCTGGCCGCGCGCGAGCCGCTGCGGCTGCCGGCGCAGCGCTGGATGCTGGGGTCGCAGCCCGGCGGCGCGGTGCCCGAGAACGAACGCTGGGCGCACGAGGTGGCGCTGCCGGCGTTCGAGATCGACGCCCGGCCGGTGTCGTGGGCGGCTTATGCCGAGTTCGCCGAAGACGGCGGCTACGACCGGCGCGAGTGCTGGAGCCCCGCCGGCTGGGCCTGGCTGCAGGCCGAGGGCCGGCGCGCGCCGCGCCACGTCGAGCAGCTGCGCGGCGGCGTGCTGGTGCAGCGCCACGGCGAGCTGCGCCGCGCCGCGCCCGGCCAGGCGGCGCTGCATCTCAGCCGCCACGAAGCCGAGGCCTGGTGCCGCTGGGCCGGCCGGCGCTTGCCGACCGAAGCCGAGTGGGAGTGCGCCGCGCAGCAGGCGGCCGGCCGCGGTTTCGCCTGGGGCGAGGTCTTCGAGTGGGTGGCCGGCAGCGCCCGGCCCTGGCCCGGCCATGCCGCCGGCGCGTCGGCTCTGGACCCGCTGCCCGCGCGCCCCGCCGCCGTGCTGCGCGGCGCGTCCTGGATGACCCGGCTGCGCCAGGCCCACCCCAAGGCCCGGCGCTTCGCGCCCGCCGAGGCGGACACGATGTTCTGCGGCTTCCGCTCCTGCGCGATCTGAGCGGGGGGGCAGGTCTTGCCTTTTGCAGCGGCGCCGTTCAGCCGGCGGCCGGGTGCGCGACGAGCGGGCGTGCGTGGCGTCCGGCGGCGGGGGTGCCGTCGTGCAGGATGGCCTGGGTCAGCATCGCGCGGCTGACGTGCCAGCGGGCCAGCGCGTGGTCGAAGACCAGCCGCTCGTCCCAGGAGACCTGGCCGTCGGCGGTCAGCGCGGCGGCGGCCAGGCGACAGACCAGCAGCCGCTCCTGCGGGTCGGCGACGGCGTCGAGCAGGCGGTCGACGTAGGCCTGGTCGCGTGCGTGCAGCCAGGAGCTGCCGGCCAGCCCGCTGCCGACCTCGTGCAGGCATTCGTGCACCAGGGCTTCGAAACGGGCCCGCGGCACGCCGAGGCGGCCGAAAGCCTGCAGATCCTCCAGGGCCTGCAGTTCACGCGGGTCGGCGCGGCCGTTGGCCGCGACCATCACGGCGAGCGCGTGGGCTGCCGCGGTTCGAGGCGGCCGTGAGTCGTGGGTCGTCATCGAGTGCTCCTTCGCGGCGGCCGCCACGCCCCCGTGGCCTGGCCATCCCTTGCCACGGAGCCGCGCAGGGGTGGGAAGTTCCCCCGCCGGCTCGCGGCCGGCGTCTCGCTTGACGTCGCGCAGCGGTTGCAAAACCCCCGCTGCCGTCGGGCCAGGACCCTGCGCAGAATCGAACACACCCGGCATCGAGACGAAAGGCCCCGACGTGCCGCCCTCGACCCCCGAGCGCACCTGCGCCGTCACCGACTGGCACGCGCTGGACGCCGACGAAGCCCTGCGCCGCTGCGGCACCGACCCGCAGCGCGGCCTGGACGGCGCCGCCGCGGCGCGCCGGCTGGCCGAGCACGGCCCGAACGCCTTGCCCGAAGCGCCGCCGCGGCCGGCCTGGCTGGGCCTGCTGCGCCAGTTCAAGAGCCCGCTGATCTACATCCTGTTCGCTGCCGCGGTGCTGGCCGTGGCGCTGGGCCACCACGGTGACGCCGGTGTCATCCTGGCCGTCGTCGTCGTCAACGCGCTGATCGGCAGCTTCCAGGAGGGCCGCGCCGAGCGCTCGATGGCGGCGCTGCGCCGGCTGTCGGGGCTGCACGTGCGCGTGCTGCGCGACGGTGCCGAGCGGGTCGTCGAGGCGCGCGAGCTGGTGCCGGGCGACCTGATGCTGCTGGCCGCCGGCGACGCCGTGGCCGCCGACGCCCGCCTCGTCGAGCAGGTGCAGCTGCAGGTCGCCGAGGCGGCGCTGACCGGCGAGTCGGTCCCGGTGTCCAAGTCGGTGACCCCGCTGCCCGAGGTCACCGGCCTCGCCGACCGGCACGACATGGTCTATTCGGGCACCCACGTCACCGGCGGCCGTGCCCGCGCCGTCGTCGTGGCCACCGGCGTGCACACCGAGGTCGGCCGCATCGCCGGCCTGACCGAACGTGCCGAGGAGCCCAAGACGCCGCTGGAGCTGCGCCTGGAGCAGTTCGGCCGGGCGCTGGTGGCCGCGGCGCTCGGGCTGTTCGTGCTCGTCGTGCTGCTCGGGCTGTGGCGCGCGCTGCCGCTGCCCGAGGTGCTGATGGTGGCGATCAGCCAGATGGTCTCGATGGTGCCCGAGGGCCTGCCGGTGGCGATGACGATCGCGCTGGCGGTGGGCATGCAGCGCATGGCCGAGCGCGGCGCCATCATCCGGCGGCTGTCGGCGGTCGAGACGCTGGGCTCGACGACGGTGATCTGCAGCGACAAGACCGGCACGCTGACCCGCAACGAGATGACCGTGGTCGAGCTCTGGCTGCCCGGCGACGGCACGCCGCGCGAGATCGCCGTCGGCGGCATCGGCTACGCACCCGAAGGCCGGCTGCTGGAGCAGGGCCGGCCCGTCGACGCCCGGGACCCGGCGCTGGCCGGGCTGCTCGCCGCGGCGGTGCTGTGCAACGACGCCGAGCTGCAGCCGCCGGCCGGCGACGCCGCCTGGACGGTGCTCGGCGACCCGACCGAAGGCGCGCTGCTGGTGCTGGCCGCCAAGGCGGGTGCCGACCCCGCCACGCTGCGCCGCGACGCGCCGCGCGAGGCCGAGCTGCCGTTCGACTCCGACACCAAACTGATGGCCACCCGCCACCGCCTGGGTGGCGCGCCGCGCCGCGTGCTGCTCAAGGGCGCGCCCGAGGCCCTGCTGCGCCTGGCCCACGGCGAGGACGCGGCGACGCTGGCGGCCGCGCGCGCCCAGGCCGAGGCCATGGCCACGCGCGCGCTGCGTGTGCTGGCCTTCGGCAGCGTCGACGACGACACGCTCGACGCCGCGGCCGGCTTCGACGCGCTGGCCGGGCGCGTGCGCCTGCTCGGCCTGGCCGGCCAGATCGACCCGCCGCGCGAGGAAGTCCGGCAGGCGGTGGCCGAATGCCGCCGCGCCGGCATCCGCCCGGTGATGGTGACCGGCGACCACAAGCTCACCGGGCTGGCGATCGCGCGCGCGCTGGGCATCGCCGACGACGGCGACGGCGGCGGCGCCAGCCGTGCCGTCGACGGCCCCGAACTCGAGCGCATGGGCGAGGCCGAGCTGCGCGAGGCGCTGCCGTCGATCGCCGTCTTCGCACGCGTGCAGCCGGCGCAGAAGCTGCGCATCGTCGAGGCGCTGCAGGCGCGCGGCGAGGTCGTCGCGATGACCGGCGACGGCGTCAACGACGCGCCGGCGCTGGCGCGTGCCGACGTCGGCGTGGCCATGGGCATCACCGGCACCGAGGTCGCCAAGAGCGCGGCCAAGATCGTCGTCACCGACGACAACTTCGCCACCATCGTCGGCGCGGTGCAGCAGGGGCGGGTGGTCTACGGCAACCTGAAGAAGGTCATCCTGTACCTGCTGGCGACCTCGATGGCCGAGGTCCTGGTGCTGCTGCTGGCGCTGCTGGGCGGCTTCCCGCTGCCGCTGGCGGCGGTGCAGATCCTCTGGATCAACATCGTCACCGAAGGCACGGTGACGGTGAACCTGGTGATGGACCCGCCCGACGGCGACGAGATGCGCCGCCGCCCGGTGCCGCGCGACGACCGGCTGCTGGGCGCCGCGCTGCTGCGCCGCGTGGCGCTGATGACGCCGATGATCGCCGCGGTGACCTTCGGCTGGTTCGCCTGGCGGCTGTCCCAGGGCGTGCCCGAGGACCTGGTGCGCACCGAGACCTTCACCGTGCTGGCGATGTGCCAGTGGTTCAACGTGCTGAACTGCCAGTCGGCCACGGCCTCGGCGCTGGGCCCGCGGCTGCTGCGCAACCGCTGGCTGGTCGGCGGCCTGTCGCTGAGCGTGGCGCTGCAGGCCGCGGTGCTCTACCTGCCGGCGATGAACGCGCTGTTCCACACCGTGCCGCTGCCGCCGGCCTCGCTGCTGCCGCTGGTGGCGCTGGCCAGCCTGGTGCTGTGGGCCGAGGAGGCGCGCAAGCTGCTCGTGCGCGGGGGGCGGCGATGAGCCTGGCCTGGCTGTCGATCCAGTTCGTGCTCTGCGCCGCGGCGATCGCCGGCGCCGGCTTCGTGCTCAGCCGCAGCGCCGACACGCTGGCCGAGGCCTACGGCTGGGGCCGCGGCTGGGTGGGCCTGGCGCTGCTGGCCACCGTGACCTCGCTGCCCGAGCTGGCCTCGGGCGTCAGCGCGGTGGCGCTGGTCGGCGAGCCGGACCTCGCGGTCGGCAACGCGCTCGGCGCCTGCGTCGTCAATCTCGTGTTCCTGGCCGTGGTCGACCTGCTGCAGCGCGGCGAGCCGCTGTACCGGCGCGCCGGCGGCACGCACCTGCTGTCGGCAGGTTTCGGCGTGCTGATGCTCGGCTTCGCGGCGATGAGCCTGGTCGGCGGCGCCGCGGCGCCGCAGCTGCTGGGCGTGGGCCTGTACAGCCCGGTGCTGCTGGCGCTGTACCTGCTCGCGCTGCGCAGCGTGTTCGTGCACGAACACACGCGGCCCACCGGGCCGGCGCCCGCGCCGCGCCCGCCGGCGGCGGCCGTGCGGCACGAATGGCGGCGCTTTGGCGCCGCCGCGGCGGTGGTGCTGGCGGCGGGCACCTGGCTGCCCGAGGTGGCCGACGGGCTGTCCGGCGCGCTCGGCCTGTCGCACGGTTTCGTCGGCACGGTGTTCATGGCGCTGGTGACCACGCTGCCGGAGATGGCGGTCACGGTGTCGGCGCTGCGCCTGGGCGCGCTGGACATGGCGGTCGGCAACCTGCTGGGCAGCAACCTGTTCAACGTGCTGATCCTGGCCGTCGACGACCTGGCCTACACGCGCGGCCCGCTGCTGGCCGACGCGGCGCCGGCGCATGCGGGCACCGCCGCGGCGGCGCTGGCGATGACCGGCCTGGTCATCGTCGGCCTGGTGCTGCGGCCGCGGCAGCGGGTGCTGGGCCTGTTCAGCGGGGTCAGCCTCGGGCTGCTGGTGGTCTACGCGGTGAATGCGGTGCTGATCTACCGCGCCGCGGCCTGATCCGCAGCGGGTATTCCGGGGTGCGATACACGATCACCGCCAACGCCGCCTCCCGCCCCGCCGTGCCCATGGCCCTCGCCAGCCGCCGCCCGTACCGTCCGTCCCGTCCCCGCGCCGGCCGCCGCCGGCCGCGTCTGCTGGCGGCCCCGCTGCTGGCGGCGCTGGCCGGCCTGGGCTGCGGGCCGCTGGCGGCGCAGACCGAGACCATCGTCGTCACCGGCTCGGTCGCCGAGCGCCTGGCTTTCGACGCGCCGTACGCGATCGGCGTCGTCGGCACCGAAGACCTGCGCCGGGCCGGGCCGATGATCAACCTCAGCGAGGTGATGGCGCGGGTGCCCGGGCTGGTGGTCGCCAACCGCGGCAACTATGCCCAGGACCTGCAGATCAGCTCGCGCGGCTTCGGCGCGCGGGCCGGTTTCGGCGTGCGCGGCCTGCGCCTGCTGGCCGACGGCATCCCGGCCAGCGGCCCCGACGGCCAGGGCCAGGTCTCGCACATCGACCTGGCCGGCGCCGAACGCATCGAGGTGCTGCGCGGGCCGTTCTCGGCGCTCTACGGCAACAGCTCGGGCGGCGTGATCTCGGTGTTCAGCGCGCCGGTGCGCCGCGCCGAGGCCGAGGCCGGGCTGGACCTGGGCAGCGATGGCTTGCGCCAGTGGCGCGCCGCAGTGCAGACGCCGCTGGCCGGCGGCTGGGAGATCCGCGCCGCAGGCTCGGCGATGGACTGGCAGGGTTACCGCCCGCACGGCGAAGCCGAACGCCGGCTGGCCAGCCTGCGTGTCGGCTGGCGCGGTGCAACCGACACCGTGATCGCCAGCGCCGGCCACTACGAACAGCCGGCCGACGACCCGCTGGGGCTGAAGCGGGCGGACTTCGACGCCGACCCGCGCCAGACCGCCCCCGAAGCGCTGACCTACGACACCCGCAAGCGCTCGACGCAGGACCAGCTGGGCGTGAACTGGCGCCACCGCTTCGCCGACGGCACGCTGCGCGAGTTCGAGGCCAGCGCCTACGCCGGCCGGCGCAGCGTCACGCAGTGGCTGGCGATCTCCAGGACGACGCAGGACAACCCGCGCCACGGCGGTGGTGTCGCCGATGTCGACCGCGACTACCGCGGCGCCCAGGCGCAGTGGCGCTGGGCCTGGGAGGCCGTCGACCTGCTGGCCGGCGCCGCGATCGAGGACCAGCGCGACGACCGCCGCGGCCACGAGAACTACCTGCTCGACGGCGCCGGCAACCCGGTCTACGGCGTGATCGGCGACCTGCGGCGCAACGAGATCGACCGCGCCCGCACGCGCGACCTCTTCACCCAGGCCGAATGGCGTTTCGCGCCGCGCTGGGCGGCCAGCGCCGGCCTGCGCGCCGGCCGCGTCACACTCTCTGCCGACGACCGCTACCTGAGCAACGGCGACGACTCGGGCAACCTGTCCTTCGGCTATGCCAACCCGGTGCTGGGCCTGCGCTGGCAGGCGGCGCCGGGGCTGAACCTGCACGTGTCGGCGGCGCGCGGCTTCGAGGCGCCGACGCTGGGCGAGCTGGCCTACCGGCCCGACGGCACCAGCGGCTTCAACGCGGCGCTGCAGCCGCAGAAGAGCCGCCAGCTCGAGCTCGGCGCCAAGTGGCGCGCCGGCGACACGCTGGATCTGGATGTCGCGCTGTTCGAGACCCGGGTCGACGACGAGATCGGCATCGCCAGCAACGCTGGCGGCCGCGCCTCGTACCAGAACGTCGGCCGCACGCTGCGCCGCGGCGCCGAGCTGGCTGCCGGCTGGCGCCCGGCGCCGGCCTGGCGCACGCGCGGGGCGCTGACGCTGCTGGACGCCCGCTACCGCGACGACTTCCGCAGCTGCTCGGGCATCCCGTGCCCGGCGCCGGACACCACGGTGCCGGCGGGCCAGCGCATCGCCGGCACCCGGCGCGCCAGCGCCTTCGCCGAGGCGTCCTGGCGCAGCGCGGCACTCGGCGAGTGGGGCGTCGAATGGCGTGCCGCCGGCCGCACCGCGGCCAACGACCGCAACAGCGATTTCGCCGCCGGCTACGCGCTGGCGGCGCTGCGCTGGAGCCACACGCTGGCGGTGGCCGACGGCCAGCGGCTGGAGCTGCTGGTCCGCGTGGACAACGTCTTCGACCGCGACCACGCCGGCAGCCTGATCGTCAACGACGCCAACGGCCGCTTCTTCGAGACCGGCGCGCCGCGCAGTGCGCTGCTGGCGCTGCGCTGGTGCGGCGCGATCTAGGAGTCCGCGGCCTCGGTGGTGGGCAGCGGCTCGACGCCCGGCAGCGCCGACAGCGCCTGGCGCCAGCGGGCGTCGGCCAGCACCGTGTCCAGCGTCTCGCGCGCCGCGTCGGCCGGCGCGGCGGCGGCGACGAGCAGCAGCCGGTCGTGCGCCAGCGCCCGGAAGGCCAGCCCCTGTGCCGCGGCCGCCGTCTCGCAGCCGAACGCGGTGTCGGACAGGCCCTGGGCGACGGCGGTGGCGGCCGCCTCGTGCGTGGGCTCCACGCGGGCCGGTGCCGGCGGCACGAGGCCCGCGGCCCGGCACAGCCGCAGCCAGCCGAGCTCGGCCGACGAGCCCGGCGGCCGGCCGGCCCGCCGCAGGCCCGCCGCGACGACCGCGGCGACGCCGCCGGGCAGCGCCTGCGGCGCGGCCATCAGCCCCAGCGTGCGCCGCAGCGCCAGCAGCGTCGTGAAGCGGCCGGACGCGAGCAGGGCCTGCGCCGCGGCCGGCACCGGCTCGTCGCCCGGGCCTTCGGGCAGCGCGAAGGCCGCCAGCGCCGTGCGGCCCTGGGCGAGCGCGTGCACGGCGTCGGCGCCGGCGCAGGGCTGCAGCACGAGGTTCAGGCCGTGGCGCTCGGCCGCCGCCTCGCGCAGCAGGGCCAGCGCCGGATCGGGCACCGCGGGCAGCTCCAGCCGCAGCGTCTCGTCGCCGGCGGCGAACTCGAACAGGCGCTCGAGCTCGGCGCGCAGCGCCGCGATCTGCGGCGCATGGCGGGCGCGCAGCAGCCGCTCCTCGGCCAGCAGCGCCTGCGCGTGCGGCGTCAGCCGCGCCGGGTGGCCCTGGGTCCAGACGACGAGCGGCCGGCCCAGCCCGGACTCCCAGCGCTTCAGCGAAGCCCAGACCTGGCGGTAGGACCCGCCCAGCGCGGCCGCGGCACGCTGGATCGAACCCGAGGCCTGCACCGCCGCCAGCAGTTCGAACAGCGGGTGGCCGAGCTCGCCGCCGTGCTGGCGGCCACTCTGCAGCGCGTGGTGGAGGTGGACGCCCTGGGCTCGCATGGTTCAGCCCACCTTAACCCGCGTCGGGCGCCTCGTCCCGTCGGGGGATGGGCGCTCCCTAGCTTGCTTGAGGGTGCCGGGTCAACGCAGCGAAGCCGCGTGGCGGCGAACCCGTCTCGCCGCGCTCAGTTGGAGACCGCGCGCACTTCCTCGAGCGTCGTCACGCCGGCCAGCACCTTCTCGATGCCGTCCTGACGCAGCGTGCGCATGCCCTCGGACAGGCCGCAGCGCTGCAGCTCCTCGGCGCGTGCGCCGGTCTGGATCAGCTGGCGCATGCGGCGCGAGACGGTCATCAGCTCGTGGATCGCGGCGCGGCCGCGGAAGCCGCTGCCGTCGCACTTGGGGCAGCCGGCCGGGCGGTAGAGCTTGTAGCGGCCGTCGGGCGTGGCCAGGCGGCGGCGCCAGTCGGCCAGCACCTCGGCCTCGCCCGGCACGTTCTCGGCGTCGCCCATCGCGTGGCGGTAGTCGGCCAGCAGCTCGGCGAGCTCGGCCTCGCCGGCGTCGTAGGGCTGGCGGCAGTCGGGGCACAGCCGGCGCACCAGGCGCTGGGCCAGCACGGCGAGCAGCGCATCGGCGAAGTTGAACGGGTCCATGCCCATGTCCAGCAGCCGGGTCACGGTCTCCGGGGCGCTGTTGGTGTGCAGCGTGGACAGCACCAGGTGGCCGGTCAGCGAGGCCTCGATCGCGACCTGCGAGGTCTCCTGGTCGCGGATCTCCCCGACCATGATGACGTCCGGGTCGGCACGCAGGAAGGCGCGCAGCGCCTTGGCGAAGGTCCAGTCGATGCGCGGGTTGACCTGCACCTGGCGCAGCCCGGCCTGGGTGATCTCGATCGGGTCCTCGGCCGTCCAGATCTTGCGGTCGGGGGTGTTGATGTAGCCCAGCGCCGAGTGCAGCGTCGTCGTCTTGCCCGAGCCGGTCGGGCCGACGCACAGCACCATGCCGTAGGGGCGTGCGACGACGGCCTTGAAGCGCTCTAAGTTGTTCGCGCTGAGCCCCAGCTTGTCCAGCGGCAGCGGCTTGGCGCTGGCCAGCAGGCGCAGCACCGCGTCCTCGAGGCCGCTGTGCGTGGGGATCGTCGCCACGCGCAGCTCCAGGCGCTGGCCGGGCACGAAGCGGCCGAAGTTGATCTTGCCGTCCTGCGGCTTGCGGCGCTCGCTGATGTCGAGGTCGCACATGATCTTCAGCCGCGCCAGCAGCGCGTTGCGGTAGGTGGGCGGCAGCTCCAGGTAGGGGCGCAGCTGGCCGTCCTTGCGGAAGCGGATGCGCACCTTCTCGCGCCCGGGCTGGGTCTCGACGTGGATGTCGCTGACCCCCTGGGCCTGGGCCTCGAGGATCATCGTGTTGATCAGCCGCACCAGCGAGTTGTCGCTCTGCTCGATGCTCGGGCCGTCGTCCTCGGCACCCTTGACCTCGGGCGTCTGCTCCAGCGACGCCAGCAGCTTGCCGGCGTCCTCGGGCTCGAACTCGGTCGCCGCGCCGCCGTCGCCCAGGCGGCGCAGCGACAGGTCGACGGCGCCGATCTTGTCGTAGGCGGCGTGCAGCGCCGCGGCCAGCGTGCCGGCGCGGGCCAGCACCGGCACCACCTTGCATTGCGAGGCGAACTCGATCTCGTCGATCGTCAGGCGTTGCGACGGGTCTTCCAGCGCGACGACGAGGCGGCCGCCGTGCAGGATCAGCGGCAGCGCCGTCAGCCGCGAGGCGATCGCGTAGGGCAGGCGCTGCAGCGCGCGGGCCTCGATCGGGAAGCTCCCCGCGTCGACCACCGGGTAGCGCATCTTGCGCGCCAGCGCGGTCTGCAGGTTCTCCTGCGAGACGACGCCCTGGCGCACCAGCAGCTGGCCCAGCGCGACGCCGCGTTCGTTCTTCTGCTGCTCCAGCGCGCCGTCGAGCTCGCGCGGGGTGATGAAGCCCAGCGCGATCAGCGCCTCGCCGATGCGCACCATCGGCATGCGTGCCTGGTCGTCGATGGCCTGGGTGAGGTCCTCGATCGTCGCCACCGGGCGCACGCCCAGCGTCTGGCAGACCGCCGGGGGCGCGGCCGGCGTCGCGGGCGGCGGGGCCTCGTCGAGCGCGACGGCGTCGGTCTCGGCCCAGGCGCTGCCGCCCAGCGAGGCGCGGCGGTAGCTGGCGCTCGGGAAGAAGCTGCGCCGCACCGAGCCGGCCAGGTCCAGCGGCTCGAAGACGAACAGGCCGTGCTCGGTCTCCTCGTGGCCCATCGTCAGGCCCTCGACCGTCGTGCCGTCCTTGAACAGCAGCGCGAACGGCTCGGCCGGGCGCGCGTCGCTGCCGTCGGCCACGGTGTCGGCATTGGCATCGGCCGGCACCGGCGCCAGCGGATGCAGCAGGCGCAGCCGGCGGAACTGGTCGAAACGCAGCGTCACCGTCATGCGCGAGGCGGCCACACGCAGCTTCAGCAGGCCGTCGGCAGGATGGAAGTACATCAGCCGGCCGACCATCACCTTGCCGTTGTGGCCCTCGACCTCGCAGGCCTCGGGCTGCGTCGCGCGCGCCGGCGGCGGGTAGCCGGGCAGCGGCGGCGTCGGCCAGGCGAAAGCCTCGTGGCGCGCGCCGGGCGTGGGCTCGCCGCCGATGGAGTCGCCGGGATAGGAGTGCGGGGGAAGGGACAGGTCGGTCATGGCGGAGGCTCGGTGGGTTCTCCGGGCGGCCGGGCGCCTGCCCGGTCCATTGCGCCGTGCGTCGATGCTAGGCGCGCGGGCCGGCGCCGAAACCTCGAACTGGTCAGGGAAAGCGGCCCAGATGCGGCATGTGCCGCACCGGCCGCAGGGTCGGCCCCCGAGGCGCGCCGGCGCCGGCGCTTCTAGACTCGGCCGGGCCGCGATCGGCGGCGTCGAGGAGCAAGGCGTGACGAAGAGGCTCTGGCAGTTCTGGATCGACCGTGGCGGCACCTTCACCGACGTCGTCGGCCGCGACCCGGCGGGTGCGCTGCACACGCTGAAGCTGCTGTCCGTGAACCCGGAGCACTACGAGGACGCCGCCGTCGAGGGCATCCGCCGCCTGCTCGGCCTGGCGCCGGGGCAGGCGATCACGCCGGAGCTCGTCGACTGCGTGAAGATGGGCACGACGGTGGCCACCAACGCGCTGCTCGAGCGCCAGGGCGAGCCGACGCTGCTGGTGACGACACGCGGCTTCCGCGACGCCTTGCGCATTGCCTGGCAGGCGCGGCCGCGGCTCTTCGACCGCCACATCGTGCTGCCCGAGCGGCTCTACACGCGCGTCGTCGAAGCCGACGAACGCGTGCAGGACGACGGCACGGTGCTGCAGCCGCTGGACGAGGCGGCGCTGACGGCTGCGCTGGCCGAGGCCCGCGAAGCCGGGTTCAAGTCCTGCGCCATCGTCTTCCTGCACGGCTGGCGCCACACGGCGCACGAGGCGGCCGCGGCGCGGCTGGCGCAGGCCGCCGGCTTCAGCCAGGTCAGCGCCTCGCACCTGACCAGCCCGCTGATGAAGTTCGTGCCGCGCGGCGACACGACCGTCGTCGACGCCTACCTGTCGCCGATCCTGCGCCGCTACGTCGACCGCGTCGGCGCGCAGATGCCCGGCGTGCGGCTGCTGTTCATGCAGAGCTCGGGCGGGCTGACCGAGGCCACGCGCTTCCAGGGCAAGGACGCGATCCTCTCCGGCCCGGCCGGCGGCATCGTCGGCATGGTGCGCACCGCGGCAGCCGCCGGCCACCGCAAGCTGATCGGCTTCGACATGGGCGGCACCAGCACCGACGTCAGCCACTGGGCCGGCGAGTTCGAGCGCGCCTTCGAGACCCAGGTCGCCGGCGTGCGCATGCGCGCGCCGATGATGAGCATCCACACGGTGGCCGCCGGCGGCGGCTCGATCCTGGCCTTCGACGGCGCGCGGCTGCGCGTCGGCCCCGAGAGCGCCGGCGCGCACCCGGGCCCGGCCTGTTACCGCCGCGGCGGGCCGCTGGCGACGACCGACGCCAACGTGCTGCTCGGCCGTGTGCAGCCGGCCTGGTTCCCCAAGGTCTTCGGCCCCGGCGCCGACGAGCCGCTGGATGCCGACGGCGTCGCCGCGCGTTTCGCCGCGCTGGCCGCCGAGGTCCAGGCCGCGACCGGCCGGCCGACGACGCCCGAGGCGCTGGCCGAAGGGTTCCTCGCCATCGCGGTGCAGAACATGGCCAACGCGATCAAGCGCATCTCGGTGGCGCGCGGTTACGACGTCACCGGCTACACGCTGCAGTGTTTCGGCGGTGCCGGCGGCCAGCACGCCTGCGCGGTGGCCGACGCACTCGGCATGGGCCGCGTCTTCGTGCACCCGCTGGCCGGCGTGCTGTCGGCCTACGGCATGGGCCTGGCCGACCGCATCGTGATGCGCGAGGCCTCGCTCGAAGCGCCGCTGGACGCCGCCGGCCTGGCCGCGGCGCGCGCCCGGCTGGACGAACTGGCGGCCACCGCCGCCGGCGAACTGGCGTCGCAAGGCGTCGCGCCCGAGACCATCGACTGCCGCGAGCGCCTGCACCTGCGTTACGCCGGCACCGACACCGCGCTGGAGCTGGCCTGGAACGTTGACGCCGAGGCGCTGGCCACGGCTTTCGAAGCCGCCTACCGCCGCCGCTTCGCGTTCACGATGCCGGGGCGCGCGCTGGTCGTCGAAGCGGTCGGCGTCGAGGCCGTCGCCGCCGGCGAAGCCTTCGGCACGGCCGATGTCTCTGCCGAGCCGGCACCGTTCACGCCCAAACCCGCGGCGCGCGTGCGCCTGTATCACGGCGGCTGGCACGACGCTGCGCTGCACCAGCGCGAGACGCTGGCGCCCGGCGCGACGGTCGACGGCCCGGCGATCGTCGCCGAGCGCAACGCGACGACGGTCGTCGAACCCGGCTGGCGCGCGCGGGTGCGCCCCGACGCGTCGCTGGAGCTGGAGCGCATCGCACCACGCGCCGCCGCGCACGCCGTCGGCACCGACGCCGACCCGGTGCTGCTGGAGGTCTTCAACAACCTCTTCATGAGCATCGCCGAGCAGATGGGCTCGCGGCTGCAGAACACCGCCTACTCGGTGAACATCAAGGAGCGGCTGGACTTCTCCTGCGCGCTGTTCGACGCCGAGGGCCGGCTGATCGCCAACGCGCCGCACATGCCGGTGCACCTGGGCTCGATGAGCGAGAGCATCGCCAGCGTCATCGTGCGCAACCCGGCGATGAAGCCGGGCGACGTCTACGTGCTCAACGACCCGTACCACGGCGGCACGCACCTGCCCGACGTCACCGTCGTCACGCCGGTCTACCTGGCCGACGACGATGCGAAGCCGGCGTTCTTCGTCGCCAGCCGCGGCCACCACGCCGACATCGGCGGCATCACGCCAGGCTCGATGCCGCCGTTCTCGACCTCGATCGCCGAGGAAGGCGTGCTGCTCGACAACGTGCTGCTGGTCGAAGGCGGCCGGCTGCGCGAAGCCGAGATGCGGGCGCTGCTGAGCTCGGGCGCGCACCCGGCGCGCAACCCCGAGCAGAACCTCGCCGACCTGCGCGCGCAGATCGCCGCCAACGAGAAAGGCGTGCACGAGCTGCGCGCGATGGTCGCCCAGTACGGCCGCGAGACGGTGGCCGCCTACATGGGCCACGTGCAGGACAACGCCGAGGAGTCGGTGCGCCGCGTCATCGGCGCGTTGAAGGACGGTGCCTTCGAGCTGCCGCTGGACAACGGCGCCGTGATCCGCGTGCAGGTCACCGTCGACGCCGCGGCGCGCGAGGCGACGATCGACTTCAGCGGCACCAGCGCGCAGCTGGCGAACAACTTCAACGCCCCGAAGGCGGTGACGATGGCCGCCGTGCTCTACGTCTTCCGCACGCTGGTCGACGCCGACATCCCGCTCAACGCCGGCTGCCTGAAGCCGCTGAAGATCCTCGTGCCCGAGGGCTCGATGCTCAACCCGCGGCCGCCGGCGGCGGTGGTGGCGGGCAACGTCGAGACCTCGATGTGCGTCACCAACGCGCTCTACGGCGCGCTCGGCGTGATGGCCTCGGGGCCGTGCACGATGAGCAACTTCACCTTCGGCAACGAGCGCCACCAGTATTACGAGACGATCTCCGGCGGTTCGGGTGCCGGCCCGGGTTTCGACGGCACGGCGGTGGTGCAGACGCACATGACGAACTCGCGCCTGACCGACCCCGAGGTGCTGGAGCACCGTTTCCCGGTGCTGCTGGAGAGCTACGCGGTCCGCGCCGGCTCGGGCGGCGCCGGCCGCTGGCGCGGCGGCGACGGCGGCGTGCGCCGGGTGCGTTTCCTGGAGCCGATGACCGCGTCCATCCTCAGCAACGGCCGCGAGGTGCCGGCGTTCGGGCTGGCCGGCGGCCGGCCCGGCGCGCTGGGCGTGAACCGCGTCGAGCGCGCCGACGGGCGTGTCGAGGCGCTGGGACACATCGGCTCGGTGCCGATGGCGCCGGGTGACGTCTTCGTCGTCGAGACGCCGGGCGGCGGCGGTTACGGCGCGGCGTAGGCCGGCTGCGGCAGCGCCCGCGGCGCGGTGACGGTGGCGGCCAGCCAGCACACCCAGGCCGCCCAGAGCACGTGGCTGACGTAGTGCGCGCCGCGCAGCACCTGGGCGCCGCCGAGCAGGGCCGTCAGCGCCAGCGTCGCGCCCAGCCACAGCCGCGCGCCGCGCGGGTGCTGGCGGCGCAGCGCGAACCAGCCGGTGAAGAAGGCCGTCGCCGCGGTCGCGTGGCCCGACGGGAAGCAGCGCCCCGGGCCGCCGTCGGCGACGCCCCAGCGCCAGTGCGACACGTAGGCCGCCTGGCCGCCGAACTCGGCCAGCGACCAGGGGCAGCTCGTCGCGCTGCTGTCCTTGAGCAGCGGCACGACGGCGAACACCGCCAGCGTGACGAGCAGCCAGCGCAGGCGCTCGGCGCGGGTCAGCGCACAGCCGAGCAGCGGCCGCACGACGTTGACCGCCAGCAGCGCGACGACGACCCAGGCCAGCGCGCGCCCGCCCTGGTGCAGCACGGTGCTCGTCAGCCAGTGCGAACGCCAGGCGAAGCCCTCGGGCCCGCCGAGCAGGCGCTGCAGCGGCAGGTCCAGCCCGCCGAAGTCCCAGGCCAGCACCGGCAGCAGCGCGGCCAGCACGACACCGAGGTCGCGGTGCAGCAGCGGCGCGGCCTTCACGGCGTCACGTCTCGGCGGCAGCCGTGGCTGGGGTCCATCGCCGGCTCGTACAGCGAGGTCTGCACGTCCAGCAGGCCCAGCATCAGGTGGAACAGGTTGTCGTGGCTGGCCGGCAGCGCGGCGCGGCGGCCCAGGCAGGCGGTGTCCAGCGAGCCGCCGGCGGTCGACCAGACGACCATCGGCACCTTCTTCTGCTCCTGCGGCGCGATCGGGTAGGGCAGGCCGTGCAGGAACAGGTTGTTCTCGCCCAGCGACTCGCCGTGGTCGGAGACGTAGACCATCGTCGCGTCGACGCGGTCGGCATGCGCCTGCAGCGTGCGCACCAGCGTCGCCAGAAGGTGGTCGGTGTAGAGCAGGGCGTTGTCGTAGGCGTTGACGATCTGCTCGCGCGAGCAGTTGCGCAGGTCCTCGTCGCGGCAGGCGGGCTTGAACCGCTCGAACTCGGGCGGATAGCGGCGGAAGTAGGCCGGGCCGTGGTTGCCCAGCTGGTGCAGCACCAGCACCTGCCGGCCCGTCGCCTGTGCCAGCCAGCCGTCCAGGCCGGTGAGCAGGGCCTCGTCCAGGCAGTGGCCGTCGGGGCACAGCGACGCCGGCCCGAGCGCGGCCGCGGTCTCCGACGGCACGCCGTCGCAGACGCCCTTGCAGCCGGCCTGGTTGTCACGCCAGCGCACGCGCACGCCGGCGCGTGCCAGCAGGTTCAGCAGCGACTCGCTGCCGCGGATCGTGTCCTCGTCGTAGCGCCGCCGGCCCAGCGCCGAGAACATGCAGGGCACCGAGACCTCGGTGTTGGTGCCGCAGCTGGTCACGTCGCGGAAGGCGACGACCGGCAGCGTCGCGAGCTGCGGCGTGGTCTGGCGCGTGTAGCCGTCCAGGCCCCAGTTGGCGGCACGCGCGGTCTCGCCGACGACGAGCACGACGACCCGCGGCCGGGCGCTGTGGTGCCAGCTCTCGCCCGGCCGGGCGTCGGTGCCGATCGGCGTCTTCGGCCCGCTGGCGCGCGCCTCGCGGCCGAAGACGCTGGCCATCGACCACAGGTAGTTGGCCGGCGTCACCAGGTAGCGCAGCTCCTTCTGGTTGCGCATCAGCGAGGCCAGCGGCTGGTACTGCGCGACCACCGTGCCGACCAGCAGCGCCGCGGCGATGCCGATGCTGGCGACACGAATGCCCAGCGCCGAGGTCCAGCCGCCGCGGCGCACGAGACGCACGCGCCACAGCACCAGCAGCGGCAGCCCGGCCAGCAGCAGCAGGTCGGGCAGCAGCGACGGCGTGAACAGCTCGCTGGCCTCGCGCACGTCGGTGCGCAGCACGTTGCGCAGCATCGACGGGTCGAGGTAGATGCCCAGGCGCTGCATGTAGTGCGCGGCGAAGGCGGTGGCGACGAACATCAGCGCCAGCAGCGGCTTGACGGTGACGCGGGTCGCGAACGGCGCCAGCAGCAGGAAGTGCAGCGCCACCAGCGCCAGGCCCAGCGCGAGCGTGAAGCCCAGGCTGCTGCCGGGGTGGCCGGCCAGCGCGCCGGCGAAGAAGCGCTGGTTCACGGCCAGCGCCCAGAAGACGCTGGCGCCCAGCAGCAGGGTCTCGACGCGGGCGTTTATCGTCCAGCGTGGCGGGTCGGTGTCGGCGGTGTCCACGGCCGGCACTGTCTTCAGCGCGACTTAAAGTGACATTAATCCGATGAACGAGCGCCTTGCGACCCTGCTGCTGACCGGTTTCGAGCCTTTCGGCGGCGAAGAGATCAACCCGTCGTGGGAGGTCGGCGCGGCACTGGACGGCGAGCTGATCGGCGGCGCGCGTGTCGTCGCGCAGCGCCTGCCCTGCGCCTTCGGCGCGGCGCTGCAGGCGCTGGACGAGGCGCTGGCGCGGCACACGCCGGTGCTCGTGCTGTGCCTGGGCCAGGCCGCCGGGCGCGCCGACTTCAGCGTCGAGCGCGTGGCGATCAACGTCGACGATGCGCGCATCCCCGACAACCTCGGCGCCTGCCCGGTCGACCAGCCGGTGGTGGCGGGCGGCCCGGCGGCCTACTTCTCGACGCTGCCGGTGAAGGCCATGGTCGCGGCGCTGCACGCCGCCGGGCTGCCGGCCTCGGTGTCGCAGACCGCCGGCACCTACGTCTGCAACCACGTCTTCTACGGCCTGATGCACCGGCTGGCGGCGCGGCCGGGCGTGCGCGGCGGCTTCATGCACCTGCCGCTGCTGCCGGCGCAGGCGGCGCGCCGGCCCGGGCCCAGCCTGCCGCTGGCGACGCAGATCGACGGCGTGCGCGTGGCGCTGGCCGCCGCGCAGGCCACGGCGCAGGACCTGCGTGCGGCCGGCGGCGCCGAGTGCTGATCAGTCGTTGGGGCGCGCGGTGACGACGATCACCGGCGGCACGCGGCCGTCGACGTCGCGCGGCAGCGTGCCGATGCGGTCGATCGCGCGCAGCACGGCCTCGTCCCAGGACGGCAGGCCGCTGGACTTGATCAGCCGGCGGGCGATGATCGTGCCGGTCGGGCCGGCGCGCACCTCGACCTCGGCCTGCGGGTTCCCGCTGACCGACTCGGTGAAGACGGTGTTGTCCTTGATCAGCCGGCGCAGCTTGCCGCCGTAGGACGCCGACGGGCCGGCGTCGCGGGCGGCGGTGCCGGTGGACGTGGCCGCGCCGGTGCCGGTGCCGCCGAGCGAGTTCTGCAGGCGCTTCAGCTGGTCTTCGCGCAGCTTGGCCAGGCGCTGGGCCTCGGCCTTCTGGGCGGCGAGCTTCTGCTGCTCGGCCTTCTTCTTCTCGTCGGCCTCGGCCTTGGCCTTCTTCTCGGCCTCGGCCTTCTCGCGCGCCTTCTTCTCCGCCGCCTGTTTCTCGGCGAGTTCGCGCTTCTCGCGCTCCTCTTCCTTCTTTCGGCGTTCGGCGCGTTCGGTGGCGATCTCGGCGTCGCGCTCGGGCGCGGCCTGCGGCGGCGCCGGCTTCGGCTCGGGGGCGGGCCTGGGTTCGGGCGCCGGGGGCGGCGGCTCGGGTGCCGGCGGCGGCGCGGCGACCTCCGGCACGGCGGCCCAGAGCTCGGCGCTGATCGTCTCGGGCTCGGCCGAATGCCAGTCGACGGCAACCGTCAGGCCGACGATCAGCAGCCCGTGCACGAGCAGCGCCAGCCCGGCGCCGGGCACGAGGCTGTCGGGCGGGCGGGGCTGCAGCGCGTCGTGCGCCACGGGCTCAGGCTCCCTGCTTGACCGAGAGGCCGACGCGCTGCACGCCGGCGCGCTGCAGCGTGTCCATCACGCGCACGACGCTCTCGTACTTGACGTTGCGGTCGGCGCTGATGACGACCGGCACCTCGGCCTTGCCGCCCTGCGCCTCGCGCACACGCTCGACGAGCTGCGGCAGCTTGACGGCGTCGGGCTCGCCGGCCTTGCTGCCGTCGATCAGGCGCAGCTTCAGCGTCTCGTCGCTGCCGACGACGATCTCGACCACCGCGCTCGGGCGCTGCTGCGACTTGCCGACCGACGGCAGATCGACCAGGCCGGTGGTGATCAGCGGCGCGGTGACCATGAAGATGATCAGCAGCACCAGCATCACGTCGATGAACGGGACCATGTTGATCTCGTTCATCGAGCGCCGGCGGCCGCGGCCGCCGCGGGAAGCCACGGCCGGCATCTCAGACGCTCCCTGCGGGGCCGGTCGCGTTGCGCTGCAGGATGTTCGAGAACTCCTCGATGAAGGTCTCGAACTGCGTCGCGATGCGGTCGATGTCGCGCGCGAAGCGGTTGTAGGCGACGACCGCCGGGATCGCCGCGAACAGGCCGATCGCGGTGGCCACCAGCGCCTCGGCGATGCCCGGCGCGACGGTGGCCAGCGTCACCTGCTGCAGGTTGGACAGGCCGACGAAGGCGTGCATGATCCCCCAGACGGTGCCGAACAGGCCGACATACGGCGAGACCGAGCCGACCGAGGCCAGGAAGCTCAGGTGGCTCTCGATCGCGTCGAGCTCGCGCTGGAAGCTGGCGCGCATCGCGCGGCGTGCGCCGTCGAGCTGGGCCCCCGGGTCCAGGCGCTTCTCGCGCAGCTTCAGGAACTCGCGCATGCCGCTGGCGAAGATGCGCTCGATCGGCGCCGCGTCGCTCTTGTTCGTCGCCGCCTGGTTCAGCTCGGTCAGGCTGCGGCCGGACCAGAACTCGCGTTCGAAGGCCTCGTTGCGCGCACGCACGGTCTTCAGCCCGAAGAGCTTGCCGAAGATGACGGTCCAGCTGGCCAGCGAGACCAGCACGAGGCCGGCCATCACGAGCTGCACGACGGCGCTCGCCTGCAGCACGAGGGAGATGATCGAGAGATCCTGGTTCATCGGAGGGCGTCGAAGATCGGGAGCGGGATGCGCACGGGGCGGAAGGTGGCGGCGTCGACGCAGCCGACGCGCACCTCGGCTTCGGCGAGCAGCTCCTCGCCGCGCCAGGCCTGCTGGGCGAAGACGAGGGAGGCGCGGCACAGCTCGCGCACGGTGGCGGTGACGACGAGCTCGTCGTCCAGCCGCGCCGGGCGGCGGTACGAGACGCTGGCGTCGGCGACGACGAAGACGGTGCCGGTGGCGACGCGGCCGGCTTCCTGCCCGATGCCCAGCGAGCGCAGCCATTCGGTGCGCGCGCGCTCGAAGAACTTCAGGTAGTTCGCGTAGTAGACGACGCCGCCGGCGTCGGTGTCTTCCCAGTAGACGCGGACGCGGTGGCGGAAGACGGCGGGCTCGGACATCGGCGGGCGATTATGCGGCAGCGCAGCAACGGCCCCCGGGCCGGCAGGGCTGCCGCGGGCTCATCGGAGTTCGCGCGCCAGGCGCGAGATCGCGGCCTCCAGCTGGGCCATCGAGTTGGCGAAGGACAGGCGCACGAAACGCTCGGCCGCGGCCGGGCCGAAGTCGCGTCCCGGCGTCATCGCGACGTGGGCGCGTTCCATCATCTGCATGCAGAAGTCCCAGCTGCTGGGCGAATGGCGCGAGCAGTCGGCCCAGGCGTAGAACGCGCCGTCGGGCACGACCGGCACGTCCAGCCCCAGGCCCTGCAGCGCCGGCACGATGTAGTCGCGGCGGCGGCGGAACTCCTCGCGCCGGCGTTCGTACTCGGCGATCGCCTCGGGCTCGAAACACGCCAGCGCGGCGTGCTGGGCCACCGTCGAGGCGCAGATGAAGAGGTTCTGCGCCAGCTTCTCGACGGCGCCGACCAGCGCCGTCGGCAGCACCACCCAGCCCAGGCGCCAGCCGGTCATGCTGAAGTACTTGGAGAAGCTGTTGATCGAGACGACGTCCTCGCCCAGCGCCAGCGCCGTGTGGCCGAAGGCCTCGTCGTAGCCCAGGCCGAGGTAGATCTCGTCGACGATGGTCACGCCGCCGCGCGCGCGCACGGTCTCGGCGATGGCCGCCATCTCGGCCGGCGCGATCGAGGTGCCGGTCGGGTTGCTCGGCGAGGCCAGCAGCACGCCGCGCGTGGCCGGCGTCCAGTTCGCCGCGACCGAGGCGGCGTCGAGCTGGAAACGCGCCTCGGGCGCGGCCGGCAGCAGCCGCGCCGTGCCGCCGGCGGCGGCGACGAAGTGGCGGTTGCAGGGGTAGCTCGGGTCCGGCATCAGCACCTCGTCGCCGGCCTCGAACAAGGCCAGGCAGACGAGCTGCAGCGCCGCCGACGCGCCGGCGGTGACGGCGATGCGCGCCGGGTCGATGTCCACACCCCAGCGCGTGCGGTACCAGCCGGCGATGCGCTCGCGCAGCGCGGGCAGGCCCAGCGCCGGCGTGTACTGCGTGCGGCCGGCCCCCAGGCAGGCCTCGGCGGCGCGCTGCACGCCCGGCGGCGCGGTGAAGTCGGGTTCGCCGATGTTCAGGTAGATCATCGGCTCGCCGCCGCGTGCGGGGTCGCAGGCGGGGCTGGCGGCGATGCGGTCGGCCGCCTTGGCGCATTCCATGACGTAGAACGGGTCGATGCGCCCGACCCGGCTGGCGACGCGCATCAAGCCCCCTGGGCGCGGCGCTGCGCGACCTCGGCCGGGCGCAGGTCGCCGGCGGCCTTGTCGAGCACGCCGTTGACGTACTTGTGGCCGTCGGTGCCGCCGAAGCTCTTGGCGAGCTCGACGGCCTCGTTGATCGCCACGCGGTACGGCACTTCCAGGCAGTGCGTCAGCTCGTAGGCGCCGATCATCAGCACCGCGTGCTCGACCGGCGACAGCTGGTTGGTGCGGCGGTCGACGTGGCGCGCGAGCACCGCGTCCAGCGCCGAGGCTTCGGCGATGCAGCCGTGCAGCAGGGCGTCGAAGTGGGCGCGGTCGCACTTGTCGAAGCCGTCCTGCTCGCGCATGTGGGCGTCGATGGTGCCGGCGTCGGCGCCGCTGATCAGCCACTCGTACAGGCCTTGCAGCGCGATCTCGCGCGAACGGCGACGGGCGGACTTGGGCGCGGCGCGTTTGCGCGCGGCAGTGGGTTCGGTGCTCACGACAGGTCTTCCAGCAGGTTCGCCATCTCGACGGCGACGCGCGCGGCGTCGCGGCCCTTGTCCTCGGCACGGGCCCAGGCCTGGGCTTCGTTCTCGACGGTCAGGATGGCGTTGGCAATGGGGAGGCGGTGGTCCAGCGCGACGCGGGTGACGCCGGCGCCGCTTTCGTTGGCCACCAGTTCGAAGTGGTAGGTCTCGCCGCGGATGATGCAGCCCAGCGCGACCAGCGCGTCGTAGCCGCCCGAGGCGGCCAGCGCCGCCAGCGCCACCGGCACCTCGAGCGCGCCGGGCACGGTGACCTCGCGCACGTCGGCCGCGTCGACGTCCAGGCGCGCCAGCTCGGCGCGGCAGGCGTCGGCCAGCGCGGCGGTGATCGAGTCGTTGAAACGTGCCCGCACGATGGCGATGCGCAGGCCGCGGCCGTCGAGATCGGCGGCCTGGCCCTGTTCGGCGTTCTGCATGGCGGTCCTCAGGCGTGCGCGGCGACGAAGCCGGTGATCTCCAGGCCGTAGCCCGGCATGCTCGGCATGCGGCGCGGGTTGCCGAGCAGGCGCATGCGGCGCACGCCCAGCTCGCGCAGGATCTGCGCGCCGACGCCGTAGGTGCGCAGGTCGGCCGGGGTGCGCGGCGCGGCCTCGCGCTGCTCGGGCGGCAGCAGCTGCGGCAGCAGCGTCTCGACGTCGTGGGTGCAGTTCAGCAGCACGGCGCAGCCGCGTTCGGCGGCCTGCAGCGCGGCCAGCGCCGCCGGCAGCGGCCAGGAGTGGCCGCCGCCGCAGGCATCGAGCACGTCGAAGACGGTGAAGGGCTCGTGCACGCGCACCGTGACCTCGTCGGCCGGTGTCCACTGGCCGTGGGTCAGCGCCAGATGCAGGCCGCCGCCCTTGTCGCGGTAGGCGATGCAGTCGAACTCGCCGTGCGGCGTCGTCACGCGGCGCTGGCCGACACGCTGGATCAGTGTCTCGTTGCGGCTGCGGTAGTGGATCAGGTCGGCGATGGTGCCGATCTTCAGGCCGTGCTCGCGCGCGAAGACCTCCAGGTCCGGCAGGCGCGCCATCGTGCCGTCGTCCTTCATGATCTCGCAGATCACCGCGGCCGGCGTCAGCCCGGCCATGCCGGCGAGGTCGCAGCCGGCTTCGGTATGGCCGGCGCGCATCAGCACGCCGCCGTCCTGCGCCATCAGCGGGAAGATGTGGCCGGGCTGCACGAGGTCGCTGGCCTTGGCGTCGCGCGCGACGGCGGCCTGCACGGTGCGTGCGCGGTCGGCCGCCGAGATGCCGGTCGTGACGCCGGTGGCGGCCTCGATCGACACCGTGAAGGCGGTGCCCATGCGCGTGCCGTTGCGTGCGGCCATCGGCTGCAGCTGCAGGCGTTCGCAGCGCTCGCGCGTCAGCGTCAGGCAGATCAGGCCACGGCCGTAGCGGGCCATGAAGTTGATCGCCTCGGGGGTGACGTGCTCGGCGGCGAGCACGAGGTCACCCTCGTTCTCGCGGTCTTCCTCGTCGACGAGGATGACCATGCGGCCGGCTGCCAGTTCGGCAACCAGCTCGGGGACGGGGGAAATCGGCATCGTGGAATTGTAGGCGGCGCGTCCGCCACGCCCCGGGCGGGCAAACGAAAGGGCGGACGCCTCGCGGCGTCCGCCCGTGAAATGGAGCCGCCCGGGGCCGGCCGCGTCAGCGCGGGCGGCGGCGGCGGGCGACCCCGGCGCCGGCCAGCGCCAGCCCCGCCAGCGCCAGCGACGCCGGCTCGGGCACGTCGCCCGGCGGCTGCGCGGCGAGCCTGACGGTCAGCAGGTCGTCGAAGCCGAGGTAGTCGTTGCCTTCGCTCTGGCCCTGGGAGATGGTGAACACGACCTCGCGGAAGGCCAGCAAGGGGTCGGACTCGAGGAAGCCCCAGAACAGCAGGTTGCCGTTGGTGCTGTCGTTGCCGGCCTCGGAGTTGCCGCCCGGCAGCGGCACGCCGCCGCCGCCGTCGAACGAGAACACGACGACGCCGCCGATGCTCACCTGGAGCAGGCCGTTGAAGTCACCGAAGTCGGTGCCGTAGAAGCCGATGCCGCTGATCGCGTCGGCGAAGCTCAGCGTGAACGAGCGCGAGGTCTCGAAGAACTTCTCGCCGCCGGGCGTGGTGTTGAAGCGGCCGGCGCTGCTGCCGTCCTCGGGCAGCTTCTGCACCTGGCCGAAGCCCGGGCCGTCGGCCAGGCTCAGGCCGGCCGTGCCGCCGAACAGCGTGGCCGGCGTCGACAGCGTCGCGTAGGACTCGAAGCTCTCCCGCGCGAAGCTGCCGCCGGCGGCCGTGGCGGCGGTCTGGAAGCCGTTCAGCGCGCCGACGGCCTGGCCCAAGGGCGGCACCTGGCCTTCGGGGGTCTGGTCGACGCCGTAGTAGGTGGTCGGTGCCGCGAACGCCGCGCCGGCGAAGGCCAGCGAGCACGCGGCCAGTGCGGCACGCCCCCAACGATTCTTCGAGACCATCGGTCCTGCCCCTCCTCGGACCCCGTGGGCACGATCGCGCACGGCAGCTCGAAAAGATCATAGCGACGGCCCCCGGGCGGACATCCCCCCATTCACATGGCTGCGCGACGCAGGCGCAGCCGCAGGTCCTCGCCGACAGGCGTGGCGTCGACGAAGCCGTAGCGGTGGCCTTGCGCCAGCGTCTCGAAAGGCCCGAGCGCGGCCATCGGCCGGCCCTCGCCGAGCAGCAGCGGCGCGGTGTAGACCAGCAGCTCGTCGACGAGCCCGGCGGCCAGCAGCGCGCCGTTCAGGCGTGCGCCGGCCTCGACGTGCAGCTCGTTGACGCCGAGCGCGGCCAGGTCGGCGAGCACCGCCGGCGCGTCGACGCGGCCGTCGGTGCCGGGGCGCGCATGCAGTTCGGCACCCGCCGCCGCCAGCGCGGCGACAGCGGGGCTGTCGGGCGCGGCGTGGAACACCAGGCAGCGTCCCGGCGGGGCGAGAACACGCGCGCCGGCGGGCAGGCGCAGCCCCGAGTCCATCACGGCACGCATCGGCTGCAGCGCCGTCGGCACCCGGCGCACGTCGAGCCGGGGGTCGTCGTCGAGCACGGTGCCGATGCCGGTCAGCACGCAGCCGGCGCGCCGTCGCCAGGCGTGGCCGTCGGTGCGCGCCGCCTCGCCGGTGATCCACTGGCTGGCGCCGTTGGGCAGCGCGGTGCGGCCGTCCAGCGAGGCGGCGATCTTCATGCGCAGCCACGGCCGGCCGCGCTCGACGCGCGAGAAGAAGCCGATGTTGAGCTCGCGGGCCGCGGCGGCGATGTCCTCGTCGCCGAGCTCGACCTGCACGCCGGCGGCGCGCAGCCGGGTGATGCCGGCGCCGGCGACCTGCGGGAACGGGTCGCCGACGGCGACGACGACACGGGCGATGCCGGCCGCGACCAGCGCGTCGCAGCACGGCGGCGTGCGGCCGTGGTGGGCACAGGGCTCCAGCGTCACCCAGGCGGTGGCGCCGCGGGTGTCGTGGCCGGCGGCGGCCGCGTCGCGCAGCGCCATGACCTCGGCGTGGGCCTGGCCGGCGCGCTGCGTGGCGCCGCGCCCGAGCACGCGGCCGTCTTCATGGCCGATGACGCAGCCGACGCGCGGGTTGGGGTCGGTCAGGCCGATCGAGCCCTCGGCGAGGGCGAGGGCTTCGAGCAGACGGGTGCGGTCCAGCGGGGCGAGCGGCATCGGGCGGCGGGGCGCGTGCGCCCGGCGGGTCGGGACGCCGATGCTACGGCTGGTGCGGCCAGGTCGACGAGATCACCGGCGTCTGCGGATCGTCCGCCGGGCAGGTCCAGGGGTCGGCCGGCGTGCTGTCGGTGGCCGGGCCGGCGCTGATGACGAGGAAGTTCTGGTTCACCAGCGCGCCGCCGACGCTGCTGTAGGCGGCCGGGTGGTCGCTGTTGCGTGTCGGGTTCTGCGCCGGCGAGTAGCGGCAGACGCGCAGGTGGTTCGGCGCGGCGTCGGTGGCGTCGCTGGCCAGCTGGCGCAGGGCGGGCGCGACCGGCGGGTCGGCGAAGTGCAGGTCCGAGCGCCCCGACCAGACGCCGGCCGACACCTCCACCGGCACCGCGCAGTAGTAGACGACGAAGCGCGGGCGGGGGCCGGTGGGCTGCGGGTCGGCACGGTGCACGCAGACGTCGTCGACACTCTGGCCGACGCGCCGCACGCGCACGAAGCCTTGCACGGGCACCGAGGCGAGGTCGGCGTCGTCGAGCTCCGGCGGGTTCTCGGCGAGCGCCGCGCTCGGCGCCTGCCCGGTCGCGAAGCGCACGTAGCCGGTCAGCAGGAAGGCGTAGCTGGAGCTGCAGACCCCGGCCACCGAGCAGGTCCGGGTGATGGCACCGGTCAGGTTGTCGAAGGTCCAGCTGACGCCGCCGCTGCCGACGGGCTGGAAGCTGCTGCTGCCGTCGCCGTTGTCCTGGGCCTGCGGCGGGATCGCCGGGTGGCGGCCGCCGGGCGTGGCCAGCGCCGTCTTCGCCGGCGACAGGATCAGCGAGCCGGCCAGCGCCGGCGGCGTGCCGGCGATCAGGGTCGCGAAATCGACCCACTGGTTGTCGCTCTCGGCGCGGCGGTCGCGCCAGACGACCTGCAGCTCGACCATCTTGGCGCGGCCGGCGCCTGCCGCGGTCACCGTCTGGTGGAGCGTGAACTCGGTGTTCGCGATGCCGGTCGCGACGGGTTCGCCGTCGAGGTCGGCGATGCCTTCGTAGCTGAGGCCGCTGGCGCCGGCCAGCGAGGTGTAGCCGCGCAGCGTGTCCAGCTGTTCCTGGGCGATGCGCACGGCCTCGCTGCGCTGGCGCGAGACGTCGGCGTTGGCACGCAGCGTGGCCTGCAGCCCGACGACGCCGAGCAGGCCGATCGCCATCACGGCCAGCGCGACCATTGCCTCGACCAGCGAGACGCCGCGGGCCGCGTGCAGGCGCGCCGTCACGGGAAGTCCTTCCAACTGCCGGGCACGCGCACGAAGCTGCCGCTCAGCGTCGCGAGGTGGCGCATCACCTCGGGGTCGTGACGCACCGCGCTGCCGGGGCTGGTCGCGATGTCGAGCTGGTTCTCGGCGACCAGCGCACCCTCGACACGCGCCAGGCCGCTGAGGCGCCAGTTGGCGGCGCGGCCGTAGACCAGGCCGTGCACGGTGCGCCCGCCGGCGTCGAAGTCGAGGTCTCCGGTGACGACGAGGGTCACCGGCATGGCGCTGCTGCCGATGTCGCCGCTGCCGTCGAGCAGCAGGTCGCCCTCGACCCAGATCGGGCGGCCCGGGTTCAGCGCGACCGTGGTGGCCAGCGTGCTGCCGTCGCAGGCCGACATCCCGCAGTCGAGCACGACGGCGGCCGGCTGGTCGCGGAAGGTCTCGGGCCGCATCATGAAAACCGACGCGAACATGCGCATGCCGGCGAGCGAGGGCTCGGGCAGGGCCAGGCCCGCGAGCGCGCCGTCGCCGGCCCGCAGCGCCGTGGCCGTGTCGGCGGGCGAGCCCGGCGCGGCTTCGACGCCGATGCCGGCAATCGTGCCGCCGGCGCGCGCGGCAAAGCCGAGGTCCTGGCCGCGGCGCCCGGCCACGAGGCTGCCGCCGCTGCTGCCGATGTCCTGCCGCGCGACGATCGTGTCGCGCGGCGCGACCCCGCTGACGATCTTGGTGGCGCTGCGCTCCAGCGCCGGGACGCGCCCGGTCATGCCGGCCCAGGTGGAGATCGCGGCGAAGCCTTCGCCGCCCGGCGCGACGGCGCGCACGATCGGCAGCGTGCTCATGTTCGGCGCGAAGGCCAGGCACGCCTCGGCGAGCCGGGTGCAGGCGTTGGCGTAGATGCGCACCATGCCCGGCCGCGTGCTGGAGCCGACGAGCGCGACGCGGAACGCGGGGTGGGGGCCGTCGCCGGCCGGTGCGTCGGGCAGCTCGACGCCGGTGGCCGGGCAGCGGCAGCGCCAGGCCGCGCCGTCGCGCACGCAGGTCGCGAACGCGGCGGTGCCGGTCGCGGCGTTCAGGCGGGGGGCGTAGAAGCCCTTGTCCGGGTCCACCACCAGGTAGCGCTCGCGATAGCTCGTGTCGCTGGGCTCGGTGCTGGGTTCGCAGTCGCCATCGATGCGGCCGCCGTTGAGCTTCAGCAGCGCCCACTCCAGCGCCGCCTCGGCGGTCTCCATCGCCTGCGTGGACCGGTACTGGTTGATGCCGGTGCGCTGCTCGAAGATCAGGTTGCGGCTGGTGTAGGCGGCCACCAGCGAGACGACGAAGAACAGCAGCAGCACGACGGCCAGCGCCGCCAGGCCCTGCTGGCCGGCGCGGCGGCGCGGGGGCGGGGCGGCGGGCCTCATGCCGGGCACATGCGCGTCGGCTCCGCCGGGTCGCGGAACTCGATGTCGTCGTTGCGCAGCTTGACCGTGGCCTGCAGCGCGCGGCGCACGCTCGGGTCGGCCACCGACTCGGCCTCGATCGTGACCTGCAGCAGCCGCACGCGCAGCACCGGCCAGCAGTCGGTCGAGCCGTCGGCGCAGAGCTTGGCGCAGGGCAGCGGCTCGGGCGTGCTGCCGTCGTCCAGCCATTCGACGTCGAAGCGTGTCACCTTGACGGAGCGGCCGTCGGTCAGCTCCTGCCAGTTCGCCGGCGTCGCCGACTGCAGGCAGGTGCTGCCGGAGACGGCGTCGGCGGCGTGGATCGCCGACCGCAGCACGCCGTTGTCGAGGCGGATGCCCAGCGCGCTGTTGTTGTCGCCGCTGCGGTAGTAGCGGTAGACCACCGAGCCCGAGCCGGGCGTCACGGTGGTGTAGCGGTTGCACTGCGGGTCGGGGTTCTCGGTGGACCAGACGGCGCTGCTCTGGGCCTCGTTCCAGATGCCGGCGCGGCGCAGGTCGCGCACGACGATGTCGGCGGTGGCGCGCAGGTCCTGCTGCAGCTGGGTCTCCAGCAGCAGCCGGCGGTTCTCGGTGAGCTGCCCGGACACCAGCAGCGCCGACGCGGCGACGACCAGCAGGCCGATCGTCACGCCGACCATCAGCTCGACGATCGACAGCCCGCGCTGGCCGCGGCGCGGTGGCGCGGCGCGCCGCGGCCGGCGGCTCAGCACGGCGAGGCCCCCAGCGCCGGCCGGCTGGCGCAGGCGCTCGGCCGGCCGGCGCGGCCGACGGTGGTGCGCAGGTAGCGTTCGGTGTCGAGCAGGGTGTCGAGCACGAAGGCGTTCAGCGGCTGGGGCAGCAGGTCGAGGCTGTGCGTCAGCAGGCCGCCGGTCAGCGGGTCGAAGCCGAAGCCGCGGTCGCCGGCGGGCAGCTGGAAGCGCACGCCGCCGTCGGCCGGCAGCACCACGGTGCGCAGCTCGATGGCCACCGCGTTCGGGCAGGCCAGGCCGGGGCCGCGGGTGCAGTCGCAATAGAGCTTGCTCGCGTCGGCGCCGGGACGCAGCTCGTAGATCGTGTAGCAGGCCACCGGCGTGCCCGCCGCCGGGAAGAGCACGAAGGACCGCAGGCCGTGTGCCACCGCCTGGCCGCGGGCGAACTGCACGTCGGTGCCGAGCTGCGCGTTGACGCTCTTGAGCCGCTGCACGCGGATGTAGTCGAACAGCGACGGCGCGCCCAGCGCCAGCATCACGCCCAGCAGGCCGATCGCGAGCATCAGCTCGATCAGCGTCAGGCCGCGCGGCCGGGGCGAGGCGGCGCGCATCACCGGGGCCAGCAGGCGTGGGCCACGCCGTAGGAGAAGTCGCCGCAGCTGCCGCAGCCGGCGTACTCGAGGTTGCCGCCGCGCAGGCGCATGCTGAGGTGGCGGCACTGCGGGTCGGCGGCCTGGCTGGTGCCGCTGCGGCCGCGGGCGGTGACGACGTAGGCGCTGGCCAGCGTGTCGCCCGGCGCGGCCGAGCTGCCGATCTCGATCGTGTAGTAGCCCGAGACGCTGGCGTCACCCAGCCCGAGGTCGGTGAGCGAGGTGGCGTATTCGGCGTGGTTGCTGCGCCAGCGCTCCTGCGCCTGCTGCACCGCCGCGACCGCGGCGTAGGCATCGGAGCGCCGGCTCTTGCGGATGCTGTCCAGGAAGGAGGGCAGCGCCAGCGCGCCGATCACGCCCAGCACCACCAGCGTGATCGCCAGCTCGACGAGCGTGAAGCCGCCGCCAGACCCCACCGCGGAACACCGACGCGACCGGTTGGACATGCGGCAGATTATTTTCAGCGTGGTCCGCGGCCGAACCGTTCGTCGCGGCGGCGCCGCCGTTCGTCGCGGAGAGGGGCCCGGGTTCAAGGGATCAGCAGGCGGCTTCGCCCGGCAGGCCGTCGGGCGAGCAGCGCCGCACCCGGCCCATCAGGTTGACGACGAGGTGCAGCCGCGGCCCCTGCGGCAGCGACAGCCGCACCGTGGTCGTCGGCGTGACGGTGCCGCGTGTCGGCTCGAAGAGGATCGAGCCGACGTTGGCGCGCAGTTCGACGGGGTGGCCGGCGCCGAGATCGGCCTGGCGCAGCACGAGCCGGCCCGGGCAGGCCGCGGCGCCAGGCCCGCAGCCGCAGCCGGCCGGGCCGTCGTGCAGCAGCCAGCAGCGCGGGCCGGCGAACTCCAGCCGCAGCGTGCGCGACTGGGCGGCGGCCTGGCTGCGTGCGAACGCGATGTCGGTCTGCAGCGCCGAGGCCACGGCGCGCAGCCGCTCGCGCTCGCCGATCGCCGCGAAGCCCGGCACCGCCAGGCCGACGACCACCGCGGCCAGCGCCAGCGTGACGGCGCTCTCGACCAGCGTCAGCCCGCGCCTGCGGCGCGGTCGTGGAACCCGGATCTCGGCCATGCTCGTCCTCCCGTGCCGGGGCACTCTAGGAAGACGGGGCGCGGCCTGCGCTCCCCTCGTGGCGGGTTCGCGGGGCGCCCGCCGGTGGCGGCCCCCGCGCGGGGGATCAGCGGCTCAGATGTCGCGGATCAGCTGGCTGAACTCGTCGACGTCCTCGAAGCTGCGGTAGACCGACGCAAAACGCACGTAGGCCACCTTGTCCAGCTTCTCGAGCTCGCGCATCACGAGCTCGCCGACGCGTGTGCTCGGCACCTCGCGTGCGCCGCCGGCGACGAGCTGCTCCTGGATGCGCTCGATCGCGGCGTCGATCTTCTCGACGCCGACCGGGCGCTTGCGCAGCGCCAGCAGCATCGACGCGCGCAGCTTCTCGGGGTCGAACTCGACCCGCGCGCCGTCTTTCTTGACGACCGCGGGCATCGCGACCTCGGCGCGTTCGTAGGTCGTGAAGCGCTTCTCGCACTTCAGGCAGCGGCGGCGTCGGCGCACGACGCCGCCCTCGTCGGACTCGCGGGTCTCGACGACCTGCGTCTCGCCGTGGGCGCAGTACGGACAACGCATGCGCCGCCGCTCCTGTTCAGCGGTAGACCGGGAAGTCGCGCGTCAGCGCCGCGACCTTCTCGCGCACCGCGGCCAGGTTGGCCTCGTCGTGCGGGTTGTCGAGCACGTCGGCGATCAGGTGCGCGGTGCGGCGCACCTCGTCCTCCTTGAAGCCGCGTGTCGTCATCGCCGGCGTGCCCAGGCGGATGCCGCTGGTGACCATCGGCTTCTGCGGGTCGTTCGGGATGCCGTTCTTGTTGCAGGTCATGTGGGCCTTGCCCAGCACCGCTTCCGCTTCCTTGCCGGTCAGGCCCTTGGGGCGCAGGTCGACGAGCATCACGTGGCTCTCGGTGCCGCCGCTGACGATGCGCAGGCCGCGCGCGATCAGCGTCTCGGCCAGCACCTTGGCGTTGGCGGCGACCTGCTGCTGGTAGGCCTTGAACTCGGGCGACAGCGCTTCCTTGAACGCGACGGCCTTGCCGGCGATGACGTGCATCAGCGGGCCGCCCTGGATGCCCGGGAAGATCGCGCTGTTGATCTTCTTGGCGATCGCCTCGTCGTTCATCAGGATGATGCCGCCGCGCGGGCCACGCAGGCTCTTGTGCGTGGTGGACGTGACGACGTCGGCATGCGGCACCGGGTTCGGGTAGACGCCCGCGGCGATCAGGCCCGCGTAGTGCGCCATGTCGACCATGAAGTAGGCGCCGACGGCCTTGGCGACTTTGGCGAAACGTTCGAAGTCGATGCGCAGGCTGTAGGCCGAGGCGCCGGCGATGATGAGCTTGGGCTTGTGCTCGTGCGCCAGGCGTTCCATCGCGTCGTAGTCGATGGCTTCGTTGGCGTCCAGGCCGTAGCTGACGACCTTGAACCACTTGCCGCTCATGTTCAGCGGCATGCCGTGCGTCAGGTGGCCGCCTTCGGACAGGCTCATGCCCATGATCGTGTCGCCCGGCTGGAGCAGGCCGAAGAACACGGCCTGGTTGGCCTGCGAGCCCGAGTTGGGCTGCACGTTGGCGAAGTTGGCGCCGAAGAGCTGCTTAACGCGGTCGATCGCGAGCTGCTCGACGACGTCGACGTGTTCGCAGCCGCCGTAGTAGCGCTTGCCGGGGTAGCCCTCGGCGTACTTGTTGGTGAGTTGCGAGCCTTGCGCGGCCATCACCGCGGGGCTGGTGTAGTTCTCCGACGCGATGAGCTCGATGTGCTCTTCCTGGCGGCGGTTCTCGTCCTGGATGGTCGCCCAGATTTCAGGGTCGACGTTGGCGAGCGTGGATTGGGTACGGTCGAACACGGCAGTCCTCTTCGGAGTGAAGGGCCATCGAGCGCCCCGCGGCGGAGCGTCGTCGAGGGCTGCCCAGGCGAACGGCTGACGCCGGCGGTGGGCCGGCCTGCGCTTCCCGGTGGTCAGTCCACCTCGGGGCCGGCAGTTGCGGCCCCTCATCGCCAGTCGCGCAGGACGCGGAGTGTAACGGCAGCGGCCGGGGCCGCCGCCGTGGCGAGGTCAAACGCCGGCGCTCAGGGGCGCAGCATCGCCAGCTGTTCGGCGCGCGGCGGCGCCGGGGGCGCGGCCGGCAGCGGCATCGGCGCGGCGTCGCGCGGCACCGTGATCGGCGCGTTGATCGACACGCGGTTGCCCGCGGCCACGCGCTTGAGGTAGTCCTGCTCGGTCATCACGCGGTCGACGTAGCCGCCGTCGCTATCCAGCAGCGCGGCGCCGACGTAGTGCTTCAGGCCCTGCTGCAGGCCGCCGGCGCGCGTGATGCACTCCTTGAGCACCTGCACGCCGACCCGCAGGTTGCTGATCGGGTCGAACGCGGCGTGGGTGCCGCCGAAAGCCTGGTACTTGTCGTCGTGGATGCGGGTCATCACCTGCATCAGGCCCTGGGCGCCGACCGGGCTCTGCGCGAACGGGTTGAAGCTCGACTCGACGGCCATGATGGCCAGGATCAGCGTCGGGTCCAGGCCGGCGCGCTGGCCGATGGTCCAGGCTTCCTGCACCAGCGCGCTGATCGGCTCCGGCGCCACCTTGTAGCGGCGCGAGATCCAGCTCGCGACGGCGGCCTGCTGGTCGGTCAGGCCGTTCGGGTCGGCTGCGGTCGCACGCGTCACGGCCAGCGGCTCGGACGGCACCAGTTCGGCGTCCGCGATGGCCGCGGCGCGCACTTCATGGCGCGTCTGCAGCCACTCGAAGGCCAGGGTCTCGGCCTGCTGACGCAGGTCCTCCCGGCCAGCCACGAAGACGAGCACCGCCACCACCGCCAGGCCGACCACGGCCAGGGTGTTGTGCCCGATCTCGAGCAGGCCGTGACCGACGTCACGTGCGAATACCGTCAGCGAGCGCCCCGTGGCTTGCTGCGCGCTGCGCAGCACGGCAATGGCTTTCATCGCATCCCTCTTCCAAGCGCCGTCCTCTAGGCCCCAGGGCCGCGGCGCCAAGGGGGCGCTGGGGCGGGGTGACGGCGATAATCGACCGACTACCGCAAGCGACCGACGAACGGGCCGCGCGGAGCGGGACTTCAGCGACCGTCCAGGTGATTACGCTGAGGACGGTACGGGTCTGCCCTGATCCAGATCCAGGGCTTCCGAAATTTTAGGAAGGCTCTCATATCCGGTCAAGAATATGAAAGCCGTCTCTTATATCCATAGAGAATGAACTACCGAGACTTGCGGGACTTCATCACCCAGCTCGAAGCCCGCGGCGAGTTGCGCACCATCACCGATCCGGTGTCCCCGGTGCTCGAGATGACCGCGCTGGGCGACAAGCTGCTGCGTGCCGGCGGGCCGGCCGTGCTGTGCCGCAACCCGACCGGGTTCTCGATCCCGGTGCTGATCAATCTGTTCGGCACCCCCCAACGTGTCGCCCTCGGCATGGGGGCCTCGTCGACCGCCGAGCTGCGCGAGGTCGGCCGGCTGCTGGCCGGTCTCAAGGAACCCGAGCCGCCCAAGGGCCTGAAGGACGCCGGCAAGCTGCTGTCGATGGCCAAGGCGCTGTGGGACATGAAGCCCGCGCTGCAGCGCAGCGCGCCCTGCCAGGAGGTGGTGCTCGAAGGCCCGGACGTCGACCTCGGCCGGCTGCCGATCCAGACCTGCTGGCCCGGCGACGCCGGCCCGCTGCTGACCTGGGGCCTCGTCGTCACGCGCGGCCCGCAGGCCGTGGCCAACCCGCGCCAGCGCCAGAACCTGGGCATCTACCGCCAGCAGCTGATCGGCCGCAACCAGCTGATCATGCGCTGGCTGGCGCACCGCGGCGGCGCGCTGGATTTCCGCGAGTTCGCGCTCGCCAACCCCGGCAAGCCCTTCCCGATCGCGGTGGCACTCGGCGCCGACCCGGCGACCATCCTCGGCGCCGTGACGCCGGTGCCCGACAGCCTGTCCGAATACCAGTTCGCCGGCCTGCTGCGCGGCAGCCGCACCGAGCTCGTCGAATCCGGCGTCGGCGAAGGCCGCGCGCTGCAGGTGCCGGCCAGCGCCGAGATCGTGCTCGAAGGCCACATCCCGCCGGCGCCGGCCGGCTTCAGCGGCGAGTCCGACCGCGGCGTCAAGCTCTGCGAGCGCGGCGGCTACCTGCATGCGCTGGAAGGCCCGTTCGGCGACCACACCGGCTACTACAACGAGCAGGACTGGTTCCCGGTGTTCCAGGTCGACCGCATCACGCACCGCCGCGACCCGATCTACCACTCCACCTACACCGGCAAGCCGCCCGACGAGCCGGCGGTGCTGGGCGTGGCGCTGAACGAGGTCTTCGTGCCGATCCTGCAGAAGCAGTTTCCGGAGATCGTCGACTTCTACCTGCCGCCCGAGGGCTGCAGCTACCGGATGGCGGTGATCTCGATCCGCAAGGCCTACCCCGGCCACGCCAAGCGCGTGATGTTCGGGCTGTGGAGCTTCCTGCGCCAGTTCATGTACACCAAGTTCATCGTCGTCACCGACGAGGACGTGAACATCCGCGAGTGGCGCGAAGTCATCTGGGCGATCACCACGCGCATGGACCCGGTGCGCGACACGACGCTGGTCTCGGAGACGCCGATCGACTACCTGGATTTCGCGTCGCCAGTCAGCGGCCTGGGCGGCAAGATGGGCCTGGACGCGACCAACAAGTGGCCCGGCGAGACCACGCGCGAGTGGGGCCGGACGATCACGATGGACGCTGCCGTCGAGCAGCGTGTGCAGTCGCTCGCAGAACGTTTGATCTCGGCCTCTTGACCTGCGCCGGCGACGCAAAACGCCTTGAAACCGCGTGCCGCGTCGCCTAACTTGGAGAGGCCTGACAGCAGGCATCTAGGAAGACGGCGCAATTCCTGCGCGTCGGGAGCCCCGGACCACTTTCCTCTGGAGCTCCATCGGTGACGAGAGGTCACCCGCCCCCTCCGGTCCCCTGGGCCGGAGGGGGTTTCGTTTTGTGGGGCTTGTTTTGCGCCTGCGCAGGCCCGGAGCTTGCTCGATCCCGTGTGTGAACCCCCCGCGCGCCGCCGCGGTGCGAGCGGTGTTCTCCCGGTGCCCGGCCTCGGTGCGCCGGGTTGCGGCGTCTTCCGTGTGAATTTCCACGCCTGACGTTGGCATCTCTGTGGACAACTCGTGCGCGGCGTCGCCAGGTGCTTGATTCACCGGGCTTTTCATCGGATTGCCACAATTTGTGGCAGCGCCCGGCGGCTGCCGGCGCGGTGCACCGGCCCCGTGCGGGCGGCCGGTTCAGGCCCCGATGAAGTGCCGCCGGTAGCGTGCCGGCAGGTCCGCCAGGCGCAGCATCACCGGCAGGTCGGCGGTGTTGAAGTCGGGGTCCCAGGCCGGTGCGCCGAGCACACGCGCGCCGCAGCGCAGATAACCCTTGAGCAGCGGCGGCGCGTCGACCGGCAGGTCCTGGCGCAGTTCGTCGACCGGCAGCGCCAGCCGCGGCGTCACGCGCCATTCGGGCGCGGCCAGGTGCGTGGCTTCCAGGCGCCGCCACAGGCTGGCGGCGGCATGGCCGCCGTCGCGCATGCCGACGCTGGCGCAGCCGACCATGGTCTGCAGGCCGTTGCGCACCATGAAGGCGGCGAGCGCGCCCCACAGCGCCATCACGACGCCGCCGGAGCGCCAGTCCGGGTGCACGCAGGAGCGGCCGAGCTCGACCATCGTCGCGCGCAGCGGCGCCAGGGCGCGGAGATCGAACTCGTTGTCGCTGTACAGCCCGCCGGCACGTGCGGCGGCCGCCGGCGTCATCACGCGGTAGGTGCCGACGACCGGGCCGGGCTCGCCGGCGTCGCCCGGGGCGCGCACCAGCAGGTGTTCGCAGAACGCGTCGTAGCGGTCGACGTCCAGCCCCGCGGGCGTGCCGGGCGGCACCTCCAGCCGGGCGCCCATCTCGCCGGCGAAGACCTCGTGGCGCAGGCGCTGGGCCTCGCGCACCTCGTCCTCGTCGCGCGCCCAGGCGACGACGAGCGCGGCCTCGGCGGTGGGTGCCGCCGGCAGCGGGGCGCGGGGTCTGAGGGCGCCGGCGCGGTCCTCGATCGGGGCGGCGGCGAGCGGCGGGGTCAGGATCGTGTCGGGCATGGACGGCCATCGTCACGGCCGGGGGTGACGCCCGGGTGAAGCGTCGATGACGAAGCCGTGGCGGTGCGCGCCGCGTGCCGGCGGGCATGACCGGGCGCAAACGCCGCCGTGATGCCGGCGCGGCGTCATCGCACGATCACGGCGGCCGCCTGCAATGCCGGGCGTCGTGCCGCGGGCACGAACGCCACAGGACACCCATGACGACCTCCAACGACAACCGCTCCCGCCCGGCGCCGTCGCGCCGCCGTTTCCTGCAGACCAGCGCCGGCCTGGCCTCGGTCATCACGCTGCCGTCCTGGCTGGCCGGCTGCGGCGGTGGTGACGACGACCGCCCGCTGCGCCTGGCCGTGCTCAGCGACGTGCACCTCTACGACAGCACGGCGCTGGGCACCAGCAGCGAGCTCGACGCCTACCTGCTGCAGGACCGCAAGATGATCCGGGAGAGCGTCGAGATCCTCGACGCCGCGCTGGCCGCGATCGTGGCCGACAAGCCCGACGCGCTGCTGATCTCCGGCGACCTGACCAAGGACGGTGAACGTGTCAACCACGAGCTGCTCGCCTCCAGGCTGCAGGCGCTGCGGGCGCGCGGCATCCGGGCCTACGTGATCCCCGGCAACCACGACGTCGCCAACCCCGACGCGAAGGACTTCCGCAGCGTGCCGGCGACCGCCGCCGAGACCGTCGACGCCGCCGCGTTCGCGACGATCTACGCCCGCTGCGGCTACGGCGACACGATCTCGCGCGACCCGGCGTCGCTGAGCTACGTCGCCGAGCTGGGCACCGGCGTCTGGCTCTTCGCCATCGACTCCTGCCGTTACGCCGAGAGCGCCCATCCGAGCGCGCCGATCACCGCCGGCCGCGTGCGCGCCCAGACGCTCGCCTGGCTGCAGCACTGGCTGGGCGTCGCGCGCCAGCGCGGCTTCGCCGCCATCGGCACCATGCACCACGGCCTGATCGAGCACTTCCCCGGCCAGTCGAGCTTCTTCCCCGAGTACCTGGTCGAGGACCGCCAGGCCCTGGCCGCCGCCTTCGCCGCCGCCGGGCTGACGGTGGTCTTCACCGGCCACTACCACGCCCAGGACATCGTGCGCGCCAGCTACGGCGGTGTCATGGTGCACGACATCGAGACCGGCTCGACGGTCACCGCGCCCAGCCCCTACCGCCTGGTGACGATCGACCGCGGCGCCGGCACGCTGGCCATCACCAGCAGCACGGTCAAGGCGACGGCCGGCCACCCCAGCGACTTCGTCGCCTGGTCGCAGGACTATCTGGAGACCGGCCTGCAGACGCTGGTGGCCGGGCTGCTGGGCTCGGCGCCGTACTCGCTGCCGGCGCAGACCGTCGCGATGCTGGTGCCGCTGATCGTGCCGGCGATGGTCGCGCACTACGCCGGCGACGAGCAGCTCGACGACGCCAACGTGCTGGCCACGCTGCAGGCCATGGCGCAGAGCGCCGACCCGATGACGGCGATGCTCGGCGGCTTCGTGCTCGGCCTGTGGAACGACCCGCAGCCGGGCGACAACACGCTGTCGATCACGCTCTGAACACCGCCGGCCGGATGTCCCCGGCCGACGTTGGCATCCCTGTGGACAAACCGTGGGGCCGGCGCGCAAGTGCGCGCCAGGCCACGAGTTTTTTTGGATTGCCTGGTTTTTGAGCACGGCCGCCGGTGCTGGGCGGCGGCTCGGCGGCTCCGTATCATCGCGGCGCGCCGCCTGGGCGTGCCCGTCTCCGCTGCCGATGTCCTGCTCCGAAGTGCGTCCCGATCCTGCCTGCTCTGGCCTGCCGCCGGCCCTGGCCGCGGTGCTTGCCGCGGGCATCCCGCTGACGCAGCCGGGCCTGGCCTCGCGCTGCGTGCTGCTCGACGCCGGGGCGCTGGACACGGCCGACTGGTCGGCGCTGGCCGAGCCCGGGCAGACGCGGGTCTTCGCCGACGGCGGCCCGCAGGCGGTGCGCATCGCCGCCGAGCTGCAACGCCACGGCCTGGCGGCGGACACCCCGGCGGCGCGTCTCGACGGCGAGACCGTCGTCGCCACCGGCCTGGCGGCGCTGCCGGCTGGCGCCGGCACGCTGGTGGTCGGCGAGACGGTGCGGCTTTCTCCCCGCTACGAGGCGGCTTCGGCCGCCGCCGCGCCGGCCGCGCCCGGCGGCGAACACTACGGCCCGGCCGACGCGCGCCGGCTGCAGCGCCTGCTGGCCGGGCGGCGCGACATGCGCCACTTCCGCCGCGGCGAACGCATCGCGCCCGAGACGCTGCAGCGCCTGCTGCAGGCGGCGCACCACGCGCCGTCGGTGGGCATGATGCAGCCCTGGCGTTACCTGCGCATCAGCGACCCGGCGCGCCGCGAAGCGATCGCCGCGCTGGTCGCCCGCGAACGCGACGCCACCGCCAGCGCGATGGGCGAACGTGCCGCCGAGTTCCTGCGGCTGAAGGTCGAAGGCATCCGCGAATGCGCCGAGCTGCTGGTCGCGGCGCTGCCGCCCGACGACGGCACGGTCTTCGGCCGGCGCACGATGCCGCGCGAGATGGTCGTCTGCTCGCTGGCCTGCTCGATCCAGAACCTCTGGCTGGCCGCGCGCGTCGAGAACCTGGGCCTGGGCTGGGTGTCGATGTTCGAGCCGCAGCCGCTGGCCGAGCTGCTGGCGATGCCGGCCGGCGCGATGCCGCTGGCCATCCTCTGCCTCGGGCCGGTCGAGGCCTTCTACCCGGCGCCGATGCTGGAGATCGAAGGCTGGCGCTCGCGCCGCCCCTGGCAGGACGCGGTCTACGAAAACGCCTGGGGCGAACCCGCCAGCCCGAACTCGGCGGCCAGCAAGGCGTAGGAGCGTCGGCGCACGGCTTCGTCGTAGGTCCAGGTGTTGACGACGACGTGGTCCAGCGCCAGCCGCGAGGCCAGCGCGCGCAGCCGCGCACCGACCTCGGCGGCGCTGCCGACCAGCGCCTGCTCGCGCGCGCCGGCCAGCAGCGCCAGCTCGTCGGGTTCGAAGCCGGCCAGCGCCACGTCCTCGGGCGACTGCAGCGGCGCGATGCGGCCGCGGCGGCGGTCCAGCCACCAGCGTTCGCGCGGCAGCGCCTGCCGGCGCGCGGTCTCGCCGTCGTCGGCGGCCAGCGCCCAGACGCAGATCGTGGCCTCGGGTTTCGGGTGGCGTTCGCTCGGCTGGTACAGGCCGCGGTAGAGGTCCAGCGCCGCCTCGACACCGTGGCCGTCGGAGAAGAAGTAGGCGAAGGCGTAGGGCAGGCCGAGCTGGGCCGCGAGCTGCGCGCCGTAGGTCGAGCTGCCGAGGATCCAGACCTCGGGCGTGCGTTCGGCGCCAGAACCCGCCGGTGCCCGCGGATGCGCGACGATGCCGCGGTGGCGCGCGCCGCCCACCCAGGCCTGCAACTCGGCCACCTGCTGCGGGAAGCCCTCGGCGGCCAGTGCCGCGTTCGGGTTCAGCGCGGTCGCGGTGCGCATGTCGCCGCCCGGCGCGCGGCCGACGCCGAGGTCGATGCGGCCCGGCGCCAGCGCGTCGAGCACGCGGAACTGCTCGGCCACCTTCAGCGCCGCGTAGTGCGGCAGCATGACGCCGGCGCTGCCCAGGCGGATGCGGCGCGTGCGTGCCGCGGCGGCGGCCAGCAGCAGCTCGGGCGCGGTGCCGACCAGCGCGTCCATGTTGTGGTGCTCGCTGACCCAGAAACGTTCGTAGCCCAGCTGCTCGGCATGTTCGGCGAGCGCGACGCTGGCGCGGATGGCTTCGTCTTCGCCGCGGCCGGCGACCGCCGGCGACTGGTCCAGCACCGACAGCCGCATCACACGAGGGCGGCGGCGCGGCGCACGAGGTCGGCGGCCTTCTCGCCGATCATGAGGGTCGGGGCGTTGGTGTTTCCGGAGACGATGCTGGGCATGATCGACGCGTCGGCCACCCGCAGGCCCTGGATCCCCTTGACCCGGAGCTCGGCGTCGACGACGTCGCCCCGGCCCGGCCCCATGCGGCAGCTGCCGACCGGGTGGTAGATCGTGTCGGCGTGCTGGCGCACCCAGTGCTCCAGCGCGGTGTCGTCCAGCCCCGCGGCCGAGGGCCGGCCGCCACCGGCCAGCGCCGGCTGCGCGAGGATGCGCTGCGTCAGCCGCACGCCGTCCATCAGCCGGCGCAGGTCGTCGGGGTGGTCCAGGAAGCCCGGGTCGATGCGCGGCGGCGCCAGCGGGTCGGCGGCCCTCAGCGTCACGCGGCCGCGGCTCTGGGGCCGCAGCACGCAGACGTGGGCCGACCAGCCGTGGCCCCAGACCGTGCTCCGGCCGTGGTCGACCAGCTTGCCGATGACGAAGTGCAGCTGCACGTCGGGCCGCATCTCGTCGGCGCGCGTGCGCAGGAAGGCGCCGGACTCGGCGAAATTGGTCGTCAGCAGGCCGCGGCGCCGCGAGCGCCACTGCTGCACGCCGGCCAGCACGCGCAGCGCGCCGCCCGCCGACACGCCCACCGTCTCCTTGGCGCCCGGCGCGTCGACCAGCAGCACGACGTCGGGGTGGTCGTGCAGGTGGCGGCCGACGCCCGGCAGATCGTGCACGACCGGCACGCCCAGCGCCTGCAGCTCGGCGCCCGGGCCGATGCCCGACAGCAGCAGCAGCTGCGGCGACTGCAGCGCACCCGCCGACAGGATGACCTCGCGCCGCGCCGCCAGCACGCGCCGCGTGCCGCCCTGCAGCAGCTCGACGCCGGTGGCGCGGCAGCCTTCGAGCACCACCTTCAGCACCTGCGCGCCGGTGACGACGTCCAGGTTGGGCCGATCGAGCGCCGGCGTCAGGTAGGCCTTGGCGGCGCTGAAACGTTCGCCGCCGCGGTGCGTCACCTGGTACATGCCGACGCCTTCCTGGTGTTCGCCGTTGAAGTCGCGGTTCTCGGCGAAACCCGCCTGGCGGCCGGCCTCGATGAAGCGCCGCGACCAGGGGTTGGGCTCGGGCAGGTCCATCACGTTCAGCGGGCCGGCGGCGCCGTGCCAGGCGTCGGCGCCGCGTTCGTTGTGCTCGGACCTCTTGAAGTACGGCAGCACGTCGGCCCAGCCCCAGCCCGGGTTGCCGGCGGCGGCCCAGGCGTCGTAGTCCTCGCGCTGGCCGCGGATGTAGATCATCGCGTTGATGGAACTGGAGCCGCCGAGCACCTTGCCGCGCGGCTGGTAGCCGGCGCGCCCGTCCAGCCCGGACTGGGCGACGGTCTCGAAGGCCCAGTTGGCCTGGCCGGTGCGGGCCATCAGCGCGATGCCGGCGGGGCAGTGGATCAGCGCGCTGCGGTCGGCCTCGCCGGCTTCGAGCAGCGCGACGCGCACGTCGGGGTCCTCGGACAGGCGCGCGGCGAGCACGCAGCCCGCCGACCCTCCCCCGACGATCAGGTAGTCGTACACGCTGGTCTCCGGTGCTCGTGGTTGTCGGACGATCTTAGCCAGCCCGGCTGGAGAGATCGCTCCAGAGCCGCCCGGGGCTGTCACCCCCGCGTCCTCGGCGGCCGCCGCCTGCACCGGACACGCGGCTTGCCGATAATCGCCCCCCGCGGCCGACCCGGCCGCCCACCGCCGCCGGCCGCCCGCGCCGCCGCGGCCGCGCCCATCAGGCGCCTTGGAGACCCGCCGTGTTCCAGCGTTTCGAACGGCTGGTGCATCCCTACCCGGATGCGCTGCCGCCCACGCCGCCGAAGACCTTCGTCGCCTTCCTCTGGGAATGCTCGCGTGGCATGCGCGGGCTGCTGCTCGCGCTGACGCTGCTGACCGCCGGCATCGGCGCCTTCGAGGCGCTGCTGTTCAGCATGATGGCCCACGTCATCGACGTGCTGGCCCAGGTCGAGCCGGCCCGGCTGTGGGAGCAGGAGGGCCGCACGCTGCTGCTGCTGGGCGGCGTGCTGCTCGGCAGCATCGTGCTCGCCGGCGTGCAGGCGCTGGTCAAGTACCAGTCGCTGTTCGGCAACTTCCCGATGCGGCTGCGCTGGAACTTCCACCGCCAGCTGCTCGAGCAGAGCATGGGCTTCTACCAGGACGAGTTCGCCGGCCGCATCGCCACCAAGGTGATGCAGACCGCGCTGGCGGTGCGCGACACCTGGCTGATCCTGGCCGACATCCTGGTCTACGTGCTGATCTATTTCGTCACGCTGGTCGGCATCGTCGGCGGCTTCGACCTGTGGCTGGTGCTGCCGTTCGCCGGCTGGCTGGCCTGCTACATCGGCTGCCTGGTGTTCTTCGTGCCGCGGCTGGGCAAGGTCGGCCAGGCCCAGGCCGACGCGCGCTCGCTGATGACCGGGCGCATCACCGACGCCTACACCAACATCGCCACCGTCAAGCTGTTCTCGCACTCGCAGCGCGAGGCGCGTTACGCACGCAGCGCGATGCAGGAGTTCATGGGCACGGTGCACGGCCAGATGCGGCTGGTCAGCGGCTTCGAGATCGCCAACCAGGCGCTGAGCGTCGGCCTGATCGCGTCGACCGCCGGCGCCTGCCTGTGGCTGTGGACGCAGGGCCAGGTGGGTGTCGGCGCGGTCGCCGCGGCCACCGCGATGGCCTTCCGGCTGAACGGCATCTCGCACTGGGTGATGTGGGAGATGGCCTCGCTGTTCGAGCACATCGGCACGGTGCACGACGGCATCGGCACGCTGTCCAAGGCGCGCAGCGTGCTCGACAAGCCCGAGGCCAAACCGCTGGAGGTCTCGCGCGGCGAGATCCGCTTCGAGGCCGTGCGCTTCTCGTACGACGCACGCAAGCCGGTGCTCGACGACCTCGACCTCGTCATCCGCCCGGGCGAGAAGATCGGCTTGGTCGGGCGCTCCGGCGCCGGCAAGAGCACGGTGGTGAACCTGCTGCTGCGGCTGTACGACATCGACTCGGGCCGCATCCTGATCGACGGCCAGGACATCGCCGGCGTCACCCAGACCAGCCTGCGCGCGGCGATCGGCATGGTCACGCAGGACACCTCGCTGCTGCACCGCTCGGTGCGCGACAACATCCTCTACGGCCGGCCCGACGCCGGCGACGAGGACATGCGCCGCGCCGCCGAACGTGCCGCGGCGGCCGACTTCATCGCCGGCCTGGCCGACGCCAAGGGCCGCCAGGGTTACGACGCCCACGTCGGCGAACGCGGCGTCAAGCTCTCCGGCGGCCAGCGCCAGCGCATCGCCATCGCCCGCGTGATGCTGAAGGACGCGCCGATCCTGCTGCTCGACGAAGCCACCAGCGCGCTGGACAGCGAGGTCGAGGCCGCCATCCAGGACAGCCTGTACAAGCTGATGGAAGGCAAGACGGTGGTCGCGATCGCGCACCGCCTGTCGACGATCGCGGCGATGGACCGGCTGGTGGTGATGGACCGCGGCCGCATCGTCGAGGTCGGCGACCACCGCAGCCTGCTGGCCGCCGGCGGCCTGTACGCGCGGCTGTGGGCGCACCAGAGCGGCGGTTTCCTCGGCGAGGACGACGCCGACGAGGCGGTGGCCACGGCGGGCTGACCCGCCTGGGCCGTGGGCGGCGCCGCCTCAGCGTGGCGGCGGCTCCGGCATCGGCCGGGTCGGCGCGAAGCTGCGCTCGTCGGGCGTCATCGACATCGGCTGGGTCTCGGCCCAGCCGGCGTCGGCGCTGCGGGGGCGGTCCTGCGGCGCCAGCGCACGCTCCAGCGCGGCGCGGCGTTCGGTCTGGTCGTTGACGGCCGGCGGCGCGGCGTGCAGCCGGCGCTTGAGGTCGCGCGTCTCGGCCTCGGCCTCGAAACGCGAGTGCTGGGCGTCGGCCAGCAGCCGGCGCAGCTGGGCGACACGGCGGCGGTGCCACAGCGCCGCGGCAAGGCTGAACACGGTGAACACGAGGGCGGCAGCGAGCAACGGGGGCCAGTAAGCGTCCATCGAGCGCGTATCGACGCGGCCGCGCGGCGACTTGAGCATTCGCGCAAATCGCCATCCCGCCGCGAGACGAAAGCCACGCCGGGCGCCCGCGCCGGCCCTGCCGCCACCCGGGCGACCCCGCCGCGGCGACAATCGACGGTTCGCCCCGTTGTCCCCACCCGAGAGCACGCCGTGTCCCACGCCCTCACTCCGCCGCGCCCGGCGCGCGCCCTCACCGGCTACAAGCCGTTCTGGGCCAAGCGTTTCGGCCCCGCGCCCTTCCTGCCGACCACGCGGCAGGAGATGGAGGCGCTCGGCTGGGACTCCTGCGACATCGTCATCGTCACCGGCGACGCCTACGTCGACCATCCGAGCTTCGGCATGGCCGTCATCGGCCGCGTGCTGGAGGCTCAGGGTTTCCGCGTCGGCATCATCCCGCAGCCCGAGTGGAACGCCGTCGAGTCCTTCCAGGTGCTGGGGCGCCCGAACCTGTTCTTCGGCATCGCCGCCGGGAACATGGATTCGATGATCAACCACTACACGGCCGACCGCCGCATCCGCAGCGACGACGCCTACACCGCCGGCGCCGCCGCCGGCAAGCGCCCCGACCGCGCGACGCTGGTCTACACCCAGCGCTGCCAGCAGGCCTACAAGGACGTGCCGGTGGTCATCGGCGGCATCGAGGCCAGCCTGCGCCGCGTCGCCCACTACGACTACTGGCAGGACAAGGTGCGGCGCTCGATCCTCGCCGACAGCAAGGCCGACCTGCTGGTCTACGGCAACGCCGAGCGCGCCATCGTCGAGATCGCCCACCGCCTGGCGCGGCGCGAGCCCGTCGAGACGATGACCGACATCCGTGGCACCGCCTTCCTGGTGCGCAGCGGCTTCGCGCCTCAGGGTTTCATCGAGATCGACTCCAGCGAGGTCGACCTGCCGGGCCGCGTCGACGCGCTGCCCAACCCCTACGAGCCGCCCGACCACGCTGGCGGCAACGCGATCGAAGGCCCCGAAGCCGCCGACCCGACCGTCATCGACGCCGAGCCGGCTGAACCGGCTGCGGCCGCGGCGGCTGTTGCCGAGCAGCCGATCACGATCGTGCCGCGCCGCGCCGCGCGGCCGGCGCCGCCGCCGCGCGACCGCACGGTGATCCGCATGCCGTCGTACGAGCAGGTCCGCGCCGACCCGGTGCTCTACGCCCATGCCAGCCGCGTGCTGCACCTGGAGACCAACCCCGGCAACGCGCGGGCGCTGGTGCAGCGCCACGGCGAGCGCGACGTGTGGATCAACCCGCCGCCGCTGCCGCTGAACACGCCGGAGATGGACCACGTCTTCGACCTGCCGTACGCGCGCAGCCCGCACCCGCGTTACGCCGACGAGTTCGGCCGCCACGACGGCGCGACCAGGATCCCGGCCTGGGAGATGATCCGCTTCAGCGTGAACATCATGCGCGGCTGCTTCGGCGGCTGCACCTTCTGCTCGATCACCGAGCACGAGGGCCGCATCATCCAGAGCCGCAGCGCCGACAGCATCGTGCGCGAGGTCGAGCAGATGCGCACGATGCCGGGCTTCACCGGCGTCGTCAGCGACCTGGGCGGGCCGACGGCCAACATGTACCGCCTGGGCTGCAAGAGCCCCGAGATCGAGGCCGCCTGCCGCAAGCCGAGCTGCGTCTACCCCGACATCTGCCAGAACCTGCGCACCGACCACGGCCCGCTGGTGAAGATCTACCGCCGCGTGCGCGCGCTGCCGGGCATCAAGAAGGTGCTGATCGGCTCGGGCCTGCGCTACGACCTGGCGGTGAAGAGCCTGGAGTACACGCGCGAGCTGGTGTCGCACCACGTCGGCGGCTATCTGAAGATCGCGCCCGAGCACACCGAGCGTGGGCCGCTGTCCAAGATGATGAAGCCGGGCATCGGCAGCTACGACCGCTTCAAGCAGCTGTTCGACCAGTTCAGCGCCGAGGCGGGCAAGAAGCAGTACCTGATCCCGTACTTCATCGCCGCGCACCCGGGCACCACCGACGAGGACATGATGAACCTCGCGCTGTGGCTCAAGCAGAACGGCTTCAAGGCCGACCAGGTGCAGACCTTCTACCCCAGCCCGATGGCCACCGCGACGGCGATGTACCACTCGGGCCTCAACCCGCTGAAGGGCGTGCACCGCGACGAACGCGGCGAACGCGTGGACGTGGTGCGCGGCGAACGCCGCCGCCGGCTGCACAAGGCCTTTCTGCGCTGGCACGACCCGAACAACTGGCCGCTGCTGCGCGAGGCGCTGAAGGAGATGGGCCGCGCCGACCTGATCGGCAACGGCAAGCACCACCTGATCCCGACCTACCAGCCCGCCACCGACGGCAGCTACCAGAGCGCGCGGCGCAAGAACAGCACGCCGTCCAAGGGCACGGTGCTGACCCAGCACACGGGGCTGCCGCCGCGGGCGGGGTTGCCGTGCGGGCGGGGGCCATCTGCCGGTGCGGCGGGTGGCGCCGCTGCGCGGGGCGCGGCGCCGGGGCGGGGGGCTGGTGGCAAGCCGGGCTCGGTGGCGAAGGGGCGCAAGCGCTGAGCTTGCGCCGCCGGGCTGGCCGCCGCGTTGGTGGTGACCGCTACCGCGGCGGCACCGCTGCTGAGGCGGCGTCGGCGACGCTCCATTCTTGATGGCTTGTTGAGCCGGACCTCGTCCGGCCGGGTGCGCCACCGCCTGCGCGTGCCACGGCCACCGGGTGGCCGGTTCCGTTCATGTCCCCCGGCCCGGCTGCGCCGGGCCTCCTCCTAATACTTCACTCCACCGGCCACCCGGCGTCCGCGGCAGGGCGGGGTGGGATTTGTTCGCCCGGTCTTGGCTGAACGTCCCCCGAAGGCGTGTGGAGGGTTGGGCTAGCTCTGTTAGCGACTCGGATTCCTCAGTAACCGAGATCGCTCCCGCTTGCGTTCCCCTGGCGGTTACATACGCGGTTAGGCCCGCAAACCGGGTGCCGTTGGTGTACGTGATCAGACCGACCTGCCAAGCCTGGCAGTAAACGTGCCGCGGTGCGCGATGGTTGCGAGCAGCCCCTTTCGCTTGCTTAGCGCCGAGGCCGCACGCTCCGCCGCGTTGATCTCGTCAGCCCAGGAGACCGCACGTTCCGTCGTCGTTTGGGCTATGTCTATCAGCTGGTTGCGTTGGGCGCCCTGTTTCGCTTCTTCCGTCGGGCGCCAACTCTGGAGCGACGTGCAATGCGGCGAAATTTTGATCTGCCTCCATTGGACTGCTGAGGGCCGACGGGTGCGATCTGATGGGGTGGGCCGAGAATGAGTCCTCGGGTGGATCCCTCTGTTCCGATCTCTAGGTTGCGCGCTTGCTGAGTGCTAATGCCACAAGTTGATTGGGGACGGGTTGGGGCTTGTTATAGATCAGTCGCATATCGGAGAGTATGCCGTGGATTATCAAGAGTTGCGTCGCCAGCTTCCCGCGAAAGAGCGAACTGTTAATGATCTTGTGCGCTATATAAAAACCAGAACTGACGGGCACTCGAATTATAACTTGCTGTTTGGTGCCGGGTGCTCGATTACCTCTGGTGTGCGCTCGGCAAGCGCGCTGATAGAAGTGTGGCGGCGCGAGATATTGGAGTTGACGCCTGGCGGCTGCGATTTGCTGGGGGAGGCGCCCTCCGTGCAGCGTGAATTCTTGAGGCAGCATCACTCTGATTGGTACGATCCCGCGCGTGAGTATTCATCTCTGTTTGAGCGGCGCTATGACTTGCAACGTCAGAGGCGCATGTTCGTGGAGTCCGAGGTTTCTCGCGCGTCTCCCTCGATTGGATATGCGTATCTTACTGCGCTGGTGGCTGAAGGGTATTTTCGCAACATATTCACAACCAATTTTGATGATCTAATTAACGAGGCGTTCTATTCGTATTCATCAGAGAGGCCTATAGTTTGTGCTCATGATTCATCAATCTCTAGTGTCACTGTTACTTCCAAGCGGCCTAAAATTATTAAGCTTCATGGGGATTACTTATTTGATGATCTGAAGTCGACAATTCGAGAGACTGAGTCGCTTGAGATTAATATGCGATCCAAGTTCTCTGAGTTTGCTAAAGAGGCTGGATTAATTGTTGTAGGTTATTCCGGTGCTGATCGTTCTATTATGGATATATTCTCCTCGCTGTTAAAAAATGAGGAGTACTTCAAAGGGGGTGTTTACTGGTGCCTGCGCCCGGACTCAGAGGTTTCGGAAGAGTTGCGTAGGCTGCTGTGGCGAGAGCGAGTCTACTTTGTCCGTATCGAAGGCTTCGATGAGTTGTTTGGCGACTTGTTTTCGGATCTCACTGGAGGGGACTGCGTGCCTCCTTCGTTGCTGGGAATCGCCCGACCTAGTGGTGTCGTCGATCGACTTCTCAAATCCCCGGCGGCTATTCCGGAGACTACCAAAGTATTGTCTGCAGCAAAGAGGCGTTTGTCTAGTTTGACGAAGCGATCGGCAATTGCGGGATTGATAGTTCAGTCGAATAGTGATGACGGACCTGCGCTTAGAGGTCAACCCCAAGAATTTACCGATGATGAACTTCTCATTCTGACCGAGGTGTCTGGTTTGCTGAGCGAGGCCAAGTATGATGCTGCCATTGAGAAGATTGGCCTAGCCTTGCAGGGTGACTGTCGTTTGATATATCGCAGGCGCCTGTTGAGGGAACAAATTCAGGGCTTCCGCTTGAAGGGGGAAAATTTGCTCGCTCTTCAGGTTATAGAGCAGCTTGTCAGCTTAAATCCAAGGCGCGGCTCAAATTATCTGCTGCGGGCTAATATTGAAGTTAATGAGGCGCGCAAGTTGGAGGCTATCGAGAAAGCGATTGCTGTGGAGCCACATTTGCCTCAGGCGCATCTGGATCTCGCTGAATGGAATATTCGTGCCGCGGATAGGGTTTATGGGGAGAGCGCACGGAGGTTTCGTGATTCGGCAGTTGTTGCTCTGAGAAAATCTATTGATCTGAATCCTTACAGGGCAAACCCTGCTTGGTTAACTCTGGGTGACTTGCTTCATAGGACATTTGGTGACGATAAGGTTGGGTGCAAGAGCGCTGAAGACAATCTTTTATCTGATATTCGTAAGCAAGGCGGCGAATCCTACTACTGCCTTAACTTAGGGCTTGAAATTGCTAAACGCCGCGAGGATGAGAAGGCAATCGATTCAATATTGTCTGTCCTCGCCGACGTTGAGGAGCGTCACGGCCTCGAAAGCGTTATCTGGGTTGCTGACTTGAGGTTTGACGCCTACGCCGCTAGGTGTGATGTAGACTCGATTCGGCGTCTCGTGGCAGTCTGTGAACGCGATGGTATTTTTCGTCAAAGCCCGGAGACAGTGCTTGCTGCGGCGCGTGCTATTCGTGCTTCTGTTGGGGATGACGATTTGGCGGCGCGCCTTCTCTCAGAGGCGCTTCGCGGTTGGGATTTTAATGGTGATGTTTTGATAGATTTGTTCCGGCTGTACTTGGATATGGGGCGATCAACCGAGGCTCGCCGATTGTATGAAGTGTGGGGTAATCGCTTGGTGGATAAAGCTCGTTTGGCCTTGCTGACAGATCTCCTGGAGACTGAAGGTGATTTTGATTCTGCGCTTCAGGTTCTAGAGGAGCGTGAGCTCAAAACCGGGTCAAAATACATCGTTGAGCGCACCTACGTCTTGCTCCAGGCCAGTCGGTTTTCCGAGGCTGAGCGCGTCGCGCGATCGTTTTTGGAAAGTTATAATTTCACCCCCGAAGCTCATGTGGAGATCATAAATTTTGAGTTGGCGAGGAAGCTCCAAGGCCGTCGACCGGATAACAATAGATTGGATGCAATATTGAGGCTTTCGGCGTCTCCAAACGTTTCTTCGGCGGTGTATGCGTTGTTGGGGCGGCGGGATGAGATGGTGAAGTCAATCCGAAAGGCAATAAAGAAAGACAAGGCATTTAGATACTGTGTGGCTCGTTGGCCTGTATTCGGTGAATTTCGCTCAGATCCGGACGTTATCGCTGCACTCGCCGCGTGAAGCGGAAGAGTTAAGAAGCCGGTTGCCGGAGCGCTTCGCACGGTTGTCTGTCGCGACGGCGAAGCGACTCTCGCCTCGACTATCGATTCGAGCATCCGGTTGCGCGTGACGGCCGACCTGCCGGCCGACCCTATCCCCGACCGACCCATGACCCCCCACTTCATCCTCTACGTCGCCGACCAGCCCGCCAGCCGCCGCTTCTACGAACAGGCGCTGGCCCGGGCGCCCCGGCTCGACGTGCCTGGCATGACGGAGTTCGAACTGCCCGGCGGCGCGGTGCTCGGGCTGATGCCGGAAGCCGGCATCAGGGCGCTGCTCGGGGCCGCGCTGCCCGACCCGGCGGCCGGGCGCGGCGTGCCGCGCGCCGAGCTGTATCTGCTGGTCGACGATCCCGCGGCCGCGCACGCCCGCGCGCTGGCCGCCGGGGCGCGCGAACTCTCGCCGCTGCTGGCGCGCAACTGGGGCCACGTCGCGGCGTACTCCCTCGATCCCGACGGCCACGTGCTCGCTTTCGCCTCGCGTGCGGATTCCTGAGCTACGTACTCGGCTTTTCCGTGCGGTCCTCCCGGCAACTCGCTCGTCTACGTCGAATTGGTGAAATCGCTGTGTCATGATCGGCCGTCCGGGTCCGAGCGGGCCGCTCCGCCCTCCGCCTCGCCCGGCGGTCGCCGCCTCCGAGGTGGTGGTGTCAGGGTACGGGCGAGCCACCGGCGCTGCCGCGGCGCGCCGCGGATGACGATGAACTGCACGACCGAAACCAGCGCCGCCGACTTCATGGACCTGCTCGCCCAGCCCGACCCGGCCGGCGGCCAGCACCTGTTCGAAGTCTTCCCCTGGAACGACAACTTCAACACCGGCAACGCGCTGATCGACGAGCAGCACAGGCGCCTGGTGGACCTGCTGAACCAGCTCGCCGGCACGCTGGTGCACAACCGGGCGTTCGAGGTCGAGGCCGCGTTCGCCGAGCTGGCGGCCTATGCCGACTATCACTTCTCGGCCGAGGAAGAGATCTGGGTCGACTGCTTCGGTGACGACGTCTGGCTGCACAACCACCAGGCGGCCCACGGGGCCTTCCTGCCCAAGGTGCAGGACCTGAAGCAGGCCGAAGGCGGCCAGCCGCTGTACCAGCAGATCGAAGGCATGGTGAAGTTCCTGATCCGCTGGCTGGCCTTCCACATCATCGTCGAGGACAAACGTTTCGCGCTCGTCGTCGCCGAGGTCCAGGCCGGCGTGCCGCTGGACGAGGCCAAGCTGAAGGCCGAGCGCAAGATGGGCGCCTCGTCGGTGCGCCTGCTGATCGACACCGTTCTCGGCATGTACGAGAACCTGTCCAGCCGCACGCTGAACCTGCTGCGCGAGCGCCGCGCGCGCGTCGAGGCCGAGGAGAAGCTGCGCCAGGCCTACGTCGACCTGGAGGCCGCCAACCGCCGGCTGGAGGAGTCGGCGATCACCGACGACCTGACCGGGCTGTTCAACCGCCGCCATTTCGACGCCGTCTTCGCCGCCGAGCTGGCGCGCGCCCGGCGCGAGCGTTCGACGCTGACGCTGGCGCTGCTGGACCTGGACCACTTCAAGCGCCTGAACGACACCTTCGGCCACGTCGCCGGTGACGAGGCGCTGGTGTCGGTGGCCGCGGCGCTGCGCGAACACGGCCGCCGCGCCGGCGATTACGCCTTCCGCCTCGGCGGCGAGGAGTTCGCGCTGCTGGCCTGCAGCTCCAGCCCCAGCGGCCGCGGCCAGGAGCTGTTCGAGGCCATCCGCCGCGACATCGAGGCGCTGGCGATCCCCAACAGCCGCAGCGCCACGGCGCCGACGCTGACGGTGTCGATCGGCGCCATCGTGCGCGTGCCGCAGCCCGCGGACACCGCGCAGACGCTGTTCCTCGAAGCCGACCGCCTGCTCTACGAAGCCAAGCAGCAGGGGCGCAACCGCATCGTCTGCGGCTGAGCGCGGCGTTCAGCGCAGCGCCGGCGCGTCCAGCAGGCGCTCGATCTCCCAGGGCTCGGTGTAGCCCTGCACCGAGATGCGCACGAAGGTCCGGCCGGCGTGGGTCGTCACCGGCACCTCGATGCCGCTTTCGTCGAAGAGGCGACGGCGCAGCGCTTCCGGGTCCTGCGGCGGCACGGGGATGACCACCATCTGCGCCCAGTCCTCGTCCCGGGCGATCGGCGCCAGGCCGTGGCGGCGTGTCAGCGCCTGCAGCGCCTCGCGCGCCAGCGCGTGGCAGCGCTCGCGCACCGCGGGCCAGCCGTGGCGGCGCTGGAAGTCGATGGCCGCCGGCACCGCCAGCCAGGCCGACAGGTCGCGTGTGCCCTGCCACTGCAGGCGGCGCTCGAACAGCGTGCGCCCCAGGTAGGCGTCGAAGCCGGCGTGGCCGCCGCTGCCCTCGGCATATCCCCAGCTGATGACCGGCGCGTCGAGCCGCGCGTGGTGTTCGGGCCGGGCGTGCAGGAAGCCGCTGCCCTTGGGCGCACACAGCCACTTGTGGCAGTTGCCGACGTAGAAGTCGGCGCCGACGGCGTCCAGGTCCAGCGTGATCTGGCCCGGCGCGTGCGCGCCGTCGATCAGCGTCGGGATGCCGCGCTCGCGTGCGGCGCGGCACAGCGCGGCCACCGGCAGCGTCAGCGCCGTCGTCGACGTGATGTGACTGGCGTAGATCAGCCGGGTGCGCGGTGTCACCGCGGCCATCAGGCGCTCGACGAAGCTCTCGCGTTCGAAGGGCAGCGGGATCTCCACGCGCCGGTAGTGCGCGCCGCGCGCGGCGCAGGCCTGCTGCCAGGCGGCGTCGCAGGCGCCGTATTCCAGGTCGGTCGACAGCACCTCGTCACCCGGTGCCAGCACGAACGAGCGCGTGACGACGTTGACGCCGGTGGTCGCGTTGGGCACGAAGACCAGGTGCTCCGGGTTGGCGCCCACTTCGCCGGCGAGCGCCGTGCGCGCCTGGTGCAGCAGCTCGGCCGAGCGCCGGCCGAGAAACTCGACCGGGTTGCGCTCCATCTCCAGCTGCCAGCGCTGCTGCTCGGCCAGCACCTCGCGTGGGCAGGCGCCGAAGGAGCCGTGGTTCAGGAAGACGAGATCGGGGGCGAGCAGGAACAGGTCGCGCATCGTGTCGTGTCGGCTGGAGGCGGGCCGCCCGAGTCTAGGGTTCCGCCTCCAGTGCTGCGGTGCACAATGTCGCGTCCTTCCATGGAGCGCTCGGATGCGGCACGTCGTCTTCAACCAGAAAGGCGGGGTCGGCAAGTCCACCATCGCCAGCAACCTGGCCGCGATCGCGGCCGCCAGGGGGCGGCGGGTGCTGCTCGTCGACCTGGACGCCCAGGCCAACTCGACGCACTACCTGCTCGGCGAGGCCGCGGTCGACCCGCGCCCCGGCGCGGCGGAGTTCTTCGAGACGACGCTGAAGTTCAGCGTGCGCCCGGTGCCGGCGGCCGATTTCGTCACCGCCACGCCCTGGGAGCGGCTGGACCTGATGCCCGCCAGCGCCGCGCTGGAGGAGCTGCACGCCAAGCTGGAGAGCCGCTACAAGATCTTCAAGCTGCGCGACGCGCTGGCCGAGTTTGCCGGCACCTACGACGAGATCTGGATCGACACGCCGCCGGCGCTGAACTTCTACACACGCTCGGCGCTGATCGCCGCCGACGGCTGCCTGATCCCGTTCGACTGCGACGAGTTCTCGCGCCGCGCGCTGTACGGGCTGCTGGAGGCGGTGGAGGAGATCCGCGCCGACCACAACGACAAGCTCGCCGTCGAGGGCATCGTCGTCAACCAGTTCCAGCCGCGCGCCAGCCTGCCGCGGCGCACGGTGCAGGAACTCGTCGACGAAGGCCTGCCGGTGCTGGAGCCCTACCTGGGCGCCAGCGTGCGCGTGAAGGAGTCGCACGAACTCGCGCGCCCGATGATCCACCTGGACCCCGGGCACAAGCTGACGCAGCAGTTCGTCGCGCTCTACGAGGCCGTCGCCAAGCCTAGAAAGCGCTCAGCGAAGCGCTGAGCTCCTCGCCCCACTGGGCGATCTCGCCTTCGTCGACCTGCAGCCAGGCCAGCGCCGCGGCCGAGTGGTCGGTCCAGTCGCGCTCGGGCAGCTGGGCCTCCTGGCGGCGCACGATGTGCTCGGCGACGAGGCCGGCGGCCATCAGCGTCTGCACCTCGGGCTCGGTCTCCTCGCCGCCCAGCGAGTCCAGGTCGTGGTGCAGCCGGATCGCGGCCATCACCTCGGGCGCCAGGCGCCAGACGCGCGCCACCAGCGCGCCGACGACGGCGTGGTCGGTGCGGTGGTTGGCGTTCTCGGTGGCGACGTAGCTGCGGTCGATGCGCGCCGCGGCCTCGACCATCGTCGAGCCGTAGCCCTTCACGCTCTGCAGCAGCACCGGCATGCCGACGTGGCAGAACAGGCCGTAGGTGTGGGCGACGTCGGGCGACAGGCCGACGAGCTGGCGGGCGATGAAGGTCATCGCGATCGCACGCTGCGCCGAGCGTTCCCAGAAACGCCTCAGGTGGCGGTTGTCGGCGACGATGGCGTTGCGCACCAGGAAGCCGGTCATGATCGCCGCGGTCTGCTTCAGGCCCAGGCGGTTCATCGCCTGGCCGACGGTCTGCACCGGCGGGCCCACGGCGTATAGCGCGCCGTTGGCGTTGCGGATCAGCGTCGCCGACATCGCGACGTCGCTGGCGGCGATGCGGGCGACCTCGTTGAGGTCGGGCTCGGGCTGCTGCATCACCGCCTGCAGCCGCGCCAGCAGCGCCGGGCACGGCGGCACGACGATGTGCTGCAGCGCGCCGCGGGTGCGGGCGTGGTCGATTTCACGGGCGATGGAAGCGGTGCGCGAGGTGTCGGCAGGCAGCGGTGCGGCGATGGCGGTCATGGTGGTGGGGCGCGTCCAGACGTCTTATCGGCCGCGCCGCGCCAGACTGAAGTGCCGTCGTGCCGGCAGGCTTGCGCCGTGTCAGCCGTCTTCCGACACGCGCCGCAGCCGCCGTCCGACGCCCGCGATGGCGCCGCGCCGCAGGCGGCCGGGGCCGTGGCCGACTAAGCTGGATTCATCGCCCAGGGTCCAGGGAGACCGACGTGATGAACGCCTTCGCCGATGCCGGCCTCGCCGCCCGCTACCAGCTGCGGTTCGAGTCGTTGTTCCAGCAGGGCCGCGCGCTGGCCTTCCCCTGCGACGCCCAGGGCCGCGTGGCGATGGACACGCTGAGCGAGCGAGCGCGCTGCAACTACCTCTACGCCCGCGCCGTCGTCGGCCGCGAGTACGCGACACCGGCGGTCGTGCCCGACTTCCTGTCCTGAGCACCCGATCGGGCGGCGGCCGCGGCGCCAGGGTGCCGCATGCGGCGACAATCGCGCCGTGGCCGCCAGCAGTCTCCTCGCTCTCATCGACGACATCGCGACCGTCCTCGACGACGTCGCGCTCCTCAGCAAACTCGCCGCGAAGAAGACCGCGGGCGTGCTCGGCGACGACCTCGCGCTGAACGCCCAGCAGGTCACCGGCGTGGCCGCCGAGCGCGAGCTGCCGGTGGTCTGGGCGGTGGCCAAGGGTTCGCTGCTGAACAAGGCCATCCTGGTGCCGGCGGCGCTGGCGATCAGCGCCGTCGCGCCCTGGGCGGTGACGCCGCTGCTGATGATCGGCGGCGCCTTCCTCTGCTACGAGGGCTTCGAGAAGCTGGCGCACAAGTTCCTGCACCGCGGCGACGACGACGCCCACCGGGCCGAACTGCGCGCCGCGCTGGACCAGCCCGACGTCGACCTGGTGGCCTTCGAGAAGGAGCGCATCAAGGGCGCGATCCGCACCGACTTCATCCTCTCGGCCGAGATCATCGCGATCACGCTGGGCACGGTGGCCGAGGCCGAGTTCATGACGCGCGTGCTGGTGATGTCCGGCGTCGCGCTGGCGATGACGGTGGGCGTCTACGGCGTCGTCGCCGGCATCGTCAAGCTCGACGACCTGGGGCTGCGGCTGCAGCGTGCCGGCAGCGCCGCGCTGCGTTCGCTCGGCGACGGCATCCTGGCCGCGGCGCCGTGGCTGATGAAGTTCCTGTCGGTGGCCGGCACCGCGGCGATGTTCCTCGTCGGTGGCGGCATCCTGGTGCACGGCGTGCACCCGGTGGCCGAGGCCGTCGAACACACGCTGGGCGGGCTCGGCGGCGTCGCCGGCGCGGTGCTGCCGGCGCTGGCCAACGGGCTGCTGGGCGTCGCCGCCGGCGCCGTGGTGCTGGCCGGCGTGACGCTGGCGCAAAAGCTCTTCGCCCGCGCGCCGGCCTGACCGGCCGGCCGCCTTACTTGCGGATGCCCAGCAGTTCGACCTCGAACTGCAGCGTCGCGTTCGGCGGGATCACGCCGCCGGCGCCGCGTTCGCCGTAGGCGATCGTGCTCGGGCAGGTCAGCTTGGCCTTGCCGCCGGCCTTCATCTTCTGCACGCCTTCGGTCCAGCACGGGATCACGCGGTTCAGCGGGAACTCGATCGGCTCGCCGCGGCGGTAGGAGCTGTCGAACTCCTTGCCGTCGACGAGCGTGCCGCGGTAGTGCACGCGCACGGTGTCGCTGGCCGTCGGGCTGGCGCCGCTGCCGTCCTTCAGCGAGCGGTAGATCAGCCCGCTGGCGGTGACCACCGCGCCGGGTTCGGCGGCAGCGGCCTTCAGCGGGTCGGCCGGCGCGGCGGCGAAGGCGAGGGCGGGAGCGGCGGCCACGACGGCGGCCAGGCACAGGCGGTGCAGGGACAAGGGGGTTCTCCGAGAGTCAGGGGGTGAGGAAACGTTCCTCGAACCAGCGTTCGAGCATGCGCCGCTCGTAGGCCAGCGCCTCGTCGGCGCGGCCGCCGAAGAGGCGGTTCTGCAGATAGTTCAGGTCCGAGACGGTCTCGTCGCGTGTCTGCACGCTGCCGCCGGCCTCGAGGCGGTAGCGCAGCGTGATGCGCGGCCAGTCGGCGCCGCCGGTCAGCACGCGCGTGTCGTTGACGTTGCCCACCGGCACGTGGCCGGCGAGGTCGACGTCGAGCACCTCGACCGTCAGCACCTGGCCGTCGGGCAGGCGCCGGGCGAGGTCCTGGAAGATGGCGGCGAGCCGGTCGGTCGTGCGCTCGCGCTCGACGGCGCCGAAGCCGACGTCGGTGTAGCGCTCGGGCTCGACGAAACTCACCTGGACGACGCCGGCGGCCTGCGCCGGGCCGGCCAGCGCCGCCAGCGCCAGCGCGGCGCCCAGCGCCGCGTGGCGGATCGGGAAGAGGTGTGGCATGGGGCCTCCACGAGACGAAGCAGAGACCCCCAATCTGGCACGGAACGCCGCCGGGCACCAGCGCCAGCGACGAGACACCACCGGGCGCAACCTTACTTCGTGCGGCTGTCGCGCAGCGTGGTGATGCGGTTGAACACCGGCGCGTCGGCGCGGTGCAGCACGCGGTCGGCGACGAAGTAGCCGTGGCGCTCGAACTGCAGCCGCGTCTCGGCCGCAACCGAGGCCAGCGACGGCTCCAGCCAGGCCTGCACGACACGCTTGCTGTCGGGGTTGAGCACCTCGCGGAAGTCGCGGCCGGCGGCGTCGGGCTGGGCTTCGGTGAACAGCCGGTCGTAGAGGTTCACCGTGGCGGCGACGGCGTCGTGCCGGCCGACCCAGGTGATCGTGCCCTTGACCTTGATCGCGTCGGCGCCCGGCGTGCCGCTCTTGGTGTCGGGCACGACCTTGGCGAGCACCGCGGTGACCTGGCCGTCGGCGTCCTTCTCGCAGCCCGTGCACTCGACGACGACGCCGTACTTCAGCCGCACCTTGTTGCCCGGGAACAGGCGGAAGAAGCCCTTCGGCGGCGTCTCGGCGAAGTCCTCGCGCTCGATCCAGACCTCGGGGCCGAGGCCGAAGTGGCGTTCGCCCAGTTCCGGGTGGTGCGGATGCGCCGGCGCCTGGCAGGGCTCGACGTGGCCGGCGCCGAAGACCTCGTCCCAGTTGACGAGCTTCAGCGGCAGCGGGTCGAGCACGACCATCGCACGCGCGGCCTTGCCTTCCAGGTCCTCGCGCAGGCAGCCGTCGAGCACCGAGTAGTCGAGCCAGATGTTGGTCTTGCTCGCGCCCGAGCCGTCGGCCATCGCGCGGATCGCTTCCGGCGTGTAGCCGCGGCGGCGCATGCCGAAGATCGTCGGCATGCGCGGGTCGTCCCAGCCTTCGACGATCTTCTCGTCGACCAGCGCCTTCAGCTTGCGCTTGCTGGTGATGACGTAGCTGAGGTTGAGCCGGCCGAACTCGTGCTGGCGCGGCGTCGGGCGCACCAGCAGGCCCAGTGTGGCCAGCTGGTCGAGCAGCCAGTCGTAGAACGGGCGCTGGTCCTCGAACTCCAGCGTGCAGATGCTGTGGGTGATGTTCTCCAGCGCGTCCTCGATCGGGTGCGCGAAGGTGTACATCGGGTACAGGCACCACTTGTCGCCGGTGTTGTGGTGCGTGGCGTGCTTGATGCGGTAGAGCGTCGGGTCGCGCAGGTTGATGTTCGGCGACGCCATGTCGATCTTGGCGCGCAGCACCATCGCGCCGTCGGCGTGTTTCCCGTCGCGCATCTCGCGGAACCGCGCCAGGTTCTCGGCCGGCGTGCGGCTGCGGAACGGGCTGGCCGTGCCCGGCGTCGTGAAGTCGCCGCGGTTGGCGCGCATCTGCTCGGCGCTCTGCTCGTCGACGTAGGCCAGGCCGGCGTTGATCAGCGCCTCGGCGGCGCGGTACATGAAGTCGAAGTAGTCGCTCGCCCAGTAGAGGTGGGCGGTGCCGTTGGCTTCCCAGTCGAAGCCCAGCCAGCGCACGGCCTCGATGATCGCGTCGACGTACTCCTGCTCTTCCTTCTCGGGGTTGGTGTCGTCGAAACGCAGGTGGCAGACGCCGCCGTAGTCGCGCGCCAGGCCGAAGTTCAGGCAGATGCTCTTGGCGTGGCCGACGTGCAGGTAGCCGTTGGGCTCGGGCGGGAAGCGGGTGCGGATCTTCGCCGGGTCGGGCACGCCCGCCGCGTGGTGCGCGCCGTCGCCCGGGGTGCCGCCCCAGCGGCGCTGGCTCCAGGTGCCGGCCTCGAGGTCGCGCTCGATGATGCCGCGCAGGAAGTTGCTCGGCTTGGGGGCGTCGGGGGGAGTCGGGTCGTGGGCCATTCGGCAGGCGGTTTCGCGCAAGGTTCGGGGCCGCGCGCACGGGGGGCTCCGGCGTGGCGGCGAAAGAGCGAAGGATTCTATCGAGCGGCCGTCGCGCGGGGCGGCCTGGGCGGCAGGGGGCAGGCCGCAGGGGTCAGGTCTCGCGAGACCTGACCCCGTCTTCTCGCGCGAGACCTGACCCCGTCTTCTCGTCGGTGGTCGTTTCGCGAGACGACGGGCGGCAGGTGCGTGCGGCAGGGGTCAGGTCCCGCAGGACCTGACCCCGTCTTCGCGTCTGACCCCGTCTTCGCTGCCCTCTTCGCCGCGGCGCCCCTGGCGGCAGGGGTCAGGTCTCGCGAGACCTGACCCCGTCTTCGCGTCTTCGCCGCGGCGCCCCGGCCGGTTTGGAATAATCGCCGGTCCTTGTCCACGGCGTCCGTACCCGGCGCGCCGCCCCAGAACCGATGTCCGAGGCGACCGCCCCCGCCGACCCTGCGCCTGCCGCGCGCCCCGCCGAGTCCGCTCCGCTGCAACTGCTGCGCGTCAGCGCCGACGAGGCCGCGCGGCTGGACGGCGCCGCGCTCGGCGGCCTGGCCTGGGGCGCGGCGGCCACGCCGTCGGCCCCGGGCCTGGTGGCGCGGCTGCTGGCGCCGGCCGCGCCGGTCGTCGACCTGTTCAGCGCCGGCGCGCCCGACAGCGGCCGCTTCGGCCCGGTGCACTGGCGCGACGACGGCCACTGGCTCTACGGCTGGCTGGACCTGCCCGACGCGGTGGCCGACCTGACCGACGCCTCGTGGCAGGCCTACCGCGACCTGTTCGAGGTGCTGGACGCACGCGGCCGGCCGCCGCTGGTCAAGGTCTGGAACTTCCTGCCGCGCATCAACGACGACGGCGGCGGGCTGGAGCGTTACCGCCAGTTCAACGTCGGCCGCTTCCGTGCCTTCTCCGAAGCCGGCTTCGACGCCTTCGAAGGCGCGCCGGCGGCCTGCGCGCTGGGCCCGCACGAAGGCACGCTGGCGATCCGCTTCCTGGCCTCGCGCGGCGCGGTGCGGCCGCTGGACAACCCGCGCCAGGTGGCGCCGTACCGCTATTCGCAGCGTTTCGGCCCGCGCAGCCCGAACTTCTCGCGTGCCGCGCTGGCCGACGCGGGCGACGGCCGGCTGGCCTTCTTCGTCAGCGGCACGGCCAGCATCGTCGGCGAACGTTCGGTGCACGAAGGCGACGTGCGGGCCCAGCTCGCCGAGACGCTGCGCAACCTGGACGCGCTGTGCGAGCAGGCGCGCGCCCACGGTGCGGCGGCGGTGTCGCCGGCCGACCTGGACTGCGTCGTCTACCTGCGCCATCCCGAGGATCTCGCCGTGGTGAAGGCGGCTTTCGAGGCCGCCGTCGGTCCCGATTCGGTGGCTGCGCGCGGTGCGGTCTACGTCGAGGCCGACGTCTGCCGGCGCGAGCTGCTGGTCGAGATCGAGGGCCACGCGCTGCTGGCCGGGGCGCTGCGCCGCTGATCCGCGCCGCCTGCGCGCGGCCTGTCATCGAACCGTCTCGGCGCGTGAAACGCCGCGTCACACAAGCTCCCTAAGTTCCAGGTTTCTTCAACACCTGGAACCTGGGAGCCATGTACAAGAGCCTTCAGCGGTACTCGACCCTCGCGCTCGCGGCGGCCGCGCTGTTCTCGCTTTCCGCCTGCGGCGGCGGTGACGACGACGACGGCCCGGCGTTGCCGAAGAACGTCATCGTCATGATCAGCGACGGGGCGAGCTGGAACACCTGGGAGATGGCCGCCAACTGGCAGGCCGGCGTCAAGGCCAACGACCTGCCGGCCTACGCCGCGATGCCGGTGCGCCTGGGCATGACGACCTTCCCGCTGACGACCAGCACCACCAAGACCGACACTGCCGAGACGACGCTCAGCTACGACCCGGCCAAGGCCTGGGACACCACGCTGGTGACGGCGGCGGGCTGGATCGGCGGCTCGACCGGCAACGACTACACGACCGCGATCGCCGGCTACCAGTACCTGCGCCAGAACGTCACCGACTCGGCCGCCGCCGGCACCGCGCTGGCCAGCGGCCACAAGACCTACAACAACGCGATCAACGTCGACAACTTCGGCAACCCGGTCGAGTACATCACCCAGATCGCGCGCGCGCAGGGCAAGGCCACCGGCGTCATCACCTCGGTGCCGTTCAACCACGCGACGCCGGCCGCGTTCGGCGCCCAGAACGCCTCGCGCAACGCCTACAACGCGATCGCCAAGTCGATGCTCGAGACCGGGCCGCTGGACGTGCTGATGGGCGCCGGCCACCCCGAGTACGACGACAACGGCCGCGCCTGGGCCGACATCGACCCGACCTGCGCCACCAACGCCTGCCGCGCCGCCAACAACTACATCGCCGCCACCGAGTGGCAACGCCTGAAGGCCGGCACGCTCAAGCCCGCCGGCGCCACCGCCGCCTGGAAGCTGATCGACGACAAGGCCGACTTCGAGAAGCTCGCCGCCGGCACGCTGAGCTACGACGGCCCGATCTTCGGCATCCCGCGCGTGGCCTCGACGCTGCAGCAGGCGCGCCAGGCCGCGGTCAAGGGCAACGACGCCGCGCAGCCCAGCGGCGTCGCGCTGAACACGACCGTGCCGACGCTGGAGACCATGACCAAGGCCGCGCTGGCGGCGCTGGGCAAGAACCAGAAGGGCCTGTTCCTGATGGTCGAGGGTGGAGCCGTCGACTGGGCGGCGCACGCCAACCAGACCGGCCGCATCATCGAGGAGCAGGTCGACTTCAACCGTGCGCTCGCCGCGGTCAACGCCTGGGTCGAGAAGAACAGCAACTGGAACGAGACGCTGCTGATCGTCACCACCGACCACGGCAACGCGCTGCCGCTGGGCACGGCCTCGGACAGCACCGCGTTCCAGCCGATCACCAACGCCGGTGCCGGCCAGCTGCCGCAGCTGCGCTGGTGGTCCGACAACCACACCAACGAGGTGGTGCGTGTCTGGGCACGCGGCAAGTACGCCGAGAAGATGAACCAGTACGCCCGCGGCCGCGACGCCCAGTTCGCGGCGCGCATCGGCCACAACGCCGACGGCAGCTACATCGACAACACCGACATCTTCGGCATCGGCAAGGCGGCGCTGGGCCGCTGACGCCGCGCCGAGGCGCACCGGGCGCCCCTCGCGGGGCGCCCTTTCGTCTTTTCCACCGGGTTCCCGATGATCAGCTTCTCGACTCGCCGCCTCGCCCTGCTGGCGTTGCTGGTGGCGGCCGTCCCGGCGGCCGCCGGCCAGCTCTGCCGCGACGGCCGGCCGGCGCCTTCGGGCCTCGTCGTGCGTGGCGACGGCAGCGTCGTCGACACACAGCGCCGGCTGCAGTGGCAGCGCTGCGTGGTCGGCGTCTCCGGCCCGCGCTGCGAGCGCGGCCAGGCCGAGCGGTTCCCGGCGCTGCAGGCGCTGGATTTCGTCACCACCTACAACCGCGGCGGCGGGCAGGGCGGGCACCGCGACTGGCGGCTGCCGACGCTGGCCGAGCTGCGCAGCCTGGTCGCCGCCGACTGCGTCAACCCCGCGACCGACCTCAAGCTCTTCCCGAACGCGCCGCAGGCGCAGCTCTGGAGCCGCGACGTCGACGGCGGCGTGGCCGCCTACGTCGACTTCCGCGACGGCTACGCCGCCCGCGACGACATCAACCTCGCCAACCCGATCCGACTGGTGCGCGACCTGCCGGCGCCGCGGCGGCGCTGAGCCGCCACGGCCTTCAGCGCCGCCGGCTGCCGCCGACCAGCGAACCGAGCACGCCGCGGATCAGCTCGCGGCCGACGGCCGAGCCGATGCTGCGCATCGCCGAACGTGCCGCGGCTTCGGCCAGGCCTTCGCGCTTGCCGCCACGCGGGCCGGTGCTGCCGAACAGCGTGTCCTTGAGCCCGTCCAGCAGGCCGCCGCCTTCCGCCGGTGCCTGGGCGCCCGGCGGCAGGCCGGCGGTGGCGGCCGGGGCCGTCGTGGCGCGGCCCTTCAGCCGTTCGTAGGCCGACTCGCGGTCGACGGTCTTCTCGTAGACGCCGGCCACCAGCGACCCGGCGATCAGCGCCTGGCGCTCGGCCGGCGTCACCGGGCCGATGCGGCTGCCCGGCGGCAGCACGAAGACGCGTTCGGTGACGCTGGGCCGGCCCTTGGCGTCGAGGAAGCTGACCAGCGCCTCGCCGACACCGAGCTCGGTGATCGCCGTCGTCAGGTCGCCGAGCTTGGGGTTGGCGCGCATCGTCTCGGCGGCCGCCTTCACCGCCTTCAGGTCGCGCGGCGAGAAGGCGCGCAGCGCGTGCTGCACGCGGTTGCCGAGCTGCGCGAGCACCGTCTCGGGCACGTCCAGCGGGTTCTGGGTGACGAAGTAGACGCCGACGCCCTTGCTGCGCACCAGGCGCACGACGAGCTCGATGCGCTCGACCAGCACCGCCGGCGCGTCCTTGAACAGCAGGTGCGCCTCGTCGAAGAAGAACACGAGCTTGGGCTTGTCCAGGTCGCCGACCTCGGGCAGCGCCTCGAACAGCTCCGACAGCATCCACAGCAGGAAGGTGGCGTACAGGCGCGGCGCGTTCAGCAGCTTGTCGGCGGCGAGGATGTTGACGACACCGTGGCCATTCACGGTCTGCATGAAGTCGGCGATGTCGAGCATCGGCTCGCCGAAGAAGCGGTCGCCGCCCTGTTCCTCGATCTGCAGCAGGCCGCGCTGGATGGCGCCGATGCTGGCGCTGCTGACGTTGCCGTACTCGGTGGTGAACTCGCGTGCGTTCTCGCCGACGTGCTGCAGCATCGCGCGCAGGTCCTTCATGTCCAGCAGCGCCAGGCCCTGGTCGTCGGCGATCTTGAAGACGAGGTTCAGCACGCCCTGCTGGGTCTCGTTGAGCGCCAGCATGCGCGACAGCAGCAGCGGCCCCATGTCGGAGACGGTGGCGCGCACCGGGTGGCCCTGCTCGCCGAAGACGTCCCACAGCGTCGTCGGGCAGGCGAAGGGCTCGGGCGTGTCCAGGCCGCGTTCGGCCAGCACCGCGGCGAGCTTGGGCGAGACGCTGCCGCGCTGGGTGATGCCGGTCAGGTCGCCCTTCACGTCGGCCATGAAGACCGGCACGCCGAGTTGGCTGAAGCTCTCGGCGAGCTTCTGCAGCGTGATCGTCTTGCCGGTGCCGGTGGCGCCGGTGATCAGGCCGTGGCGGTTGGCGAGCGCGGGCAGCAGCTCGCAGACGACGTCGCCGTGGCGGGCGACGAGGATCGGTTCGGACATCGTGGAGCCCCCGGTTCTGGCTGTCTTGTCGAGGCGGCCGGCAGGACGCCGGCATGGGTCGCGCGAGTCTAGCGCCGGCCCCGGCGCCCGCTCTTGCGTCCGGGGGCCGGGGGCACCCGGGGGCCACCGCTAAAATCGCGCCCTTCGCTGAGGAAGCGCGCCGACTTTCCGTCACCCCGACCCCGAACGGCGCTACAGGAGATTCCCCCCATGGCCGGACATTCCAAATGGGCCAACATCCAGCACCGCAAAGGCCGCCAGGACGAGAAGCGCGGCAAGATCTGGACACGCGTGATCCGCGAGATCATCGTCGCCGCCCGCCAAGGCGGCGGTGATCCGAACGCCAACCCGCGGCTGCGGCTGGCGGTCGACAAGGCCAAGGCGGCCAACATGCCCGCCGACACCGTCAAGCGCAACATCGACAAGGCCACCGGCAACCTCGAAGGCGTCAACTACGAGGAGATCCGCTACGAGGGCTACGGCATCGGCGGCGCGGCGATCATCGTCGACTGCATGACCGACAACCGCGTGCGCACCGTCGCCGAGGTCCGCCACGCCTTCAGCAAGTACGGCGGCAACCTGGGCACCGAAGGCTCGGTGGCCTTCCAGTTCAAGCACTGCGGCCAGCTGATCTTCGCCCCCGGCACCAGCGAGGACGCGGTGATGGAAGCCGCGCTCGAAGCCGGCGCCGAGGACGTGGTCACCGGCGAGGACGGCTCGATCGAGGTGCTGACCTCGCCGGCCGACTTCCAGGCCGTGAAGGCCGCCCTCGAAGCCAAGGGGCTGACGGCGGAGGTCGCCGAGGTCACGATGCGCGCCGAAAACACCATCGCGCTGGCCGGCGAAGACGCCGCGCGCATGCAGAAGCTGCTGGACGTCATCGAGGACCTCGATGATGTGCAGGACGTCTTCCACAACGCGGAAATCGAAGCATGAAGGTTCTCGTGATCGGCGGCGGCGGCCGCGAGCACGCCCTGGCGTGGAAGCTCGCGCAGTCCCCGCGCGTGCAGCACGTCTACGTGGCGCCGGGCAACGGCGGCACGGCGGCGGACGCCCGGCTGCGCAACGTCGCCATCACGGACCCGGCGGCGCTGGCCGACTTCGTCGTCGCCGAGAAGGTGGCGCTGACGGTCGTCGGCCCCGAGGCGCCGCTGGCCGCGGGCGTCGTCGACGTCTTCCGCGCACGCGGGCTGCGCATCTTCGGCCCGACGCGTGCGGCGGCGCAGTTGGAAAGCTCCAAGGCCTTCGCCAAGGACTTCATGAAGCGCCACGGCATCCCGACGGCGCGCTACGAGAGCTTCACCGAAGCCGCCGCGGCGCACGCCTACGTCGACGCCCAGGGCGCGCCGATCGTCGTCAAGGCCGACGGCCTGGCGGCCGGCAAGGGTGTCGTCGTCGCGATGACGCTGGACGAGGCGCACGCCGCGATCGACACGATGCTGGGCATTCCCGGCGGCCGTGTCGTCATCGAGGAGTTCATGGAAGGCGAGGAGGCCAGCTTCATCGTCGTCGCCGACGGCACGACGGTGCTGCCGCTGGCCACCAGCCAGGACCACAAGCGCATCTTCGACGGCGACCGCGGCCCCAACACCGGCGGCATGGGCGCCTATTCGCCGGCCCCGGTGGTCACGCCCAACGTGCACGCCAAGGTGATGCAGGAGATCATCCAGCCGACGCTGGCGGGCATGGCCAAGGACGGGCATCCGTTCACCGGCTTCCTCTACGCCGGGCTGATGATCGACGCCCAGGGCCAGCCGCGCACGGTGGAGTTCAACTGCCGGCTCGGCGACCCCGAGGCCGAGGTCATCCTGATGCGGCTGAAGACCGATCTGGTCGAACTGCTGCTGGCGGCCACCGAAGCCAAGCTCGCCGACGTCGCGCTGCAGTGGGACCGCCGCGTCGCGCTCGGCGTCGTGATGGCCGCCGCCGGCTACCCGGCCGAACCGCGTGCCGGCGACGTCATCAGCGGGCTGCCGGCCGAACGCGAGGACCTCGTCGTCTTCCACGCCGGCACCAAGGTCGTCGGCGGCCAGACCGTCACCAGCGGCGGGCGTGTGCTCTGCGTCACCGCGCTCGGCGACTCGGTGCGGCTGGCGCAGCAGCGGGCGCTGGAAGGCGTGCACGCGATCGCCTTCGACGGCGCGCAGTGGCGCAACGACATCGGCCACCGGGCCATCCGCCATTGAACGCCGCCGTCGACACCGCGGCGATGCGCCGCTGGCTGCTGGAGCTGCAATCGCGCATCGTCGCCGCGGTCGAGGCCGAGGACGGCACGCCGTTCCTGCGTGACGCCTGGCAGCGCCCGGCCGGCGGCCGGCTCGAAGGCGACGGGCTGACCCAACTCGTCGAAGGCGGGCCGCTGATCGAACGCGGCGGCTGCAACTTCAGCCACGTCAAGGGCGCGGCGCTGCCGCCGACGGCCACCCAGCACCGGCCCGAGCTCGCCGGTTCGCCCTTCGAGGCGCTGGGCGTGTCGCTGGTCATGCACCCGCGCAACCCGCACGTGCCGACGACGCACATGAACGTGCGCCTGTTCGCCGCCTTCCCCGAAGGCCGCGCGCCGGTCAGCTGGTTCGGCGGCGGCATGGACCTGACGCCGTACTACGGCGTCGAGGACGACGCGCGCCACTTCCACCGCGTCTGCCGCGACGCGCTGGCACCCTTCGGCGAGGACAAGTACCCGCGCTTCAAGCGCTGGTGCGACGAGTACTTCTACCTGAAGCACCGCGACGAGCCGCGTGGCATCGGCGGCGTGTTCTTCGACGACTTCGCCGAGGGCGGCTTCGACGCCGACTTCGCGATGGTGCGTTCGGTCGGCGAGGCCTTTCTCGACGCCTGGCTGCCGATCGTGCGCCGGCGCCGCGACACGCCTTACGGCGAACGCGAACGCGACTTCCAGTGCCTGCGCCGCGGGCGCTATGTCGAGTTCAACCTCGTCTGGGACCGCGGCACGCTGTTCGGACTGCAGAGCGGCGGGCGCACCGAGAGCATCCTGATGTCGATGCCGCCGGTCGTGCACTGGGGCTACGACGCCAAGCCCGAGCCCGGCACGCCCGAGGCGCGGCTGTACACCGACTTCCTGCGTCCGCGCGACTGGCTCGCCGAGTGAACCACGCGCCCGCGGCCGCCGGCCGCCGCATCGGCCTGTTCGGCGGCAGTTTCGACCCCGTGCACCGCGGCCACGTCGCGCTGGCGCACGAGGCGATGAAACAGCTGGCGCTGGACGGCGTGCTGTGGGTGCCGGTCGGCCAGCCGTGGCAGAAGGCGAGGGCGCTGTCGGCGCCCGAGCACCGTGTCGCGATGCTGGAAGCGGCGGTCGAAGGCGAAGCGCGTTTCGCCGTCGACCGCCTCGAGATCGAGCGCCCGGGGCCCAGCTACACGCTGGACACCGTGCGCGAGCTGCAGCGGCGCGAGCCCGACGTGCGCTGGGTGCTGCTGATCGGCGCCGACCAGTACGCTGGCCTGCACACCTGGAACGGCTGGCGCGAGCTGCTCGCGCGGGTCGAACTGGCCGTCGCCGCACGGCCGGGCGTCGCGCTGGTGGCCGATGCCGAGGTGGCGCGCCACCCGCACGCGCTGGCGCTGCTGCCGCTGGCGGTCGACGTGTCGGCCACCGAAATCCGCCGCCGGGCCGCCAACGGCCTGGACATCACCGAATTGGTGCCGCCGCAGGTGGCACGCTATATTGACCAGCACGCCCTTTACCGGGTCGCATCCGGGAGCTGAATGGACATTCGCAAGCTGCAACGGGCCATCGTCGATGGCCTGGAAGACGTCAAGGCGCAGAACATCGCCGTCTTCAACACCGAGGCCCTGTCGCCGCTGTTCGAGCGCGTGATCATCGCGACGGCCACCAGCAACCGTCAGACCAAGGCGCTGGCCTCCAGCGTGCGCGAGACCGTCAAGGCCCGCGGCATGGAAGTCCTGTCCACCGAGGGCGAGGACAACGGCGAGTGGATCATCGTCGACTGCGGCCAGGCGGTGGCGCACATCATGCAGCCCGCCATCCGCGAGTACTACCACCTCGAGGAGATCTGGGGCGGCAAGGCGGTGCGCGTGAAGCTCGGTGCCACCGGCGGCGGCCTCGTCAAGGCCTCCGAGCCGATGGACGAGGCGCCGAAGAAGCCCGCAGCCAAGAAGGCGGCCAAGAAGAAGGCCGCCGACAAGGTGGCGGCGCGCCAGGCCGCACGCCCGGCGGCCAAGAAGGCGGCCGCCAAGGCGCCGGCGCGCAAGACCGCGCGCCGCGACGCCGACGCCGGCCTGCCGGTGTCGACCGTGAAGGTCGGCACGCCGAAGAAGCCGGCGGCGAAGAAGGCCGCGGCGCCGCGCAAGCCGGCCGCCAAGCCGGCCGCCAAGGCCCCGGCGCGCAAGACCGCCGCGCGCAAGACCGCACGCTGAGGTGAAGCTGCTGGTCGTGGCCGTGGGCCAGCGCCAGCCGGCCTGGGCCGACGAGGCCTGGGCCGATTTCGCCAAACGCTTCCCGCCCGAGATGCGGCTGGAGCTGAAGGCGCTGAAGGCCGAGCCGCGCACCGGCGGCAAGACCGCCGCGCAGTGCATGGCCGCCGAAGCCGCACGCTTCGAGGCCGCGCTGCCGCGTGGCGTGCGCCGCGTGATCCTCGACGAACGCGGCACGCGGCTGGACACCGTCAAGCTGGCCGAACGTGTCACCCACTGGCGTGGCGAAGGCCGCGACGTGGCCCTGCTGATCGGCGGCCCCGACGGGCTGGACCCGGCGCTGAAAGCCAGCGCCGACGAGACGCTGCGCCTGTCGGACCTGACGCTGCCGCACGCCTTCGCGCGCGTGCTGCTCGCCGAGGCGCTGTACCGCGCCTGGACGCTGGCCACCGGCCACCCTTACCACCGCGAATGACCGGCTCCCTCTCCCGCAAGGCGGGAGAGGGCAGGGGTGAGGGTGCCTGCGCGCCACGAGCCCTCACCCCAACCCTCTCCCGCGAGCGGGAGAGGGGGCAAGATGGCGGCGCACGACAGCTTTCCACGATGAACACCACCTTCGTCTACCTCGCCTCGCAGAGCCCGCGCCGCGCTCAGCTGCTCGACCAGCTCGGCGTCGCCCACCGCCCGCTGCTGCCTGCGCCCGACGAGGACGCCGAGGCGCTGGAAGCCGAACGCGACGGCGAAGCGCCGGCCGACTACGTGCAGCGTGTGACGCGGGCCAAGCTCGACGCCGCCGTCGCGCGGCTGCACGCGCGTGCGCTGCCGCCGGCGCCCATCCTCTGTGCCGACACGACGGTGGCGCTGGGGCCGCGCATCCTCGGCAAACCGCGCGACGCCGACGACGCCGCGGCGACGCTGCGTGCGCTGTCGGGCGGCGAACACCACGTCTACACCGCCGTCGCGCTGGCGCACGGCACGCGGCGGCGGCTCGCGCTGTCGGACTCGGTCGTGCGCTTCGCTGCGCTGCCGGAGGCGACGATCGGCCGTTATGTCGCCAGCGGCGAGCCTTTCGGCAAGGCCGGCTCCTACGCCATCCAGGGGCCGATCTCGGCCTGGATCGAACGCGTCGAAGGCAGCTACTCCGGGATCATGGGGCTGCCGCTGTTCGAGACGCGTGCGCTGCTGGCCGAGGCCGGCGTCGCCACCGCGCCCTGAGCGTGACGGCCAGCGCACGCTGCGCGTAGCCCCGCACACGCGGCGCCCCCGGCGTCTCGTTAGACTGCGCGCCATGGCGACGCAGGACATCCTCATCAACTGGGCACCGCAGGAAACGCGGGTCGCCATCGTCGAGAACGGCGCGGTGCAGGAGCTGCACGTCGAGCGCACGCTCGAGAGAGGGCTGGTCGGCAACGTCTACCTCGGCAAGGTGGCGCGTGTGCTGCCCGGCATGCAGAGCGCGTTCGTCGACATCGGCCTGGAGCGTGCGGCCTTCCTGCACGTGGCCGACCTGTTCGGCCACCCGACGACACGCGGCGACGCGCCGCTGCCGCCGATCGAGCGCCACGTCTTCGAAGGCCAGACGCTGACCGTGCAGGTCATCAAGGACGCCATCGGCACCAAGGGCGCGCGGCTGTCGACGCAGATCTCGATCGCCGGGCGCATGCTGGTCTTCCTGCCGCACGACGACCACATCGGCATCTCGCAGAAGATCGGCGGCCCCGAGCTGCGCGAGCAGCTGCGTTCGCGCATGCAGGCGCTGGTCGGCGCCGACGGCGGCGGCTTCATCCTGCGCACCAACGCCGAGGAGGCGAGCGACGCCGAACTCGCCGACGACATCGCCTACCTGCGCAAGACCTGGGCGGCGATCCGCCAGCGTGCGCAGAGCAAGCCGCCGGGCACGCTGCTGCACCAGGACCTGAGCCTGGCCGAACGTGTGCTGCGCGACCTGACCACCGACGCCACGCACTCGATCCGCATCGACTCCAAGCTGCAGCACGAGGCGCTGCGTGTCTTCGGCGAGACCTACACGCCGGGCGCGGTCGGCAAGCTCGAGCACTACCGCGGCGAGCGGCCGATCTTCGACCTCTTCGGCATCGAGGAGGAGATCGCCAAGGCGCTGGCGCGGCGCGTCGACCTGAAGAGCGGCGGCTACCTGATCGTCGACCAGACCGAGGCGCTGACGACGGTGGACGTCAACACCGGCGGCTTCGTCGGCGCGCGCAACTTCGAGGACACGATCTTCAAGACGAATCTCGAGGCGGCCGGCGCCATCGCGCGCCAGCTGCGGCTGCGCAACCTCGGCGGGATCATCATCGCCGACTTCATCGACATGACGCGCGAGGACCACCAGCAGGCGGTGCTCGCCGAGCTGCGCAAGCAGCTCGCACGCGACCGCACGCGCACCACGGTCAGCGGCTTCACGCAGCTGGGGCTCGTCGAGATGACGAGGAAGCGCACCCGCGAGAGCCTGGCGCACATGCTCTGCGAACCCTGCCCGACCTGCCAGGGCCGCGGCCAGGTGAAGACCGCGCGCAGCGTCTGCTACGACATCCTGCGCGAGATCCTGCGCGAGGCGCGGCAGTTCAACCCGAAGGAATTCCGCGTCATCGCCAGCGCCGCCGTCGTCGAGATGCTGCTCGACGAGGAGAGCGGCCACATCGCCGGGCTGTCGGAGTTCATCGGCAAGCCGATCTCGCTGTCGGCCGAGGCGACGATGAACCCGGAGCAGTACGACATCGTGCTGATGTAGGCCTCCACGGGCCCAGGTCGGTGTCGTTTGCCACCTGCAGTCGCCTGATGCCCCGCTTGTTTTCGGGCGGCGTGTCGTGTTGAGGTGTCTGGTAAATCGATGCAAATAAAGCGACAATTGGCGCCTTCCATGCATCAATCCTTGGCCTCCCTGCTGTTCCCCGAATACCGCCGTCGCGTGCTCGGGCTGCTGTTGTTGCGGCCGGAGGAAGCGCTGCATGGCCGGGAGGTCGCTCGCCGCACGGGCCTGCCGGCCGGCACGATCACGCGTGAGCTCACCAAGCTGGCCGAGGCGGGGCTGCTGCGGCGTGAGAAGCGCGGCAACCAGCAGGTCTACAGCGCCAACACCAGCGGCCCGATCTACGCCGAGCTGGCCAGCATCCTGCGCAAGACCTCGGGCCTGGGCGATGTGCTCTCGGCAGCGTTGGCGCCGCTGGCCGGGCGCGTGAAGCTGGCCTTTGTCTTCGGCTCGGTCGCCCGCGGGGAGGAAACGGCCGGCAGCGACATCGACGTGCTCCTGGTCGGCGATGCCGGCTTCCGAGACGTGGTCCAGGCGCTGTACCCGGCGCAGACCACCCTGGGTCGCGAGATCAACCCGAAGGTATTCGCGCTCGACGACTTTGCGGCAAGGGCTCGTTCGGAGCCGTTCCTGCGGGACGTGCTGTCGCGCCCCAAGATCTTCCTGATCGGCAACGCCGATGACCTTGAAGAACTTGCTGGGCATCAGCCTTGACGCGATCCAGCCGGACGCGGCCGCTGTCGGCAAGCTGCTGGCGGCTGCGCAGCGCAATCTGGCCGATGCGCAGCTGGCCGGCCTGAGCGCGGAGAACCGCTTCGACGCGGCCTACAAGGCCATCATGCAGCTGTCGATGGTGGCCTTGCAGGCCAACGGCTACCGCACGCTGACCAGCAAGCCCGGACACCACCAGACGGCGATCCAGACCCTCGGCACCAGCGTCGGCGTCGCGCCGGCCCAGGTCATCGTGCTCGACGCGCTGCGCAAGCAACGCAACTTGTCCGACTACTCGGGCGATCTCATCCCCGAAGCCGTGGCCACCGAGTGCCTGGCCAGCGCGAAGGCGCTGCAGGGGCACGTGCTGGCCTGGCTGAAGGCGCATCGGCCGGACCTGCTGTCGGGCTGAATACCGGGCTGCGCGTCTTCAGCTGCCCCGCAGCACGCTGAACTCCCGGAACAGCCGCGCCGGCAGCGGCCGCTGCAGCCGCCAGGTGATGCTCATCGGTCGGCTGCCCTCGGCGCCGTCGAGGGTGACGGGGCCGCAGGCGCGGTAGGGCTCGCCCTTGTGCGCCCGCACGAAGAGCTGGAAGCGCCAGCCGTTGTGCGCGCTCTCCAGGTAGCGCCGTCCGGCCGGTGTGTCGGGGCCGGCGCTGTTTTGCGACTGCCAGTGGAAACGCTCGGCGCTGATCGCGTAGTCGCGGTAGGCGATGCGGTCGTGGAAGCCCTCGCTCTTGTCGAGCGTCACGAACAGCAGCTCGGTCCGGCGCTCGGCCAGGGCCAGCACTCCGGCCTGGAAGGGCACGCGACGCTCGGCGCTCAGCCAGCCCACGGCGGTCAGGATCTCGCGGATGCCGTAGCGGGCGTGCAGCACCAGCGGCGTGTCGTCCAGGCCCGGCAGCGGCACGGCGGGCCGTGCGTTCGAGGCTTCCAGCCAGCCGCCGAGCTCGGCCAGTTCCTCGAGCACCGGCGCATGTGCCGCCAGGCGGGCGAGGAAGGTGGCGGCGTCGCCTTTCTGTTCGTGGCGGCCGTCGACCTGGTAGGCCAGCATCTGCAGCAAGGCCCGGTCGCTTGCGTCGAGCGCGTGGCGGGTGGCGTGCAGCGCGGGCAGGCGGCCGAGCAGCGTCAGCCGGGCCGGGTCGTCGATGTGCAGCAGGTCGGCCGCGCGCCGGCTGAAGTAGTCCTCCTCGGGGCCGGGCTCGCACACCAGAAGCCCGGCCTCGCGCTTCAGCGCGGTCCAGCCGCTGCGTGTGCCACCGGTGCCGGCGCGGTACACGTCTTCCAGTTCCAGCGCCTGGTCGCTCAGGAAGTCGGCCAGGCGCACGGCGCTGCGGCCGCGCAGCGCGGCGTAGGCCTGCAGCTCGGTCTTCAGTCGCCTCCAGCTCTGCTGCGTGAGCGTGCGCAGGCTGCCCAGCACCTGCTCTCGCGTCTGCTTCTGCAGGTGGATGTGGCAACCCGGCGGCAGGCTGCCGAAGCCGTGCTCCACGGCGTCGGCCAGCTCGCGCCGCGTCAGCCCGGTGATGCCCGACAGCAGCCGGTCGAAGCGGAAGTCGGCGCGGTGCTGGCCGACGAAGTCCAGCACCAGGCAGCTGTCCTTCCTCGGCGCCAGGCGCAGCCCGCGGCCCAGCTGCTGCTGGAACAGCACCGGACTCTGCGTCGGGCGCAGCAGCAGCAGGGTGTCCACCGTCGGCAGGTCCACGCCTTCGTTGTAGAGGTCCACGGTCACGAGGGCGCAGAGCTCGCCGCTGGCCAGCCGCTGCGGTGCGCGGCGGCGTTCGTCGCCCGGGGTGCTGCCGACGACGCAGGCCGCCGGCAGCCCGGCGCGGTTGAGCCGCTCGGTCATGAACTCGGCGTGCGCCACCGAGACGCAGAACACCAGCGCCCGGGACTGCCGGGGCTCGGACGCGAGCCGCATCCACTCCTTGACGACCAGCCTCGCGCGAAGGTCGTTGGCGGTGACGAGCTTGTCGATCGCGTCGCGTTCGCCAGGCAGGTCCCAGGGCACCGACGAGAAGTCGGTCTCGTCGTCGCAGGCGTAGTACTCGAACGGGGCGAGCAGCTGCAGGTCCAGTGCGTGCCACAGGCGCAGCTCCACCGCGGGGCTGCCGTCGGGGCGGTGGTCGAAGTAGGGCGCGAGCGGCTTGCCGTCGCTGCGCTCGGGCGTGGCCGTGAGGCCCAGCAGGACGGCCGGGCGGACCGCGCGCACGAAGGCGTCGAAGCGCTCGGCGGCCAGGCGATGGCACTCGTCGACCACCACGGTGTGCCAGTGCGTGGCGCCCGCCGTGGCGACGAGATCGCGGCTGCTGACGCTGTCGATCGTGGCGAACAGGTGGTCCAGCTGCCCGGGCTCGTGCGTGCCGCAGAGCAGGTCGCCGAACTCGGGGTCGCGCAGCACCTCGCGGTAGGTGCGCAGCGCCTGGCGCAGGATCTCCTCGCGGTGCGCCACGAACAGCAGCCGAGGCCGCCCGCCCAGGCGCTCGCAGCTGGCGCGGTAGTCGAACGCGGCGACCACCGTCTTGCCGGTGCCGGTGGCGGCCACCAGCAGGTTGCGCTGGCGGCCGTGCGCGCGTTCGGCCACCAGCTGCTCCAGCATCTCCTGCTGGTAGCTCTTGGGCTGCAGGTCGAAGAAGCCGACGGCCCCCGGGCCGCCATCGCCCGGCCCGGCGCCCGACTCGCGCCGCAGCGCCGCGGCGAGGGCCTGGCGGTGCGTGGCGTCGTCGGGGTCGTAGCGGCGGAACTCGTTGTCCGACCACAGCGTCTCGAAGTGCGCCTCGGCGCGCGTGAACAAGGCGGCCTGCCCGCGCTGGGTGAGCTTGACGGTCCACTCCAGGCCGCCCGTCAGCGCCGCGCCGCTGAGGTTGGCGCTGCCGATGTAGGCCGAGCCGAAGCCGCTGGCGCGGTGGAACATCCAGGCCTTGGCATGCAGCCGCGTGCGGCGGCCGTCCAGTGACACGCGGACGTCGCAGCCCGGCAGGCGTGCCAACTCGTCGAGCGCGCGCAGCTCCGTGGCTCCGGTGTAGGTGGTGGTGAGGATGCGGATGCGCGGCCCGGGCGCGCCGGCGTCGCCGCCGCGGGCGGTGATCTGCTGCAGCACGTCCTGCAGCTTGCGCACGCCCGATACGGTGATGAAGCTGACCAGGATGTCGACCCGGTCGCTGGATGCCAGCTCGCGGCGCAGTTCCTGCAGCAGCGACGGCGAGCCCTTGCCGGCGGTGAACAGCCACGGCATGGCCAGGCCGAGCTCGGGCGGTGTCGGGCGGGTCGGCGAGCGGTGCACGGCGCGCAGCAGCCGCGCTGGCGGCGCCAGCAGGTCGACAGCGGCGGCCGCGCCTCGGCTGGTGTTGCCCTGCAGCCGCTCGCGCAGCCAGATCAGCAGCTCGTTGACCAGCCCCAGCTGGCGTGTCGCCGCGTCTTCGCCGTCGCCGGGCAGTTCCTCCAGCAGGGCGGCGAGCTGCCGGACCAGGGCATCGGCCACGAGTTCGGCCGCATTCCCGGCCAGCGGCAGGACCTGATGCCGCGCGCCCGGGTCGGCGGCGAGCAGGCGCTCCAGGCGCTCGGTGAGCAGCAGGTCGTACAGGCCGGAGGGCAGGAGTCCCGGCGTCATCGGCCGGCACCCGGCCCGCGCAGGCCCGCGCCGATCTCCATCAGGGGCATCGTCGTGTTCTCGCTGAGCGTTCTCGGCGGCAGGTTGTACCAGGACGCCGGCCCGCCCGGTCGGCACGCTCGCGCGGGACCGGTCGCATCCGGCCTGTCGGCATCCTTGACACCGACCGGTTCGCAGCCTCGGCCCGCGGCCCCGCCGCTGCGGACAAACCCTTGTCACACCGGCGAAATCTGCCGCCCCGAGGTGGAGTGGCATGTCACGTGCTTTTGATGCAGGAAATCACGTTTGACACCGTCATGAACATCTTGCGCTGCACCTTGTCCGCTCTCGCCACCGTCGCCTGCGCTTCCGCGATCGCTGCGCCGGTCACGCCGACCTACGACCGCTTCGGCACGCTGCCGGGCGCCACCTTCGGCGGCAGCGGCATCCCGAACAACGCCGTGGCGGTGACGGAGTTCGAGAACGGCCTGACGCTCGGCCTGACCGCGCATCAGCGTTACGTCGGGCCGAACCTCGCCAACGACGGCGCCGGGACCTTCTTCGCGCCGGACGGGGTGTCGCAACAGTCGCCGTCGCCGGCGAACCCGTATGCGCTGTGGAACTTCGCGTACTACGTCAGCGGCCTGGACACCACCAGCTACTCGGTGCAGCTGCTGATCGACCGCGATCCGGCGGCCGGCACCGACCAGGCGGCGCACATCGGCGGCGCGTTCTCGGCGCTGCCGCTGATCCAGGACTCGTGGAACCTCGGCATGGACTTCCTCGAGGTGGGCAAGGCCTTCGACGCGTTCGCCGCCGGCGAGTACACGTTCGCCCTGGTCGCCTACTCCGCGGCCGGTGCCGAGATGGGCCGCAGCGCGATCCGCGTCGTCGTCGGCGAGCCCGGCAACGACGTGCCGGAACCGGCGACGCTGGCGCTGGCCGGCTTGGCGCTGTTCGGCGTGGCCGCCGCGAACCGCCGCCGCCGTCACTGAGCCGGCTGCCGCAGCGCCCGGCACGCCGGGCGGGCCGAGCCGGCGTTGCCGCTCGGGGCGCGGGCGGATCTTCAGGGCGCATGGGGCGCGACGGCCGCGGGGCCGGTCGTTGTCGTGAACACGGCCCGCTGCGGCCGCGGGCGGCGGACAATCGCCGGCTTTCGCGTCACCCCGCCCCCGCATGAAGACCTACGACATCGAAGTCCAGCGCCTGAAGTCCCTGCGTCACGACAAGGGCCTGATCGAGATCGGCGTCGACGCGCTGGTGCTGCCGCGCCCGGCGCGCGACGAAGGCGCCGCCGGCTCCTGTCTCAGCCTGCCGGTCGACCAGGCGCGGGCGCTGATGCTGCTGCTCAAGCAGCAGTTCGCCGAGCTCGACAAGCTGCAGCCGCGCAGCCGGCGCTCGGGCCGCTGCTGAGCCGGTGTCAGAACTCAAGTATCTGCAGGGCTACCCGCCCGACCTGCTGGCCCAGGTCCAGGCGCTGATCGCCGAAGGCCGGCTGGCCGACTACGTCGCGCGCCGCCACCCCGAGCCTTCGCCGGTGCGCAACGAGCGCGAGCTCTACGACTACGTCTGCGCGCTGAAGTCGCGGTTCATGAAGAGCGCGCCGCCGCTGTCCAAGGTCGTCTTCGACCCCAAGCTGCACGTCGTGAAGAACGCGCTGGGCACGCACACCGCGGTGTCGCGTGTGCAGGGCGGGCGGCTGCAGGCCAAACGCGAGATCCGCATCGCCGCGCTGTTCAAGGAGGCGCCGGCCGACTTCCTGCGCACGATCGCCGTGCACGAGCTCGCGCACCTGAAGGAGCGCGAGCACGACAAGGCCTTCTACGCGCTGTGCCGCCACATGGAGCCCGAGTACCCGACGCTGGAGTTCGAGCTGCGGCTGTGGCTGACGGCACGCGAACTCTGAAATCCCGGCGCCGGCCGGCCCCAGCCTCGACAATCGGGGCATGACCGAATCTCCCGCCGCGCCCGCCGGCCCCGCTTTCTCCACGCTGCCGCTGTCGCCGGCCGTGCTCGCCAACCTGCAACAGCTGGGCTACGACTGCATGACGCCGATCCAGGCCGCGGCGCTGCCGCCGGCGCTGGCCGGGCGCGACCTGATCGCCCAGGCCAAGACCGGCAGCGGCAAGACCGCGGCCTTTTCGCTGCCGCTGCTGGCCAGGCTCGACGCCAAGCGCTTTGCCACACAGGCGCTGGTGCTCTGCCCGACGCGTGAACTCGCCGAGCAGGTCTCGCAGGAGATCCGCCGCCTGGCGCGCGCCGAAGACAACGTCAAGGTGCTGACGCTGTGCGGCGGCGCCGCGATCCGGCCGCAGCTCGTCAGCCTGGAGCACGGCGCGCACGTCGTCGTCGGCACGCCGGGGCGTGTGCTCGACCACCTGGAGCGCGGCTCGCTGGCGCTGGAGGCGCTGACGACCTTCGTGCTCGACGAAGCCGACCGCATGCTCGACATGGGCTTCGCCGAGGACATCGCCGCCGTCGCGCGTCACTGCCCGCCGACGAGCAAGCGCCAGACGCTGCTGTTCTCGGCCACCTATCCCGAAGACGTCGCCAAGCTGGCCGCGCGTTACCTGCGCGACCCGCAGGAGGTGCGCCTGGCCGAGACCCATGCCGCGGGCCAGATCGTCGAGCGCTTCTACGAGGTGACCGAGAGCCAGCGCCTGCACGCCGTCGGCCTGCTGCTGCAGCGTTTCCGCCCCGAGAGCACGCTGGCCTTCTGCAACACCAAGCAGCAGTGCCGCGACCTGGTGGCGGTGCTGCAGGCCCAGGGCATCGTCGCGCTGGAACTGCACGGCGACCTGGAGCAGCGCGACCGCGACCAGGTGCTGGTGCGCTTCGCCCATCGCAGCGCCAGCGTGCTGGTGGCCACCGACGTCGCCGCGCGCGGGCTGGACATCAGCAAGCTCGAAGCGGTGATCAACGTCGACATCACGCCCGAGCCCGAGGTGCACACCCACCGCATCGGCCGCACCGGGCGCGCCGGCGAGAGCGGGCTGGTGTTCAACCTCGCCAGCCTCGACGAGATGGGCCGGGTCGGCCGCATCGACGAGATGCAGGGCCGGCAGAGCGTCTGGCATCCGCTGGCCGAGCTGGAAGCGGAACTCGCCAAGGCCGGGCCGCAGCCGCCGCTGCTGCCGCCGATGGTGACGCTGCAGATCCTCGGCGGCCGCAAGGAGAAGATCCGCCGCGGCGACGTGCTGGGCGCGCTGACCAAGGACCTGGGGCTGGAGGCGGCGGCGGTCGGCAAGATCGACGTCAACGACTTCTCGACCTACGTCTCGGTGCGCCGCGACGTCGCCGAGCAGGCGCTGCGCGGCCTGGCGCGCGGCAAGGTCAAGGGCCGCACCGTCAAGGCGCGGCGGCTGTGAGCGCGGGCTTCGCCGCCCTCGGGCTGACGCCGGCGCTGCAGCGCGCCTGCGCCGAGCTCGGTTTCGCCACGCCGACGCCGGTGCAGCAGCGGGCCATCCCGCCGGCGCTCGACGGGCTGGACCTCGTCGCGCGTGCGCCCACCGGCTCGGGCAAGACCGCGGCCTACGCGCTGGCGATGCTGCATCGCTTCGACATCACGCCGCGCGAAAGCCGGCGCGTCACGCGCGCGCTGCTGCTGGTGCCGACGCGCGAACTCGCGGTGCAGGCCGGCCAGACGCTGCGTGCGATGGCGCGCGAGATGGCCGAGCCGGTGAAGGTCGCCGTCGTCTTCGGCGGCGTCTCGGTGAACCCGCAGATGATGGGCCTGCGCGGCGGCGCCGAAGTCGTCGTCGCGACGCCGGGCCGGCTGCTGGACCTGGTCGAACGCAACGCGCTGACGCTGGGCGAGGTGCAGCTGCTGGTGCTCGACGAAGCCGACCGGCTGCTCGACGACGGTTTTGCCGCCGAGCTGGAGCGTGTGCTGGCGCTGCTGCCGGCCGAGCGCCAGCAGCTGCTGTTCTCGGCGACCTTCCCGCCGCCGGTGCAGGCGCTGGCCACGCGCTTGCTGCACGCGCCGGTGCAGGTGGCGGTGGACGCCGCGCCCGAGGCCGGCGGCCCCGAGATCGAGCAGCACGCGGTCGAGGTCGACACCGCGCAGCGCACGCCGCTGCTGCGCCGGCTGCTGGCCACGCACGACTGGCCGCGGGTGCTGGTCTTCGTCGCCACCCGCCACGCCAGCGAGATGGTCGCGGCCAAGCTGCAGCGCGCCGGCATCGCCGCCGCGGCCCTGCACGGCGAGCTGAGCCAGGGCGCGCGCGCACGGGTGCTGGCCGAGCTGGCGCACGGTACGCTGCGGGTCGTGCTCGCCACCGACCTGGCGGCGCGCGGGCTGCACATCCCGGCGCTGGCCGCGGTGATCAACTACGACCTGCCGCGTTCGGCCGCCGACTACACGCACCGCATCGGCCGCACGGCACGCGCCGGCGCCAGCGGCGAAGCCTGGAGCTTCGTCACCGCGGCCAGCGAGGCGCATTTCCGCCTCATCGAGAAGCGCCAGGGCCGGCGCGTCGAACGCGAGCGTGTCGAGGGTTTCGAGCCCACCGAGAGTGCCCCTGCCGCGCCCGCCGGCCACGGCGGCGTCAAGGGCCGGCGCAAGAGCCGCAAGGACAAGCTGCGCGAAGCGGCCGCGCGCGGGGCCTGATCAGCGGCGCAGCAGCGCCTTCGCGGCGTCGATGCGCTGCGCCAGCGGCGCCGCGGCGTCGCGCATCACCGACAGCAGGAAACGTTCGGCTTCGCGTTCGGGCGCCGAGCGCGGCTCGGGTGCACCCGGCGCCGTGGTCGCGTCCGGCGGCGCCAGCGTGCGCAAGGCGGCGGCCAGTTCATCGGCCGTGATCGGGCGCAGCGGCGCCAGCAGCGCGGCCTGGGCGTCGGCGCCCGGCGGCAGGTCCAGCCACGGGGTCTCGGTGAACAGCGGCGCGAGGTCGGGCGAGACCAGCGCCGCCCAGCGTTCGGGACCGACCTCGGTGCCGGGCAGGGCCGGCGGCGCGGCCTCGGGCGCCGGCCAGCAGCGCAGCAGGGCTGCGGGCAGTTCGTCGAGCCAGCGCCGGCGCAGGCCGTCGACCAGTGCGCTCGCCGTCGCGGCATCCACGGGCTGCTGCAGCGCGAACCAGAGCTGCAGGCCGTCGCGCCCCGACAGCACGATGGCCGGCGCCGGCAGCCCGAGTTCGTTCTGAACGCCGGCCCAGACCGCGCCGAGCAGCGCCGCATCGACCGGGGCCACGAGTTCCAGCACCGCGCTGCGCACGCGGCCGGACGCGTCGGCCCAGGCGCCCGGCTCGCCCGGCGCGGCGCAGAGATGGAGGCGGAGGAGTTCGGTGTGCAGTCGGTTCATGGTGTCGTCGGCCGTGACTGTAGGTCATCGGCGGCGACGGCCTGCCGCGGGTGTGCACGCCCGACGCATCCCTTCGGTGGACTACGGGTTAATGCTAAAGGTGCGATTTATGGCCGCATTTCTCGTGACGCACCGAGACGCTTCAACTTAAGCTTTCCCTGATTCCCGGGCTTGACAGTGGCCGTCGCTGCTGACCCGGGTTTCCTCTGGGTTCAGGGAGCCGAGTCGATGAACAACAAGACCCTGGGCGCCGTGGCTGCGGCCGCGCTGCTGGCCTGCGGCGCGCCGCAGGCGCAGACCCCGCCCGATGCCGGCACCCTGCTGCGTGATGCAGAGCGTGCGGCACCGCCGCCGCCACCGCCGCCGCCGACCACGGCCGCCCCCGCGGCCACCCCCGATGCGGCGCCCGGTGCCCGGGTCCAGGTGCTCGGCTTCCGCCTGCGCGGCGTGACGCTGTTGCCGGAGGCCGAGCTGCAGGTCCGGCTGGCGCCCTTCGTCGGCCAGCCGGCGAGCCTGGCCGACCTGCGCCGTGCCACCGACGCCGTGGCCCGCGCCTACCAGGACGCCGGCTACCTCGTGCGGGCCTTCCTGCCCGAGCAGGAGCTGCGCGACGGCGTCGTCACGATCGCGGTGCTCGAGGGCCGCCTGTCGGGCGTGCGTGTCGAGCAGGCGCCGCCGGGGCGCAACGTTGGCGAGCCGCGTGTGCTCGGCACGATGACGGCGCGCCAGAAGATCGGCGCTCCGGTGCGCGCCGACGAGGTGCAGCGCGCCATTGGCCTGCTCGACTCGCTGCCCGGCGTGCAGGCCAGCTCGGTGCTCGAACCCGGCGACCAGCCCGGCGAGACGCGCCTGGTGGTCGCGGTCGCCGACGAGCCGATGTTCGGCGGCCGGCTGCAGCTCGACAACGCCGGCACCCGGGCCAGCGGCGAGTGGCGCAGCACCGGCGCGCTGGAGATCAACAGCCCGCTGCGCTTCGGCGACCAGCTGCAGTTCTTCGCCAGCCACAGCGCCGGCTCGGACTACGGCAGCGCCGGCTACAACGCGCCGGTCGGCTACGACGGCTGGCGTGCCAGCGCCACCGTGTCGCGCCTGGCTTACGGCTACGACCTGAACAACACGCGCTACAGCGGCGGCGCGACGGCCTGGGCGGCGGCGGCGAACTACCCGCTGCTGCGCCGTGCCGGCGCTTCGCTGAGCCTGAGCCTGGCCTACGACCGCAAGGCCTTCGACAACGCCATCGCCGGCATCCAGCTCAGCGACAAGACCGTCGCCACGCGCACGCTGGCGCTGGGCGGCGACGCCGTCGACGGCTGGCTGGGCGGCGGCGTCACCCAGTTCTCGCTGTCGCTGGCCTTCGGCCGGCTGGACCTCGGCGGCAATGCCGCCGACCTCGCGGCCGACCAGTCCGCCGGCGGCCCCGACCGCGACGGCAGCTTCCGCACGCTGGGCTGGACGCTGACCCGGCTGCAGCGCCTGAGCGCCGCCGACACGCTGCAGCTGTCGCTGTCCGGCCAGCGCGCCAACCGCAACCTCGACTCGTCGCAGAAGTTCGGCGCCACCGGCACCTCGGCCGTGCGTGCGTACTCCAGCTCCGAGCCGTCGGCCGACGAGGGCCAGCTGGCCAGCCTCGAGTGGCGCCGCCTGGTGACGCCCGAGCTGACGCTGTCGCTGTTCCACGACCACGCCTGGCTGCGCCGCGACCGCGAGCGCAACGCCGCGACGCTGGACCCCAACCGCTACACGCTGTCCGGCAACGGCGTGGCCGCCAGCTGGAGCGGCCCGCAGCAGGTGCTGCTGCGCGCGGCGCTGTCGTGGCGCAACGGCCGCAACCCGGTCCGCAGCGCCGAAGGCGACGACGGCGACGGCACCCGTCGCGATCCGCGCCTCTTCGTCTCCTTCGTCAAGGCCTTCTGAGCCTGTCGAACCGCGTGCGGGTGCCCGCCCGCCGCCCCGCATCTTCTCGGAGTACCTCATGAACCACGGTCCCGGCGCCCTGAATCGCATCTATCGACTCGTCTGGAACGACAGCACCGGGGCCTGCGTCGCGGTCGCCGAAGGCACACGCTCGCGCGGCAAACGCAGCCGCGGCGTCGCCGGCGTCGTGCTCGGCGCCGGGCTGGTGCTCGGGCAGACGGCGGCCTGGGCGGCGCCGCCGGCGGCCAACGCGCTGCCGCAGGGCGGCCAAGTCGTCAGCGGCCAGGCGGCACTGCAGCAGCAGGGTGCGCGGCTGGACATCACGCAGGCCAGCCAGCGTGCGGCGATCAACTGGCTGAGCTTCGACGTCGGCAGCCAGGCGCTGGTGCAGATCCAGCAGCCGAACGCGCAGGCGGTGCTGCTCAACCGCGTCACCGGTGCCGACCCGTCGGCCATCCATGGGCGCCTCAGCGCCAACGGCCAGGTGCTGCTCGTCAACCCGAACGGCATCGTCTTCGGCCGCGGCTCGCGCGTCGACGTCGGCGGGCTGGTCGCCAGCACGCTGGACATCGCCGACGCCGACTTCGCCGCCGGCCGGCTGAAGTTCACGCGCGGGGACGGCGCCGGCAGCGTCGTCAACCAGGGCACGATCAACACCGCCGCCGGCGGTTACGCGGCGCTGCTGGCGCCCGAGGTCATCAACGAAGGCGTGGTCAGCGCGCGTCTGGGCACGGTCGCGCTGGCCGCCGGCGACGCGGTGACGCTGGACGTCGCCGGCAGCGAGCTGCTGGGCGTCAAGGTCGACCCGGCGACAGTGGCCGCGCTGGTCGAGAACCGCCAGCTCGTGCAGGCCGAAGGCGGCCGCGTGATCCTCAGCGCCGGTGCCGCGCAGCGATTGCGCGAGCAGGCGGTGGCCGGCGGCGGCGGTGCGACCGACATGCTCGTCGCCGCCGACGGCGCCGTTCGCCTGGTCGGCAACACCGGCAGCATCGTCGCGCAAGGCGGCCAGGTCACGCTCAGCGGCGGCAACGTCGATCTCGGCGGCAGTGTCGCCGCGCGCGATGGCGGACGCCTCCTGGTGCAGGCCGACTATGTCGGCCAGTCGGGCACGCTGGACGTCTCGTCGGCGAAGGGCGCCGGCGGTGCGGTGCAGATTCAGGCCGACACGGTCATCCAGACCGCGCAGGCGCGGGTCACCGCCGACGGTGCGACGCGTGGCGGCAGCATCGCGGTGACCGGCAGCACCGGCGCCGAGGCCGACTCGTCGGTCTACAGTTCGGCGACCTTCAGCGCCCGCGGCGGCAACGGCGCCGGCGGCGACATCGCCGTGACCGCCGCCAGCGTGCAACTGCGTGCGGCGACGCTCGATGCGAGCGGCGCGCAGGGCGGGCGCGTGCGCGTCGGCGGCGGCTTCCAGGGCGGCGACATCACGCTGGGCAACGCGACGACGGTCGGCGTCAACGCGTCGACCGTGCTGCGCGCCGATGCGGCCGGTGCACACGGCAACGGCGGGCAGGTGGTGGTCTGGTCCGACGACAAGACGCTGTTCGCCGGCCGCATCAGCGCGCGCGGCGGCAGCTTCGGTGGCGCGGGCGGGCAGGCCGAGGTCTCGGGCAAGCAGGACCTGGCATTCCAGGGCCTGGCCGACCTCAGCAGCCGCGACGGCCGCTCGGGCCGCCTGCTGCTCGACCCGCGCAACCTCATCGTCGACAACCTCGGCAGCGCGCTGGCCAGCCTGTCGATGAGCGACCCGACTCCCGACGCCACCAACGGCTTCGGCAGCTCGACGCAGGTGCTGCGCAACGGCCGCGTCGTCGTCACCGCGCCGGGCGCGGACACCGGCGCGGTCAACGACACCGGCGCCGTCTACCTGTTCGACAGCTCGACCGGCGCGTTGCTCAGCAATCTGCGCGGCAGCCACGCCGGCGACAAGGTCGGCAGCGGCGGCGTCACCGTGCTGAGCAATGACAACTACCTCGTGCGCAGCCCCGAGTACGGCACCGTCACCGGCGTCACCGTCACGAACTTCCTTTCCGACGAAGGCACCGGGACCCGTACCGCGCCGACGGCGCCGAACTACTACGCGTTGCAGACCGGCACGAGCGCCTCGGCGGGCGCGATCACCTGGCAGAGCAAGTCCGGCAGCGGCTCCAGCCTCGTCAGCGCGAGCAACAGCCTGGTCGGCGACACCTCGAACACCGACAGCATGGTGCCGCACGGCTACAGCGGCCTCACGGTGACCAATCCGGCGGCGGTCACGGTCACGGCCAACGACCGCCTGGGCGGCGCCGACGTGCTCAGCGGCACGAAGGTGGCCCGCCCCGGCACGCGCATCGTCGAGCTGGCCGACGGGAACGTCGCCATCGCGGCGCCGACCTGGTTCAACGGCCGCGGCGCAGTGGTCTGGATGGACGGTGACACCGGTGCGCTGTCCACCGGCGCGGCCGGGGCAACGGTCTCGGCCAGCACGGCGCTGGTCGGCTCGACGCCGAACCGCACGCTGGCTCCGGTGTCGACCGCGACCGACGGGACGAAGGTCTACGTGGTCGGTGCCGACGAGCTGAACAGCACCGGGACCAACGAGCTGACGCGTCTCGGCGCCTCGGCCTACTACAACTACACCGACGCCAACCAGAACCGGCGCACGACACCGCCCGGTGCCGCCGGCGACATGGTCGGCAGCCTGCTGACGGTCCTGCCCGGCGGCGCTTACGTGGTCAACTCGCCGTTGTGGTCGAACGGCTCGGCGGTGTATGCCGGTGCCGTGACCTACGGCGCCGCGGGTGGCGGCAGCGTCGGCGCGGTCGGTGGCGCGAACAGTCTGGTGGGCAGCAGCGCCTACGACTTCGTCGGCAGTGGCGGCGTCGCCAAGGTCGGCAGCAGCAGCCAGAACTATGTCGTCGTCAGCCCTTATTGGTCGGGCAACGGCAACGCGGCCGCCGGACGTTTCCTGGAGAACGACCCGAACGGTGCCGTCACCTGGGTCGACGGCAGCAATGGCCAACCGTTCGGCGCCGGCACCCGCGGCGTGGCCGTCGGGGCCGGCAACAGCCTGGTCGGCGCTGCCGGTGACGGGCTCGGCGCGTACTCGAACATCGAGTCGGCCCTCTACACGAGCTACGAGTACAACTCGACGACCTATGCGTCGAGCTTCCAGACCGCGCTGCGCACGACGGTCTCGCTGACCGACGGCCTGCGCGTGCTGGCCAACGGCAACTACCTCGCGGTCGACACCTCGTGGAACGGAACGCGTGGCGCCGTCACCTTCGGCAGCGGTGACAGCGGCGTGGCCGGCACCGTGTCGGCGGCCAACAGCCTCGTCGGCAGCACCGTCGGTGACAACGTCGGCAAGACCGTCACCGAGCTGTCCGACAGCCATTACGTCGTGGCGTCGCCGACCTGGAGCAACGGCGCGACCGCGCAGGTCGGCGGCGTGACCTGGGGTTCGGGCACGGCGGGCGTCTCGGGGGCGCTGTCGTCGTCGAACAGCCTGATCGGCAGCGGCGCCTACGACCAGGTGGGCGTCGGCGGCGTGCTGGCCGTCGGCGACGCCGACAGCAACGGGCGGCGTGCCAACTACATCGTGCTGAGCCCGCAATGGGGCAACCGCGGCGGCAACGAGCGCACGACCGTCGCCTACGGCGCGGTCACCTGGGGCAGCGGCAGCGGCGGCGTCGCCGGCACGGTGTCGGCCGGCAACAGCCTGGTCGGGAACTCCGCCGGCGACTACGTCGGCAGCTATCACTACGGCGACAACCGCAGCTACGACTCCGCCAACAGCTTCTTCGCCACCGACGGCACGACCTTCGTCATGGCTTCGCCGACGGCGTGGGCGGCCAACCTCGCGGCGACCGTGGACGTGCTGGACGACGGCAGCTACGTCGTGCGCAGCCCGAGCTGGGGCGGCGGCAAGGGCGCCGTGACCTGGGGCTCGGGCAGCGCCGGTGTCAGCGGGACGGTCGACAGCTCCAACAGCCTGGTCGGCAGCACGGCCGACGGCTACACGACCGTCACGACGAGCGACGGCTCGCGCAGCTTCTATGACATCAACGGGATCCTGCGCAGCGCGACGTTCTCGCGCGATACGACCTACCTGACGACGACCGGCGACCACGTCGGCCTGCTCGGGCAGGCGCTCAGCGGCGGCCGCTACATGGCCGTGAGCCCGTCCTGGGGCAATGGGCGCGGCGCGCTCAGCATGGTCGGCGCAGGCACCGTCGGGACCGTCGGCGTGGCCAACAGCGTCGTCGGCAGCACGCCTGACGTCTACACCGACGCCAACCACACGACGCTGGTCAGCGCGGGCGACCGGCTCGGCACGCTGCCGAGCCTCAGCCTCGTCACCGTGCCGTACACGAGCACCGGCAGCGCCGCCGGGACGACCTACGTCATCGGCGATTCGACGTCGCGTCAGGTCGGTCTCTACTACATGAACCACACGGTGACGACGGGCACGCCGTCGAACACGACCTACAAGGGCAGCACCGGATTCACCTACAACGCGCTCTCGGACTGGTACCTCACGGCCTTCACGCTGAACATGTACCCGCTCGTCAAGGAGCTGTCGAACGGGGCCGTCCTCGTCGGCAGCGCCGGGTGGAACAACGGCAGCGCGCTCAACGCGGGCGCCGTGACCTGGTTCAGCGCCAGCGGGCAGCTGTCCGACGGCAGCAGCGGCGGCACGCTCTCGGATGTCAACAGCGTCGTCGGCAGCCACACGCGTGACTGGCTCGGCTACCGCCTGCCGGTGGACGGTGTCATCGAGCTGAATGGCCCCAACGCCGGCAACTTCGTGCTGGTCAACTCGCAGTGGTGGGATGGCCGCGGCGCCGTGACCTGGGGCAGCGGCACCTCGGGCGCCGCCGGCACCGTCTCGGCGGCCAACAGTCTGGTCGGGAGCAAGGCCGACACGCGGCCCGCGACCACGCTAGTCGCGCGGGCGGTCTACAACAACGGCACCGGCGTGGCCTACAACACCTGGGCCGTGCGTGACAACACGACCGGGCAGACCGCCGGTGCCGTCACCCGCGACGGCGACCGCATCGGCCAGGGCGGCGTTTACGCGCTGGCCGACGGCAACGTCGCCATCTCCTCGCCGTTCTGGGACCACAGCAACGCCAGCTACACGAACAACGTCTATCTCGGCTACGGCGCGCCGAAGTCCAAGGGCGCGGTGACCTGGATGAACGGCGGCAGCGGCCAGCTGTTCGGCGGCGACGCCGGCGGCACCGTCAGTGCCGCCAACTCGCTGGTCGGCAGCTCGTATGGCGATGCGGTGTCGTGGGCGGTCTGGGAGCAGGGCAGCCCGTCGCTGACCGCCAGCTTCCTGATGCCCGGGGTCACCGCATTGCCCGATGGCGCGTACGTCGTTGCCAGCCCCTACTGGGCCAACGGCGCCGCCACCGCGGCCGGCGCGGTGACCCACGTCTCCGCCGGCGGCATGGCCGGTGCGGTCGGCACCGGCAACAGCCTCGTCGGCAGCACGGCCAACGACCACGTCGGTCTGAGCACCGGCATCCGTGTCGGCGCGACCGGCACGAACCGCAAGGTCATCTCCGGCGTGACCGTCGTGAACGTCTGGAATCCGCTGGCGAACGCCTACGAGACCAACTACTTCGTGCGCTCGCCCGACTGGGCCAACCTGGCCGATCCGACCGGCGGCCTGCGGGCCGGCGCGCTGACCTGGGTGGACGGCTCGACCGGCCTGGCGGCCGGCGAGAACTCGCGCGGCGCGGTCGTCTCGGTCACCAACAGCCTGGTCGGCAGCACTGCAGGCGACAAGGTCGGCAGCCATCTGTCGCTCGTCTCCGGCACGGTCGGCGGCAACAGGGTCACGACCGGCGATCTGCTGATGTTCAGCAACATCGCCGACTGCGACATCCCCGGCGTCGGCGCCATCACCCTGATCTCGGGGCTCACCGGCGCGACCGGCCCGGTCGGCTGGCGCAACAGCGTGGTCGGCCTGGCGCCGACCGCCGACGGCCTGAACACGAGCAGCTTCTCCGGCGGCACGAACCTGCAGAACTACGTCAGCGACGTCCAGTACGCGCTGCTGCCGACCGCCGTGACCGCGTCCGAGACGGTGGCGTACCGGCCGCTGGTCTGGGCCGCACCCAACGCCACGAGCGGCAAGAACGCGTCGCAGGTGATGGCGCTGACGCTGGTCGCCGACGACCTCGCGCAGCCGCGCAATGCCGACCAGATCAACGGCAACGCCGGCAACCTGAACTGGGGCAGCGCCGGCTTTGCCGGCGATGCCGCCGGGTTCGGTGCGCTGGGCGGCAGCGGCGGCTTGCTGGGCTTCTCGGCCAGCCTCGGTGCCGATGTCGTGCTGACCCCGGCCACGCTGACCGCGATGCTCGACGCCGGCACCGACGTCACGCTGCAGGCCAGTCGCGACATCACGGTCGTGCGCGACCTGATCGTCAGTGCCGGCGGACTCGGCGGCGACCTGACGCTGGAGGCGGGGCGCTCGATCCTGCTGTACGGCCACGTCCAGACCGACAACGGCGACTTCACCGCGATCGCCAACCAGAACCTGTCCGCCGGCGTCGTCGCCAACGACTGCCCGTCGTGCTCGGCGTCGCTGACGATGGCGCCCGGCAGCCGCATCGATACCGGCACCGGCGCCTTGTCGCTGCGCCTGCTCGACAGCGACAAGGCGAGCGACGTCGCGGGCGCCATCACGGTCTCGCAACTCGCGGGGCGGTCCATCTCGGTGGTGAACCAGGGCCTGAACGCCAGCTCGCAGGGCATGGGCATCCGCTTCACCAGCGGCTCCAGTGTCGGCGACGCCGACACCGAGGCCGTCGAACTGGCGGCCGGCGGCAACAGCGGCGTCACCAACGGCGGCATCGTGCTGGCCGCCGACACGACGATCAACGGCGCCAGCAACGCCGAGCTGAAGGTTCGTGCGTCGTCGGCGAGCACCGACCTCAGCCTTGGCGGCAGCGTGCTCGGCGGTGCTGCGCTGACGCTCAGCGCGGCGCAGATCGGCGCCATCCTGAAGCAGAGCAGCGGCTTCGACGTCATCCAGTTCGGCAGCAACGATCAGGGCGGCGTCACGACGCTGGGCGCGCTGGACTTCACCCAGGCCTCGATGCTGCGCGGCGCGAGCACGCTGGATGCCAACCTGCGCCTGTCCGGCGGGGGCGGCGGCATCCTGGTTGGCAGCACGCTGAAGTCGGGCGCCGCAGACGGTCGCCAGCTCGAGCTGTTCACCTATGACGGCACGATCACGCTGGGTGCCAGCTCGGCGATCACCGCCAGCACCGGCGACCTGCGCTTCAGCAGCTTCGGCGGCGGCGTCACGCAGGCCTCCGGCAGCACGATCAACGCGGCGGCGATGCGTTTCGGCGGCGACGCCACGGCCGTGCTCACCGCCGGCGACAACACCATCGGCAACCTGGCCGGCAACTTCGGCAGCCTGGACATCAAGACCACCAGCAGCACCACGGTGCATGCCGACGGCCTGGCCGCTGACCATGGCCTCAGGCTGCAGGCCAGCGGCGCCAGCAGCGACATCACGCTCGCCGGCACCGTCGCCAACGGCAGCGGCGACCTGGTGCTGGCTGCCGGTCGCCACTTCGTCAACAACACCGCCGTCGACACCGGTCTCGACGCCGGCACCGGCCGCTACCTCGTCTACTCGACCAGCCCCAGCGGCACGACCGAGGGCATGACGGGCTACGACAAGCACTATGCCCAGAGCTACAGCGCCGGCAGCACGCCGGCCTACGCGGCCAGCGGCGACTGGTTCCTCTACAGCGTCTCGCCGACGCTGACGGTCAGCGCCGGCAGCGGCAGCAGCGTCGTCTACGGCAGCGGCGCGTCGACGCCGGCGGTGTCCATCACCGGCTTCATCGACGACGACACCGTCGCCAGCGCGACGACCGGCTCGCTGGACACCAGCCTGTCGAGCTACACCGCCAGCGGCGCCGGCTACATCCCGGTGGGCAGCTACACGCTGGCGCTCAACGGCCAGGGCACGTTCACGAGCAGCCTGGGCTACACGATCAGCGTGACGACGGGTTCGAGCACGCTGACCGTCACGCCCAAGGCGATCAACGTCAGCGGTCTGAGCGCCAACGACAAGGTCTACGACGGCACGACGGCCACCACCGTCAGCGGCACGGCGGCGATCGTCGGCGGCGGCAGCGTCAGCGGCGACGGCAGGTACCTGAGCAACGACGTGGTCTCGCTGTCCGGCACCGCCTCCGGCGCCTTTGCCGACCGCCATGTCGGCGACAACAAGTCGGTCACGCTGTCGGGCCTGACGCTCGGCGGCGCCGACGCCGGCAACTACACGATCAGCACCGACTCGGTGACCGCCGACATCACGCCGAAGACGCTGACCGTCAGCGGCCTGAGCGTGGCGTCGAGCAAGGTCTACGACGGTTCGACCACGGCCACCGTCAGCGGCAGCGGCAGCCTGCTGGCCGCGCAGGCCGCAGGCAGCGGCAGCACCGGCGACGGCCGGGCCTACAGCGGTGACACGATCTCGCTGTCCGGCACCGCCACCGGCAGCTACAACGACGCCACGGTCGCCGGTGCCAGCACCGTCAGCTTCGGCGGCCTGACGCTCAGCGGCGCCGAGGCCGGCAACTACGTGCTGGCCCTGGGCAGCCAGGCGGCGACGATCACGCCCAAGGCGCTGACCGTCACCGGCCTGACGGCGCAGAACAAGGTCTACGACGCGACGACGACCGCCAGCTTCGGCGGCACGGCGGCGCTGTCCGGTGTCGTCGGCAGCGACGCGGTGTCGCTCACCGGCACGCTGGCGGCCAGCTTCGGCACCGCCGATGCCGGCACGAACAAGAGCATCACGACCAGCGGCCTGTCGCTCACCGGCGCGGCGGCCGGCAACTACTCGCTGACTGCGCTGACGGCCCAGGCCGACATCACGGCGCGCACGCTGGACGTCACGGCGCTCGACCGCTCCAAGACCTACGGCGATGCCGACCCGACGCTGGGCTTCAGCGTCGGCGGCCTGGGCCTGGTCGGCGGCGACAGCGCGGCCGACGTCTTCGCCGGGCTGCTGAACACCGTCACCGGGGCCTCGGCCACGGCCGGCACGCATGCGATCACCCAGGGCACGCTGGCCGTGGCCGACGGCAACTACCAGCTCGGCACGTTCACTGCCGGCACGCTGACGGTGGCCAAGGCACAGCTG
>NZ_JAALCQ010000006.1:0-266475 GCF_011065555.1 Rubrivivax sp. JA1026
CGAGGCGGTGGCGCAGCTCTCCGAACTCGGCATCGGCCAGAGCAGCGCGGTGGGCATCGGCGGCGACCCGATCAACGGCCTGAAGCACCTCGACGTGATGCGGCTGTTCAACGAGGACCCGGACACCGACGCGGTGATCATGATCGGCGAGATCGGCGGCCCCGACGAAGCCGACGCGGCGCGCTGGTGCAAGGAGCACATGAAGAAGCCGGTGGTCGGCTTCATCGCCGGCGTCACCGCGCCGGCGGGCAAGCGCATGGGCCATGCCGGCGCGCTGATCTCCGGCGGCGCCGACACGGCGGATGCCAAGCTGGCGATCATGGAGGAGTGTGGCTTCACGATCACGCGCAACCCATCCGAGATGGGGCGGCTGCTGCAGAAGCTGATCTGAGGCCGATCCGGGCGGCACGCCGCCGCAGCACGAGGCCCGGCACGTCCGGGCCTCGGTGTTTCAGGCCGTCTCGTCGCGCGCGCGTTCCAGCGCCGCCGGCATCGCCTGGCGCAGCACGACGGCCAGCGGATGCGGGCTGGTGGCCAAGGGGTGGCGCAGCGTGTCGGCACCCAGCTCGGCAAAAGCCGGCGTGATCGCCCAGCGCCGGGCGGCGCGGCCGAAAAGCCGGTAGGCGCGGCGTTCGAGCGCGGCGCAGAAGGCTTCGCTCGGCGGCGCGGGCGCGGTGCCACCGCGGTCAAGCAGGTTCAGCGCTGCCGTCCAGCCGCTGTCGTGCAGCAGCCCGGTGAGGTAGGCGTCGAACACCGGCACGCCCTCGGCGCGCAGCGCGCACTCCGCGGCCAGCGCCTCGGAATGAGCCCACAGGCGGGCGCCGGCGCTGCGGCTCCAGGGGCCGGGCGCATGGTCGTAGATCGGCTTGAGCACGACGCGCGCGATGACCGTCTGCAGCCCCTGCACGCCGATCAGCGAGATCGATTGCTGCAGGTCGGCGGCCTCGCCACGGCCACGGTAGTAGGCGCTGCCGGCGAGCTTGAGCACCTCGGCGGTCAGCACGACGTCGCGCGAGACACGCTGCGCCATCGCCGGGACCGGCAGCTGGTCGCCCTGACGCAGCATCGCCAGCAGCTGCGGCACCAGCGCCGCAGCCCGCGGCAGCAGGTCCTCGGGCAGGCCGGGCTGGGCGAGCACCGCGTCGATGGCCTCCAGCGCCCGGGCCTCGGCGGCGGTCGCCGGGCCGGCGGCCGGCTCCTCGGCACCGAGCAGCCAGCACAGCAGCGGTACCGGAGGCGCCGCGGGGGGCGCCTGGCCGATCGCGGCGGCAGGCGCCGCCGCATCGGGCCGCAGGGCCGGCACCGGGACTGCCGCACGCGTCGCCTCGCGGCGCCGCGGCGCGAACAGCCGGGCCAGCCAGCTCATCGCCGGTTCGTCAGCGTTGCGCGAGCGGCGGGACGTCGCGGCGCGGCGAACCGACGAAGAGCTGGCGCGGGCGGCCGATCTTGTACTCGGGGTCGCCGATCATCTCGTTGAGCTGGGCGATCCAGCCCACCGTGCGCGCCAGCGCGAAGATGGCGGTGAACAGCGAGACCGGGATGCCGATCGCGCGCTGCACGATGCCCGAGTAGAAGTCGACGTTCGGGTAGAGCTTGCGGGCGACGAAGTACTCGTCTTCCAGCGCGATCTTCTCGAGCGACATCGCGAGCTTGAACAGCGGGTCGTTCTCCAGGCCCAGCGCACCCAGCACCTCGTGGCAGGTCTCGCGCATCAGCTTGGCGCGCGGGTCGTAGTTCTTGTAGACCCGGTGGCCGAAGCCCATCAGTTTGACGGAGGAGTTCTTGTCCTTCACCTGCTTGATGAACTCGCCGATCTTCTCGACGCCGCCGTTGCGCTGGATGTCCTCCAGCATGTTCAGCGCCGCCTCGTTGGCGCCGCCGTGTGCCGGGCCCCAGAGGCAGGCCACGCCGGCGGCGATCGCCGCGAACGGGTTGGTGCCCGAACTGCCGCACAGGCGCACTGTCGAGGTCGAGGCGTTCTGCTCGTGGTCGGCGTGCAGGATGAAGATGCGGTCCATCGCGCGCACCAGCACCTCGTTGGGCTCGTAATCCTCGCACGGCGTCGCGAACATCATGCGCATGAAGTTCCCGGCGTACGAGAGCTTGTTGCGCGGGTAGACGTAGGGCTGGCCCTCGCCGTACTTGTAGGCCATCGCGACCAGCGTCGGCATCTTGGCGATCAGGCGGATCGCCGCGATGTCGCGGTGCTTCGGGTTCGTGATGTCGGTGCTGTCGTGATAGAAGGCCGACAGCGCGCCGACGAGGCCCGTCAGCACCGCCATCGGGTGCGCGTCACGACGGAAGCCGCGCAGGAAGAACTGCATCTGCTCGTGCACCATCGTGTGCTCGGACACGAGCTTGTGGAAGTCCTTCTGCTTCTGCTCGTTCGGCAGCTCTCCGTAGAGCAGCAGGTAGCAGGTGTCGAGGAAGTCGCACTGCGTGGCGAGCTGCTCGATCGGATAGCCGCGGTACAGCAGCTCCCCCTTGTCACCGTCGATGTAGGTGATCGTCGACTGGCACGACGCGGTGCTCAGAAAGCCCGGGTCGTAGGTGAACTTGCCGGTCTGGCCGTAGAGCTTGCGGATGTCGATGACATCCGGGCCGATGCTGCCCTTGTACAGGGGCAGGTCGATGCTCGGGCTGCCGTCCGAGAACGACAGGGTGGCTTTCACGTCGGAGGGGGTCATGTCGAGGCCTTTCTTGAGCTCAGGCGGAAGCAGGGACGGTGGGACGGCGCAGTTGCGCCAGCACCTCGTGCACTTCAGGTCGATCCAGCTCGCCCTGCAGCTCACGACGGCCGAGCAGCAGGTCGAGCAGATCGTTGTCCGGCAAGTCCATCAGGGCCATCAGCCCCTGGGCCTGCCGCTTCGTGATCGTCGCCTCGTGATCACGGAAGAAACGTTCGACGAAGAGGTCGTTCTCCAGCAGGCCTCGGCGGCAGCGCCAGCGCAGCCGGCCGAGATCGGTGGGGTCCAGACGTTCGTCCATGAGCCGTAGTCGCTTTTCTTGTCTCAGATGGCGCGGCGGACCATCATTTCCTTGATCTTGGCGATCGCCTTCGTCGGGTTCAGCCCCTTCGGGCAGACGTCGACGCAGTTCATGATCGTGTGGCAGCGGTACAGGCGATACGGGTCCTCGAGGTTGTCGAGGCGCTCGCTGGTCGCCTGGTCGCGGCTGTCGGCGATGAAGCGGTAGGCCTGCAGCAGGCCGGCCGGGCCGACGAACTTGTCCGGGTTCCACCAGAAGCTCGGGCAGGCCGTCGAGCAGCTGGCGCACAGGATGCACTCGTACAGGCCGTTGAGCTCGTCGCGCTCCTCGGGCGACTGCAGCCGCTCGGTCTCGGGCGGGCGCTCGTCGTTGATCAGGTACGGCTTGATCGAGTGGTACTGCTTGAAGAAGTTCGTCATGTCCACGATCAGGTCGCGGATCACGGGCAGGCCCGGCAGCGGGCGCAGCACGACGGTGCCCGGCAGCGTGCGCATGTTGGTCAGGCACGCGAGGCCGTTCTTGCCGTTGATGTTCATCGCGTCGGACCCGCACACGCCTTCGCGGCAGCTGCGGCGGAAGCTGAGCGACGGGTCGACCGCCTTGAGCTTGATCAGCGCGTCCAGCAGCATGCGTTCGCTGCCGTCGAGCTCGACCTGCAGCGTCTGCATGTAGGGCTTGGCGTCCTTGTCCGGGTCGTAGCGGTAGATCTGGAACGTACGGAGCGTCATGTCGGAACCTGTGCCTTAGAACGAACGGACCTTGGGCGGAACGCTGTCGACGCTCAGCGGCTTGAGGTTGACCGGCTTGTATTGCAGCCGGCTGCCTTCGCTGAACCACAGCGTGTGCTTGAGCCACTCCTCGTCGTTGCGGCCGTTCGGGTGTTGCGGGGTGTCGCCGTAGTCGTTGACGGTGTGCGCGCCGCGGCTCTCGTGGCGGGCGGCGGCCGAGACGATCGTCGCCTGCGCGGCCTCGATCAGGTTGTCGACCTCCAGCGCCTCGATGCGCGCGGTGTTGAACACCTTGCTCTTGTCCTTCAGGCCGATGGCCTTCACACGCTCGGCGATGGCGGCGATCTTCGTCACGCCCTCGTCCATCACGGCCTGCGTGCGGAACACGCCGGCGTGCTGCTGCATCGTCTTGCGGATGTCGTTGGCGACGTCCTGGGCGTATTCGCCCGAGGTCGAGGCCTCCAGGCGCGCCAGGCGCTCGAGCGAGCGGTCGGCGGCGTCAGCCGGCAGGTCCTTGTGGTTGCGGCTGGCCAGCGCGCTGGCGACGATGTGGTTGCCGGCGGCACGGCCGAAGACCAGCAGGTCCAGCAGCGAGTTCGTGCCCAGGCGGTTGGCGCCGTGCACGCTGACGCAGGAGCACTCGCCCACCGCGTAGAAGCCGTTGACCACCGCGTTGGGCGTGCCGTCCTTGGGCACCACGACCTGACCGTGGATGTTGGTCGGGATGCCGCCCATCTGGTAGTGGATCGTCGGCACCACGGGGATCGGCTCCTTCGTGATGTCGACGTTGGCGAAGTTGTGGCCGATCTCGTAGACCGAGGGCAGGCGCTTGAGGATGGTCTCGCCGCCCAGGTGGGTCATGTCGAGGTTGATGTAGTCCTTGTTCGGACCGCAGCCCCGGCCTTCCTTGATCTCCTGGTCCATGCAGCGCGAGACGAAGTCGCGCGGCGCGAGGTCCTTCAGCGTCGGCGCGTAGCGCTCCATGAAGCGCTCGCCGTTGGCGTTGCGCAGGATCGCGCCTTCGCCGCGGCAGCCTTCGGTCAGCAGCACGCCGGCGTTGTGCACGCCGGTCGGGTGGAACTGCCAGAACTCCATGTCCTGCAGCGGCACGCCGGCGCGTGCGGCCATGCCCAGGCCGTCACCGGTGTTGATGAAGGCGTTGGTGCTGGCGGCGTAGATGCGGCCGGCGCCGCCGGTCGCGAACAGCGTGCACTTGGCCTGCAGCACGTGGACTTCACCGGTCTCCATCTCGAGCGCGGTGACGCCGAGCACGTCGCCGTCGGCGTCGCGGATCAGGTCCAGCGCCATCCACTCGACGAAGAAGTTGGTGCGCGCCTTGACGTTCTGCTGGTACAGCGTGTGCAGCATCGCGTGGCCGGTGCGGTCGGCCGCGGCGCAGGCGCGCTGCACCGGCTTCTCGCCGTAGTTGGCGGTGTGGCCGCCGAACGGACGCTGGTAGATCGTGCCGTCCGGGTTGCGGTCGAACGGCATGCCGAAGTGCTCGAGCTCGTAGACGACCTTCGGCGCCTCGCGGCACATGAACTCGATCGCGTCCTGGTCGCCGAGCCAGTCGGAGCCCTTGACGGTGTCGTAGAAGTGGAAGTGCCAGTTGTCCTCGGACATGTTGCCGAGGCTGGCGCCGATGCCGCCCTGGGCCGCGACGGTGTGCGAACGCGTCGGGAACACCTTGGACAGCACGGCGACGTTGAGGCCGGCGCGGGCCAGTTGCAGCGAGGCGCGCATGCCGGAACCGCCGGCACCGACGATGACGACGTCGAACTTGCGCTTGGGAAGATGGGCGAGGGCCATCGTCAGAGTCTCCAGAGCACTTGCACGGCCCAGCCGGCGCAGCCGACGAGCCAGACGATGGACAGCACCTGCAGCGCCAGGCGGATGCCGGCGGGCCTGACGTAATCCATCCAGATGTCGCGGATGCCGATCCAGGCATGCCACGCGAGCGACACGATGACAACGAAGGTCAGGACCTTCATCCATTGCGCCGAGAAGATGCCGGCCCAGCGGTCGTAGCCGAGCGGGCCCGGCGCGAGCAGCTGCACCAGCAGCACGAAGGTGAACAGCGCGATCAGCGCCGCGGTGATGCGTTGCGCGAGCCAGTCGCGCGCACCGTAGTGAGCGCCAACGACGAGGCGCTCGGGACCGTAGTTCTTGGACATGGGAAAGACCTCAGTACAGGCCGAACAGCTTGGCGCCCAGCAAGGCGGTGAGCGGCAGGCTCAGCGCGAGCGTCACGATGGCCGAGGAGCGGCCGCTCTGCTTGGAGTAGGCGTGCGAGACGTCCATCCAGAGGTAGCGGATGCCGGCGATGAGGTGGTGCAGATAGGCCCAGATCAGCGCCAGCACGACGAGCTTCACCAGGAACGCGGGCACGAAGCCGACGCCGGCGACGAAGGCCGAGGTGAAGGTGTCGAACGAGATTTCGGAGGTCAGGCTGTTGTCGAACAGCCAGATGACGAAGGGCAGCAACACGAACATCAGGGCGCCGCTGATGCGGTGCAGGATCGACACGAAGCCGGCGAGCGGCAGCCGGTAGCTGGCGATCTGCGAGATGTGGATGTTGCGATAGACCGGGCGTTGGGTACTTGCCATGGGGGGTTGTCCTGTTCGTTCGCGCCGGCGTCGCTGCTTTGCGGCAACGCAAAGAGTCTAATTCCAGCGCGGCAGGCTTACACGGAACTGGGCGGTTCAGGAAAGCTCGTTGCGGTAGTGATGGGAAGACGTGTTGTAAAGCCCGCGCCGCAGTTCGACGGGCCGGTCTCCGTAGGTGAAGGACAAACGCTCGACCGACAGCAGCGGCGCACCCAGGGGCATCGCCAAGGCTTCGGCCTCCTCCTGCGCCGCGCCGACGGCGCGGATCTTCTCTTCGGCCCGGATCATCCGGACCCCGAATTCGGTTTCGAACAGACGGTACATCGGCCCGCGCCATCCTTGCAGGCGCTCGATGCTCAATCCCTTGAACGGCGTGCCGGGCAGCCAGATGTCGTCGAGCACGACCGGCCGGCCGTCGGCCAGCAGCAGGCGGCGCAGTTGCACCGCGGTCTCGCCGGCCTTCAGGTCGAGCGCACGCGCGACGTCCTGCGGCGCACGCATGCGGCGGCAGTCCAGCAGCCGGCGCTGCATGCCGCCGGCGCCGCCGTCGTCGGGGCGCAGGCGCAGGAAGCGGTACTGCACACGCTCCTCGGCATGGGTGGCGACGAAGGTGCCCTTGCCCTGGCGGCGGATCAGCAGGTTCTCGGTGGCCAGTTCGTCGATCGCCTTGCGCACCGTGCCCTGGCTGACCTTGAAGCGCGCCGCCAGCTCCATCTCGCTGGGGATGGCGTCACCGGGCTTCCACTCACCGGTTTCGAGGCTGCGCACGAGCAGACCCTTGATCTGCTGGTACAACGGGCTGAAGGACGGGGTGGGGTCGGCGACCGGAGCGGCGTCGGGCATGGCTCGATTGTCTTACATAAGACATAAGAGTGGTGTCAGCGCCGTCGCTAAAATGTCCAGCGCCTCGACCAACACCCCATCCTGAGGAGCCTCCCCATGAGCAAGAAGCCCGTCCGCGTGGCCGTTACCGGCGCCGCCGGCCAGATCGGTTATGCCCTGCTGTTCCGTATCGCCTCGGGCGAGATGCTGGGCAAGGACCAGCCCGTCATCCTCCAGCTCCTCGAACTGCCGATCGAGAAGGCCCAGGAAGCGCTGCGCGGCGTGATGATGGAACTCGAGGACTGCGCCTTCCCGCTGCTGGCCGGCATGGAAGCCCATTCCGACCCGATGACCGCCTTCAAGGACACCGACTACGCGCTGCTCGTCGGCGCCCGTCCGCGCGGCCCCGGCATGGAGCGCGCCGACCTGCTCGCCGCCAACGCCCAGATCTTCACCGCCCAGGGCAAGGCGCTGAACGCCGTCGCCTCGCGTGACGTCAAGGTGCTGGTCGTCGGCAACCCGGCCAACACCAACGCCTACATCGCGATGAAGAGCGCGCCGGACCTCAAGCCCGGCAACTTCACCGCCATGCTGCGCCTGGACCACAACCGCGCCGCCAGCCAGATCGCCGCCAAGACCGGCAAGCCGGTCTCGGCGATCAAGAAGCTGGCCGTCTGGGGCAACCACAGCCCGACGATGTACGCCGACTACCGCTTCGCGACCATCGACGGCGCCTCGGTCAAGGACACGATCAACGACCAGGTCTGGAACAAGGACGTGTTCCTGCCGACCGTCGGCAAGCGCGGCGCGGCGATCATCGCCGCCCGAGGCGTGTCCTCGGCCGCCTCGGCCGCCAACGCCGCCATCGACCACATGCGCGACTGGGCCCTGGGCACCAACGGCGAATGGGTCACGATGGGCGTGCCCAGCAACGGCGAATACGGCATCCCGAAGGACGTCATGTTCGGCTTCCCGGTGACCTGCGAGAACGGCGAGTACAAGATCGTCGAAGGCCTGCCGATCGACGAGTTCTCGCAAGCCTGCATCGACAAGACGCTGGCCGAGCTCATCGGCGAGCGCGACGCCGTCCAGGACCTGCTCTGACGGCAGCGGCGGGCGCTTGCGCGGATCGCGCCGCGCCCCCAACAATCGACGGCGCCCGGCAACGGGCGCCGTTTTCGTTTCCCCGACCGGAAGACGCGATGACCGAGCTTGTCCACCCCCGCCAGGCGCTGTTCGACCCCGACGAGCTCGTCGCCCCGGCGCTGTCGGTCTGCGACCACTACAGCGGCGTCGAGGCACGCATGCGCAAGAGCCTGGCGCTGCAGGCCGAGCTCGGCCCGATCTTCGACGTCACGCTCGACGGCGAGGACGGCGCACCGGTCGGCGGCGAACTCGAGCACGCGGCGCTGATGGCCGAACTCGTCGCCGGGCCGGACAACCGCTACGGCCGCGTCGGCATCCGGCTGCAGGCCGTCGACCACCCGCGTTTCGAGCAGGTGGCCGAACTCGTCGTCGGCCGCGTCGGCGCTCGCCTGGCCTATCTGATGATCCCCAAGCCGCGCGGCCTGGCCGACTTCGAGCGCGCCGCCGCCGTCGTCGACGAGGCCTCGCGCCGCCACGGCCTGGCGCGCACGATCCCGCTGCACGCGATGGTCGAGACCCACGGCGCGCTGCGCGAGGTGCAGGCGCTCGCCGCGCACCCGCGTGTCGAGTCGCTGTCCTTCGGGCTGATGGACTTCGTCTCGGCGCACCGCGGCGCGATCCCGCAGAGCGCGATGGGCGTCGAGGGCCAGTTCGAGCACCCGCTGGTCCTGCGCGCCAAGCTCGACATCGCCGCCGCCTGCCACGGCTGGGGCAAGGTGCCCTCGCACTGTGTCGTCACCGAGTTCAAGGACGAGAAGGCGATCGCCGCGGCCGCCGAGAAGGCCGCGCGACGGCTGGGCTACACGCGCATGTGGAGCATCCACCCGTCGCAGATCCGGCCGATCGTCGACGCCTTCGCGCCGACCACCGCCGAAGTCGACCAGGCGATCGAGATCGTCTTCGCCGCCCAGGCCGCCGGCTGGGCGCCAATCCGCCACCGCGACACGCTGCACGACCGCGCCAGCTACCGCTACTTCTGGCAGGTGCTGGAGCGCGCCCACCAGACCTCCGCCCGCGACGGCGCGCAGTTGCCCGCCGAGGTGCGCCGCGCCTTCTTCGCCGATGCCTGAGCCGTTGATCCCCCCCGATGCTCGCCTCAAGTCTTATATAAGACATAAAATACAGGAGGCGAGGCCGGGGGCCCGCCCCGAAACCCGCCCTGCCGCAGGAGAACGCCCGTGCTGACCGCCTACCGCCAACATGTCGCCGAACGCGCCGCGCTCGGCATCCCGCCGCTGCCGCTGGACGCCGCGCAGACCGCCGCGCTGATCGAGCTGATCCAGAACCCGCCCGCCGGCGAGGAGACCTTCCTGCTGGATCTGCTGACCCACCGCGTGCCGCCGGGCGTCGACGACGCCGCCAAGGTCAAGGCCTCGTTCCTGGCCGCCGTCGCGCACGGCGACCTGAAGGTCGGCCTCGTCTCCAAGGCCAAGGCCACCGAGCTGCTGGGCACGATGGTCGGCGGCTACAACGTGCATCCGCTGATCGAACTGCTGGACGACGCCGAGGTCGCCGATGTCGCCGCCGCGGGCCTGAAGAAGACCCTGCTGATGTTCGACTACTTCCATGACGTCGCCGAGAAGGCGCGCGCCGGCAACGCCCGGGCCAAGGAAGTCATCCAGTCCTGGGCCGACGCCGAGTGGTTCACCTCGCGCCCCGAGGTGCCGAAGTCGATCACCGTCAGCGTCTTCAAGGTGCCCGGCGAGACCAACACCGACGACCTGTCGCCGGCGCCCGACGCCTGGAGCCGCCCGGACATCCCGCTGCACTACCTGGCGATGCTGAAGAACACGCGCCCCGACGCGGCCTTCAAGCCCGAGGAAGACGGCAAGCGCGGCCCGATGAGGTTCATCGACGAGCTGAAGGCCAAGGGCCACCTCGTGGCCTACGTCGGCGACGTCGTCGGCACCGGCTCGTCGCGCAAGAGCGCGACCAACAGCGTCATCTGGGCCACCGGCCAGGACATCCCGTTCGTGCCGAACAAGCGTTTCGGCGGCGTCACGCTGGGTGGCAAGATCGCGCCGATCTTCTTCAACACCCAGGAAGACTCGGGTTCGCTGCCGATCGAGGTCGACGTCTCGAAGCTCGAGATGGGCGACGTCATCGAGGTCCTGCCCTACGACGGCAAGCTGCTGAAGAACGGCGAGACCGTCGCCGAGTTCCAGCTCAAGAGCGAGGTCCTGCTCGACGAGGTGCGTGCCGGCGGCCGCATCAACCTGATCATCGGCCGCTCGCTGACCGCCAAGGCGCGCGAGTTCCTCGGCCTGCCTGCGTCGACCACCTTCCGCCTGCCGGTCGCGCCGCAGGACAGCGGCCGCGGCTTCACGCTGGCGCAGAAGATGGTCGGCCGCGCCTGCGGCCTGCCCGAAGGCCAGGGCATCCGCCCGGGCACCTACTGCGAACCGCGCATGACCACCGTCGGCAGCCAGGACACCACCGGCCCGATGACGCGCGACGAGCTGAAGGACCTGGCCTGCCTGGGCTTCAGCGCCGACCTCGTGATGCAGAGCTTCTGCCACACCGCCGCCTACCCGAAGGCGGTGGACGTGAAGATGCACCGCGAGCTGCCGCAGTTCATCTCCAGCCGCGGCGGCGTCGCGCTGCGCCCGGGTGACGGCGTCATCCACAGCTGGCTGAACCGCCTGCTGCTGCCCGACACCGTCGGCACCGGCGGCGACAGCCACACCCGTTTCCCGATCGGCATCTCGTTCCCGGCGGGCTCGGGCCTCGTCGCCTTCGGCGCCGCCACCGGCGTGATGCCGCTGGACATGCCGGAGTCGGTGCTGGTGCGCTTCAAGGGGCAGATGCAGCCCGGCGTCACGCTGCGCGACCTGGTGCACGCGATCCCGCTGTACGCCATCAAGGCCGGCCTGCTGACCGTCGAGAAGAAGGGCAAGAAGAACATCTTCAGCGGCCGCGTGCTCGAGATCGAAGGCCTGCCGCAGCTGAAGGTCGAACAGGCGTTCGAACTCTCCGACGCCTCGGCCGAACGTTCGGCCGCCGGCTGCACGATCAAGCTCGACCAGGCACCGGTGATCGAGTACCTGAAGAGCAACGTCGTGCTGATGAAGAACATGATCGCCGACGGCTACCAGGACAAGCGCACGCTGGAGCGCCGCATCCAGGCCGTCGAGGCCTGGCTGGCGAATCCGCAGCTGCTGGAGGCCGACGCCGACGCCGAGTACGCCGCGGTCATCGAGATCGACCTCGCCGACATCAAGGAGCCGATCGTCTGCTGCCCGAACGACCCGGACGACGCGAAGTTCATGTCCGAGGTCTCCGGCACGAAGATCGACGAAGCCTTCATCGGCTCGTGCATGACCAACATCGGCCACTTCCGCGCCGCGGCCAAGCTGCTGGGCGGGGCGCGCGACATCCCGGTCAAGCTGTGGGTCGCGCCGCCGACCAAGATGGACCAGAACGAGCTCGTCAAGGAAGGCCACTACGCCACCTTCGGCACCGCCGGCGCGCGCACCGAGATGCCCGGCTGCAGCCTGTGCATGGGCAACCAGGCCCAGGTGAAGGAAGGCGCGACGGTGATGTCGACCTCGACGCGCAACTTCCCCAACCGCCTGGGCAAGAACACCAACGTCTTCCTCGGCTCGGCAGAATTGGCCGCGGTGTGCTCGCGCCTGGGCCGCATCCCGACGCTGGCCGAGTACCACGAGGCGATGGGCATCATCAACCAGGACGCCGCGAGCGTGTACCGCTACATGAACTTCGACCAGATCGCCGAATACGCGGAGACGGCGAAGACGGTCACGGTCTGAGCGCCGTACCACGCCAAACCCGAAGCCCGCCGCAACCGGCGGGCTTTTTTTCGTCTTCTCGGGGTCAGGTCTTGCCTTTTGCATCGCGGCCGTTCGAGGTGCCCGTGCCGCGGGCCGGGATGCAAAAGGCAAGACCTGACCCCACGGCATCGTGCGGTTTGCTACCCTCGCGCCTTTCGCCCCAACGCGCCGTCGCGTGGCCTGCCACCGCGGCGCTCCCCGTGCCGTGATCCGTCCGCCTGCCGCCACCGGCCCCGCCCTGCCCGCCCGCGTTTCCGTTCCGAGGCTTTGATGTCGCCGCTGGTGAAGAAGATCGCGCTCGGCGCGGGCGCCGTCGTCGGCGCGCTGGTCCTGGTGTTCGTCATCGCCGTCGTCTGGTACTCGACGCGGCTGCCGTCGCTGGACGAGGTGCTGGACTACCGCCCGCGCCAGCACCTGCAGGTGTTCACCGCCGACGGCGTCGAGATCGCGCAGTTCGGCACCGAGCGCCGCGTCTTCGTGCCGATCGAGAAGGCACCGAAGCTGATGCAGGACGCGGTGCTGGCCGTCGAGGACTGGCGCTTCCGCGAACACGGCGGCATCAGCGGCCGCGCGCTGCTGCGTGCGCTGTGGGCCAACCTCACCGGCGGCATGCCGCAGGGCGCGAGCACGATCACGCAGCAGGTCGCACGCACCTTCTTCCTGTCGACCCGGCGCACGCCCGAACGCAAGATCAAGGAGGCGCTGCTGGCACTGGAGATCGAGCGGCGCCTGTCCAAGGACCAGATCCTCGAGCTCTACCTGAACCAGATCTACCTCGGCCAGCGCGCCTACGGCTTCGGCGCCGCGGCCCAGGTCTACTTCGGCAAGACGCTCGACCAGCTCGACGTCGCCGAGGCGGCGATGCTCGCCGGCCTGCCGCAGAACCCGGGTTACGCCAACCCGATCACCAACCTCGAACGCGCCAAGCGCCGTCAGGCCATCGTGCTGCAGCGCATGCTGGACACCGGCGTCATCGACGAGAAGGCCTACCGCCAGGCGCTGGACGAACCGCTGGCGGTGCGCAAGCCCGGCGAGGTCGAGGTGCACGCCGCGCACGTCGCCGAGATGGCGCGCCAGGCGGTCGTCGAGCGCATCGGCGACAAGGCCTACACCCAGGGCATCCGCGTCTACACCTCGCTGCACGCTGCCGACCAGGAGGCTGCGTACAAGGCGCTGCGCCGCGCGGTGCTGGCCCACGAGGCACGCCAGCCCTGGCGCGGCCCCGAAGGCCACGAGGACCTGCCCTCCGGCGGCGACCTCGAACGTGCCGCCGCCCAGGCGCTGCGCGACCACAACGACGACGAGGACCTGCGCGTGGCCGTCGTCACCGAAGCCAGCCCGAAGGAAGTCGTCGCGGTGCTGGCCAACGGCGAGACGGTGCGCGTCACCGGCGCCGGCCTGCGCGCCGCGGCCCCGGGGCTGCAGCCCAAGGCCAAGGAGGCGCTGGCGATCACGCGCGGCTCGGTGATCCGGCTGGCCGGGCGCACGCGCGGCGAACGCACCGACTGGAGCATCGCCCAGTGGCCGCGCGCCGAAGGCGCTTTCGTCGCGCTCGACCCGAAGACCGGCCGCGTGCGCGCGCTGGTCGGCGGCTTCGACTTCGGCACCCAGCAGTTCAACCACGTGACGCAGGCCTGGCGCCAGCCGGGTTCGTCGTTCAAGCCCTTCCTGTACTCGGCGGCCTTCGAGGCCGGGCTGATGCCCGACACCGTCGTCGACGACGCGCCCTGGTCGGGCAGCGACGCCAACGGCAACCCCGGCGGCTGGGACCCGAAGAACTCCGACGGCCGCTACGACGGCCCGATCACGCTGCGCGAGGCGCTGACGCGGTCGAAGAACATGGTCAGCATCCGCGTCGTGCGCCAGCTGGGCATCGCCGAGGCGCTGCAGTGGACCGCCCGCTTCGGCTTCGACCCCAAGCGCCAGCCCGACAACCTGACGCTGGCGCTGGGCGCCGGCAGCACGACGCCGATGCAGCTGGCGTCGGCCTACGCGGTGTTCGCCAACGGCGGCTGGCGCGTGACCCCCACCGTCATCGAACGCATCACCGACGCCGACGGCAAGACGATCTGGCAGGCGCCGCCGCCGCCCGCGCTGGACGAGGACTCGCGCGCCGTGCCGGCCCGCAACGTCTTCCTCGTCAACAGCCTGCTGAGCGACGTGACGCGCGCGGGCACTGCGGCACGCGCCCAGGCCAGTCTCAAGCGCCCGGACCTCTACGGCAAGACCGGCACCACCAACGACGCCGTCGACGCCTGGTTCGCCGGCTTCCAGCCGGGTGTCGTCGCGGTCGCCTGGATGGGCTACGACGAACCGCGCAGCCTGGGCAGCGGCGAGTCCGGCGGCGGCCTGGCGCTGCCGATGTGGATCGACGCGATGCAGGTCATGCTGCGCGGCGTGCCGGTGGCGACGCCCGAGCCGCCCGAAGGCGTGGTGCACGGCGCACAGGACTGGCGTTATGCCGAATGGGCCGAACACGCGCCGGTGGAGCGCCTGCTCGACGCCGCCGAAGCCGAACCGGCGGCACCGGCGGCATCGGCCGCCGCGTCGGCAGCGCCGCCGGCCGCGGCCGCGGCCTCCGTGCCGGGCTCGGCGGCGGCGCGCTGAGCGCCGGGGTCAGGGCTCAGGGCTCGACGCTGTCGAGCTGGCCGTAGGCGTGCGCCATCCAGAGCTTCAGGCGCTGGCGCTCCATCATGCCCAGGCCCGGGCCGTCGATCGTCGAGACGTTCTTCGCCGCCCAGAAGCTGGCGTTGCGGGCGTCGATCTTCTGCACCACGGCGTCGTGCAGCCGGCGCAGCGAGATCACCTTGGCGCCCAGGCCCAGCGCACGTTCGAGCTGACCTGAACGTTCGAGCTGGCCGAAGTCGTCGCCGCGCAGCTCGTTCTTCACGATCACGTACTGCACACGCTGGCCGAAACGCTCCAGCAGCCGCGCCAGCAGGTCGACCGAGTCGCGGCCGCTGTCCATCACGTGCCAGGCGTGGAGCGCGATGCCCGACAGGTCGGCCATGTCGAGCACGCCGGATTCGTCCATCCAGCGCACCAGCGGCTCCTGGGTCTGCGCCGCCAGGTCGACGAGCACACGCCGGCCGGGCTGCTCGACGGCGGTCTCGACGATGCGGTCCAGCGCCTCGTAGCGGTCGATCAGCGCCGGCGACGCGAACTCGGCATAGAAGCGCAGCAGCGCGCCGTGCGAGCGGTCGGTGTCGAAGCCGACGAACGGCAGTTCGTGGTCGATGAAGTACTGCGCCAGCAGCCGCGAGACCATCGACTTGCCGACGCCGCCCTTCTCGCCGCCGATGAGGTGGATCTTCGAGACCTGTTGGGTCTGCAGGGTGGGCACGTCTTCCATGCCACCGATTGTGCCGCCGGGCCTGCCGCGGCACGATGTTTCGGGGTGAAACGGCGGCGGGTGGCGGGGTCAGGTCTTGCGAGACCTGACCCCAGGCTTCCGCGGCTGACGGCGGGGTCAGGTCTTGGGCGGGAGGGGTCAGGCGGGAGGGGTCAGGTCTTGTGAGACCTGACCCCAGACTTCTGACCCCAGACTTCCGGACTTCGCCGATCCTCGCCGTCGCAGCCTCAGTCCGGCGCCACCTGCTCCGCCCAGTCGTACAGCGACTCCAGGATCGACTGCGCGCGCTCGTCGTCGCGCTCGGCGGCGGCCTCGGCCAGCTCGTCGATGCGCTCGGCATAGGCCTGCAGCGTCAGCACGCCGCCGGCGCCGGCTATCAGGCGCGCGTGGCGGTGCGCCGCCCAGCGCTCGCGCTCGTCGGCGTCCAGCGTGTCGGCGAAGTTGCGCGCGCGGTAGCGGAACAGCAGCTCGTCCAGCCGCGGGTCGTCGAAAGCCGGGCGGCGCGAGGCCAGCGCCGCGCCGTCCAGCCCGCGCAGGCGCTGCAGCTGGCGCCGGTCCTCGTCGCCGAGGAAGCCGCCGTACAGGTCTTCGTCGACGTCCACCGGCCCGCCAGCCGCCGGTTTCACGAAGACCTGGGCCCACAGCGGCTCCAGCGTGCGGCCCAGCGCGGCAGCACGCTCGGCGTGCACCAGCGCGCGCTCCAGGTCCAGGCCCCAGCGCTCGCGCGCCGGGCCCAGCGTCTTCAGGTTGCCGATGACGACCGGCGACTTGTTCAGGTGGACGGTCTTGATCGGCAGCCGGGTCTCGCCGGCGGCGGCCAGTTCCTCGGTCTTGGTGTACATCCGCCGGCGCACGGTCTCGGCGTCCAGCGACGCCAGTTCGGCCGGGTCCTGCGCCAGGTCCCAGACGATCAGCTCGTTGCGGTTCGTCGGGTGCGGCGCCAGCGGCCAGACGACGGCCATGCAGCCGTTCTCGACGCCGTACATGCCCGACAGGTGCAGGAACGGCCGGCCGACGCCGATCTCGGTGCGCACCGCGTCCTTGTGGCGCAGCTTCAGGCAGAAGTCCCAGAGCCGCGGCTGGCGCTGGCGGATCAGCCGCGCCAGCGCGATCGTCGCGCGCACGTCGGACAGCGCATCGTGCGCCGCCTCGTGCGCCAGGCCGTTGGCCGCCGTCAGGTGCTCGAGCTTGAACGAGGGCCGGCCGTCCTCGTGCTTGGGCCACTCGATGCCCTCGGGGCGCAGCGCCCAGCAGCAGCGCACGACGTCCAGCAGGTCCCAGCGGCCGCAGCCGTTCTGCCATTCGCGCGCGTAGGGGTCGATCAGGTTGCGCCAGAAGAGGAAGCGCGTGACCTCGTCGTCGAAGCGGATGCTGTTGTAGCCGACGCCGATCGTGCCGGGCGCGGCCAGCGCGGCCTCGATGCGCGCGGCGAACTCGCGCTCGGCGACACCTTCGGCCAGCGCCTGCTGCGGCAGGATGCCGGTCAGCAGGCAGCTCTCGGGGTCGGGCAGCGTGTCGGTCGGCGGCTGGCAGAACCACATCGCCGGCGCGCCGATCTCGTTGAGTTCGGCGTCGGTGCGGATGCCGGCGAACTGCGCCGGCCGGTCGCGCCGCGGCACGCGGCCGAAGGTCTCGTAGTCGTGCCAGAAGAAGGTGGTCTCAGCCATCGCGGCACGATAGCGCATCGCCTGCGCCGGGGTGCCCACGGCGCCCCGGCGGCCGCTCAGGCCGTGCGCTTGCGCGCCGCGGTCTTGCGTGCCGGCGCCTCGGCCGCCGGCGGGGTGGCCGGCGCCGCCTGCAGCGCCTCGGCCAGGCCGATCAGCACGCCGCTGACCATCGCCGTGTAGCTGTCGGCCAGCGCCTGCGCGGCGCGCACCGAGGCGTGGCGCGTCGTGCGCATCGCGGCCTGCATCTGCTCGGCCATCTGCTCGGCGGTCAGCGAGGCCTGCACGCCCGACAGCGTGCCGCCGGCCTGCAGCCGTTCGAGCACCGGCCCCCAGGCCGCGGCGACACCGCCGCCGCTGCCGGCGGCGCTCTTCTTCAGCGCCGCGAACAGCGTGTCCTCCATCTTGTCGAGGTCGTCCAGCGCCTTCTGCAGATGCTTCTCGCGCAGGTCGGCGCCCTGCTGCACCAGGCGCTGCAGCGCGACGCGGTTGGCTTCCACGGCCTTCAGCACCGCGGCGTCGAGCCCGGCGACGGCGCTGTCGAGCAGCGCCGTCGGATCGACGCCGGCCCCCGTGTTGCGCGCCACGCCGAGGCTGGCGGCGTCGCCGACGGCCTTGACCGTCGCACGCAGATTCTTCAGCGTCAGCTCGCGGCCCTGCAGCGCGGTCAACGCGGTCTGCGTCACCGCCTGGCGCAGCTGTTCGCCCTGCTGGGCGGTGGCGGTCTCGAACATCGCGATCAGCGCTTCGGCGTCGAACATCGGCTTGGCCATCGTCTGCTCCTGTGGTGGAGCGCCGATGCTGGCACCGGCCAACGGCAGCGGCAAGACGGGGCGACACGCGGGCGCTGACGCGGCTCAAGCGCCCGGCCGGGGGCGCGGCCTAAGGTCACCGACGAAACCGCTGCGGGAGGGTGCGATGCCGACTCGTCGACGCGTGATGACCTACGGCGCGCTGCTGGCCGGCGGCGCCCCGCTCGCCGGCTGCGACGACGGCGACGTGCAGCAGGCCACGGCGCTGCTGCAGCGCCGCCTGGCACTGCCCGGCAGCGTCGACGGCCACGAGCGCCTGCGCGCGCTGGTGCACGCGGCGACGCTGGCCCCTTCCAGCCACAACACGCAGTGCTGGCGCTTCGTGCTCGGCCGCGACTCGATCCGCATCGAGCCCGACTTCACGCGGCGCTGCCCCGCCGTCGACCCCGACGACCACCACCTCTTCGTCTCGCTGGGCTGCGCCACCGAGAACCTGGTGCTGGCCGCGCTCGCGCACGGGCTGCAGGCCGAGCCGCAGGTCGGCCGCGACGGGCGGATCGAGGTGGCGCTGGCGCCGACACGGCCGCAGCTCGCCACGCGTTATGCCGCCATCCCGCAGCGCCAGACCACCCGCGGCCCGTTCGACGGCCATCCGCTGCCCGCCGCCACCTGGCGCCAGCTGGAGGACGCCGCGGCCGGCAACGGCGTGAACACGCACCTGGTCAGCGACACCGCAGGCCTCGAACGCCTGCTCGACGCCGTGGCCGCCGGCCACCGCGCGCAGTTCTCCGACGCCGCCTTCGTCGACGAGCTGGTGCAGTGGCTGCGGTTCGACGCCGACGAAGCCGCGGCCAGCGGCGACGGGCTGTTCGTCGGCTGCAGCGGCCGCCCCAGCCTGCCGCCCTGGCTGGCGCGGCGGCTGGTTCGCCGTTTCCTCGGTGCCAGAGCCGAGACCGACCTCGCCGCCGAACAGCTGCGCAGCAGCGCCGGCGTGCTGATCCTCGCCTCCGACGCCGCGGCGGGGCCGGCGGGCTGGGTCGGCGTCGGCCGCGCGTTCCAGCGCCTGGCACTGGAGGCCACCGCCGCCGGGCTGCAGCTCTCGCTGCTGAACCCTCCGGTGGAGGTGGCCGCGCTGCGCGCGCCCTTCGCCGCGGCCTTCGGGCTGGGCACGCTGCGGCCGGACCTGGTGGTGCGCATCGGCCGCGGCGAGCGCCTGCCGGACTCGCTGCGCCGGCCGCCGGCCGCCGTCCTGGCCTGACACGGCCCCGGCGCGTGCAGCGTTTTCGAATCCGGCATTCAATCGCGCCGTCACGATGCCGCCGCGCGCCGCGGCAGCATCGGCATCCCCTTCAGACGGAGACCCCATGAAGCTCTATTACAGCCCCGGCGCGTGTTCGCTGTCGCCGCACATCGTGCTGCTCGAGTCCGGCCTGCCCTTCCAGGCGGTGATGGCCAGCACCAAGACCCACCGCCTGGCCGACGGCACCGACTTCTACACGATCAACCCCAAGGGCTACGTGCCGCTGCTCGAGCTCGACAGCGGCGAGCGCCTCAGCGAAGGCCCGGCCATCGTGCAGTGGATCGCCGACCAGGTGCCCGAGAAGAAGCTCGCGCCGCCGGCCGGCACGATGGCGCGCTACCGCCTCGTCGAGTGGCTGAACTTCATCTCGACCGAGCTGCACAAGGGCTTCTCGCCGCTGTTCACGCCGGGCATGCCCGAAGAAGCCAAGGCGCTGTTCCGCAACAAGCTCGGCGACCGTTTCGCCCACGTCGACGCGGCGCTGGCGGACAAGCCCCACCTGCTCGGCGAGGACTTCAGCGTCGCCGACGCCTACCTCTTCGTCGTCAGCGGCTGGGCGCGCCTGGTCGGCGTCGACCTGTCGCGCTTCACCCATCTGGCGCGCTTCATCGAGCGTGTCGGCGCGCGCCCGGCGGTGCAGCAGGCGATGCGCGCCGAAGGCCTGATCAAGGGCGGCTGAAGCCGCGACCGGCCTCGTCGCGGCGCGCATCCGGCCCGGCGGCGCCGGCCCACGCCCCGGCTTGTGCAATGTCAAGGCAAACGAAGTGGACCCGAAATCCGGTGCTCCACCGCATGACAGAAGGCAAGACCGCGGGAACAATGGCCGCAACCTGTTCGCATCGAGTGGCGAGCGGGGACGGCGTCGAGCTGTCGGCCGCGGCGGCCCGCAACGGGGCCGCCAGCGTCCGGGCGCCGCAGGCGCGGCCCTCCGCGCCGACCGGAGACGAGCCGATGACCCATTTGACGCACTGCATCTACGCCAGCGCCGCCTGCCAACCTTTCGACGGCGCGGCCTTGCGCGGCCTGCTCGAGAACTCTCGCGCCCACAACGAGCAGGCCGGCATCACCGGCATGCTGCTCTACGCCGACGGCAGCTTCTTCCAGGTCATCGAGGGCCCGGCCGAGGCGGTGAGCGCGCTGTTCGCGCGCATCGCCGCCGACCCGCGCCACGAGCAGGTCACACGCATCATCGAGGAGCCGATCGCGCGCCGCCGGTTCGCCGACTGGTCGATGGGCTTCCCCGGCGTCTGCGACGACCTGTCGGCACTGCCCGGCTTCAACGACTTCTTCGGCCACGGCGGCTGCCTCGCGCGGCTGGACGTCGGCCGCGCGCGCAAGCTGCTGGAGGCGTTCGGCGCCGGGCGCTGGCGCCAGCGCCTGTCGGACTTCGCCCCGCTGGCCGCCTGAGCGCCGTGCCCGAGGCGATGGCGACGCCACCGTTCAGCTACGCGTTCCAGCCCATCATCGACGCGGTCGAGCGCCGCGTCGTGTCGTACGAGGCGCTGGTGCGCGGCCCGGGCGGCGAGCCGGCGGCCGAGGTGCTGGGACGGGTGCCCGAAGCGCAGCTCGCCGCGTTCGACCGCCTCAGCCGCGCCCATGCGCTGGCACTGGCCGCGCAGCTCGGCCTGCCCTGCCTGCTGAACCTCAACCTGCTGCCGCACGGCCTGCTGGCCGACGGCGACGCGATCGACGCCACGCTGCGCGCCGCACGCGACGCCGGCCTGCCGCCCGAGCGCCTGGTCTTCGAGATCACCGAGAGCGACGCCATCGCCGACCGCGCCGCGTTCGCCGCGCTGGTCAACCGCCACAAGAGCGACGGCCTGCTGCTGGCCATCGACGACTTCGGCGCCGGCCAGTCGGGGCTCAACCTGCTGGCCGACTTCCAGCCCGACATGATCAAGGTCGACCGCCACCTGATCCACGGCGTCGACGCCCACGGCCCGCGCCAGGCGATCCTGCGCGGCCTGCTGCTGACCTGCGAGCTGCTGGGCATCGACGTCGTCGCCGAAGGCGTCGAGTCGGCCGCCGACTACCGCTGGCTGCGCGCCCGCGGCGTGCGCCTGTTCCAGGGTTATCTGTTCGCGCGGCCGGGTTTCGAGACGCTGCCGCTGCCGACGCTGCCCGAAGGCTGAGCCGCGCGGCCGGCGCTGCCGCTCAGCGGCGGCTGAAGCGCCGGTGCAGGCGCAGCGTCCACAGCCCGAGAAAGACCATGTAGGCGGCCAGCGCCGACCACAGCGCGCTGCCCGCCAGCGTGCGCTCGGGGTCGTGGTTGGCCTGGACGACCAGGCCGTACAGGCCGGCCAGGAAGGCCGTCGTCACGAGGCTGAACACCGCGGCGTGCTGCTGCAGCCAGCGCCGCGTCGCGGCGCGCGCGGCCTGCGCCGGCATGACGTCGGGACTCGGCAGCGCCACCCGGGCCGCCCCCAGGCCGCGCAGCTGCATCCACCAGGTCAGCAGCGGCACGCCGCCGACCAGCGTGGCCATCAGCGTGACGAATACCGGCCGCGGCAGGTGGCCGTCGGGCCGGCCCGAGGCGTCGAAGTGCGAGGCCACCACGTCCGGCAGCCCGGCGCCGAGCGCCAGCACGAAGGCCACCCCGAGGGCGGAACCGGCGAGAACGAGGAGTCCGGGCATGGCGGCGTCGACGGCAAGGCGGGGACAGCGCGATGGCGCGGAGTCGGCGGGCACTGGCGACAGAGGCGGGCACGCCGGGCGGGTGCAGGCGTTCTATCACGCGGGGGTCACGCGGCGGTCATACGGCGCCGCCGGCGCATCCGGAGTCGAGGTGACGTCGCGGCCGTTCAGCGCCCGCTGCAGGCCGTGCCCCGGCACTGGAGCGTGTTGAAGTCGTAGATCGTCGAGTGGCCGGCGTTGCCCTCCGGGCGCGGCACGCCGACAGGCACCAGCAAGGTGGCGGCGTGGGCGCCGAACAGCCCGGCGGGCAGCGTGAACGGCTTGAGCACGACGTAGGCGTTGTGCAGCGACGGCCGCGGCGGCCGCGGCACGCCCTGGCCGGCCACCGGCGGAAGGTCGCGCGGCGGGCTGCTGCGCATCACCGCGTCGGCCCAGGCGTCGGCGTCCGCGGCGGTGGCCCGGCGCAGCACGCCGCGGCGAACCGCGTCCTCCAGGCCCGCCGGGCCGGCCAGCGGCGCGCCGGGGTCGCGGAACGAGGCCGGCGCCACCTCCGGCGAGGTGAGCAGGCGCGTGCCGGCACGCAGCGCGTCGCCGACCACCACACGCCCGTTCTCCGCCGGGAACACCATGTCGACCGGCCGGCCGAACACGCGCCGCGCCATCGGGTTCAGCGCCGCCAGGTTGTCGGAGCCGATGTAGAAGTAGCCGCAGGGGCCGCGGTTGTCGTAGGAGCTGTTGAGCTGCGGCACCTGCGCCTGCAGCCCGGCGACCGCCTGGCGGTGATAGCCGCTGACGAGCACCGCGAGGATGCGCGTGCCGGGCGACCAGCCGATGTTCCAGATCGTCGGCTCGTAGGCCCCCAGCATCAGCACCACCGGCCGCGCGGGGCTGTTGACCGCGACGTCGATCTGCGTGCCCTCGTGGCCGCTCTGGTCGATCTGGAACGCCAGCTTGCGGCCGCTGTAGGCCCCGGCCGCGAAGACGGCGACGTTCTCCGGCAGCTGCAGCCCGGCCAGGGCGCACACGGGCCGGGCGGCGGCAGACGCCGCCGGCTCGGCCTCGGGCGAAAACTCGAAGGGCTGCAGCCCGGCCGCGCCGGCGCAGCCGGCGACGAACGAGGACAGCGCGAGCGCGGCAAGGGATCTCGGGAACAAGGCGGGCATCGGCAGACGGACGGCAGCAGGATAGTCGACCGGCGTCCCGGCTCAGGCCGGCACCGCACCCTGCCGCGGCATCAGCGCGAACACGCCCCAGCCCATGTACTCGCGGGTGTAGGTGGCGTGGCGCACCGGCTCGGTGGACAGCCGGGCGCGCACCTCGGGCGCCAGTTCGTCGCCGGGGTTGGCCTCGAGCCAGCGGCGCATCGTGAGCCACTTGGCGGCTTCGTAGCGGTCCCAGCCGTCCTGGTCGGCGAGCACCATCTCGACGACGTCGCAGCCCTGCCGGCCGAAGGACGCCAGCAGCTCGGGCAGCGGCAGGTAGTCGGAGATCGCGTGCGCCAGGCAGCCCCGGGCCACGTCCTCGGTCGGCGGCAGCCGTCGCCAGTACGGCTCGCCGACGAGCACGATGCCGCCCGGGCGCAGGCTGCGCAGCAGCAGCTCGACGGTGCCGGCAACACCGCCGGCGATCCAGGTCGCGCCGACACAGGCGGCGACGTCGACCGGCTCGTCGGCGACGTAGCCGGCGGCGTCGGCATGCACGAAGCGCACGCGCTCGGCGACCCCCAGCTCCGCGGCGCGGTGCACGGCCTGGGCACTGAACAGCCGGCTCATGTCGACGCCGATGCCGCCGATGCCGTGGTCGCGCGCCCAGGTGCACAGCATCTCGCCCGAGCCGCAGCCGAGGTCGAGCACCCGCATGCCGGGCGCCAGGCGCAGCGCGACGCCGAGGGTGGCGAACTTGTCGGGCGTGAACGGGTTGTGGATGCGGTGCGCGCTCTCCATGACGTTGAAGATGCGCGGGATGTCGAGCTCGGTGGCGGGCATGGTGCGGGGCGGGTGGACAAAGCGAGGCGGACGTCGGGCTGACGGCGGCGCGGGCCGGTGGCTGCGGACGGAGCCGCGCACCGGCTGCCTACCTGCGGCGCAGCCGGGCGGGCAGACGCACGAGATCGCGCAGCGTCGGGGGTTCGCCGAGCGACATGACGTAGACCCGAATGACCAGCACCCCCGCCAGCCACGACACCGCGAAGATCGCCGCCGGGACCAGCGTCGGCGCCCCATCGGCGAAAGCGCCCGACTGGGCCGCGACCCAGGCCACGCACAGGCCGAACATCAGCGAGGCCACGTACCAGACGATGCGCTGATCTCGCGACAAGGGGGCACGTCGTCTCAAGGTCTGTCTCCTGGAGAGCGCCGCGGCGGCGCCGTTGCACATCCGGCCCGACGCGGGGCCGCCCGATCGTCGGTGATGCTACGTCCTGGCCGAGGCCGGCCGGGTTGACCGCAGCCGGACAGTTCACGAATAGGCGACCGTCAAGCCGAGGCCCCCCACCACCAGGACCACCAGGACCGCGCAGGTCGCGATCCGCAGGCAGCCCTGCCGTTCGAGCCATCGGCGCGCCGGACCGGCGTCAGGCCAGCGTCTTTTCACCAGCTCCATCAGCAGGCAGACGGCCGGCACGATCGCCAGTGCCAGCATCAGCTTGAGCGCCACGGAGGAGGTCATCGCCTGCTCGAGAGGCGGCTACACCGAGATCCGACGGAAACCGGCCCCGGCCGGAAGACGCCTCGTCGGAGCGATGGCGTGATGACCCGGCCGGACCTCCATGCAGGCTGGGCTCAGGAGGCCGCGCGGGCCGTGCAGTGCAACACGGCGGTGCCACGCAGTTCGTCCGTGCGTCTGTAGCTGCACTGCTGGTTCTTGCCCTGGTCGACGAACTTCAGGAGAACTGCAGGGGTTCCGGGTATGAGGAGGTACTCGACCACATAGGTGTGCCCCGCCTCCACGACGGCCGTGAGCGACTGCTCGGTGGACCGGTGGTCCGGCGTGACGAAGTAGGCGCGAAGCGTGTGCTGGCCCGGCGCCAGCACCAGCGAGACCGGGTACCCGCCGCCGCCACGGGACGGCAGCGAGGTGCCGTCGACGTGGGTGAAGTGCAGCCTGGCGCCCTGGCGGACGCCCCACACGGTGGCAGCCTCGGCGACGGGCATGCGCTCGGCGGCGCCGACCGCGTAAGGCTCCAGCACCGGCCCCCAAGCGCAGGAGGCCAGAAGCGCGGCGGCGGCAAGAGACAGCGACAGACGCATCGCGTGAGCTGGCGTGTGAACCCGGGAACCTGACGAGGTGGCAGCCCGAGGCGCATCACCGCGAAACAAGCCGAAATCGGGGAGGCCTGCGGGCCTGTTGGCGGCCATGGCGTCAGTCCGGCGCGAACTGGTCCTGATTGCGGCCCCGGACCCCGGCGTAGAAACGCTTGATCTCCTGCATGTCCTTCTCGACGTCGCCCGTCGGCTCGAACACCGGCCCCAAGCCGCTGACCTTGCGCGCGTAATCCATGTAGGCCAGGACGATCGGGACCTTCGCTTCGAGCGCGATGAAGTAGAAGCCGGTCTTCCAGTGACGGGTCTTGCCTCGTGTGCCTTCGGGTGGCACGACGAGTTGCAGAGGGCCCTGCGCCGCGACGATCGACGCCGCGGCCGAGGCGACGAGGTTGTTGCTCTTGCTGCGGTCGACCGGCACGCCGCCCAGCCAGCGCATCACCGGCCCGAAGGGCCAGCGAAACAGGCTCGCCTTGCCCAGCCAGTAGATGCGCAGGCGCAGGCAGAACGCCACCATGAGCGTGTACGGCAGATCCCAGTTGCTGGTGTGCGGCGCCGCGATGAGGACGCACTTGCTCGCTTCCTTGGGAAGAGCGCCCTCGACCGTCCAGCCCTGCAGACGCAGGATCAGACGGGAGAGGCCGCGGAGCAGATGGTTGACACCCGGGGTGTCGAAGAGGGTGTGGTGCATGGGCTGAGGCCGGCATTGTCCAGCACGCGCGGCGCCCGGGCATGGATCTGTTGCATCGCGTGGGAGACGGGGGCTTGAACCGGCTTGCCGCGGCGAAACACGTCGAGGTTCAGGCCCCGGCGGGGTGCTGAACGATTTGAAGTTCATTGCCCGACGGATCCTGCAGTGTCGCGAGGGTGCCGCCCCAGAACTGTCTTTCCGGTGGGCCGGTGAAGGGCTGACTTCCTCATGCCGACCCCAGGCGCAAGCGAAGGAGCCTCCTCGGAAGCCGGAGCAGTTCACAGCGCGGGCAGGCAAAGCCGTTGGGCCAGCGCGCAGCCGCCACCGCGGCGGCGCATTGCTCCTCGGTGCCGAAGCAGCGCTGGAACTCCGGCATCGGCAGGCCGGGCTGGAACTGGATTCGGTTTATCGCCATCAGCGTCTCCTCGTGAGCGGTGCTGCCAGCGTAGAAGTTCACTGGCTTACCGCGTGAGAATACTGAGGCACGTTGCTAATCAGGACGCCCCCTTGGAGCGCAGCGTTAGATTTCTTTTCCTACTGCTAGTTATCTAACTGAAAGATCGCCATGCAACCTGAGCCAACACCTTTAAGTATCATATTGACACCGCCTTTGTTTTCAGTCCAAGTAAAGTCCGAATTTTGGGCCACAAATTTAAAGGCAGACAGGTCCTCCTTGTATGCCATGCAACTCTTCTCCGAAGAGAGAATGGCAGTTTGTGTCCAATAGCACTTTGACCCAACCCTCCTGAACTCGGCTTCAATGTAGATGCTGTCACCCGGCGATCCAGCAGTGGCAGTCAATTTGATCGAATCAGCTTTCGTTTCGGGAAATTGACTAATGCTAACGCGGACATCGCCACCCGCGTGTTCAAAAGCCTTGGTAATTGCAGCGTCACAGCCAGCAAATCCTTTGTCACGCGCCATTCGCAGAGGCAGATCTGATGCAGCAAGAACGGTCACTGGAAGCAGCAACATACAGAGAGTAGCCGAGAGTTTCATTTGAAGCCTTTCTTGGAGGTGATTAAGAACTGCAAGATGTTATGAGAGAACACTATTTTTTCGGGCCGTCAAAACTGCGAAGCAGCCTCAGCTCAACCTTTTCGAGAACTGTTGGAGTTGAGAAACCTAGCAAGAGGGCCAGGAGCCATACTCTGCCAATGGCGCTGCTCTGGGGCTGCACTGCGCCGAGAAACATGAATGCCACACCGAAGCCGACGGCAACGCCAGCCAGCAGCATGCCGCCAACCCAATAGCCGCGTTTGCGCACGCTTTCTTTTGTTTGCTTGGAATTTGGTTCAATTTCGTCAGAGTGGATTTGTTCGATTGGTGGCGGCTGTCGCAGGTTGATCTCGGTAACCCAGGCGCGCACCAAGCTTGCAAGCCCAGCGATGACTGGGCAGGTTTCGAGTAGTGCGATGTCTTGTGCACCGAGGCAGAAGACTTGCGCTATGTCAGGCAAGCGTGGCTCCTAAGAAATCTACCGAATGAAAGGGACATCCCCATAGCGTCCCACCCGCCCGAGATTATCCCTTAGGCAAGGACGGCCGCCCGGTACGACGATGGGGTTGCGAAATCTCATCCTCCACCCGGCTGACGCAAGCAGATGTCCATGACCAATCTGTTTCTCGGCATCGATCTGGCCAAGAACGTGTTTGCCCTGCACGGTGTCGACGAGCGCGGCAAACCTGCGCTGGTGCGTCCGGCCGTGCGCCGCGACCAGTTGCTCGAAGCGGTCGCCAAGCTGCCGCCGTGCACCATCGGGATGGAAGCCTGCTGGGGTGCGCACCACTGGGCGCGCCGCTTCCAGGACTTCGGCCACACGGTGCGGCTGATGGCGCCCAGGTTCGTCGTGCCGTACCGCATGAGCGGGCGCCGCGGCAAGAACGACGCGACCGACGCGGCTGCAATCTGCGAAGCGCTGCAGCGCCCGGCGATGCGCTTCGTAACGGTCAAGTCGACGCAGGCGCAGTCGCGCCTGGCGGTGCACACGGCACGCCAAGGCTGGGTGAGCGCGCGCACAGCGGTCATCAACCGCCTGCGCGGCGTCCTCAGCGAGTTCGGCATCGTGCTGCCGCTCAAGGCCGCCAACTCGCCGCCTGGATGGGCCTGGCGCCCGGCCAGCTCAGGCGCATCACCAAGGCCGGCGACGCCTACCTGCGCACGCTGTTCATCATTGGAGCGCGCGCCGTGCTGGCCGCCGCAGCCAACAAGCACGACCGGCTGAGCCGCTGGGCCACCGCGCTGCCCGAGCGCCGCGGCTACTGGAAGGCCGTGGTCGCCATCGCCGCCAAGAACGCGCGCATGGCCTGGGCGATGCTCGCCAAGGGCGAAGCGTTCAAGCCCATGGCCTGAACACGAGCCACGCCGCCCAAGCCAACCGCCAACCTCATCGGAGAAAGGCGACCTCGAATCCGTTTCTGCCACCGCGTGACGCCTGCGTTGATGGATCAAGGTTGGACCTGCGCGGGGAGTGCTCGTTTAACTCCAGGCGGCGCCAGTGATGGCGACCGCGGCGAACGAATGGGCCTTGCAGGCCGCGCCGGGCCAGTGGCCCGGCCCCTCGTGTGGCGCAGGCCGGCCACCGGCCGCGCTGCGTCCGCACTCGGCCCCCGCGCGCGTCTTTCATCAGGGCCCGCAGCATCGAACGCTGCATCAAAGGCCGGTTGTAGTTGTGCAGTCCGCACCTTGGTTCTTTTGCCCTCAGGCGATGCAATGGCAGCACACCATCGAAGTGCCTTGATGAATCGATGATCGATTCATCAAGGATTCGTTTTGCTTGACAGGTGGGGATGCCCTTGTAGGAGATGATCCGCGGCTGCAGGCTTGCGCAGCGCGCCCGAAGCCGTCGGCTCGATTGAATGGATAGGTCTCACTTGATTGCTTCGCGCGAAAGTGCTGACTGCAACTTAGGCCAGTTGCCGGCCTGCTCCAGATTGCGCTTCGCAACGTCATAGGGGGCTTCCAGTTTTGAGGTCGGAAGACCTGGATCAGCGCCAAGCGCAACCAAAGCGGCGGTCGCCCGAATCGAGGCTTCGTCAGCGTAGCGCGTCGTGTAGTGAAGAGGAGCGCGACCGTCGGGCGCCTGCACGTTAGCACTGGCACCGCGCGCGACGGCAAGTCGGATACCCGGCACACAGTTGGCGTCCGCCTGCGTCAGTAGCAGCTGATCTGCGCTCGAATGCGCGATGCGCTGATCATCAAAAGAGACGAGGAATCTCTCGGCAAGCTCGGGCCTTTCCCCGCAATGGCCGCTTAGGTAGTCGAAGAACTTGTCAGGGTAACCCTCACACTTAGGCGGCTGTGCGCCCTTGGCTAGCAACTCCGAGAATGCTTCGAAGTTCGAGTGCAGGACTGCCTGCAGGAGAGGACACTCGGCCGGATCTCCAACTGGCTTGTCCACGACGGAAGCCACTATTGGTGAATCGCCCGTCGCGCAGCCATTTCTCTGTATGTAGTGGAGGACTGCGGAGCCGCTACAAGGCCCGCCCGCCGCCTGCGTCATTACAAACAGTGTTCCGTAGCCCGCAATGGGCAGCCAAGTCGGAGCGGTTAGCACCGCCGCAAGGGCGACTACTGCGGCAAAAGCAGCTTTGACTGGCGCACGCATGCTTTTGAGACCTAACTTTTGACATGAGCGGTGACCGACCGGCGCAGCCGGTTGGGTGTCCGCTCGATGGAATGGTTGGGCGTCATGGTGCCTCCTCCTCGCGCAGGCCCCGTACGTGCGGCGTTCTCTGCAAGACCTCTTTGAGCGCGGCAAAGAGCAACGCGACGGACCGAGTGCTTTGGTCTTTGCCGAACAATCGGGCTACGAGGCCGCCTTCTGCGAACGCGAACACTCTCCAGTGGTGCGGCCCTTCCTCGCCGCTCGCGCAGGCGACGTAAAGACGATGCGGCGTTGATTCGACTGGGATGCACCACCCGAAGTCTTCGGCGATGACCTCACCAATGCCCAGACCTCTTGCGCGAAGCTGCTCCGCCAACCACTCGGCCAAGGCCTTTCCGAAGACGCCTGGATTTGTGTGGTCATCTTCACCTGCCTCAGTGGCAAACGCAGAGGAAACGAATTCAAGCAGCGCGCTCTGCCTCATGACGCCCAACGTTTGACATGAGGGGTGACCGACCGGCGAAGCCGGTTGGACATCCCTTCGATGGAATGGTTGGTCGTCATCTACTTGCACTCGGGATCAGCGCCCGCAGGATCGAACCCTTTGGCCCGCACTTCTAGCGTGAGTTCGTACGGAGAATCCGGCGCGAACCACGCCCTGAACTGCAAGTGCTCGTCTTCTTCGGCTTCAGTCGCCAACTCTTCGATTCTTAAGGCAAGCGCCGCTAAGGACTGAACGGGGCCGGCGATCCAGTGATCTGTTATTTGTGGGCGTGACCAAGTGCCAACCTTTAGGTACCAGTAAGGCCCCAGGTGGATGTGCTCGGAGATCTGGGAACTCTTGGGATCGTTTGTGTACTCACGAATATGACGAGCGAAGCCACATAGCCCATCGCGTGTGCCAACGACGCGCCACTGCTTCCGATCGTCATCGCGCTCGTAGTAGAACCCGAGTGACCGCCACTCGCGGCGCGTTGACTCGTTCATCGCTTTGCTTGGCACCGCATCTCCAATGACGCCCAACGTTTGAGCTGAGCTGCGAGCGCAGGTGTAGCCCTTGGCCCGCTGAACGGATGATGAGCCACTCCGGGAAGCGGGCCAAGTGCTACGCCGGAGGGAGTCAGCTCGAGCGAGGGGTTAGGCCTCATGTGGGAACATGCCAGCATGTGGACTCACTTCCAGTGTTCGAATCTGTTGATGTTGACCACGTACTCCGTCCCCTGTGGAAGCAGAGTACGTTCGACTTTGTCGCAAAGCATTTGCTCAACGATCTGCGCTCCTTGAGCGACCTCTCGCGAAACATACTGAGCACACCAGAAGAGCACTTTTCCGTCGTGCTTGAAGACGAGCTCGACGTCGGAGGGCCGAAGCGAGCCACGCGTCCCCACGTTAGAGATTGTGACCAGTGCCCCGGCGACAGTTGTGATGCCCAAAGGTTCGACTCGCGTTACCTTGAGTTCACCTTCGTTCTTCGCGACGTAGTCTGGACCTGGGCGAAGCGATGGCTTGACGAACTCCGACACCAACATGGCCAGCAGCACGCCGAGTGTGAGGCCGAAGCCAGAGATGAGCCAAAGGACGAAGCGGCGGAGGAATTCGTTGTTCATGAGGCCTAACGTTCGAGCTAAGCTGCCCGCGGAGGCAGGTACTGTAAGCCCGGCCTGAGACGATAGTACGAGTGGCTCAGGCCGGGCTTACAGTGCCTGCCGTAGCGGGTCAGCTTGAGCGAGGGGTTAGGCATCACCGCGTGTGCCAAGCAGATTCTTGGGTTCGTTACTAACTGCCAAACAAGAAGTCCAGCGCCTGCTGACCAGGCGGAACCTTGCCCTGATAGAACTCTGTGTACTTGCAGTGTGCGCAGATGATCGCGTGGTATTGCGCGGTCTCAACACCAAAGAAGGAGCTCCAACCGGAACGCGCGGTTCTGATTGCGCCGACTTGGTACTCGGTATGGCCGCACTTGGTGCACCGATATGCGTTGGTAGGCGAGCGCTTGGCGAGCTCTTCTTGCAATGCGGACACAACGCTTTGGTAGTGCCCAACATTGACCTTGGAGAGCCTGAGGTGCTCTACCAATGCGTCATAGCTGAGACCGGGGATCTCCGCCGGAGACGGAACCCGCCAAGCCGTGGAAGCGTTCATTTGCGTCGAAACCAGGAGAGTTGAATGTGATGCCTAACGTGAAAGCTCAGCGGGCGGCGAAGCCGTCCGCTGCAGCGAAAGGTTAGCCGGCAACTCCAGGGTCCAGTCATCGGCCAGGCACTCGAACGTTTCGTCCTTGAAATAGAAGAGATAGTGCGTGGCCAGACCGGTATTCGGAGCATCGGCGTTGACGACCCAATCCGACGGGGCGGAGAGCAAAGCTGAGTCACCTGACACTGCATAGAACTCACCCCAGGCCGGAGCCAAGCGACTGAATCGGCAGTGACCCATGTACCAACCCTCATCGTTAGTTGGCCCGTCGCGAAAACGCTGGCAGTTCTTGAAGCGCAGCGTTGCCTTGGTTCCTTCGCTGAACTCAGGGAACTGGAAGGTGTTCACATAGAAGGTGACAGATACGTCAGGCCCAGATACCAAAACCGACGGCTCGGGAGAATTTGGCTCAGCATTCCAACCCTCGTTGAGTCGTACGAATTTCACCATTGCCGGCTAACGTTTGAGCTAACGCGCCGCCCGCGGCTGGCCGGGCGGGACACGGCTGGGACGATAACCGAGATGGCCCAGGCGGGGCACGCCCGGCCAGCCGTGGGCGGTCGCGTTGAGCGAAGGGTTAGGCCGCACTTGTGCGCAACCGCAGCTGTGGGCGAGCCCGCTTGAGATTGCCCGGAATGGGCGCCGCGACGGTGCCGACCACTCGCGCTCCGAGGTGTTCGTAGAACCCGCTGGCGTTGGGATCTGAGTCGATGGCCAGCTCTTCCTGACCTCCGGCCGCAGCGAAACCCCGGGCCCAAGCAAGCAGCGCTTTGCCCACGCCACTGCCCATGTGCCTTGGACGGACCCACATTGCCCAAAGCTCCCACGGCTGGGTGTCGGTGGCAACCTGCGCGAAGCCAATGGGCTGGCCCTCCTCTTCGGCTACGCACACAGGGCGGGCGAGCAGCGACTCCGCAGGGACGGACAGGTCTTCGCGCCAGGCCTGCAGTTGCTCCACGGAGTAGCCCCAGTACGCCTTGGCTTCAAGCGCGATGGCATTGAGCGCCGGGATGTCTTCTGGCGTCCCGCGGCGGAGATTCATGTGCGGCCTAACGTTCGAGCTAAGCTGCCCGCGGAGGCAGGTACTGTAAGCCCGGACTGAGACAATGTACGGAGTACTTCAGGCCGGGCTTACAGTGCCTGCCGTAGCGGGTCAGCTTGAGCGAGGGGTTAGGCATCACCGCGTGTGCCAAGCAGATTCTTGGGTTCGTCACTAGCTGCCAAACAAGAAGTCCAGCGCCTGCTGACCAGGCGGAACCTTACCCTGATAGAACTCTGTGTACTTGCAGTGTGCGCAGATGATCGCGTGGTACTGCGCCGTCTCAACACCGAAGAAGGAGCTCCAACCCGAACGCGCAGTTCTGATTGCGCCAACTTGGTACTCGGTGTGGCCGCACTTGATGCACCGATATGCGTTGGTAGGCGAGCGCTTGGCTAGCTCTTCTTGCAAGGCGGACGCAACGCTTTGGTAGTGCCCAACATTGACCTTGGAGAGCCTGAGGTGCTCCACCAACGCGTCATAGCTGAGACCGGGGATCTCCGCCGGAGATGGAACCCGCCAAGCCGTGGAAGCGGTCATATGCGTCGAAACCAGGAGAGTTGAATGTGATGCCTAACGTTTGACATGAGTCGCGTGGCCCGGCTTGCCGGGGCACGTCAGCTCGATGGAGGGGTTAGGCGTCATCGCGCTACCTTCGCAGGAAGCGGCTGGCCAACCTTGGAAACATTGCTGGCAGTTCAGCCTCCTCCCAGTTTTTGCCAGTCGGTGCGGCCAACTCGACATTGAATTCGCGATCAAGTTCGCCTCCGCCCTTGCTTGCAAATGCCTTCAACGCGGCATAGCCAAAAGCCTCAAGCTCGAAGTAGTCTCCGCGCTGGGGAATCTGCGCCAATGAGTCTGGCGCTGTCAGAGCTTCTGTGAAAGTTGCCTGTCCTTCGGAGATCAGCCAGTCTCTAAAGTACTTGAAACCGTCGTCTGAACTGCCGCCATTCATGAGATAGGCTGCTCCCCAAAGTTCCCAGCTGTTTGCAAGGAGAAGGTAGCTCTCGTACCTACGCTGAAAGGCTTGTATGTCCGGCAGACTCAGTTCCTGAAGGAGCTCTTGAAGAACTGCAGGTCGGCTATTGATATCCGAACCGGCTCTGGCCTTGGCGCGTTCGACCAGACTCCAGAAAGCTATCTCTTCCATGATTCTCCTTGGAGACGCAGACGCGAGTGATGAAGTGGCCCAGAAGATGGTCGCGGAAGCGACGAGCAGAAGGTGAGAGCGGCGTGCTGGATTCATGACGCCTAACGTTCGAGCTAAGCGGCTGGCCGTGGTGGGACGGCTTGGCGGCGCGGCGCAGCATAGACCACAGGCGCCGCGCGGCCAAGACGGCCCGCCGCGGACAGTCCGCGCTTGAGCGAGGGGTTAGGCGTCATCGCGCACAGCGCCCGCATGCGCGTGTTTTCGTTCGCTGACGGTTCCTGAGTGGAGAGCCTTTCGGCGACTACTTTCCACTACCTGCGCCCTCGCGATACAGCTCATGTACCCTCGTGCAGAGCGCAGACGCTTCTTCGTACTCGATGCCAAGGATAGCCGGCAGTTGGGTCTTCGGCGGAGTAGATGCTCCGTACAGAAGCTCTCGCAGAGCCCCGATGGCAGCCAAAGCCTCGGTTTCGCGATTGTTCGATGAACGAGGCCAGCTTTGAAGAACACTGCGAAGCTCTTCCAGTTCAATCCCGAAAAGAGTTGGGCACTCCCAGTCCCAGTGGGTTGACCAGTACGACATAGCTCGGCGTACTTGATCGTTCTCGGCAGGGGACAGAAGCCTTGCTGTCATGACGCCTAACGTGTTGTATGCGGCGTACCAACGCCATTTATCACACCCAACGCCTGCGTAACAGCCCCCAGCCGGGGCACCTCAAGTGCTTGTCGGATCACACTTTTCTCCCTGTTGACCGACCCTGGCAGCGGCGTAAAAGTGACGACAAAAGCGGCGTCGGTTACAGCTCATTCTGGGCGGCGTCCGCCGGCTTGCCAAGGGAGGCCGCCATGGTGTCGTCCACCGCTTGTACTGCACCCGCAGCCACCACCCCGGCCGCCGGTCCGCCGGCGTCCGACGCAGCCGCCGCATCCACCGCGACACGATCCCCCGCCCCTCGCCGCCTTCTGGACCAGCTCCGCGACGCCCTGCGCAGCTGCCACTACAGCCTGCGCACCGAGCAGGCCTATGTGCACTGGACCAAGGCCTTCATCCGCTTCCACGGCCTGCGCCACCCGGCGACGATGGCCGGGCCGGAGGTCGCGGCCTTTCTCTGCCACCTGGCCGCCGAGCGTGGGCTGTCGGTGTCCAGCCACCGCCAGGCGCTGTCGGCGCTGCTGTTCCTCTACGGCAAGGTGCTCGGCCAGTCGCTGCCGTGGATGGACGAGATCGGCCGCCCGGTGCCCAAGCGCCGGCTGCCGGTGGTGCTGTCACCCGCCGAGGTGGCCGCCGTGCTGGCCCGGCTGGACGGCACCTACCGCCTGCTCGGCGAGCTGCTGTACGGCACCGGCCTGCGCATCACCGAAGCGCTGCAGCTGCGCGTGAAGGACGTCGACTTCGCCCAGCGCGCGATCCTCGTGCGCGCCGGCAAGGGCGGCAAGGACCGCGTCGTGATGTTGCCGGCCGCGCTGGAGGCGCCGCTGCGCGATCAGTTGCGCGCCGTGCACGCGGTCTGGGCCGAGGACGCGGCAGCAGGCCGCGCCGGCGTGCAGCTGCCCGACGCGCTGGAGCGCAAATACCCGCGCGCCGGCGCGAGCTGGGCCTGGTTCTGGGTCTTCCCGCAGGGCCGCCATTCGGCGGACCCGCGCAGCGGCGTCGTGCGCCGCCATCACCTGGTGCCGGGCAGCTTCCAGCGTGCGTTCGCCCGCGCGCTGCAGGCCGCCGGCGTCGCCAAGCCGGCCACGCCGCACACGCTGCGCCACAGCTTCGCCACGCACCTGCTGCAGTCGGGCAGCGACATCCGCACCGTGCAGGAGCTGCTGGGCCACGCGGATGTCGCGACGACGATGATCTACACCCACGTGCTGCGGCTGGGCGGCTTCGCGGTGCAGAGCCCGCTCGACCGGCTGGCGCCGGCGCGCTGATCGCCCGCCCGGCGCCGCGGGCCGTCAGGCGGCGCTCAGTGCAGCACCAGCACCGGCAGCTTGCAGCGCGTCATCACGTTCTTGGTGTGCGAGCCGAACAGCAGCTCGCCGAAGACGCCGCGCCCGTGCGTGGCCATCACGATCAGGTCGCAGCCGAACTCCTTGGCCGCGTCGACGATGGCCTCGTCGATGGCGTCGGTGCGCAGGAACTTGCCCTGGTACTGCACGCCCTGGTCCCGCGCCCGCTCGCCGATGCGCGCCAGCACCTGGCGCGCGTGCTGCTCGGTGCGCGCCATGTGCGCGTCGGCGTCGCGCTTGTAGACCGACGGGCTGCTGCCCATGTTGGGCAGCGGCGGCATCGGCTCGGCGACGAAGGCCGTCAGCGACGCGCCCAGCTTGGCAGCCAGGTCGATCGCGGTCTGCGCGGCCTTCTCGGAGAGTTCGGTGCCGTCGACCGGCACGAGCAGGTGCTGGAACATCTCGCTTCCTCTTGGCGCCCCGGGGGCGGGGCTTGCAACCCAGTCTAGGTGCGTGCGCCCCCGGGATATTGACCAACCTCAAGACGCAGGACAACCACCGGGGCCGCGCCCCGGGCCGGCCCCGACCGGATCAGAACTGGCACGCGTCGCGCCCGGGATAATCGGCGCTTCGAGCCACTGCCCAGGAGATGCTTCCGATGCGCCGCGTCCACAACTTCAGCGCCGGCCCCGCCGCCTTGCCCGAACCGGTGCTGCGCCAGGCCGCGGAGGAAATGCTGGACTGGCACGGCAGCGGCATGTCGGTCATGGAGATGAGCCACCGCGGCAAGCACTTCACGGCCATCGCCGAGGAAGCCGAGACGCTGCTGCGCGAGCTGCTCGCGGTGCCCGCCAACTACAAGATCCTGTTCATGCAGGGCGGCGCGATCGCCGAGAACGCGATCGTGCCGATGAACCTGCTGCGCGGCCGCGCCGGCGCCGACTACGTCGACACCGGTGAATGGAGCCGGCGCTCGATCGCCGAGGCGCGCCGCTACGGCCAGGTCAACATCGTCGCCAGCAACGCCGACGGCGGCTCGGTGTCGATCCCGCCGCGCGACAGCTGGAAGCTCGACCCGAACGCCGCTTACGTGCACATCTGCACCAACGAGACCATCGGCGGCGTGCAGTACCACTGGACGCCCGAGGTCGGCGACGTGCCGCTGGTCGGCGACATGTCCAGCGACATCCTGTCGCGCCCGATCGACGTCTCGCGCTACGGCCTGATCTACGCCGGCGCGCAGAAGAACATCGGCCCCTCGGGGCTGACGATCGTCATCGTGCGCGAGGACCTGCTCGGCGGCGCCCTGCCCTGCACGCCGACGGCCTTCGACTACCAGGTCGTCGCCGAGCACGGCTCGATGTACAACACCCCGCCGACCTACGCGATCTACATCGCCGGCCTGGTGTTCAACTGGCTCAAGGCGCGCGGCGGCCTGGCCGCGATGGCCGAGCACAACCGCGCCAAGGCCGCGCTGCTGTACGACTTCCTGGACTCGACCTCGTTCTACTCGAGCCCGATCGCGCGCGACTGCCGCTCGTGGATGAACGTGCCGTTCCGCCTGCACGACAGCGCGCTCGACGCCGCCTTCCTGAAGGGTGCCGACGAACGCGGGCTGGTGCAGCTGAAGGGCCACCGCATCGTCGGCGGCATGCGCGCGTCGATCTACAACGCGATGCCGATCGAGGGCGTGCAGGCGCTGGTGGCCTACATGAAGGAATTCGAGGCCGCGCACGGCTGAACGCACGCGGCCGGCCGGCTGGCCGCCCGCCCGGTCAGGGCTGGTGCAGGCGGCGGCGCGGCACGGTGCGGGTGTGGGTCTGGCCGTCGGGCCCGGTGACGGTGACCGTGCGGCCGTCGGCGCTGCGGTCCACCACGCGCGTGGCGCTCTGGCCGTCCGGGCCGGTGACGGTGCCGGTCTTGTCGCCGCCCTCGCGCGTCACGTCGCGCGTGGCGGTCTTGCCGTCGGCGCCGGTCAGCGTGACGGTCTTGTCGTTGCCGTCGCGGTCGACCTCGCGGCTGACGGTCTTGCCGTCGGGGCCGGTGATCGTGGTGGACTTGTCGCCGCCGGCACGCGTGGTGTCGCGGCTGAAGCTGCGGCCCTCGGGCCCGGTGACACGGGTCTGCACGTGGCCGCGTTCGCGCACGACGTCGCGCTGCACGGCGCGCTCACGCGCCTGGGCGGTGCCGGCCAGGCCGGCCAGCGCCAGCACGGCCGCCAGGCTCACGAGGGACGGGTTCTTCATCGCGGGTTCTCCTGAAGATTCGGCAACGGCCGCATTTCACCGGCGTGTCGTGACGCCCCCGTCGCCGCTGGTCAAGAAACTCCACCCAGCTGCAACAAGGTGTTGCGATCAGCGCGCTGCGGCCGGCCGGTCGACCGGGCGGCGAGCCGGGACGGCGCGAACGGCAGCCCCGTCCACGCGGCGGTACCGCCGTTTCGCCTGCAACGCTGCGCAAGCGCGCGCCGCGCGTGCAGAATGGGGCGAAGACGTTCCATCCGAGAGAAGAGCCGATGCAAGCCCCCCGCCTGTCCCTCGCCCTGCTGTGCCTGCTGGCCGCCAGTGCCGCGATGCCGGCGCCGGGCGACGAGCCCGTGCCGCCGCTCGTGCCCAGCACGCAGAAGAGCGAGGTGAAGACGCAGACCGCGTCGCTGCCGGCACGCGGGCTGTTCGACGGCGACAAGCTGTCGGCCGACGGCCGCCAGCGCCTGGCCGAGCTGGTGCTCGACGCGCTGGGGCTGCAGGTCGAGGTGGCGCTGCTGGTGCCCACCGGCCCGTGGAAGATCGACGGCAGCCACCGCGACGAACGTGCGCTGACGCCGGCGCGTCTGGACGCCGTCAAACGGTTCCTCGCCGACCGCGGCATCGACCCGAAACACATCTTCGTCGAGAGCCGCATCGACCAGAAACTCGCCGAACCCCGCCTGGACGTGCAAATCGTCGGACGGCCGCAGCAGGACTGACGCGCCGGGCGCGTGGCGGACGGCATCGTCCGTTCACGCCGTGAAGGACTGAGACATTCGCCACGGCAAAGAAAAAGCCGCCCGAGGGCGGCTTTGTTCATCGTGCGCGGGCCGTGGTCACTCGCCTTCGGGCGAAGACAGCAGCGGGATCGCGCCGCCGCTGGTGCTGCCCAGCAGCCCGGTGCGGCTGTAGACGCCCAGCTTCTCGCGCGTGTCGGAGATGTCCAGGTTGCGCATCGTCAGCTGGCCGATGCGGTCGGCCGGCGTGAACGCGGCGTCCTCGACCTTCTCCATCGACAGGCGCTCGGGCGCGTAGGTCAGGTTCGGGCTCTGCGTGTCCAGCAGCGACCAGTCGTTGCCGCGGCGCAGCTCGATCCAGACCTCGCCGGTGATGGCGCGCGCCACCCAGCGCTGCGCGGTCTCGCGCAGCATCAGGCACTGCGGGTCGAACCAGCGGCCCTGGTAGAGCAGGCGGCCGAGCTTGCGGCCGTTCAGGCGGTACTGCTCGATCGTGTCCTCGTTGTGGATGCCGGTGACGAGGCGCTCGTAGGCGATGTGCAGCAGCGCCATGCCCGGGGCTTCGTAGATGCCGCGGCTCTTGGCCTCGATGATGCGGTTCTCGATCTGGTCGCACATGCCCAGGCCGTGGCGGCCGCCGATGCGGTTGGCTTCCTCGAACAGCTCGACGGCATTGGCAAACGTGCGGCCGTTGATCGCCACCGGCACGCCTTCCTCGAAGCGCACGCTGACGGTCTCGGCCTTGACCTCGACGTCCTCGCGCCAGAAGGCCACGCCCATGATCGGGTTGACGATCGTCAGGCCCTTGTTCAGGAACTCCAGGTCCTTGGCCTCGTGCGTCGCACCCAGCATGTTGCTGTCGGTGCTGTAGGCCTTCTCGACGCTCATCTTGTAGTCGAAGCCGTTGGCGACGAGGTACTCGCTCATCTCCTTGCGGCCGCCGAGCTCGTCGATGAAGGTCTGGTCCAGCCACGGCTTGTAGATGCGCAGCGCCGGGTTGGCGAGCAGGCCGTAGCGGTAGAAGCGCTCGATGTCGTTGCCCTTGTAGGTGCTGCCGTCGCCCCAGATGTTGACGTCGTCCTCCTTCATCGCCACGACCAGCGCGGTGCCGGTGACGGCACGGCCCAGCGGCGTGGTGTTGAAGTAGGTCGCGCCGCCGGTGCTGATGTGGAAGGCCGAGCACTGGATCGCGGCGATGCCTTCGGACACCAGCAGCGCGCGGCAGTCGACCAGGCGCGCCTTCTCGGCACCGTACTCCAGCGCCTTCTTCGGGATCGCGTCGTAGTCGCTCTCGTCGGGCTGGCCGAGGTTGGCGGTGTAGGCGCAGGGGATGGCGCCCTTGGCGCGCATCCAGTGCACCGCGGCGCTGGTGTCCAGGCCACCGGAGAAGGCGATGCCGACGCGCTCGCCGACGGGCAGGTTTTGGAGGATCGTGGCAGACATGGTGCGGGCTCGGAAGGTGGGACGGACGGTGACGCGGCGACGCCGGGCGGTCGCGCGCGCGAACCCGTGATTGTCGCAAGGTTTGCGGCGGTGGCCGCGGGCGACGCGGGCGCAGCGCGACCGAAGGCCGCAGACCGAAGGACGAAGGACGAAGGGGTCAGGTCCCACAGGACCTGACCCCGACCCTAGGCGCGGCACGGCGGGAGGGGTCAGGTCTTTCGAGACCTGACCCCTGCGGCGGTCTCAGAAGGACGAAGGGGTCAGGTCCCACAGGACCTGACCCCGGCCTTCGGGCGTCCCGCGTCCAGCCTCAGCCGGGCAGCTTGGGCGCGCCGCCGGCCAGCGCCTCGGGGTTCAGGCCGCGCTCGCGCAGCAGCGACTCCAGCGCCGGCAGCAGCGGGCCCAGGCGCTCTTCCAGCGTCGCGCGCACGGTGTCGACGAAGACCTGGGTCGCACGCTCGATCTCGACGTTCAGCGCGGCCCCCGGCGCCTTGTCGCCGAAGGTCGTCTGGCGCAGCGTCTCGGGGATCAGCCAGACCTCGAACCAGCCGGCCTCGCGGTCGGCCTCGGCCACCGTCAGGCTGGCGCCGTTGATCGCGATGTAGCCCTTGGGGAAGACGTAGCGCATCCACGGCGCCGGCACGGCGATGCGCAGCACGTGGTTGTTCTCGGGCCGGCGCACCTCGGCCACCGTGGCGGTGAAGTCGACGTGGCCCGACAGCGGGTGGCCGCCGATCTCGGCGCCGTCCTTCGCGGCACGCTCGACGTTGACGCGGCTGCCTTCGGCCAGCGTGCCCAGCGTCGTCAGCGACAGGCTCTGCTGCATGACGTCGAAACGTGCGGCGTCGCTGCCTTCGAGCTCGGTGACGGTCAGGCAGACGCCGTCGACGGCGACGCTGGCGCCGATCGCCAGGCCGTCGGCGAAACCGGGCGGAAAGCGCAGCGTGAAGCTGCGAAGGCCGGGCCGGTCGGCGAGCGCGGCGACGGTGGCGATGCCTTGGACGATGCCGGTGAACATGGGTGATGCGAGGCAGGGGCCGCAAGCGCGGCGAAGCCGTCGAGCTTAGCGCACGGCGTGCAGGCGCTTATCGTCGGCGCATGGCCGAACCGTTCAAGAACCTCATCTCCCCGGCGCTGGTGGCGCAGATGGCCGCGCGCCTGGCGGCCGCCGGCCCGGGTTTCGACGCCGCCGCCTTCGAGCGCCTGGCCGCCGACGGCCTGGAGGCACTGGAGCTGAAGGCGCGCACGCTGCAGCTCTGCGCCGCGCTGGAAGCGACGCTGCCCGCGGACTTCGGCGCTGCCGCCGACCGGCTGGACGCCGCGATGGACGGCGACGACGGGCTGGAGGGCTGGGCGCTGTGGCCGGTGGGCGAATACGTCGCGCGCCGCGGCCTGCACCAGCCCGAACGGGCGCTGGCGACGCTGCACCGGCTGACGCGGCGTTTCACCGCCGAGTTCGCGATCCGGCCCTTCATCGTCGAGCATCCGGCGCGGGTCTACGAGACGCTCAAACGCTGGGCCGAGGACCCCGACGAACGGGTGCGCCGCCTGGTCAGCGAAGGCACGCGCCCGCGCCTGCCCTGGGGCCTGCGACTGACGGCGCTGGTGGCCGACCCCTCACCCAGCCTGCCGCTGCTGCGCCGGCTGCAGGACGACCCCAGCGAGTTCGTGCGCCGCAGCGTCGCCAACCACCTCAACGACATCGCCAAGGACCACCCGGAGATCGTCGTCGCCTGGGTGCGCGAACACCTGCCCGGCGCGACGCGCGAACGCCGCGCGCTGCTGCGCCACGCCAGCCGCACGCTGGTGAAGAAGGGCGACGCCGCGATGCTGGCGCTGTGGGGCCACGGCGAGGACTTCGTCGGCGACGCGGTGCTGGAACTGGCGCCGCCGCGGCTGGCGGTCGGCGAGACGCTGGTGCTGTCGCTGACGCTGGCCAGCCGCGCCGCGGTGGCGCAGCGCCTGGTCGTCGACTACCTGGTGCACCACGTCAAGGCCGACGGCCGGCGCACGCCCAAGGTGTTCAAGGGCTGGCAGCTCGAACTGCCCGCGGGCGCGACGCTGGCGCTGGCCAAGCGCCATTCGATGAAGCTCGTGACGACGCGGCGTTACTTCGCCGGCGCGCACCGCGTCGACATCCAGGTCAACGGCCGCGTCGTGGCGGGCGCGGAGTTCGAGCTGGAACTCTAGGCCGCTGCCCAGCGCGCGGCGTCGAAGCCGACGGTGATGCGGCCGTCGTCCCATTCGACGACCGGGCGCTTGATGACGCTGGCCTGGGCCAGCATCAGCGCACGCGCCGAGGCGGCGTCGACGACGCCGGCGCGCACGGTCTCGTCGAGCTTGCGCCAGGTCGTGCCCTGGCGGTTGACCAGCGGCTCCCAGCCGAGCGCGGCGATCCAGGCATCGAGCCGCGTGTCGGGCACGCCGGCCTTCTTGAAGTCGTGGAAGCGGTAGTCGTGGCCCTGCTCGGCGAGCCAGGCGCGGGCGCGTTTGACGGTGTCGCAGTTCGGGATGCCGTAGACGATCATGGGCGGGCGGCGCGCGGCCGGAAGACGATGACGGGCGCTCAGTTTCGCGGATCGAAGGGATGTTCGCAGCGCCAGTCCGGGCCGAAGGCGCCGTCGCGCACGACGCCGTCGTCGCCGATCGAGACCTGGAACCACCAGCATTCGTGGGTCGCGTAGCGCCAGGACCAGACCTCGCCGCCCTGCCAGCCGCCGCCGCGGCGCTCGCCCGGGCGGCCGAGCGTGCGCAGCAGCTCGTCGCGCGACATGCCGGGCAGGCGGCCCTGAACCGCCATCAGGTTCTCTTCGGTCAGCACTTGCTTCGCCGCGACGACACGGCCGCCGGGCGCGACGTCGATCATCCAGGTCGTGCGGCCGAAGGGGCCGGTGGCGTACTCCAGCCGCGTCAGCCCGCCGGCCAGCGTGTAGCGCGAGGTCGGCGGGCCCCAGTGGGCCAGCGTCTGCGGTTCGGTCCAGCCGGGTTGCGGCGGCTTCATCGCCGCGCAGCCGCTCAGGGCGGCGGTGACGATCAACAGGGCGAGCGTTTGACGCATGGCGGCGGGCGGGCAACCGGTGGGCCGAGCTTACGCCCGCCGCCGTCACCCGCCGCTCAGGCGGGCTTGACGGTATCCAGCGCCTTCACCAGACGCGCCACAGCGGCGTCGACGTCGGCCAGCTTGTCCAGGCCGAACAGGCCGATGCGGAAGGTCTTGAAGCCGGCCGGCTCGTCGCACATCAGCGGCACGCCGGAGGCCGTCTGCAGGCCCTGGGCGATGAAGGCCTTGCCGGTCTGGATGGCGTCGTCGTCGGTGTAGGCGACGACCACGCCCGGGGCCTCGAAGCCCGGCGCAGCGACGCTGGGCAGGCCGCGTTCGGCGAGCAGCGCGCGCACGCGCTGTCCGAGCTCGAACTGGGCATCGCGCAGCTTGGCGAAGCCGATCTCGCGCGTCTCGAGCATCACGTCGCGCGTGCGCGTCAGCGCGTCGGTCGGCATCGTCGCGTGGTAGGCGTGGCCGCCGGCCTCGTAGGCGTCGGCGATCTGCAGCCACTTCTTCAGGTCGGCGGCGAAGCTGGTGCTGGTGGTCGCACCGATGGCCTCGCGCGCACGCTCGCTGAACATCACGAAGGCGCAGCACGGCGAGCCGCTCCAGCCCTTCTGCGGCGCGCTGATCAGGATGTCGACGCCGGTGGCGCGCATGTCGACCCAGGCCGCGCCCGAGGCGATGCAGTCGAGCACGAACAGGCCGCCGACTTCGTGCACCGCGTCGGCCACGGCCTTCAGGTAGTCGTCGGGCAGCAGGATGCCGGCGGCGGTCTCGACGTGCGGCGCGAAGACGACGTCGGGGCGCTGGGCGCGGATCGTGGCCACCACCTCGGCGATCGGCGCCGGGGCGAACGGCTGCTTGGCGCCTTCGGCGACCGGGCGCGCCTTCAGCACCGTGTGTTCGGCCGGGATCGCGCCCGTCTCGAAGATCTGCGTCCAGCGGTAGCTGAACCAGCCGTTGCGGATGACCAGCGCCTTGCGCCCGGTGGCGAACTGGCGCGCCACCGCTTCCATGCCGAAGGTGCCGCTGCCGGGCACGATGGCGACGGCGTGCGCGCCGTAGACCTCTTTCAGCGTCGCCGTCAGGTCGCGCATCACACGCTGGAACTTCTGCGACATGTGGTTGACGGCGCGGTCGGTGAACACCACCGAGTACTCGAGCAGACCGTCGGGATCGAGGTCGGGCAGCAATCCGGGCATGGAACTTCCTTGCGGCGCCAGGCGGCGCATGAACGAGCCGGGCAGCTTAGCACCGCCCTCGGCAGGGGCCGGCTGAGGGAAGTCAGGGGCCGGCGCAGCAACGACACGGCCCGCCGAAGCGGGCCGTGCAGCTTGCGCGGGGCAGGAAACGGCGGCCGGTTCAGCCGGCGCGGCGGCGGCGCGATGCGGCCAGACCCAGCAGCGCGGCACCGGCCAGCGCCAGCGTCGCCGGTTCGGGCACGGCACTGCCGGAACCCCCGCCGCCATCGACCGGGGTGCCGGCGAAATGCGGCTCGTCGAGCCCCGTGCCGTACTGGAAGGTGACCTTGGAGATCGAGGCCAGATCCACCGTGCCGCGGACGTTGAACAGGAAGGTCACCGAGCCGACGGTCAGCGGGCTGTTGATGACGCCGCCCTCGCTGTGGTGCTGGCCGGTGCCGGTCGTGCGGTCGTCGGCCGTCGAGGTGATGCCGTACTGCAGGCCGTCGGGCGTAGCAGGGCCCGCGAGGTTGGTGCTGGTGTCGAAGCGGGCAAACGGGCCGAAGAGGCCCAGGCCGGAGCTGGAGATGCCCAGCGAGGCGCCGTACTGGTTGAGGTCGCTCTTGAAGGCCCACTCGCCGCCGACGTTGGTGCCGGCGCCGCTGATCCAGTCCGTGCCCTGGTAGGTGGCGCCACCGGAAATCGCCGCCAGCGGCGACAGCGCCACGCCGGCGATGTCGAAGAACACCGCGGTCAGCACGTGGTCGCCGATGCGCACGTCGTTCTGGCTGGTGTTCGACAGCACGACCTGCAGCTGGCCGTTGACGACGTCGAAGCTGACCGACGCCGACAGCGGATCGTTGCTGCCGGCAAAGCTCACCGGAGCCGCGACGGCGGCGGTGCTGCCCAGGGCCGCGATCGCGAGGCAGACGAGATGCTTTTTCACCGAGGGACTCCCGGAAGCGTGAGTTTCGGCAACACGAAGCAAACGCTGCGCCAGAAGCGCCAAGACCTTGATTTGAAACGTGGGGGCCGGCGAAGCCGCCGGGCACGGGGCGCCGACTGTCAAGCCAGCCGACACCCCGCGGCGGTTCAACGCACGCTGACGCTCACCGAGGCCGCCGCGCTGTTGCCGCTGGCGTCCGTGGCCACGACCTTCAGCGTGTGCGTGCCGGCGCGCACTCGCCGGGTGTTCCAGGCATAGGACAGCGTCGCCCCGCTGCCACTGGCGGCGAGCTTGCCGTCGACGTAGAGCTGCTGGCGGATGCCGGCCGCGCCACGGTCGTCGCTGGCGCTGGTGCTGACCGTCACCGTGCCGCTGACGGCGCCGGCCACCGGGTTGACCAGCGCGACCAGCGGCGGCGTCGTGTCGGCGGCCACCGGCGGCAGCGTGTTGGCGACGTTGACACTGACGGCCGCCGAGTTCGTGCGGTTGCCCGCGGCGTCGTAGGCGGTAGCCACCAGCGAGCGGCTGCCGTTGGCGGCGCCGGTGCTGTCCCAGGCGAAGGCGAAGGGCGCGGCGGAGTCGATGCCGACCACCGTGCCGCCGACGCTCAGCTCGACGCGTGCGACGCCGACGTTGTCGCTGGCCGCGACGTCGACCGTCACCGTGCCGGACACCGTGCTGCCGCCGGCCGGCGAGCCGATCGCCACCGTCGGCGGCGTGGTGTCGGCGGCGGGGGCCGCGGCCGCTGCGGCCGCCACCGCCGCGGCGGCGTCGACGCGGCCGTGGCCGAAGTTCGCGTCGCGCCCGGCCGCGCCCAGGTCGCGGGCGCTGGCGTAGAGCAGGCTCTCGATCGTCGTGTTCGGCAGGTCGGGCCGCCGGGCCATCATCAGCGCGACGACGCCGGCGGTGACCGGGCTGGCGAACGAGGTGCCGCTCCACGCCGAGTAGCCGCCGCCGCGGTTGGTGGTCCAGATGCCTTCGCCCGGCGCGGCCAGCGCGACGAAGGCGCCGTAGTTGGACCAGCCGGTGCGCTGGTCGGCGCTGTTGGTGGCGGACACCGGGATCATCGCCGTCGTCGCCGCGAAACCCGGGTCGGTGCCGTCGTTGCCGGCGGCGACGACGACCAGCCCGCCCTTGCCGCGCAGGTAGTTCGCGGCGCTGGCGACGGTGGAGCTGCCGGCGACGCCGTTGTAGCTGATGTTGGCGATGCGTGCGCCGTGGTCGGCGGCCCAGGTCAGGCCCTGGGCGACGGTGCTCCAGTAGGCGTAGGCGTTGGCGTCGGCGATGCGCACCGGCATCAGGTTGGCTTTGCCGGCGACGGCGGCGACGCCGGTGGCGTTGTCGCTGGTCGCGGCGGCCGCGCCGGCCACCGCGGTGCCGTGGCCGTGGACGTCGCGGGTGTCGGAGTTGCCGTCGTAGAAGTTCCAGCCGGCGACCATGCGCGCGGCCAGGTCGGGGTGGCTGGCGTCGATGCCGCTGTCGAGGATGGCGATCGTCACGCCGGCCCCCTGCGACTGGTCCCAGGCGGTGGCGGCACCGATCGTGCCCAGGTGCCACTGGCTGCCGAGGTAGGGGTCGTTGGCGGCATAGGCCGGCGCGATGCGGCGGTCGAGCTCGGCGAACTTCAGCAGCCGGTGGCGCGCCAGGCGCTGCTGCACGGCGCGTTCGGAGACGCCGGCCGGCAGGTCGATGACGTACAGCTCGCTCTGGCCCATCTTGCGCGCCTTGCCGCCGTGCACCGCCAGCAGCGCGCGGAAGTCGCCCGCCGGCAGGCCGGCACGCGGCGACACGAGCACCCGGCGCTCGGCCCAGTCGTCGGCCGCGGCCGACGGGCCGGCGGCGAGGCCTGAAGTGGCCAGCAGCACGGCGGCGGCGACGGCACGGGGAAGGCAGGCAGGCGGGAGTTGTCTCATGGCAGTCGTCTCGGTGGTCCGGGCCCGCGGCCGGATGGCGCGGACCCCGGAGCATCGACTGCCGGGACGGGCGTCTTGAGCACGCCGTCGTTTCAAGCGGTAAACCCGCGGCCGGGTTCAACCGCCTGCGCGGCAGCACGGCCCGCCGGTGGCAGGCGCCTCCCGCGGCGCCCGCCGGGGCCTCACATGCCGCGCCCGGCGAGCGCGCGCAGATGCCAGGAGAAGGCTTCGTCGAGCAGGTGCGGCGTGTGCTGGCCCGGCGAGCCCTTCAGCGCGCGGCGGTAGTAGTCGCGCAGCGCGGGCTTGAAGTCGGGGTGGGCGCAGCGTTCGATGATCGTCTCGGCGCGCTGCTTGGGCGACAGGCCGCGCAGGTCGGCCAGGCCCTGTTCGGTGACCAGCACCTGCACGTCGTGCTCGGTGTGGTCGACGTGCGGCACCATCGGCACGATGCACGAGATCGTGCCGCCCTTGGCGGTGGACGGCGTCATGAACATCGACAGGTAGGCGTTGCGCGCGAAGTCGCCCGAGCCGCCGATGCCGTTCATGATCTGCGAGCCCATCACGTGCGTCGAATTGACGTTGCCGTAGATGTCGGCCTCGATCATGCCGTTCATCGCGATGATGCCCAGGCGGCGGATCACCTCGGGGTGGTTGCTGATCTCCTGCGGGCGCAGCAGGATGCGCTCGCGGTAGAAGGCCAGGTTCTCGCGGAACTCCTTCAGCGCGTCGGTCGACAGCGACACCGCGGTGGCCGACGCGAAGGCCAGCTTGCCGCTCTTGATCAGCTGCAGCATGCCGTCCTGCAGCACCTCGGTGTAGGCGGTGAGGTTCTCGAACGGCCCATCCTCGAGCCCGGCGAGCACGGCGTTGGCGATGTTGCCGACGCCCGACTGCAGCGGCAGCAGGTCCTTGGGCAGGCGGCCCTTCTTCACCTCGTGCTGCAGGAAGTCGAGGATGTGGCCGGCGATGCGGCGCGAGTTCTCGTCGGGCGCGGTGAACTGCGTGTTGCGGTCGCCGGCGTGGGTCTCGACGATGGCGACGATCTTGTCCGGGTTGACGCGGAAGGTCGGCTCGCCGATGCGGTCGCCGGGCGCGACCAGCGGGATCGGCTTGCGGTGCGGCGGGCGCTGGGTGCCGTAATAGATGTCGTGCATGCCCAGCAGGTTCATGTCCTGCGCCGAGTTCACCTCGAGGATGATCTTGTCGGCCTCGTCCAGCCAGGTCTTGTTGTTGCCGATCGAGGTCGACGGGATCAGCCGGCCGTCCTCGGTGATGCCGGTGACCTCGACGACCGCGACGTCCAGATGGCCGAGGAAACCGAACCAGACGAACTGCGCGACGTGCGAGAGGTGGATGTCGATGTACTCCATCTCGCCGGCGTTGATGCGCTGGCGGCACACCGGGTCGCTCTGGTAGGGCAGGCGCATCTCGACGCCGGCCACGCTGGCCAGCGCGCCGTCGAGCTCGGGCGCGGTCGACGCGCCGGTCCAGATGCCGACCTTGAAGCGGTCGCCCTCGGAGTTGGCCTGGTGGATGCGGCGCGCCAGCGCGCCCGGGATCGCCTTCGGGTAACCCGCCCCGGTGAAGCCGCTCATGCCGATGTTGTCGCCTTTTCGGATCAAGGCGGCCGCTTCGTCGGCAGACATGATGCGATTGCGCAAGGCGGGACAGAGGACGCGGCTTTCGGCTTGGGTCATACGTCGGGAACGGGTTACAAGGCGGTTACGCGAGCGCGGCAATGTAGAGCCCGCCCAGAACCGAGGCAAACAAGCATTTATGATTCGACGCACAAGCTGCGCTTAACTGTCGATGACCCGCCGCATGCCCGCGCTGGCGCTGTTGCGCACCTTCGAGGTCGCCGCGCGCCACCTCAGCTTCAAGCAGGCCGCGGCCGAGCTGCACGTCACGCCGGCGGCCGTCAGCCAGCAGATCCGCAGCCTCGAGGCCGAGCTCGGCGTCGTGCTGTTCGAGCGCCTGACACGTGCCGTGCGGCTGAGCGCGCGCGGCGAAGCCCTGCTGCCCAAGGTGCGCGACGGCCTGGCGCTGCTGGCCGAGGCGGTGGACCAGGCCTGCGCGCCGGCGGCCACCGAGCTGCTGCGCGTCATCGCGCCGCCGTCCTGGGCCAGCCACTGGCTGCTGCCGCGCCTGCCCGGCTTCTACGCGCGCCATCCGGAGGTCGAGATCCGGCTGGCTAGCAGCTCCGAGACCGTCGACCACGCCGGTGCCGCGAACGTGCTCGCGGCGCTGGCGCGCGCGCCGGGTGACGGCCGCAGCGAGCTGGCCGTCGTCTTCGGCACCGGGCGCTACCCGGGCTGGCGTGTCGACCCGCTGCTGACGCCCGAGTACCTGCCGGTCTGCGCCCCGGCGCTGGCACGCGGCGCGGCGCCGCTGGCGGTGCCGGCCGACATCGTGCAGCACACGCTGATCCACGACGACACGCTGAACCACGGCGGCGACGAGGCCTGGGGCTGGCACCGCTGGCTGCAGGCCGCCGGCCTGGACCGCCAGGCCGCCGGCAGTGGCCGCCACTTCTCCAACGCGGTGCTGGCGATCGAGGCGGCGCTGGCCGGCCAGGGTGTCGCGCTGGCGGCGCGGCCCATCGTCGCCGGCCACCTGGCCAGCGGCGCGCTGGTCGCGCCCTTCGCGCTGGCCATCGCCTCGCCCTGCACCTACTGCCTGGTCGGCCGCCGCCACAGCGCCGAGCGGCCGGCGGTCGCGGCGTTCCGCCACTGGCTGGTCGAGGCCTCGCGCCGGGAGACCTGAGCCGGGACTCGGCCGCGCCGGCTGGTTATGCTCGCGCCCGATGCGCCGCCGCCGCCACCCTGACGACCGACACCCTGCCTCGCGGCTGGGGCTGACGTTCGCCGTCGTCTTCGCGCTGCTGGCGGCGCAATGGCTGGGGCTGGCGCACACGGTGCTGCACGGCACGGCGCCAGCGCCGTCGGCCGCGCAGGCGTCCGGCCATCCGCCGTCGCCGCACCCCGCGCACGACGCTGCGCCGGCACACGAACACCGTCACGGTCTGGCGGCGCTGTTCGCCGGCCACGACGACGGCAGCGCCGACTGCCGGCTCTACGACCAGCTCGCCCACGCCGAGCCGCTGCCGCCGGCGCTGCCGGCGCTGGACACGCTGCCGCCGGCACCGCCGCGGCTGGCGGCCGGCCGCACGCACGACGCCGCGGCCGAAGCGGCGCCCTACGCCGCGCGCGGCCCGCCACGCGCCTGAGCGCGCCGCCCCGGCGCCCTTCCCGCCTCGATCCCCGGCCGCACGGCGCTTGGAGCCGAAGCGGCTGCTCACGTCTTTTCGGCGTGCGGCGTGGCCGCACGCCCCTCTGTCCTGATCCGATGAAATCCCTCGTCCTCACCCTGAGTCCGGTGGCGCTGGCCTGCGCCGCCCTGTCGCAACCGGCCGCGGCGCAGTCCGCGCCGACCCCGGTCGAACGCATCGTCATCACCGGCAATCCGCTGGGCAGCGAGCGCAGCACGCAGCCGGTGTCGGTGCTCGCCGGCGACGAGCTCGTGCTGCGCCGCGGCGGCACGCTGGGCGACACGCTGGACACGCTGCCCGGCGTCTCGCAGACCGGCTTCGGCCCCAACGCCAGCCGGCCGGTGATCCGCGGCCTGGACGGCGACCGCCTGCGCGTGCTCGACAACTCGGGCTCGACGCTGGACGCCTCGGCGCTGAGCTACGACCACGCGGTGCCGCTGGACCCGCTGGTGGCCACCGGCATCGAGGTGCTGCGCGGCCCGGCGGCACTGCTGTACGGCGGCAACGCCGTCGGCGGCGTCGTCAACGTGCTCGACAACCGCATCCCTGTCGCGCCGGTCACTCGCACCGGCGGCTCGGCCGAACTGCGCCTGGGCGGCGCCGCCGCCGAACGCGGCGCGGCTGCGGTGCTGGAGACCGGCGGCGCCGGCTGGGCGCTGCACCTGGACGCCGCGGCGCGCAACACCGACGACTTGGACGTGCCCGAGCACACGCCGGTGGCCGACGGTGAAGCCCTGGCGCGGACCGACGAGGTGCGCAACTCGGCCGCCAGGACCCGCAGCGCCGCGCTCGGCGGCTCGTGGTTCTTCGCCGGCGGCCGGGTCGGCCTGGCGCTGGACCACTACGACAGCTCGTACGGCGTCGTCGCCGAACCCGACGTCACGATCCTGATGCGCCGCAACCAGCTGCGCGCCGAAGGCGAGTGGCGCCTGGACGGCGGCCCGTTCTCCAACCTGAAGCTGCAGGCGCGCGGCGCCGACTACGAGCACCGCGAGATGGAAGGCGCCGAGGTCGGCACCGTGTTCTCCAGCCGCGGCGGCGAACTGCGCGCCGAGGCCCGCCACCGTGCGCTGGGCCCGCTGCGCGGCGTCGTCGGCGTGCAGGCCGAGAGCTTCGACTTCTCGGCGCTGGGCGAAGAGGCCTTCGTGCCCGACACGACGACACGCCGCCTGGGCCTGTTCGTGCTGGAGGAGACGGACCTCGGGCCCGGCACGGTCTCGGCCGGCGCGCGGGTCGAACGTGCCGACGTCGACTCCGACGGCGGCGGCCGCTTCGGCGACGCGCGCTCGCGCGGCTTCACGCTGTTCAGCGCGTCGCTGGGCACGACGATGCCGCTGGCGCCGGGCTGGAACGTCAGCGCCCACCTGGCGTCGACCGAGCGTGCACCGACCTACTTCGAGCTCTACGCCGACGGCGTGCACGCCGCCACCGGCGCCTACGAACGCGGCGACCCGACGCTGGACGCCGAACGCGGCGTCAGCGCCGACCTGGCGCTGCAGTGGAAGTCGGGTGCGTCCAGCCTGCGCGCCGGCGTCTTCGCGACGCGCTTCTCGCGTTTCATCTCGCTGGACAGCGCCGGCGTCTCGGTCGACGAGGACGGCGAGGTCGTCACCGAGGACGGCGTGCCGCTGTACCGCTTCGACGCGGTGCGGGCGCGGCTGTACGGCGCCGAGTTCGAGGCCCGGACCACGCTCGACGCCGCCGGCTGGCGCTGGACGCCCAGCGCCAGCGCCGACTTCACGCGCGCGACGAACACCACGACCGACGAGGCCCTGCCGCGCATCGCGCCCTGGCGCGCGACGCTGGCGCTGGCCGCGTCGCGTGCCGACTGGACGCTGCGCGCCGAACTGCGCCACGCCGGGCGACAGAACCGTGTGCCCACGGGCGACAGCACGACCGCCGGCTACACGCTGCTGAACCTGGCGGCTTCGTACCGCTTCACGCTCGGCGGCCAGGACGCGCTGTGGTACCTGAAGCTGGACAACGCGACCGACCGGCTGGCCTACAACGCCACCGCGATCGAGACGATCCGCGGGCTGTCGCCGCTGCCCGGCCGCGCGCTGGCAACCGGGCTGCGGCTGGACTTCTGAGGCCGCTCAGCGCGGCACGACGAAGGTCGACTTCTCGTCGATCTCGATGGCCGAGTCGTTGGCCGCGGCCGGCAGGCGCTCGATGCGGAAACGGATCGCGTGCACGCCGGCCCCGGCCTGCTGGGCGGCCTCGAACGGCAGGTGCACGTTCAAGGTCACCCAGCGCGCCTCGGCCGGGCCCAGGTCCACCGTCTCGGCGTGTTCGATCGTGATGCCGGGCAGGCCGTCGACCGCGACGCGGTAGCGCTCGGTCTGCTCGGCGTTGTTCATGATCTGCAGGCGGTAGACGTTCTCGATCGTGCCCTGGTCGACGATGCGCGCCAGCGACGCCCGGTCGCGCACGACGTCGACGCGGAACGGGTGGCGCAGCGCGATGCTGGTCGCGAAGGCGCCGAGGATGATGAACAGGATCGCCGTGTAGACCAGCACCCGCGGGCGCAGCACGCGGCGCAGCATCTGGCCGCGGTCGTGGTGCTGCGCCATGCCGTTCTGCGTGGCGTAGCGGATCAGCCCGCGCGGGTAGCTCATCTTGTCCATGATGTCGTCGCAGGCGTCGATGCAGGCCGCGCAGCCGATGCACTCGTACTGCAGGCCGTTGCGGATGTCGATGCCGGTCGGACAGACCTGCACGCAGACGCCGCAGTCGACGCAGCTGCCCAGGCCAGCCTGCTTCGGGTCGGTCTTCTTCGAGCGCCGCCCGCGCGGCTCGCCGCGTTCGGGGTCGTAGCTGATGATCAGCGTGTCCTTGTCGAACATCGCGCTCTGGAAGCGCGCGTACGGGCACATGTATTTGCAGACCTGCTCGCGCATGGTGCCGGCGTTGCCCCAGGTGGCGAAGCCGTAGAACAGCACCCAGAAGGTCTGCCACGGGCCCAGCGAGGCGCTGGCGATCGAGCCCAGAAGCTCGCCCATCGGCGTGAAGTAGCCAGCGAAGGTGACGCCGGTCCACAGCGCGAAGCCCACCCACAGCACCTGCTTGGCCGCCTTGCGGCCGAGCTTGGCCGCGCTCCACGGCGCGGCGTCGAGCTTCATGCGCTGCGTGCGGTCGCCTTCGGTGACCTTCTCGAACCACATGAAGATCTCGGTGTAGACCGTCTGCGGGCAGGCGTAGCCGCACCACAGCCGCCCGGCCACCGCGGTGAACAGGAACAGCGCGTAGGCCGAGATCATCAGCAGCGCCGACAGGTAGATCAGGTCCTGCGGATACAGGACCAGCCCGAAGACGTAGAAGCGCCGCGCCGCCAGGTCGAACAGCACCGCCTGGCGGTCGTTCCACTGCAGCCAGGGCAGGCCGTAGAAGACGATCTGCGTCAGCCAGACCAGGGCCCAGCGCCAGTTGGCGAAACGCCCGCTGACGGCACGCGCGTAGATCTTGCGCGACTTCTGGTACAGCGACACGGTGGCCGCGCCAGCGGCCGCCTTGGGTGACGCCGCGGGGGCGTCGCCGCCCGCATTGATAGGGGCAGGGGTATCAGCCATGGACTGATTCTGCCCCATGGACCCCATCCGATGGGGGTTTTCACGAATTCGTGAGCGAACCAGTCGGTCGCTCTTCACGAAGCGCTTCAGTCGTGCTGGCAGCCGCAGGCGCAGCCGTGACCGGCACCCGGCCGCGCTGCCGGCGGGCTCAGGTGCGGCAGTTCGCCGGCGAGGTAACGCGCGACGGCGGCGGCGGGTTCGCGTTCGTCCGTCGTCGCGGCGCGGATGCCGCGCGCGGCGAGCTTGGCGACGAGGCCGCCGCCCATGCTGGCGCCGATCAGCACGTCGACACCGTCCAGCGGGTGCGGGGCGTCGGCCGCGGCGTCGTGGAAGGCCTGGCCGGCGTCCAGTTCGACGAGTTCGGGCGCGCCGACCTCGGCGCCCTGCACGCGGTACACGAGGAAACGGCGGCAGCGGCCGGCGTGGTCGGAGACTTCGCGCCGGTTCTGGGCGGCGACGGCGACGAGGGTGGAGGCAACAGGCATGGCGATCGACGGGAGGAGCGGACAGGCCGCGACGGAGCGTCGTTCTCAAGCCGCGTGCCACCCCCTGCGGCGAACGAAAAAAGCCTTCGCGACAAGCACTTGACGCGCCCGCCGGGAGTTCACCGACCGCCCAGGACTGCCACTGACGGCACCCCCTTGGCAGAACGCCTGACAGTTCGGCGAGTACCCCCGGCGGTACACTGGACCCACAGCTTCCGCCTGCCGCCGCCATGAATCAGCCGTCCGCCCCCGCCCGCCGCCGCCTGCTCGCCGTCGCCGGCTCCGCCGTGCTCGCCGGCCTCGCGGCGCCGGGGCATGCCGCCGACGAGGCGCTGCCGCTGGAGGCGGCACGCGACGCGCTGGCCCGCCGCAGCGCGATCGTCATCGACATCCGCGAGCCCGAGGAACACGCCCGCGGCGTCGCACCGGGCATGCGGCTGCTGCCGATGAGCCAGATCGGCCAGCGCCTGGCCGAGATCCCGCGGGACCCGTCGCAACCGGTGCTGCTGGTCTGCAACACGCAGAACCGCTCGCGCGCCACGGCCCGCGCGCTGCGCGAGCGTGGCTGGACCAACGTGCACTACGTCGCCGGCGGCATGAGCGAATGGGCTCGCCGCGGCTGGCCGCTGGTCGCGCCGCGCTGAACACCGCCTCCCGGCGGGGCGCCATCCCGCGGGTGATGGCGCCGGCTGTAACTTGATCGTACTCAACGCCGGCAAAAGGCCGGCCTCGGCCGCCTGTGCAGGCGCTAGCATTGGTCCGCGCTTCCACCAACCGGACCACGATGCCGGCATGCGGGATGCAGCAACACCGGCCCGACGGCGGCCGGCGGCGACGATCGGAGGACAGCCCCATGACCCTGCCATCCCGGATGCTCGAGGAGCTCGAGCGCCGCCGCCGCACCGTGACGGCCGGCGGCGGAGCCGACAAGCTCGCCGCCCGCCACGCCAAGGGCCAGCTCGGCGCGCGTGAACGCCTGGACCGGCTGTTCCAGCCCGGCACCTTCCAGGAAACCGGGATGCACGTGCGCCACGGCGCGCACCACTTCGGCCTGCAGGACAAGGCCTTCCCGGCCGACGGCGTCGTCACCGGCACCGGCTACGTCGGCGGCAACCTCGTCGCCGCCTACAGCCAGGACTTCACGGTCAACGCCGGCACGCTGGGCAAGGCCCACGCCGGCAAGATCGTCGCGCTGATGCAGTTCGCGCTGAAGAACGGCGTGCCCATCGTCTCGATGCAGGACTCGGGCGGTGCGCGCATCCAGGAGGCGGTGGACGCGCTGTCGGGCTACGGCGAAGTCTTCTATCACAACGTGCTCGCCTCCGGCCTGGTGCCGCAGATCGCGCTGGTGCTCGGGCCCTGCGCCGGCGGCGCGGCGTATTCGCCGGCGCTCAACGACTTCATCATCATGACGCGCCGCAACGCGCACATGTTCATCACCGGGCCCGAGGTCATCAAGGCCGTGACCGGCCGGGCGACGACGATGGACGAGGTCGGCGGCGCCGAGATGCACGCCGCGGTCAGCGGCAACGTGCACTTCATCGCCGAGGACGACACGCAGGCCGTGGCGCTGGCGCAGCGCCTGCTGTCGTACCTGCCGCCGAACAACACGATGGACCCGCCGCACCAGCTGTCGGCCGAGCTCGTGCTGGCCAGCGACGAGGGCATGGACACGCTGGTGCCCGAGGACCCGGCCGAGCCGATGGACGTGCGCCAGGTCATCGCCCGCCTCGTCGACGGCGGCGAGCTGCTGGAGGTGCACGCCTCGTGGGCGCGCAACATCATCGTCGGCTTCGCGCGGCTGCAGGGCATGGTCATCGGCCTGGTGGCCAACCAGCCCGCCGAGATGGCCGGCGCGCTGGACATCAACGCGTCGGACAAGGCGGCGCGTTTCATCCGCTTCTGCAACGCCTTCAACGTGCCGGTCGTGACGCTGGTCGACGTGCCCGGCTTCCTGCCCGGCGTCGAGCAGGAGCGCGGCGGCATCATCCGCCACGGTGCCAAGCTGCTGTTCGCCTACGCCTCGTGCACGACGCCCAAGCTGACGGTCATCCTGCGCAAGGCCTACGGCGGCTCGTATCTGGCGATGTGCAGCCAGGAGATGGGCGCCGACGTCGTCTACGCCTGGCCCAACGCCGAGATCGCGGTGATGGGCGCGCAGGGTGCGGTGAACCTGCTGTACCGCAAGGAGCTCGCCGAGGCCGAGGATCGCGCCGCGCTGGCTGCCGAGCTGATCGCCGGCTACCGCGCCGAGTTCGCCTCGCCCTATCTGTCGGCCGGGCGCGGCTACATCACCGACGTCATCGCGCCGTCGGAGACCCGCGCCCAGCTCGCGCTGTCGCTGCGCAAGATCCTCAACAAGCGCGAGCTGCGGCCCGCGAAGAAACACGGCAACGTGCCGCTGTAAGACGCAGCCGGAGAACACCCCATGGAACGAAGACTGCGCATCACCGTCGACGGCAAGGCCTACGTCGTGACGGTCGAGGAGCTCGACGCCGGCCCGCTGGCGCCGCCGCCGGCCGTGGTGCTGGGCGCGACGGTGCCGCCGGCCGTCGCCGCCGCGCCGGTGGCCGCGGCGCCCGCCGCCGCGCACGGCGCCGGCGACGTCGTCGCGCCGCTGGGCGGCACGGTGCAGTCGGTGCTCGTCACGGTCGGCCAGCGCGTCGCCGAAGGCGAGAAGCTCGCGGTCATCGAGGCGATGAAGATGAACACCCAGATCAGCGCGCCGCGTGCCGGCCAGGTCGCCCGCGTCGAGGTGCGCGCCGGCCAGGTGGTCGAGACCGGCCAGCTGCTGCTGGTCATCGGCTGAGGCCGGCGCCGTGTTCGATCAGCTCGGCCCGTTCTTCGAGGCGCTGCTGGCGCAGACCGGCGTCGTGCACCTGAGCTGGGGCAACGTCGTGATGATCGCGGTCGGCGCGGCGATGGTGTACCTGGCGATCGCCAAGCACTACGAGCCGCTGCTGCTGGTCGGCATCGGCTTCTCGTGCATCGTCGCCAACGTGCCCGGCCCGCCCGACGACGTGCCCGGCGGCGAGGCGATCAGCGCCCTGCTCTACGTCGTCAAGGAGGGCGGCCTGTTCCACTACGCCTACGAAGGCGTGGCCAAGCTGATCATCCCGCCGCTGATCTTCCTGGGCGTCGGCGCGATGACCGACTTCGGGCCGATGATCGCCAACCCGCGGCTGGTGATCCTGGGTGCCGGCGCGCACCTGGGCATCTTCGTCGCGCTGATCCTGGCCAAGCTCTGCGGCTTCACGCTCGCCGAGGCCGGCGCGATCGGCATCATCGGCGGCGCCGACGGGCCGATGGCGATCTTCGTGACGATGCAGCTGGCGCCGCACCTGCTCGGGCCGATCTCGGTGGCCGCGTACTCGTACATGGCGCTGATGCCGCTGATCCAGCCGCCGGTGATGCGGGCGCTGACGACGCCGGCCGAGCGCCAGATCACGATGAAGCAGCTGCGCACCGTCGGCAAGGCCGAGAAGATCGCGTTCCCGATCGTGATGGCGGTGGTCGTCAACCTGTTCTTCCCGCCGGTCGCGCCGCTGATCACGATGCTGATGCTGGGCAACCTGCTGAAGGAATGCGGCGTCACCGAACGCCTGGCCAAGACCGCCGCCGGCGGGCTGATGAACGTCATCGTGCTGGTGCTGACGGTGGCCATCGGCTCGACGATGGCAGCCGACAAGTTCCTGAACTGGGACACGCTGCTGATCGTGCTGCTGGGCCTGGTGGCCTTCGTCTTCGGCACCGCCTCGGGCGTCATCACCGCCAAGGTGATGAACCTGTTCCTGAAGGAGAAGATCAACCCGCTGATCGGCTCGGCGGGCATCGCCTCGGTGCCGATCGCGGCGCGTGTCTCGCACATCGTCGCGAACCAGGAGAACCCGAAGAACTTCCTGATCTACCACGCGATGGGGCCCAACCTGGCCGGCGTCTTCGGCACCGCCATCTCCGGCGGCATCCTGCTGGCGCTGCTGGGCGCGGGCTGAGGAGCGGACGATGCAGCCCATCATCCCCGACACCCTCGAAGGCGCGCTGATCCTCAGCGTCATCGACTTCGTCGGCAGCTTCTTCATCATCGCCGCGATCGGCGTCGTGCTCGCAGGCTTCCCGCTGATCGGGCGTGTCGCGGCGCGTTTCGAGAAGCGCGAGCCCGCCCCCGCGCCGGCCGTTGCGCAGGCGGCGCCTCAGGACGACGGCGAGCTCGTCGCCGTGCTCGCCGCCGCCGCGCACGCGACGCTGGGCCGGCCGGTGCGCATCGTGCGCATTGAGCCGACGCAGGTCGGCGACGCCTGGACGGCCGAAGGCCGCGCGGCGCACCACGGATCGCACCAGCCGGCCCGAAGCCGCAGCTGAGGCCGGCAGGCGCTGCCGGGCGTCAGCGCTCGGGCCGGCCCCACATCCACAGCGCGACCAGCGCCATCGTGCCGGGCACCAGCACCTTGGACCACAGCGGCATCGGCGTCAGGAAGACGATGACCAGCGTGCTGGCGCCCATCATCCCCGTGGCCGCCCACTTGGCGTTGCGCGGGATGACCCCGCCTTCGCGCCAGCGCCGGATGCCCGGGCCGTAACGCGGGTGCGCCAGCAGCCAGCGCTCCAGCGCCGGCCAGCCGTGCCCGCCGGCCCAGGCAGCGACCAGCAGGAAAGGCACCGTCGGCAGCCCCGGCAGCACGACGCCGACGGCGGCCAGCAGCAGGCAGGCCAGCGCCAGCAGGCGCCACAGCAGCAGGACGACGGGACGGGGCAGCATGGGGTGATTCTCGCGTGCGCCGCCGCGACAATCGCCCGGCCCCAACACAGGAGCACCCGATGTCCGCCCACACCCTTCCCCGCCCCGAGCACGACCGGAGCACCGCCCGATGAACGCCTGGCTGATGCTCGCCGGCGCGATCGGCGCCGAACTCGCCGCCACCACCGCGCTGAAGCTGTCCGCCGGCTTCACGAAGCTGGCACCGTCGGCGGTCGTCGTCGTCGGCTACGGGCTGTCGTTCTGGCTGCTCGGCCAAGTGCTGAAGACGATGGAAGTCGGCATCGTCTACGCGATCTGGAGCGGCGCCGGGCTGGCGATCATCGCCTTGATCGGCATCGCCTTCCTCGGCGAGTCGGTCAGCGCGGTCAAGCTCGCCGGGCTGGCGGCGGTGCTGGTCGGCGTGGTGCTGCTGAACCTGGCCGACCGCAGCGCCTGAGGCCTCAGGCCAGCAGCGCCGCGCGCAGCGCGCGGATCTCGTCCGGGCCGGTGCGGCAGCAGCCGCCGATCAGGCGCGCGCCGCCGCGGCGCCAGCGCTCGGCCTGGGCGGCGAAGTCGGCGGCGTCGCGCTCGCCGTGCCAGCACTTGGCGACCGCGTCCCACTGCTCGCCCGAGTTCGGGTAGACGACGATCGGCAGCCGCGTGCGCGCCTGCGCCGCGCCGATCAGCGCCGGCACGTATTCCGGCGCGGTGCAGTTCAGGCCCACCGCGGCGACGCCCGGCAGGCCGTCGAGCGCGGCGGCACAGTCGGCGAAACGTTCGCCTTGGCTGACGTGCTCGCCGTCGCGGCAGGAGAAGCTGATCCAGGCCGGCAGCGCCGGCTGCAGCGCGGGCAGCAGCGAGGCGATGGCCAGCGCCTCGTCCAGGCAGGGAATCGTCTCGCAGGCCAGCAGGTCGGCGCCGGCCGCGGCCAGCACCTCCAGCCGCGGGCGGTGGAAGGCGGCGAGCTGCTCGCGCGTGACGCCGGGGTAGCCGCGGTACTCGCTGCCGTCGGCCAGCATCGCGCCGTAGGGCCCGACCGAAGCCGCGACCAGCGGCCGGCGGCGGCCGGCGCGGTTCGCCGGCTCGGCCCAGAAGGCGTCGCGCGCCTCGATCGCCAGCGCCACCGAGCGCCGCATCAGCGCCACCGCCTCGTCGTGCGAAAAGCCGCGGCGCGCGAAGCCTTCGAAGGTCGCCTGGTAGCTGGCCGTCGTCGCGACGTCGGCGCCGGCGCGGAAGTAGTCCAGGTGCACCTCCCGGATCAGCTCCGGGCGCTCGATCAGCAGCTTGGCCGACCACAGCGGGTCCTTCAGGTCGGCGCCGCGGCGCTCCAGCTCGGTGGCGAGCGCGCCGTCGAGCACGACGATGTCCTGCGCGGCGAGGGTGGTGGCGATCACGGGGTCGGGAATCATCGGCGGCGGCCTTCGCTGGGGAGCGGCGAGCTTAGCCGAGCGTGGCCAGGCGCTCGGCGAGGAAGTCGCGCAACCGCTGCACCGCCGGACGCAGCACGCTGCGGTCGGCGCAGGCCAGGAACAGCGGCGCCGGTTCGCCCTGCCAGTCTTCGCACAGCGCAACCAGCGCACCGCGGCGCAGGTCGTCGGTGACGTCCAGCCCCGACTTGTAGGCGATGCCCTCGCCGAAGATCGCCATGCGGCGCACCGCGTCGCCGTCGTCGCAACGCAGCGCGGCGTGCACCTCGACCGCCAGCTCGCGGCCGTCGCGCTCGAAACGCCAGCGCTCGTGCGGCCGGTCCGACAGCCGGTAGCTCAGGCAGCGGTGCTGCACCAGATCCTGCGGCTGCGCCGGCCGGCCGTGGCGCGCCAGATAGGCCGGCGACGCGCAGAGCACGCGCCGGTTGTGCGGCGCCAGTGCGACGGCGACGAGCTGGGTGTCGGCCGGCTCGCCGTAGCGCAGCGCGACGTCGACCGCTTCGCGCGCCAGCTCGGCGACGCGGTCGGTCAGCTGCAGCTCGAACTCGATGCCCGGGTGCTGCTCGCGAAACGCCTGCAGCCAGGGCAGCACCACGTTGCGCCCGAGGTCCGACGGCATCGACAGCCGGATGCGCCCGGCCAGCGCCTCGCGCCCGGCCGCCAGGCGTTCGCGCGCCTGATCGATCAGCGCCAGGCCGCGCTCGCAGGCGTCGAGGAAGGCCAGGCCTTCGGGCGTCGGCCGCAGGCTGCGTGTCGAACGCACGAAGAGGCGGAAACCCAGCGCCGATTCCAGCCGCTTGAGCGCCGCGCTGGCCGCCTGCGGGCTGACGGCCAGCTCGCGTGCCGCCGCCGACAGGCTGGCCGAACGCGCCGCGCGAACGAAGAACTGCAGGTCGCCGGGCGACACCGCTTTCAACGGTTGTTTGTAGCTGCTGCTCACGCCAACCTCTCGATTCGGCGCCTGGCCTCGTCCACCATCCCGCCATTTTCCGCTTTGCCAGGAGAAAGCATGAAAGCCATCGTCTACGCGCAAGCCGGCCTGCCGATCGAGGACCCGGCCTCGCTGTTCGAGACCGAACTGCCGGCACCGCTGCCGCGCGAACACGACCTGCTGGTGCGCATCGCCGCCGTCGCCGTCAACCCGGTGGACACCAAGGTGCGCCGCAACCAGCCGACCGAAACGCCGCGCATCCTGGGCTGGGACGCCGTCGGCACCGTCGAAGCGGTCGGCGCCGCGGTGACCCGCTTCAAGCCGGGCGAGCGCGTCTGGTACGCCGGCAGCATCGACCGCCCCGGCTCCTACGCCGAGCTGCAATGCGTCGACGAGCGCATCGCCGGTCACGCCCCGGCGACGCTGGACGACGCCGCCGCGGCGGCGCTGCCGCTGACGACGATCACCGCCTGGGAGCTTCTGTTCGACCGCCTGGGTGTCGCCGAAGGCGGCGGCGAAGGCCAGCGCCTGCTGGTCGTCGGCGCGGCCGGCGGCGTCGGATCGATCCTGGTGCAGCTGGCGCGCAAGCTGACGAAGCTGACGGTCATCGCCACCGCGTCGCGGCCCGAGACCGCCGACTGGGTGCGCAAGCTGGGCGCGCACGCCGTCGTCGACCATTCGAAGCCGCTGGCCGCCGAACTCGCCGCTGCCGGCCATCCGGCGGTCGACTACATCGCCAGCCTGACCCAGACCCATCTGCACTACGACGCCTACGTCGAGGCCGTCGCGCCGCAGGGCCGCATCGGCCTGATCGACGACCCGGAGCCGATCGACGTGCGCCGCCTGAAGCGCAAGGCGGTGTCGCTGCACTGGGAGCTGATGTTCACGCGGCCGCTGTTCGGCACGCCCGACCTCGTGCGCCAGCACGAGATCCTCGAGCGCGCCGCGGCGCTGGTCGACGCCGGCACGCTGGTCTCGACCCAGGGCGAGCACTACGGCGCCATCAGCGCCGCCAACCTGCGCCGCGCCCACGCGCTCGTCGAGAGCGGGCGCGCACGCGGCAAGCTGGTGCTGGCCGGGTTCTGACGCCGCTCAGGCCTGCGCCGGCACGCGCAGGTCCTGCATCAGCTCGAGCAGGCGCTGCGACTGGTCGCGCAGGCTGGTCGCAGCGCGCGACGCCTGCTCGACGAGCGCGGCGTTCTGCTGCACGTCGCGGTCCATCGCCGAGACGGCGGCCGAGACCTCGGAGACGCCGCGGCTCTGCTCGACGCTGGCGTCGCTGATGCCGCAGACCAGCTCGCTGAGCCGCGACATCGCTTCGATGACCTGGCCGATCGTCGCCCCGGCCTCGCCGACCAGGGCCTGGCCGCGGTCGATGCGCTCGTGGCTGGTGACGATCAGGCCCTTGATCTCCTGCGCCGCGGTGCTGCTGCGCTGGGCCAGCGCACGCACTTCGGCAGCGACGACAGCGAAACCGCGCCCGGATTCGCCGGCACGCGCCGCCTCGACGGCGGCGTTCAGCGCCAGGATGTTGGTCTGGAAGGCGATGCCGTCGATGACGCCGATGATGTCGTTGACACGCCGCGAGGCGTCGCCGATCTGGTCCATCGTCGACACCACGCCCTGCATCGCGTCGCCGCCGCGGCCGACCAGCACCGAGGCCTCGGCGGCCAGTTCGCGTGCCGATTGCGCCTGGGTCTGGTTGTCGCGCACACGCTCGTCGAGCCGGCCCATCGTCGTGCTCGTCTGCACGATCGCGCCGGCCTGGGCCTCGGTGCGGCGCGCGAGGTCGCCGTTGCCGCCGGCGATCTGCGCGCTGGCCACGGCCACGTGTTCGGCACCGGCGCGCACCGCCAGCACGCGGCGCGCCAGGCTCTCGACCATCTCGTGCAGATGGCGGCCGAGCTGGCTCAGCTCGTTGCGGCCGGGGAAACGTTCGCGCGCCGCGAGGTCGCCTTCGGCGACACGCTTCGCCAGACGCACCGCACGGTCCAGCGGGCCGACGATGGAGCGACCGATGGCCAGCGCCAGCGCCGAGACCAGCACCAGCGCCGACAGCCCGATCGCCCAGGCGGCCCAGCCGACCTGACGCGCGGTGCGGTCGAAACGCGCGATGTCGGTTTCGGCGCGTTCGGTGCCCACCTTCACGGTGGCCAGCACACCGGCCTGGTGGCGCAGGAACTGCGCGTCGATGGCCTCCAGCCGCATGCGCGCGGCGGCCAGGCCGTCGCTCTCCATCACACGCAGCGCGTCGTCGATGAGCGCGATCAGCTTCTGGCCCTCGGCGTGCTGGGCGCCGAGGAGGCTGTCCTTCAGCGGCGAAGGCGACAGCGCCTGCCAGACCTTGGCTCGCGCCTCGTAGTCGCGGCGCTGGGCCTCGAACTGCGCGCGCGCCTGTGCCACCGGCAGGCTGCCTTCCAGCGCGCGCGACATCGTCAGCCGGGCGTCGACCAGGTACAGCGGCGGCGGCAGGATGTCGGCGACGATGTCCTTGGACTCGAAGACCGCGTGGCTGTCGTCGGTCTGGTGGCGGTTGCCCCACAGCAGCAGCGCCCCGAGCATCACGACGGCGCAGAGAGCGACACCGGCGAGCAGCGTCAGACGGCCGCGAATCGACAAGTCGTGCAGAGAAGGCATCTCATGGCCCCGGTAATCGAGCGACGGCAGGCCATGCGCCGGCCAGGCGTCACGAGGGCGACGCAGAAACGATTCTAAAAATTCGCACAAAGAGCATTTGTGGCATTTTTGCGAGATCCCGCACGGTTTGTGCAGGATTGTCAGCGGCGGCGGTGCTGCCGCCGCCAGACCCAGGGCGGCACCGGCCGGGACTCGGCCCACAGCCCGGCGCGGTCGTGCCGCGCCTGCCACTGCAGCGCCGGCAGGTTGAGGTCGGCGGCGTAACCCTCCATGACCCAGGCCAGACCGGCGCGCAGCTGCGCCGTGCCGGCGTCGCGGCCGCCGCAGGACACGTGGGCGATGGCACGGCCGTAACGGTCGCGGCCGGCGCTGCCGGGCAGCGGCCGGATCTCGGCGTGCCGGCGCAGGCAGAGCGCGGCCAGGTGGCGGCGCGAGGCCGGGCCGAACGCCTGGGCCTTCTCCGGCGCGTCGACGTCGGCCAGGCGCACACGCAGCGTGCCCTGCGGCGCCGGGCAGCGCGCGGTCAGCGTGTCGCCGTCGGCGACGGCGATGACCAGGCAGGAGAAGACGAGCGCGCTCAGCATCGGGGCGACGGCACCGGCCGCAGCCGGCGCCGCATCAGGCGTCGGCCGGCGGCAGCCCCAGGCGCTCGGGGAAGGTGTAGGCGACGAGGTCCTCGCCGCGCACGAAGCCGGCGAGCAGCAGGCCGCAGGACTGCGCCAGGTCCACCGCCATCGCCGTCGGCGCCGACACCGCGGCCAGCGCCGGCGCACCCAGGCGCGCGGTCTTCTGCACCATCTCGAAGCTGGCGCGGCTGGTGATCGCGACGAAACCCTCGCCGGCCGCCAGCCCGGCGCGCTGCATCGCGCCGACCAGCTTGTCCAGCGCGTTGTGGCGGCCGACGTCCTCGCGCACCAGGCGGGCGTGGCCGTCGGCGTCGCACCAGGCGGCGGCGTGCGTCGCGCCGGCCAGGCGCTGCAGGCCCTGGGCCTCGCGCAGCTCGTGCTGGGCACGCGCCAGCGCCTGCGGCGTGAAGGGGCGCGGTGCCAGCGCCGGCAGCGTCTGGCGCACCTGACCCAGGCTGTCGGTGCCGCACAGGCCGCAGCCGGTGCGCCCGGCCAGCGTGCGCCGGCGCTCGCGCAGCCGCCATTCGCAGGCTGCCGAGACCTCCAGGTGCAGCTCGATGCCGTCGCAGCCGGGCACGGCATCGACCGAACGCAGCTCCTGCGCGTCGGCCAGGCCTTCGGTGGCGCAGAAGCCGCGCGCGAAGTCCTCCAGATCGGCCGGCGTGGCCATCATCACGGCATGCGAGATGCCGTTGAAGACCAGCGCCACCGGCACTTCCTCGGCGATCCAGTCGTCGGCCGCCTGCACCACGCCGCCGCGGCGCGCGACGACACGCAGTCGGCGCAGGCCTTCGGGAACGGCGGTGTCGGCAGGCTTCATCGGCGGGCGGGATTGTCGCCGTGCCGGCTGCCCGACGCCGGCGCTGGGACTAGGGCAAGTGCCATGACGTGATCTGCAACGCACTGTTAGCATGTGAAAAGCTCCTGGTTCGTGCCGCTCACGTCCGCGGGGGCAGCGCACGATGAGTCAGTGGCCGGCCATCGTGCCGCCCTCACCACTCATGGCCGCACCCGCCAGGCGCCGTCGATCCATCCTTCACAGCCACGGGAATGCGCTCATGAAGCAGCTCTCCAGGCGCCAGTTCATGAAAGTGACTGGCTCCACGCTGGCGGGATCGAGCTTGGCGCTGATGGGCTTCTCGCCAGCCACCGCGCTGGCCGAAGTCCGCCAGTACAAGCTCGCCGCCACCACGGTCACACGCCAGACCTGCACCTACTGCTCGGTCGGCTGCGGCATCCTGATGTACTCGCTCGGCGACGGCGCCAAGAACGCCAAGCGTTCGGTGATCCACGTCGAGGGCGACCCCGACCATCCGGTCAACCGCGGCACGCTGTGCCCCAAGGGCGCCGGCCTGCTGGACATCATCAACAGCCCCAACCGGCTGCTGTTCCCCGAGGTCCGCGAGCCCGGTTCCAGCGAGTGGAAGCGCATCTCCTGGGACGAGGCCAACACCCGCATCGCCCGGCTGCTGAAGGAAGACCGCGACGCCAACTTCGTCGAGAAGACCGAAGACGGCCTGACGGTCAACCGCTGGCTCACCACCGGCATGCTGGCCGCCTCGGCGTCCAGCAACGAAGCCGGCTACATCACCCACAAGGTCGCCCGCTCCTGGGGCCTGCTCGCATTCGACAACCAAGCCCGTGTCTGACACGGCCCGACGGTGGCAGGTCTTGCCCCGACGTTTGGCCGTGGAGCGATGACGAACCATTGGGTCGACATCAAGAATGCGGACGTCATCCTGATCATGGGCGGCAATGCCGCCGAAGCTCACCCCTGCGGGTTCAAGTGGGTCACCGAGGCGAAGGCGCACAACAAGGCGCACTTCATGGTGGTCGATCCGCGCTTCAACCGCTCTGCGGCGGTGGCGGACTTCTACGCCCCGATCCGCTCCGGCAGCGACATCGTCTTCCTCGGCGGGGTCATCCACTACCTGCTCGAGAACGACAAGATCCACCACGAGTACGTCCGCAACTACACGGACTTCAGCTTCATCGTGCGCGAGGACTTCGCGTTCGAGGACGGCATCTACTCGGGCTACAACGCCGACAAGCGCAGTTATGACCGCACGAGCTGGGACTACGAGCTCGGCGCCGACGGCTTCGTCAAGACCGACCCGACGCTGGAGCACCCGCGCTGCGTCTACCAGCTGCTGAAGAAGCACTACAGCCGCTACACGCCGGACAAGGTCGAGAGCATCTGCGGCACGCCGAAGGCCAAGTTCCTGCACGTCTGCGAGAAGCTCGCGTCGACGGCCGTGGCCGGCCGCGCGGCGACGATCCTCTACGCGCTGGGCTGGACGCAGCACTCGATCGGCGCGCAGATCCTGCGCACCGGCGCGATGGTGCAACTGCTGCTGGGCAACATCGGTGTCGCCGGTGGCGGCATGAACGCGCTGCGCGGGCACTCCAACATCCAGGGCCTCACCGACCTGGGCCTGCTGTCGGCCAGCCTGCCGGGTTACCTGTCGCTGCCCGGCCAGGCCGAGCAGGACTACCAGAAGTACGTCGACACCCGCACGCAGAAACCGCTGCGTCCGGGCCAGATGAGCTACTGGCAGAACTACCCGAAGTTCCACGTCAGCCTGATGAAGGCCTGGTACGGCCCGAACGCGACCGCCGAGAACCACTGGGCCTACGACTACCTGCCCAAGCTCGACAAGCAGTACGACATGCTGCAGGTCTTCGAGCTGATGAACCAGGGCAAGGTCAACGGCTACATCGCCCAGGGCTTCAACCCGCTGGCGGCGCTGTCCAACAAGGACCGCGTGCGCGACGGCCTGTCGAAGCTGAAGTTCCTCGTCGTGATGGACCCGCTGGCCACCGAGACCAGCGAGTTCTGGAAGAACCACGGCGAGTACAACGACGTCGACAGCGCCAAGATCCAGACCACCGTCTTCCGCCTGCCGACGACCTGCTTCGCCGAGGAGGACGGCGCGGTCGTCAGCTCCAGCCGCGTGCTGCAGTGGCACTGGAAGGCCGCCGAGCCGCCGGGCGAGGCGCGCACCGACATCCAGATCATGTCGGCGCTGTTCCTGCGCCTGCGCGAGATGTACAAGAAGGACGGCGGGGCCTTCCCCGACCCGATCCTCAAGCTCTGGTGGCCGTACGCGCACCCCGAGGAGCCGACGCCCGAGGAAGTGGCCAAGGAGTACAACGGCCGCGCGCTGGCCGACGTCTTCGACCCCAAGGACCCGACCAAGCTGATCCGCAAGGCCGGCGAGCAGCTCGCCGGCTTCGGCGAGATGCGCGACGACGGCTCGACGATGGGCGGCTGCTGGATCTTCGCCGGCTGCTGGACCCAGGCCGGCAACCAGATGGCGCGCCGCGACAACTCCGACCCGACCGGCATCGGCAACACGCTGAACTGGGCCTGGGCCTGGCCGGCCAACCGCCGCGTGCTCTACAACCGCGCCTCCTGCGACGTCGAGGGCAAGCCGTTCAACCCGCGGCGCAAGCTGATCGGCTGGAACGGCAGCGCCTGGGGCGGCGCCGACGTGCCGGACATGGCGCCGACGCTGGCGCCCGAAACCGGCGCCGGGCCATTCATCATGAACCCCGAGGGCGTGGCGCGTTTCTTCGCGCGCAAGGGCCTGGCCGAAGGGCCGTTCCCCGAGCACTACGAGCCCTTCGACACGCCGCTGGGCTACAACCCGCTGCACCCGAAGAACCCGCTGGCGACCAACTCGCCGGCGGCGCGCGTGTTCAAGCCGATCTGGGAGACCTTCGGCAAGGCGGCGGACTACCCGCACGTCGGCACCACCTACCGCCTGACCGAGCACTTCCACTACTGGACCAAACACGCGCTGCTCAACGCGATCACCCAGCCCGAGCAGATCGTCGAGATCGGCGAGGTGCTGGCGCAGAGCCTGGGCATCGCCGCCGGGGACCTGGTGAAGGTGTCGTCCAAACGCGGCTACATCAAGGCGCGTGCGGTGGTCACCAAGCGCATCAAGCCGATGACGATCGAGGGCAAGCCGGTGCACCACGTCGGCATCCCGATCCACTGGGGCTTCAAGGGCGTGACCAAGCCGGGTTTCCTGGCCAACACGCTGACGCCGTTCGTCGGCGACGGCAACACCAACACGCCCGAGTTCAAGACCTTCCTGGTCAAGGTCGAGAAGGTCTGAGGAGCGCCCATGTCACTGCAATCTCTCGACATCAAGGCGCGCTCGGCCACGACGACACCCTCGCCGCAGGCGCGGGTGCCGGCCTCGGGTGAAGTCGCCAAGCTGATCGACGTCTCCAAGTGCATCGGCTGCAAGGCCTGCCAGACCGCCTGCATGGAGTGGAACGACCTGCGCCAGGAGCCGGGCACCAATCTGGGCGTCTACGACAACCCGGTGGACCTGACGTCGGCCGCGTGGACGGTGATGCGCTTCACCGAACACGAGGACGAGAAGACCGGCAACCTGGAGTGGCTGATCCGCAAGGACGGCTGCATGCACTGCGCCGACCCGGGCTGCCTGAAGGCCTGCCCGTCGCCCGGCGCGATCGTCCAGTACACCAACGGCATCGTCGACTTCCACCAGGAAAACTGCATCGGCTGCGGCTACTGCATCACCGGCTGTCCGTTCAACGTCCCGCGCATCTCCAAGACCGATCACAAGGCCTACAAGTGCACGCTGTGCTCCGACCGCGTCGCGGTCGGCCAGGAGCCGGCCTGCGTGAAGACCTGCCCCACCGGGGCGATCATGTTCGGCACCAAGCAGGCGATGAAGGACCAGGCCGCCGAGCGCATCGAGGACCTGAAGGAACGCGGCTACGCCAACGCCGGCCTGTATGACCCGGCCGGCGTCGGCGGCACGCACGTCATGTACGTGCTGCACCACGCCGACGACCCGAAGCGCTACGAAGGCCTGCCGGCGGACCCGTCGGTGAGCCCGGTGGTCGGCTTCTGGAAGGGCGCGCTGAAGCCGATGGCGGTGGCCGGTCTGGCGATCGCCGGCTTCGCCTCGCTGTTCCACTACATCACCAAGGGCCCGAACGACGTGTCCAAGGCCCTGGAGGACGAGATGGAACGCAAGGACCGTGAAGCCCTGGCCAACGAAGAGGAGACGCCGCGATGAGACGCAACCCACGCGACCTCGTGCGCTACAACGCCTCCGAACGCGCCAACCACTGGGCGGTCGGCTGGTTGTTCCTGGGCGTCATGCTCTCGGGCCTGGCCTTCTTCCACCCGGCGCTGTTCCCGTTGACGATGTTCTTCGGCGGCCCGACCTGGGCGCGCATCCTGCACCCGTACATCGGCGTCGGCATGGCGCTGCTGTTCACGATCATGGCCTGGCGCTTCTGGCGCCTGAACGTGATCGAGCCGGTGGACGTGGACTGGCTGCGCAACGTCGGCAAGATGGTCGACGGCGACGACCACGACATGCCGGCGCAGGGCAAGTACAACGGCGGCCAGAAGCTGCTGTTCTGGGCCCTCGTCGTCTGCATGGTGGTGATGGTGATCACCGGCATCCCGATGTGGCGCGCCTGGTTCACGTTCCCGGTGGGTGTCGTGCGCGTGGCCTCGCTGCTGCACGCCGTGGCCGGCATCGGCATGATCCTGCTGATCGTCATGCACGCCTACGCGGCCATCTGGACCCGTGGCACGATACGCGCGATGTTCTACGGCACCGTCACGCGCGCCTGGGCCAAGCAGCACCATCGCAACTGGTATCGCAAGATGACCGGCGACGAGAGCTGAACCCCGCCTGACCCGCGCCGCCCGCGTGTCGCCAGCCGGCGGCCGCGGGCGGTGTCACTTGCAACGAACAAGGAACCCGCGTGCAGCGAATCCTCCAGCCGGGCGAGATCGAGGCCCTGGACGCCATCGACTTCCCCCGCATCCGCCTGCCCCGGCCGGCGGAGCTTTATGCCGAACGCGCCGCGCGCCTGCGCCAGCTCGCCGACGGCCACCCGATCGCCGACTACCTGCGTTTCGTCGCCCTGCTGGCCGACGGCCAGGCCGCCGCGGCGGCGACGGTGAAGACCACGCCGCCCGACGCCGCCGTGCTGCAGCGCGCGATCGAACACGGCATGCCGCCGCTGCCGACGCAGGACAAGCCCGACCCCGCCTGGCGCGAGGTGCTGGCGCAGATCGTCGAGCGCGCGCTGGCCGCCGGCGACACGCTGCCGGCACCGCTGCGCGAGCAGCTGCAGCGCCTGCGCACGATGGACGCCGCGGCGCTGGACGCGCTGGCCGTCGACCTGCTCGACGAAGACGTCGACGCCGACACCGCGGCGCTGCAGCCGGTCGTGATGGCCGCGCTGCAGCTCGTCTGGGCCGACCGCGCCAGCCGGCTCGACGCCGACGCGCTGGGCGTGCCGGCCCAGCCGACGACCTGCCCGGTCTGCGGCACGCCGCCGGTGGCCAGCGTGCTGCGCATCGGCGGCGCCGCGGGCGGCCACCGCTATCTGCACTGCGGGCTGTGCGCCACCGAATGGCACATGGTGCGCGTCAAGTGCAGCCACTGCGAGTCGACCGCCGGCGTGCGTTTCCTCGGTGTCGAGGACGGCGGCAAGACCGTGCTCGCCGAGACCTGCACGGCCTGCCACAGCTACCGCAAGCAGGTCGACCAGCACCAGGACCCGCTGGCCGAACCGCTGGCCGATGACCTGGCCAGCCTGCGCCTGGACCTGCTGATGGCCGAGACCGAGTTCGAGCGCGCCTCGGGCAACCCGCTGCTGGCGCTGCCCGAGCCCGCCGACGACGCATGACGGCGCCGACCGCCCGCCTGCCGGCCGTCGACCGCGTGCTCGGCTGCGCCGAACTGGCGCCTCTGCTGGCCGCGCACGGCGCGACACGCACGACGGCCGCGGTGCGTGCGCGGCTGCAGCGCCTGCGCGAGCGCCTGCTCGCCGGCGAACTGCCGGAGGCCGAACTGGCGCTGCCGGCCATCGCCGCCGCGGTGGCCGCCGCGCTGGCTGCCGAAGACCAGCCGCGGCTGCGCGCCGTCTTCAACTGCACCGGCACCGTGCTGCACACCAACCTCGGCCGCGCGCTGCTGCCCGACGCCGCGGTGCAGGCCGTCGTGCAGGCGCTGACGGCACCGGCCAACCTGGAATACGACCTGGCGACCGGCGGCCGTGGCGACCGCGACGACGTCGTCGACGAGCTGCTGCGCGAGCTGACCGGCGCCGAGGCGGCGACGGTGGTCAACAACAACGCCGCCGCGGTGCTGCTGATGCTGTCCTCGCTGGCGCCGCGCAAGGAGGTCATCGTCTCGCGCGGCGAGCTGGTCGAGATCGGCGGCGCGTTCCGCATCCCGGACATCATGGCGCGTGCCGGCGCCAGGCTGGTCGAGGTCGGCACGACGAACCGCACCCACGCCCGCGACTACGAAGGCGCGATCGGCGCCCGCACCGCGCTGCTGATGAAGGTGCACTGCAGCAACTACGCCGTCGAAGGTTTCACCGCCAGCGTGGCCGAGGCCGAGGTCGCGCGCATCGCCCACGCCCACGGGCTGCCGCTGGCCGTGGACCTGGGCAGCGGCACGCTGGCCGACCTGGCGGCACACGGCCTGCCGCGCGAGACCACGGTGCGCGAGACGGTCGCCGCCGGTGCCGACGTCGTCAGCTTCAGCGGCGACAAGCTGCTCGGCGGCCCGCAGGCCGGGCTGATCGTCGGCCGCCAGGACCTGATCGCCAAGATCAAGAAGAACCCGCTGAAGCGTGCGCTGCGCGTCGGCAAGCTGACGCTGGCGGCGCTGGAGCCGGTGCTGCGCCTGTACCGCGAGCCCGAGCACCTGGCGGCACGGCTGCCGACGCTACGCCTTTTCACACGCCCGCAGCCCGAGATCCGCGCCGCCGCCGAGCGCCTGCGCTCGCCGCTGCAGGCGGCGCTGGGCGAAGCCGCCACGGTCGAGGTCGTCGCGCTGAGCAGCCAGATCGGCAGCGGCGCGCTGCCGGTGGACACCCTGCCCAGCGCCGGCCTGGTGCTGCGTCCGGTCGGCAAACGCAGCGGGCGTGCCCTGGCGCGGCTGGAAGAAGCCTTGCGTGGCCTGCCGCGGCCGGTGATCGGCCGCATCGCCGACGGCGCGCTGTGGCTGGACCTGCGCTGCGTCGAAGCGGCGGACGAAGCCGCGTTCGTGGCCCAGTTCGAGGCGCTGGCCGAGGCCCTGGGGACGCCGCGATGATCGTCGGCACCGCCGGCCACATCGACCACGGCAAGACCGCGCTGGTGCGTGCGCTGACCGGCGTCGCCACCGACCGGCTGAAGGAAGAGCGCGAGCGCGGCATCTCGATCGAGCTCGGCTACGCCTACGCGCCGCTGGCCGACGGCACGGTGCTGGGCATCGTCGACGTGCCGGGCCACGAACGTTTCGTGCGCACGATGGTCGCCGGCGCCGTCGGCATCGACCATGCGCTGCTGGTCGTCGCCGCCGACGACGGCGTGATGCCGCAGACGCGCGAGCACCTGGCGATCCTCGACCTGCTGGGCGTGCACCACGGCTCGGTGGCGCTGAACAAGGCCGACCGCGTGCCGCCGGCACGCCGCGACGAGGTGCGCGCCGAGATCACCGCGCTGCTGGCCGGCACACCGCTGGCCGGCGCGCCGGTGTTCGAGACCGTCGCCACCGCCGACGCCGACCCGGGCGTCGCCGCGCTGCGTGCGCACCTGGAAGCCGTCGCGCACGAACGTTCGCAACGCGCCGCAGACGGCGCATTCCGCCTCGCCGTCGACCGCGTCTTCACGCTCGCCGGCCAGGGCACGGCGGTCACCGGCACCGTGTTCGCCGGCCGCGTGCAGGTCGGCGACACGCTGCAGCACTCGGCCAGCGGCCAGGCGGTGCGCGTGCGTTCGATCCACGCCCAGAACCGCGCCGCCGACGAAGGCCGCGCCGGCCAGCGCTGCGCGCTGGTGCTGGCCGGCATCGACCGCGACACGATCCAGCGCGGCGACTGGATCGCCGCGCCGGCCACGCTGCAGCGCTGCGAGCGCCTGGACGCCCGCATCCGCCTGCTGCCCGACGCGCCCGCGCTGGCGCACTGGGCGCCGGTGCACGTTCACGTCGGCACCGGCCACCACCTCGCCCATCTGGTGCCGCTGGACGCCCAGCCGCCGGCCGCCGGCGCCTCGGCGCGGGTGCAGCTCGTGTTCGAAACGCCGGTCTGGGCGCTGCCAGGCGACCGGCTGATCCTGCGCAACGCCCAGGCCAGCCGCACCATCGGCGGCGGCCGCGTCGTCGACCTCTGGGCGCCCGAACGCCGCCGCCGCAGCGCCGAACGCCTGGCTTGGCTGGATGCGCTGGAAGCGGCGCAGGCCGAGGCCACGCCCGAGGCCGCAGCCCGCCTGCTGGCACTGGCACCGGCCGGGCTGGCGCGCTCGCGGCTGGTGCTGCTGCTGGGCCACGACACGGCGCCGGCCGACGCCGTCGCCGTCGCGCTGCCCGGCGGCGATGCGCTGCTCGTCGCGCCGCCGGTCTGGCAACGCTGGCGCGAACGCATCACCACGGTGCTGGCCGACTTCCACCAGCGTTCACCCGACGACCCCGGCCTCAACGCCGCGCGCCTGCGGCGCATCGTCCAGCCGGGCGCGGCCGACGCCGGCACCGACGCGCTGTGGCCGGCGCTGCTGGACGCCATGCTGGCCGACGGCACGCTGGCGCGCCAGGGCTCGTGGCTGCACCTGCCCGGCCACGCGGTGAACCTCAGCGCCGCCGAGCAGATCCTGGCCGAACGCCTGCTGCCCCGCCTGGCCGACGGCGGCGCCGACCCGCCCTGGGTGCGCGACCTGGCGGCGTCGTGCGCCGCGCCGGAGGACCAGGTGCGCACGGTGCTGCGCAAGCTGGCGCGCCGCGGCGAGCTGCAGCAGGTCGTCAAGGACCTGTTCTATCCCGAAGCGACCGTCACGAAGCTGCTGGCGCTGCTGGACGAACTGAGCGCCGCCGCGCCGCGTGGCGAGGTCGGCGCGGCCGAGTTCCGCGACGCCTGTGGCCTGGGGCGCAAACGCGCGATCCAGGTGCTGGAGCACTTCGACCGCGTCGGCTACACGCGCCGCGTGCGCGACCGGCGGGTGCTGCGCGAACGCCCGGCTGGCCCTGCCCCGGCAAGCGGCGCGGGGCCCTGATACGATCCGCCGCCCCTCGCCAGGGGCGACATGGAAGGCAAACGCACCCGGTGGTGCGCCCGGGCTTCAAACCCGGTCGGGGGCGTCAGCCGCTCCCGGGTAGGTTCGACTCCTGCTGCCTTCCGCCACTCACGCGGCCAGGGCGCGCGCGTGGTGCTCCAGGTGATCGGCCACGAAGCTGGCGATGAAGTAGTAGCTGTGGTCGTAGCCCGCGTGGCGGCGCAGCGTCAGCGGGTGGCCGGCGGCGGCACAGGCTTCTTCCAGCCACTCGGGCTTCAGCTGCCCGGCCAGGAACTCGTCGGCCTCGCCCTGGTCGACGAGCAGCGGCAGGCGCTCGGCGGCACCGGCGATCAGCGCCGTCGCGTCGTGCGCCGCCCAGTTGCTTTCGTCCTCGCCCAGGTAGGCGGCGAAGGCCTTGCGGCCCCAGGGCACACGCGCCGGCGCGACGATCGGCGAGAAGGCCGAGACACTCGCGTAGCGCCCCGGATGGCGCAGCGCCAGCGTCAGCGCGCCGTGGCCGCCCATCGAGTGGCCGAAGATGCCGCGCCGGCCGCTCGTCGCGACATGGTTCTCCACCAGCGCCGGCAGCTCGTGCACGACGTAGCTCTCCATGCGGTAGTGGCGCGCCCAGGGCTCTTGCGTCGCGTCGAGGTAGAAGCCGGCGCCCTGGCCCAGGTCGTAGGCCGGGTCGTCTGCCACGCCCAGCGTGCCGCCGGGATCGCGCGGGCTGGTGTCGGGCGCGACGAGGATCAGCCCCAGCCGCGCCGCGTGCGCCTGCGCACCGGCCTTGGTGATGAAGTTCTGCTCGCTGCAGGTCAGCCCCGACAGCCAGTAGACGGCCGGGCAGGCTTCGCCGGCCAGCGCCTGCGGCGGCAGGTACAGGCCGAAGCGCATCTCGCAGCCCAGCGTGACCGAGTCGTGGCGCCAGACCTCCTGGCGGCCGCCGAAGCTGGCGTGGTGTTCGACGCGTTGCATCGCCGCGGCCTCAGTAGTGCACGACGCTGCGGATCGACTCGCCGCGGTGCATCAGCTCGAAGGCCTCGTTGATCTCCGGCAGCGGCATCGTGTGCGTGACGAAGGGCTCCAGGCGGATGCGCCCGGCCATCGCGTCTTCCACCATGCCCGGCAGCTCGCTGCGGCCCTTGACGCCGCCGAAGGCCGTGCCCAGCCAGCGCCGGCCGGTGACGAGCTGGAACGGCCGCGTCGAGATCTCCTGCCCCGCGCCGGCGACGCCGATGACGACCGACTGGCCCCAGCCGCGGTGCGCGCACTCCAGCGCCGCGCGCATCACGTGCACGTTGCCGATGCACTCGAACGAATGGTCGACGCCCCAGCCCGTCATCTCGACGATGACCTGCTGGATCGGCTTGTCGTGGTCCTTCGGGTTGACGCAATCGGTGGCGCCGAAGGTGCGTGCAAGGTCGAACTTCGACGGGTTGGTGTCGATGGCGATGATGCGGCCGGCGCCGGCGAGCTGGGCGCCGTGCACCACCGCCAGGCCGATGCCGCCGAGGCCGAAGACCGCCACCGTGTCGCCCGGCTGCACCTTGGCGGTGTTCTTCACCGCGCCCAGGCCGGTCGTCACGCCGCAGCCCAGCAGGCAGACCTGCTCGGGGTTGGCTTCGGGGTTCACCTTGGCCAGCGAGACCTCGGCAACGACGGTGTACTCGCTGAAGGTCGAGCAGCCCATGTAGTGGTAGATCGGCTGGCCGTTGTAGGAGAAGCGCGTCGTGCCGTCGGGCATCAGGCCCTTGCCCTGCGTGGCGCGCACCGCGACGCAGAGGTTGGTCTTGCCGGACTTGCAGAACAGGCATTCGCCGCACTCGGCGGTGTACAGAGGGATCACGTGGTCGCCCGGCTTGACACTGGTGACGCCTTCGCCGACCTCGACGACGATGCCGGCGCCCTCGTGGCCCAGCACCGCGGGGAACACGCCTTCGGGATCGTTGCCGCTCAGCGTGAAGGCGTCGGTGTGGCAGACGCCGGTGTGGGTGATCTTGACCAGCACCTCGCCCTTCTTCGGCGGGGCGACGTCGATCTCGACGATCTGCAGCGGCTGGCCGGCGGCGAAGGCGACGGCGGCACGGGACTTGATCATGGGTGTCTCCTGGTGGGGCGGTTCAGCGTGTGAAGGAGCGCACGAGCCGCACGAGGCGGTCGACCTCGGCCTGCGGCTCGGCCGTCGGCAGCGCACGTTCGGCGCTGGCACCGAAGGTCTCGCGCAGATGGCCTTCGAGCACCTCGGCCATCAGCCCGTGCGCGGCACCGCGCAGCGCCGCCAGCTGCTGCAGAAGCTCGCCGCAGTCGGTGCCGGCTTCGACGGCACGCTCCAGCGCCTCGGCCTGGCCCTTGATGCGGCGCAGCCGGGTGACGACACGTTTGCGTTCGGCCGGCGAGTGCGGCATCGGCGGGCTCCTTTGTACTGGGGGGGAGTATAAGCAGCCGCGCGGGGAACGCCAGCGCCCTGCTCGCGGCAGGGTCGCGCCAGGGACAGCGCGGGAACTCAGCCGGCCTTGGCCAGCACCCGCGTGATCGCCTGGCGCAGCAGGTCCAGCCCGAGGTCGATCTCGGTGTCGCTGACGGTCAAGGGCGGCGCGATGCGGAACACGCCGCCCATGCCGGGCAGCTGCACGATGTTCATGCTCAGGCCCAGCGTCATGCATTCGCGCGTGATCGCGGCGCCGAGCTCGGGCGCGGCTTCGCGCGTGGCGCGGTCCTTGACGAGTTCCAGCCCGAGCAGCAGGCCGCGGCCGCGCACGTCGCCGATGCACTCGAAGTCGCGCTGCAGCGCCTGCAGGCCGGCCTGCAGGCGCGCGCCGGCGGTGCTGGCGCGCTCGACGAGATGGTCGCGCGCGACGATGTCCAGCACCTTGGCGCCGACGGCCGCCGGCAGCGGGTCGGAGACGTGCGTCGTGTAGAAGAGGAAACCGCGCTCGTGGCAGGTCTGCTCGATCTCGGCCGTCGTCAGCACCGCGGCCAGCGGCAGGCCGGCGCCCAGCGTCTTGGACAGCGTCATGATGTCCGGCGTCACGCCGTCGCGCTGGCAGGCGAACATCAGCCCGGTGCGGCCGACGCCGGTCTGGGCCTCGTCGAGGATCAGCAGCATGCCGCGCTCGACACACTTGGCCTTCAGCGCCGCCAGATAGCCCGGCGGCAGCTCGAGGATGCCGCCCGAGCTGAGGATGGGCTCGGCGATGAAGGCCGCCAGGCTGCCGCAGGACTGGCGGTCGACGAGGTCGAAGGCGTAATCGAGTTCGGCCTGCCAGTCGTAGACGCCGCCGCGCTCGAAACGCGGGCGGTACGGGTACGGCGCCGGGATCGCGAACGAACCCACCGCCGCCGGGCCGTAACCCCGGCGTCCGGCGCTGTAGGTGGCCGACGCGGCGCCGCCCGTCATGCCGTGCCAGGACTGGGCGAAACCGACGACCTCGTGGCGGCCGGTGTAGAGCTTGGCCAGGCGCAGCGCGGCTTCGTTCGATTCGGCGCCGGTGGTCAGCAGCAGCGCACGTTCCAGCCCGGCCGGCGCGACGCCGGCGAGCTTGGTCGCCAGCTCGACGACCGGGCGGCTCAGCATGCCGCTGAACAGGTGGTCCAGGCGCTGCGCGTGCTCGGCGACGACCTCGGCGATCTCCGGGTGGCCGTGGCCGAGCAGTGCGCTCATCTGGCCCGAGGTGAAGTCCAGGATCGCGCGGCCGTCGGCGTCGTAGACGAAGCTGCCGTGGGCACGTTCGATGATCATCGGCTCGAAGCGGCCGCCGTAGCGCACGAGGTGGCGGCGGGCGTTCTGCCAGAACAGCGGGTCGTCGTTGCGGGACATGGGGCGGGCTCCAGGAAGGTCGGACTGCCCGCAGCCTAAGCAAGCCCCAGCATCAAGAAAAGCTAATCTTTCTGACGGCAGCCATCAGCCATACTGATGGCTTGAGCCGAGACCTGGACCCCGACCTGCTGCGCTGCTTCGTCGCCGTCGCCGAGACGCGCACGCTGGGCCGCGCCGCCGCGCGCATCGGCCGGACCCAGGCCGCGGCGAGCATGCAGGTCAAGAAGCTGGAGACGCTGATCGGCCAGCCGCTGCTGCACCGCGGGGCACGCGGCGTGACGCTGACACACCACGGCGAGCGCCTGCTGGGCCATGCACGCACGCTGCTGCAGCAGCACGACGCCGCGCTGGCCGAGCTGACCGGCGCCGGCCTCACCGGCACGCTGCGTTTCGGCTGCCCCGACGACTACGCCGCCGCCTTCCTGCCGCGCATCCTGCGCGGCTTCGCCGGCCGCCATCCGCAAGCCGTCGTCGACGTCGTCTGCGCGCCCAGCCCGCGGCTGGAGGAACGCCTGCGCCGGCACGAGCTGGACCTCGCGCTCGTCTCCACCGCCGACGGCGCCGAGCCGGTGCTGCGTCGCGAGCCGCTGGTCTGGGTCGGCCTGCGCGACGACGACGGCGCGGCGCGCGAGCCGCTGCGTCTGGCGCTGTCCGACCCGGACACGCTGGACCACCGCGCCGCCTGCGAACGCCTGGACGCCGCCGGCGTCGCCTACCGCGTGGCCTACGCCAGCGCCGGCATGGCCGGGCTGCTGGCCGTCGTGCGCTCGGGTCAGGCGATCGCGGTGCTGACGCAGTCGGCGGTGCCGGCCGACCTGCGCGTGCTCGCGCCCGACACGCGGCTGCCGGCGCTGCCGGCGGTCGGCGTGCTCGTCAGGACGGCGCTGCCGCGCCCGGCGGCGCTGGTCGCCGAGTTCGTGCGCCACCTGCACGAGGTCGTCTCCAGCGCATGAACGGCATCGCGGCACGGGCGATGCTTGCCCGCTTTCCATCGAACACAGGCGGCCGCAGCCGCCACGACAGGACATCGAGATGAAGGTTTCCGTGATCGGAATGGGTGCCGTCGGCACCGAGATCGTCGGTCTGCTGGTGCACATGAGCGAGGTGACCGAGATCGTCGCCGTCGACAAGCTGCGTGAACGTGCCGAGGCCGAGATCTGGGACTTCTCCCACACGACGCCGTTCACCTACGCGAAGAACCCGCGGCTGGTCGTCGGCGAGTATCCGGAGACGGCCGGCAGCGACATCGTCGTCATCACCGCCGGCGCGCAGTTGCAGAAGGGCCAGACGCGCGACGACCTGGTGCGTGTCAACAGCCAGATCCTGCAGGACATCATCGGCCGCGTGGAGCGCCACTCGCCGGGCGCCGTCGTCATCAACGTGACCAACCCGGTCGACGTGATGACTCAGGTGATGCTGCGCGCGTCGGGCTACCCGCGCGAGCGCCTGTTGTCGGCCGGCACGCTGATCGACACCGCGCGTTTCCTGCGCATCCTGGCCGAGCACGTCAAGATCGACCCGAAGAACCTCTACGGCTACATGCTGGGCGACCACGGCGCCACCGGCTTCATCCCGTGGAGCCTGTGCCGCGTCTGCGGCGCCGAGGTCGACACCTTCTGCCGCTCGAACGGCCTGCCGCCGGTGGACCGCGAGGACATCCGCCGGCGCACGCTGGAAGCGGGTTTCCGCATCTTCGAGCGCAAGGGCAACACCAACCACGGCATCGCCGCCAGCGTGTTCCGCATCATCCGCGCGATCGAGTGCAACGAGCAGTCCATCCTGCCGCTGGGCGTGCTGCTGAAGGGCGAGTACGGCGTCGACGACCTGGTGATGAGCGTGCCCTGCGTCGTCGGCCGCGGCGGCGTGCAGCGCATCCTGGCGCACGAGTTCACGGCCGAGGAGGAGGCGCAGTTCCGCGCGTCGGAGCGGCATCTGCGCAGCCTGCTGGCGCTGGCCTAGGGTCTTCGCGCTCGGTGAACGCAGGCGCGGGCACGCCTGCCTGCACCCGTTCTCACCTGGAGTGCGCCCAATTACCGAAACATCAAAACCTCCGGTGGGAATACCCCCCTGAGACGGCCGATCTGTAAAGAATGGTGAGCCCGGGCGGTTCCGCGAGTGCTTCGCCGCCCGTTCACCCGATGCCGTTTCGACTCCGCGATCTGCGCCTGAGCATCGCCACCTGGATGGTGGTGGTCATGTTGCTGGCCTGGCTGCCGCTGCTGGGCTTTGCCGGCGCTGCCACCTGGCGCCTGATCGAATGGCGTGAAGGCGATGCGTTCTCCGCGCTGGAGCGGCGGGCTTCCGTGACGGCCAGCGCCGTGGCACGGGAGCTGGCGAGCATCCGGTCGGCCGCCAAGGCGGTCGTGCTCAGCCAGGCGGCACTGTCCGGCGACCTCGCGCAGCTGCACGCGCACTGTGCGCGCCTCGTGCAACAGGACACGCGCCTGCTGTCGATCAGCGTGCACAACCTCGCGGGTGAGCAGCTGCTGAACACGCGGGCGGCGTTCGGCACCCCGGCAGCCGATGTCGCGGAGGTCAAGACACTGCACGCGTCGCTCGACGGGAGCGTCGACGGGGCTTCGGCGCTGACCATCGAGCCGGGCTCCGGACGGCTGGCGCTCGTGCTCGAGGTGCCGTTCTCCACGTCAAACGGGCAGCCGCTGTTCCTGCACGTCGTCGTCACCCCGCAACTGCTCAACACGGTGCTTGCCGAGCAGCGCTGGCCGGCCTCGTGGCTGGGCTCCGTCGTCGATCAGCGTGGAACGATCATCGCGCGCTCCCGCGACGCCGAGCGCTACGTCGGCCAGATGGCCAGCGCGACGCTGCGGGAGCGGCTTCGCGGCCAGCCGACAGGCGTCTACGAATCCGTGACGAACGACCAGATCCCGGTCTACACGGCCTCGCACGAGGTACCGGGCACACGGTGGTGGGTCAACGTCGGGCAACCCATCGGCACCCTGAAGTCCGAAGCCCGCGACGCCCTGGTCGGCCTGGCCGTGGTCGGAGCCCTGTGCCTGGGCGGAGGCTTGATCGGAGCACTTTGGCTCGCGCGGGCAGTCGCCGAGGCCTCGCGCCGCGGCGATCCCAGCCGAAACGTCGTGCGCGAGATCGGCCACCTCCAGGCACAGCTGCATGGCGCCCAGCTCGACCCCCTGACGGGCCTGGCCGGTCGTCGGGCCTTTCTCGAGATGGGCCACCAGTTCCTGACCGCGGCCGCGCACGCCCCCGGCAGAGGCCTTGCCCTGCTCTTCCTCGACCTCGACGGTTTCAAGGGCCTGAACGACCGGCTCGGACACGCCGCCGGCGACCGGGCGCTCCAGGATGTCGCCAAGGTGCTGCGCGAACATGCGCGCAGCGACGACCTGACCGCACGACTGGGCGGTGACGAGTTCGTGCTGGCGTTGCAGGCGCCGCGGGACACGCTGGACAAGGTCAGCCACGAGGTCGGCACGCGCCTCATCCAGGCGGTCAGCGAGCTTCCTCACGAACTGGGATGCAGCATCGGGCTGGCCATCGCACGCGACGGGGAGGCGCTGGACGCCCTGCTGGAGCGCGCCGATCGTGCGATGTACGAAGCCAAGCGCGCGGGCCGCGGGCGGGTCATCACAGCCACCTGAGCCGGGCGCTGTCGCGCCGCAGACCCCGTCTTGCACGCGGCCTTGCGCGCGGGGAGGACACCCGGGCGGCCCCACCGAACCCGGCCCGCCGGGAACTGCCGCGGATGCCCGCCGCGACGGGCCGAGAACATCCGGCGCAAAAACGAAAAAGGACTTGGCGTCTCCGCTAAGTCCTTGTCGCTCAACGCTTTGGGCGTCGAAAATGTTGGTGGGCCCTGTAGGATTCGAACCTACGACCAACGGATTAAGAGTCCGCTGCTCTACCAACTGAGCTAAGAGCCCTGATTCGGTATCCGCTGTTCGCTTGGTGGGTCGTGCGTGACTCGAACACGCGACCAACGGATTAAAAGTCCGCTGCTCTACCGACTGAGCTAACGACCCCGTCGTCTGCGGAGCCTCGCATTATAGGCAGTGTTCAGCGGGCTGTGCAAGAACTTTTTGCGCGCACGATGCGATCAACCGCTTGCGCCGCCGCGACGAGGCCGAAGGTGGCCGTCACCGTGACCGCCGAGCCGTAGCCGGCACAGTTCAGGCTGCCGTCGGTCGCGCAGGCGCCGGCCTGCGGCGGGGCCACCGGCTCGCGCGAGAAGACGCAGGTCAGGCGCGCCGCACCCTGCCGCGGCACGACACCATCGCGGCGCAGGCGCTGGCGCAGCCCGGCGAGCAGCGGGTCGTGCGTGGTCTCGGACAGATCGGCCACCTCGACCCGCTGCGGCTCGCGTTTGCCGCCGGCGGCGCCGACGCAGATCACCGGCACGCCGGCGGCGATGCCCCAGGCCGCCAGCGCGGCCTTGGCGCGCGCCTGGTCGCAGGCGTCGATCAGCACGTCGACCGGGCACGGCAGCAGCGCCGGCCAGTGGTCGGGTTCGACGAACTCCTCGACGCGCACGACCTCGCAGCCGGGGTGGATGTCGGCGATGCGCGCCGCCAGCGCGTCGACCTTGGCCATGCCGAGCGTCGCGCCCAGCGCCTGGATCTGGCGGTTGACGTTGGATTCGGCGACCTGGTCCAGGTCAATCAGCACCAGCCGGGCGACGCCGCTGCGCGCCAGGGCCTCGACGGCCCAGGAGCCGACGCCGCCGACGCCGACGACGGCCACACGCGCCGCACGCAGCCGCTCGTAGCCGGCATCGCCGTACAGGCGCCGCAGCCCGCCGAAACGCCGCTCCAGGTCGGCGGCGGCATCGTCGAGCACGGCGCTCACTTCAGCGACGCCAGGCGCTCCTTGCCGGCCACGGCCGCCTCGGACTTCGGATAGGTCTTCAGCAGCTCGTCGATCGTGCGGCGGGCGGCGCGTGTGTCCTTGGCCTCGGCCTGGCTGTTGGCCAGCGCCAGCAGCGCTTCGGGTGCACGCGGATGCTGCGGCGCGGCGGCGACGAAGGCGCGGAAGCTGGCGATCGCGCCCTTGTAGTCGCGGCGGCCGTACTGGGCGTTGCCGAGCCAGAAACGCGCCGAGTCGACATAACCGCTGGACGGGTAGCGCGTCAGGAAGCCCGACAGCGCCGTCGAGGCCTTGTCGAAGTCGCCGGTGCGCAGCACGCCCATCGCGTCTTCGTAGGCCGCCCGCTCGTCGGCGGTGACCTCGAACTCCTTGCCGTCGATGCTGACCTTGGTCGGCTCGAGCTTGCGCAGCCGGTCGTCGAGCACCTGGCTGGCGTCCTTCTGGCGGCGCTGCAGTTCGGAGACGTCGCGCACGAGCTGCTCGTCGCTGCCGCGCAGCCGCGCGACCTCGGCACGCATCGCCTCCAGGTCGTTGTTCAGGGTCAGGATGGTGCGGCGCAGCGAATCGATGGTCTCGTTCTGCTGCGCCGCGGTCGCGGCCGTCTGGTCCTCCACCGCGCGCAGGCGCTGGCGGAGGTCCAGGATGGCCTTGCGCGCCTCGTCGTCCTCGAACAGGCCGGCCTGCGCCGGCATGCTGACGACGACCAACGCGGCCAGGGCCACCGCAGCGGCCCCGGGCAGGCGACGAATCGTTCCCCGCAGGCCCGGCAGACGGCCCGACGGAGCACTGCGGCCCATCAAGCTGCCGCCATGCACCGGCTTCGCCGGGGCATCGGCGGCGCCACCTTGTGGGGCCGAGCCGGGACGTAGAGCGTCCAGTGGACGCTCTGCGCCAAGCGAGGGGCCGGGCGCATAGCCCGGCGCGGCCTGCAAGGCAGCGCCGAAGGCGCTACGGGGGTGGTTCATCACTTGTCCTTCAGCTCGACGCGACGGTTCTTGGACCAGGCGGCTTCGTCATGGCCCGGATCGGCCGGACGCTCCTTGCCGAAGCTGACCGGCTCGACCTGGCCGGCGGCCGCGCCCATCACCTGCAGCGCCTTGACGACGGCTTCGGCACGCTTCTGGCCCAGGGCCAGGTTGTACTCGCGGCCGCCGCGCTCGTCGGTGTGGCCTTCGGCGGTCAGGCGCACGGTCTTGTCCAGCGTCAGGAACTTGGCGTTGGCGTCGATGACGGGCTTGTACTCGTCCTTGACGACGTAGCTGTCGAAGTCGAAGTAGACGGTGCGCGCCTTGGCGGCAGCCGCGGCAGCGGCGTCACGGGCCGACAGTTCGACGGTGGCCACCTTGGACTGCGGCGTCGCGTTCGCGTTGGCGTTCGCGTCGGCGGTGGGACGCGTCTCGACCGGGGCCTTGTTCTCGGACAGGTCGGTCGTCGTGCCGCAGGCAGCCAGCAGCACGGCCGCGGCAGACAGCGCGGAGACGAGCGGCAGGCGGTGGAATCGGGTCATGGGAATACTCCTCTTGGGGGAAAAAACGGAAACAGGAAGAACAACGTCGGCGGGGCGCAACCGGCCGACACGGTCAGCGTTCGAACGGCCCCCAGGCAGGTTCGCGCATGTCGGCGCCGCTGCTCACCAGCCGCGTCTTGAACGAACCGTCGAGCGTGGTCGTCATCAGCACGTCGCGGCCTTGCTGACGCGTCGCGTAGACGATCAGCTTGCCGTTGGGCGCGAAACTCGGGCTCTCGTCGTCGCGCGTGTCGGTGAGCGTGCGCACACCGCCGGCGGCGAGGTCGAGCGTCATCAGCTTGAAGGCGTCGCCCTGGCGCGAGATGTAGGCCAGCAGCTTGCCGTCGGGGCTCACCGCCGGGCTGATGTTGTAGCCGCCGGTGAAGGTGACGCGCTGCGGGCCGCCGCCGTCCAGCGGCAGGCGGTAGACCTGCGGGCCGCCGCCGCGGTCGCTGACGAAGAAGATCGAGCGGCCGTCGGGCGCGTACACCGGCTCGGTGTCGATCGCCGAGCTGCTCGTCAGCCGCCGCGGCGTGCCGCCGGCACGCGGCATCGCGTAGAGCTGCGAGATGCCGTCACGGGTCAGCGTCATCGCCAGCTCGCGGCCGTCGGGCGACCAGGCCGGGGCGCTGTTCGAGCCGCGGAAGTCGGCCAGCTTGCGCCGGCTGCCGGTGATCAGGTCCTGCACCCAGACCACCGCCTTCTGCGTCTCGAACGAGACGTAGGCCAGCTCGCGGCCGTCGGGCGACCAGGCCGGCGAGATGATCGGCTCGGGGCTGGCCAGCGCGATCTGCCCGCCTTCGCCGTCGGCGTCGGTGACGTTCAGCGTGTAGCGCTTGCCGGCCTTGACGACGTAGACGATGCGCGTCGCGTTGACGCCGCGCTCGCCGGTCAGGGCCTCGTGGATGGCGTCGGCGATGCGGTGCGCGGTCAGGCGCAGGTCGGCGGCCAGCACCAGCTTGCTCTGCGCCACCAGCTGCTCGCCCTTGACGATGTCCCAGAGCGTGAAGCGGATGTCCAGGCGGCCGTCGGCCATGCGTGTCACCGAGCCGGCGACCACGGCATCGACACCGCGCGCGCGCCAGTCGGCGGCGGCGACGACGCTGCGCTCGTCCAGCGCCACCGGCGAGCCGGCGACGCGGAACATGCCGCTGCGCGCGAGGTCGGCGCCGACGATGCCCGAGACGGGCGTCGGCAGCGCGCCTTCGTCACGGAAGGGGGCGATCGCGATCGGGATCTGGCGCGCGCCGACGCCGGAGACGTCGACGCGGAACTGCGCGGCCGCCGGGAAGGCGGTGCCGGCGGCGGCCAGGGCGGTGAGGAAACGACGGCGCGGCCAGGCAGGGCTGCTGGACCGGTCTTCGAGGACTGTGTTCAAAGCGGGTAACGGCTTCGCGTCGGCAACCGGAAACGCGCCATTGTAGGCAGCCATCGCAGTGGCCCCTGTGAGCGGCGGTACAAGCCGCGGGTCGCCCCGGGTGGCGGCACGCCGCGCCGGCCGCGAGACTGCGGCGTCGCCACCTAAGCCGATGCCGCCGATGAGCCCCGTGTCCCGCTACCCCGTGCCCGAACTGAAGGACCTTCCCGAGGACCTGCGCGCCCGCATCCTCGAGGTGCAGGAGAAGGCCGGTTTCGTGCCCAACGTCTTCCTCGCGCTGGCCCACCGGCCGGCCGAGTGGCGCGCCTTCTTCGCCTATCACGACGCGCTGATGGCCAAGGAGACCGGCAGCCTGACCAAGGGCGAGCGCGAGATGATCGTCGTCGCCACCTCGGCGCGGAACCAGTGCCTGTACTGCGTCGTCGCGCACGGCGCGATCCTGCGCATCTACGAGAAGAAGCCGCTCGTCGCCGACCAGGTGGCGGTCAACCCCCTGAAGGCCGACATCAGCCCGCGTCAGCGCGCGATGCTGGACTTCGCGCTCAAGGTCTGCAGCGCCTCGCACGAGGTCGGAGAGGCCGACTTCGAGGCCCTGGCGGCACACGGCTTCGATGCCGAGGACGCCTGGGACATCGCCGCGATCACCGCCTTCTTCGGCCTGTCCAACCGCATCGCCAACGTCATCGGCATGCGGCCCAACGACGAGTTCTTCTTGATGGGCCGCATCCCCCGCAGCAAGAGCTGATCAGCGCGCCGGCGGCAGCAGCGCACGCAGCGTGGCCAGCGTGTCGGCCTCGTGCAGCGGCTTGTCGGGGCGCAGCCGCAGCATGCGCGGGAAACGCACCGCGATACCGCTCTTGTGCCGGCCGCTCTCGGCCAGGCCTTCGAAGCCGAGCTCGAAGACCAGCGTCGGCCGCACGCTGCGCACCGGGCCGAACTTCTCCAGCGTGGTCTGCCGGATCACGCGGTCGACGGCGGCGAACTCGGCGTCGCTGAGGCCCGAGTAGGCCTTGGCGAAGGACACCAGGCGCAGCGGCGGCTCGCCGGCATCGACCTCGACCTCGGCGTCGGGCTCGGCGGCGCTGCGGCGCCCGGCCGCGGCGACCAGCGCCTCGACGGCGGCCTCGGCTTCGGCGGCGTCGCGCGGCGCGCGGTTCCAGACCGCGAAGCTGTAGTCGGTGTAGACGCTCGCGCGCCGGCCATGCCCGGCCTGGGCGTAGACCAGCACGCAGTCGACCGCGTAAGGCTCGATCTTCCACTTCCACCAGACACCGTCGGCCTTGGTGCGGCCGACGCCGTAGGCGGCACCGCGCTGCTTGAGCATCAGCCCTTCGACGCCGCGCTCACGCGCCTGCGCGCGCCACGCGGCCAGGCCCGCCCAGTCGGGCGCCGTCACCTCGGGCGAGACACGCAGCGGCGTCGGCGCCAGCAGCGCCTCCAGGCGCGCGCGGCGCTCGTGCTGCGGCACGGCGCGCAGGTCCCGGCCGCCGGCTTCGAGCAGGTCGTAGGCGACGAAGGCCACCGGCGCGTCGGCCAGCACCTTCCTCGTCAGCGTCTTGCGGCCGATGCGCTGCTGCAGCAGCGCGAACGGCGCCGGGCGCTCGTCGCCGGGGTGCCAGGCGAGGATCTCGCCGTCGAGCACCGTGCCGTCGGGCAAGCCGGTCGCGGCCGCGACGACCTCCGGGAAACGCTCTGTGACCAGTTCCTCGCCACGCGACCAGATCCAGCAGCCGCCGGCGCGGCACACCAGCTGGGCGCGGATGCCGTCGTACTTCCATTCGGCCAGCCAGTCGGCGACCGGCCCCAGCATCGGCGGCTCGGCCTGCAGCGGGTGGGCGAGGAAAAACGGATACGGGCGGCCGGCGTCGGTGGCGGCGTCTTCACCCGGGGCGACCAGCGCCCGGTAGCGCTCGGCGCTGGGCGTCGCGCGTGCGTCGGTGTAGCCCATCATGCGCTGGGCGATGCGCTGGGCGTCCAGGCCCGAGGCCTGGGCCAGCGCACGCTGCACCAGCAGCCGGCTGACGCCGACGCGGAAGCCGCCGCCGATCAGCTTGACGTGCAGGAAGCGGCCGGTGGCGTCCAGCGCCGCCCATTGTTCGGCCAGGCGCGCGGCCTGCTCGGCGGGCGCCAGCCCGCGCAGCGGCAGCAGGCGCTGCTCCACCCATTCGGCCAGGCCGCCGTCGGACGCGCGCTCGGGCGCCGGCAGCACGTGGGCGATGGTCTCGGCGAGGTCGCCGACAGCCTGGTAGCAGGCCTCGAACAGCCAGTCGTCGAGGCCGGCGAGCTGCTGCGCGGTGGCGCGCAGCACCGCCGCCGGCACGAGCTGGCGCGGGCGGCCGCCGGCCAGGAAGTAGACCGCCCAGGCGGCATCCTCGGCCGGCGCCTCGACGAAGTAACGCGCCAGCGCCGCCACCTTGTCGCCGGTGGCGGTGCTGGCGTCGAGCTGCAGGTACAGCGCGGCGAACTGGCGCATCGTGCGGCCGGCGCCGCCCGGCTTACGGCTCCAGGTCCGCCTGGGGCTCGACCGGCACCGGCGGACGCACGACGGTCACCGGCACCGGGCAGCGCTCGAGCAGGGCCATCGCGACCGGGCCGACGCCCTCGCCTTCTTCCTGCGCGCCCATGATCACGGCGTCGCAGCCGTAGGTCTCGACCAGGTCGACGAGCACGTGGCCCGGCTCGCCACCGGCCACCTCGCTCTCCCAGGAGGCGCCGGCAGCCTCGAGCAGCGCCTCGGCCGGCGCCAGCAGGTCGGCACCGGCGGCGCGGCGCACGTCGTCCAGCACCACCGGGTCGTGGGCGGTCATCACCTCGTACAGCGACGGCGGGGTCTGCACGTTGGCGAGCACGTAGCTCGCGTCCAGGCCCTCCTGGCGCAGGCGCAGCGCGTGCTGCACGGCGAACAGGGCGGACGGGGTGCCATCGACGGGCAACAGGATCTTCATCACCGGGACTTTCGGGTTTCGAGTCAACTCTCGCGCTTAGGTTAACCCTAGACTGGGCCCATGAGCACCCGCCATCTGGATTCGTTGTTCGAACCCCGCTCGGTGGCGGTGTTCGGCGCTTCCGATCGCCCTGCCAGCCTCGGGGCCACCGTCTGGGCCAACGCCGCCGGCAGCGGCTTCGAGGGCCCGGTCTGGGCCGTCAACCCGCGCCGGCCGGTGCTGGGCGGCCAGCGCGCCTACGCCCGCGCCGCCGACCTGCCCGAGGCGCCCGAGCTCGCCGTGCTGTGCACGCCGCCGGACACCGTCGCCAAGCTGGTGGCCGAACTCGGCAAACGCGGCACCCGCGCGGCGATCGTGATGACCGCCGGGCTGTCGCCCGGGCAGCGCCGGGCCGTGCAGGACGCCGCCCGCCCGCACCTGCTGCGGGTGCTGGGCCCGGACTGTCTGGGGCTGTTGAACCCGCGGCTCAAGCTCAACGCCAGCTTCGCCCACGTCACCGCGGCACCGGGCACGCTGGCCTTCGTCTCGCAGTCGGGCGCGCTGGTCACGGCGCTGCTGGACTGGGCGGCGGCGCGCGGCGTCGGCTTCTCGCTGTTCGCGTCACTGGGCGAACAGCTCGACGTCGACTTCGGCGACCTGATCGACCACCTCGCCAGCGACGCCCACACACGCGCCATCCTGCTCTACGTCGAGACGGTGACCGACGCGCGCAAGTTCATGTCGGCCGCACGCGCGGCGGCGCGCAACAAGCCGGTGCTGATCGTCAAGGCCGGCCGCACCCAGGCAGGCCAGCGTGCCGCGGCCTCGCACACCGGCGTTCTGGCGACCTCCGACCTGGTCTTCGACGCCGCGATCCGCCGCGCCGGCATGCTGCGTGTGCAGACGCTGCAGGAACTCTTCGCCGCCGCCGAGACGCTGTCGCACCCGCGGCTGTCGCTGCGCGGCCCGGCCGCCGCCGAGCGCGAGCGCCTGACGGTGCTGACCAACGGCGGTGGCGCCGGCGTGCTGGCTGCCGACGCGGCGCAGGCCGCCGAGGTGCCGCTGGCCGAACCCAGCGCCGCGGTCTATGCCGCGCTGGACCGCGTGCTGCCGCCGCGCTGGTCGCGAGCCAATCCGGTGGACATCGTCGGCGACGCGCCGGTGCAGCGTTATGTCGACGCCATCGCCGCGCTGCACACCGACACCTCGCCGGGCACGCTGCTGTTCGTGCACGCGCCGACGGCCATCGTGCCGGCGGTCGAGGTCGCACGCGCGGTGATCCCGGCGCTGCAGCGTTCGCCGCTGCAGCCGATGACCTGCTGGCTCGGCGGCGACGCGGTGCGCGAGGCGCGTGCGCTGTGCCACGCCGCCGGGCTGCCGACCTACGACACGCCCGAGGACGCGGTGCGGGCGCTGGGCATGCTGCAGACCTACCGCCGCAACCAGGAGCTGCTGATCCAGACGCCGCCGGCCGCCCCGCCCGAGCCGCTGTGGCATGCCGCCCAGGTGCACGCGCCGATCGACGCCGCGCTCGCCGAAGGCCGCGAGTGGCTGACCGAGCCCGAGGCCAAGGCGGTGCTGGCCGCCGTCGGCGTGCCGGTCGTCGCGACGCACTCGGTCGCGCCCGACCCCGAGGCCGCGGTCGCCGCAGCGCAGGCGCTGGGCTTCCCGGTGGCGCTGAAGATCGTCGCGCCGGAGCTCGGCCACAAGAGCGACATCGGCGGCGTCGCGCTCGACCTCGACGACGCCGCCTCGGTGCGCGACGCCGCCACGGCGATGCTGCGCCGCGTGCGCGAGCGCCAGCCGGGCGCGGCGATCACCGGTTTCTCGGTGCAGACCATGGTGCGCCGCGCCAGCGGGCTGGAGCTGATCGTCGGCGCAACGCTGGACCCGCTGTTCGGCCCGGTGATCCTGTTCGGCGCCGGCGGCACCGCGGTCGAGGTCGTCGCCGACCGCGCCGTCGCGCTGCCGCCGCTGAACCGGCCGCTGGCGCGCGCGCTGGTCGAACGCACGCGTGTCGCCCGGCTGCTGGCCGGCTGGCGCGACGTGCCGGCAGCCGACGTCGACGCCGTCTGCGACGTGCTGGTGCGCGTCTCGCAGCTGCTGGCCGACGAGCCGCGCATCGCCGAACTCGACCTCAACCCGCTGGTCGCCGACGCCCACGGCGTGCTGGCACTCGACGCCCGCATCCGCGTCGACGCGCGTGGCCCCGGCGGCAGCCGGCGCTTCGCGATCCGGCCCTACCCGGCCGACCTCAGCGAAACCGTCGCCTGGCAGGACCGCCAGCTGACGCTGCGCCCGATCCGCCCCGAAGACGAGGAGCAGCATCTCGAGTTCCTGGCCAAGCTGGACCCGAACGACATCCGCATGCGGGTCTTCTACAGCCGGCGCAGCATCGAGCACAGCGAGCTCGCGCGGCTGACGCAGATCGACTACGAGCGCGAGATGGCCTTCCTCGCCACCGCGCCCAAGACCGACGGCCCCGGCGAGGAGACGCTGGGCGTGGTGCGCGCGCTCTGCGACCCGGACAACGTCGAGGCCGAGTTCGGCATCGTCGTGCGGTCGGACATCAAGGGCGGGCGCCTGGGCGAGCGCCTGATGCGCAAGCTGATCGCCTACCTGAAGGCGCGTGGCACGCAGCGCCTGGTGGCCACCGTGCTCAGCGAGAACCGCCGCATGCTGGACCTGGCCGGCCGCCTGGGCTTCGACTACGACGTCGAGCAGCCCGAGCCGGGCACCCGCCGCATCGTGCTGACGCTCTAGGCCGGCTCGTCGTCGCCGGCGCCGTATTCGGTGCGGAAGCTCCCGGCGTCCAGCCCCTGCTCGCAAAGCCAGCGCACCATCACCGCCTCGTCGCCGTGCGTGACGATGATGCGTTCGGCGCCGGTGGCGACGATGGCGCGCTGCAGCCCCGGCCAGTCGGCATGGTCGCTGAGCACGAAACCGCGGTCCACGCCCTGGCGCCGGCGTGCGCCGCGCAGCTGCATCCAGCCGCTGGCGAAAGCGTCGGAGCAGTCGCCCAGCCGGCGCGCCCAGGCGCTTCCGCGCACCGCCGGCGGCGCGACGACCAGCGCCCGCGACAGCGCCGCCTTGTCGAGCGCGTCGATCGGCTGCGTGGCCGGCAGCGCGACACCGGCGGCGCGGTAGGCCTCGTTGACCGACTCGACCGCGCCGTGGGCGACGATGGGCCCGATCGACGCGTCGACGCCGGCCAGCAGGCGCTGCGCCTTGCCGAAGCTGTAGCCCAGCAGCAGGCTGGCGCGCCCGGCCTCGGCGTTGGCGCGCCACCAGGCGTCGATCTCGGCGAAGACCTCGGCCTGGCGCCGCCAGCGGTAGATCGGCAGGCCGAAGGTGCTCTCGGTGATGAAGCAGTGGCAGCGCTGCGGCTCGAACGGCGGGCAGGTCGGGTTGCGCTCGTCGGCGTGGGCGCTGGCGTAGTAGTCGCCCGAGGCCACCCAGACCTGGCCGCGGTGCTCCAGCCGCACCTGGGCCGAGCCGAGCACGTGGCCGGCCGGGTGCAGGCTGACACGCACGCCGCCGACGTGGACGGCTTCGCCCCAGGCCAGCGTCTGCAGGTTGATGTCGCCCAGGCGCGCGCGCAGCACGCCGGCGCCGTCGGCCTGCGCCAGGTAGGCGCCGTGGCCGCGGCGCGCGTGGTCGGCATGGGCGTGGGTGATGACGGCGCGCGCCACCGGCCGCCAGGGGTCGACGTGGAAGTCTCCGGCCGGGCAGTACAGGCCTTCGGGGCGCTGGACGAGCAGGTCCTCGTTCATCGGCACAGCGCCGCGGCCGGCGTGGTGTCGTGCGGGCGCCGCGCTGCGGCGCCGGCCGCGGCCCGGCCCGACGACAATCGACTCATGAGCGGCCCCCGAGAACTCCGTCTGCTGGACGACGACGATAGCGCCAACCCGCTGCGCGTGATGCTGGACCCGCGCGGGCGCGTCTCGCGCCGCACCTTCTGGCTGTACGGCGTCGTCGCGCTCGGCGGCCTGGGGCTGCTGGGGCGCGCGCTGCTGGACATCGCGCGCATCGAGGCCGAGCACCGCGACGCGCTCTTGAACATGCTGCTCGTCTGGCCCGGCATCGCCGTCTCGGCCAAACGCTGGCGCGACCGCAACCGCTCGGGCTGGTGGGTCGCCGTCGGCCTGATCCCGGTGATCGGCCAGCTCTGGATGCTGCTGGACAACGGCTTCGTGCGCGGCACGGCGGGCGCCAACCGCTTCGGCCCGCCGCCCGTGCGCTGACTCAGCGCCCTGCCTCGCGCAGCCAGCAGGCCACGCGCTGGCCGGCCACCTCGGCCAGCGCCGGGCGTTCGCCGGCGCAGCGCGGCTCGGCGATCGGGCAGCGCGCGTGGAAGGCGCAGCCGGCCGGCGGCGACAGCGGCGACGGCAGCTCGCCGGCCAGCACGATGCGCTGGCGGCGCGCCGCCGGGTCGACGGTCGGCGTGGCCGACAGCAGGGCCTGCGTGTAGGGGTGCTGCGGCGCGTCGAACAGCGCGTCGCGAGCGCCCTGCTCCACCGCGCGGCCGAGGTACATGACCATCACCTCGTCGGCCATGTGGCGCACGACGCCCAGGTCGTGCGAGATGAAGACGTAGGCCACGCCGAGCTCGGCCTGCAGGTCGGCCAGCAGGTTGAGCACCTGGGCGCGCACCGAGACGTCGAGCGCCGAGACCGGCTCGTCGAGCACCAGCACCCGCGGGCGCAGCATCAGCGCGCGTGCGATCGCGATGCGCTGGCGCTGGCCGCCGCTGAACATGTGCGGCCAGCGGCCGTAGTGCTCGTCGCGCAGGCCGACGCGGCGCAGCATCTCGCGCGCCGCCGCCTCGCGCGACGCGGCGTCGCGCTCGCCCTGCACCTCGAGCGGCTCGGTGAGCGCGGCGCCCACCGTCTGGCGCGGGTTCAGCGAGCCGTACGGGTTCTGGAAGACGATCTGCACCGCGCGGCGCAGCGCCCGGCGGCGTTCGGCATCGGCGCCGGCGACGTCCTGGCCGTCGACCAGCAGCCGGCCGCCCGACGGCGGCTCGATCATCGTCAGCACCCGCGCCAGCGTGCTCTTGCCGCAGCCCGACTCGCCGACCACGGCCAGCGTGCGCCCGGCCTCGACGGCGAACGAGACGCCGGCCAGCGCGTGCACGACACCCGGATTGGCGAACAGCCCGCGGCGCACTTCGTAGCGGCGCTGCAGGTCCTCGGCGACCAGCACGGCGCTCACGTCGGCACTCCTAGCATCAACGGAAAGTGGCACAGCGCGCGGCCCAGTTCGTCGGGCGCCGGGCCCGGCGGCGTCGCGCAGCGCGGCTGCGCGTGCGGGCAGCGCGGCGCGAACAGGCAGCCTTCGGGGCGGTCGAACTGGCCCGGCACGACGCCGGGGATGGCCGCCAGGCGCTCGCCGACGGCACGCTCGGGCAGCGCCGCCAGCAGCGCCGCGGTGTAGGGGTGGTGCGGGTCGGCGAACAAGGCGTCGACCGGCGCCGTCTCGACCTGGCGCCCGGCGTACTGCACGACGACGCGGTCGGCGGTCTCGGCGACGACGCCCAGGTCGTGCGTGATCAGCACCAGGGCCATGCCGGTCTCGCGATGCAGGCCCAGCAGCAGGTCCAGGATCTGGGCCTGGATCGTCACGTCCAGCGCGGTGGTCGGCTCGTCGGCGATCAGCAGCCGCGGCTGGCAGGCCAGCGCCATCGCGATCATCACGCGCTGGCACATGCCGCCCGACAGCTGGTGCGGGAAGGCCGAGGCGCGGCGCGCGGCGTCGGGGATGCCGACCTGCTCGAGCAGCTCGACGACGCGCCGCTTGCGCGCCGCGCGGTCCAGCCCGAGGTGCGTGGCCAGCGCCTCGCCGACCTGCCAGCCGACCGTGAAACACGGGTTCAGCGAGGACATCGGCTCCTGGAACACCATCGCGACGTCGCGGCCGACGAGCGCGCGGCGCTGCCTGGCGCTCAGCGTGCGCAGGTCCTGGCCGTCGAAGGCCATGCGGTCGGCGGTGACGGTGGCCGTCCACGGCAGCAGGCCCATCACGGCGAGCATCGCCACCGACTTGCCCGAGCCCGACTCGCCGACCACGGCCAGCACCTCGTCGCGCTCGACGACGAGGTCGATGCCGTCGACGGCGGTGAAGGCGCCGTGGCGCGTCGCGAAACGCACGCGCAGGTTGCGGATGTCGAGGAGGCTCATGAGCTGTGGTTCGGCAGGATTCGCACGCACAGCGGCGGGCGGATCGGGCGGCAGCCGCCGGGGGTTCCGCCTCGGCGGTCGGCCCTGCGGGCCGACTTCGCTGCGCTGCTCGGCTTCGCGGTCGCGCGGCCCAACTCGCTGCGCTCACTGCGTGAGCTCCGCTCAAACAGTCGGCCGCGAGTCAGATCACGATGCGCGCTGACGCGCGCCGACCGCGAAGCCTGCGCTGCTCGCCGCCTCCAGTCACCCCCGACGGCTGCCGCCCGCTCCACCTGCACACGACAGTGGAACGCCGCCCGGCGCGCCAACGCTGGACGCCGGCGCACGTGTTCCAAGGACACAGCCCCGCCCATCACGACCGCCTCATCTTCGGATCGAGCGCGTCGCGCAGCCCGTCGCCCATCAGGTTGATCGACACGACGGTGATCAGGATCGCCAGGCCGGGCAGCGTCACCATCCAGGGGTCGGAGCGGATGAACTCGCGTGCGTCGGCGAGCATCGTGCCCCACTCGGCGGTCGGCGGCTGCGCGCCCAGGCCGAGGAAACCCAGCGCGGCGGCCTCGAGGATCGCGTCGCTGACGCCGAGTGCCGCCTGCACGATCAGCGGCGACAGGCAGTTGGGCAGCACGGTGCGGAACATCAGCCGCACCGGGCCGACGCCGGCCACGCGCGCGGCGACGACGTAGTCCTTGCCGAGCTCGGCCAGCGCCGAGGCGCGCACCAGGCGCACGTAGCGCGGCAGGTAGACGATGGTCACCGCGACGATGGTGTTGACCAGGTTGGGCCCGAGCACGGCGACGACCAGGATCGCCAGCACCAGGCTGGGCACGGCCATGATCAGGTCCATCAGCCGCGTCACCGCGGTGTCCACCGCCAGCCCCAGCGGCCCCTTGAAGGACACGCAGGCCAGGCCCAGCAGCACGCCGAGCACGAAGGACACGCCCATCACCGCCAGGCCGATGAACAGCGACACGCGTGCGCCGTGGATCAGCCGCGACAGCATGTCGCGGCCCAGGCTGTCGGTGCCGAAGACGAACTGCGCGCTGCCGCCCTCGGCCCACATCGGCGGCATCCGCACCGCCTCGCGGAACTGCTCGGTCGGCGAGTACGGCGCGATGACGTCGGCGCCCAGCGCCAGCAGCACGACGAAGGCGACGACGACCAGGCCGGCGACGGCGCCGCGGTTCTCGCGGAACGCGGCCCAGAAGGCGCGCAGCGGCGACAGCTCGCCGACTGGAGCGGCAGCGACGGCAGCCTCAGCCATGCCGGATCCTCGGGTTCAGCAGCCCGTAGGCCAGGTCGACGAGCAGGTTGACGCCGATGACGACCGCCGAGATCAGCATCACCCCGCCCTGCAGCGCCGGGTAGTCGCGGCGCGAGATCGACTCGATCAGCCACTTGCCGACGCCGGGCCAGGAGAAGATCGTCTCGGTCAGCACCGCGCCGGCCATCAGCGTGCCGACCTGCAGGCCGACGATGGTGACCACCGGGATCATCGCGTTGCGCAAGGCGTGCAGCCCGACGACACGCCACGGCGGCAGGCCCTTGGCGCGTGCGGTGCGCACGTAGTCCTCGCCCAGCACCTCGAGCATTGCCGAGCGGGTCATGCGCGCGATGACCGCCAGCGGGATCGTGCCGAGCACGATGGCCGGCAGCACCAGGTGGTGCAGCGCGTCCTTCACCGCGCCTTCCTGGCCCGACAGCCAGGCGTCGATGACCATGAAGCCGGTCACCGGCTCGAAGTAGAACTGGATCAGGTCGATGCGCCCGGACACTGGGGTCAGCCCCCAGCGCTCGGCGACGAACATGATCAGCAGCAGGCCCCACCAGAAGATCGGCATCGAGTAGCCGGTCACCGACAGGCCCATCAGCACCTGGTCGTAGACGCTGCCGCGGCGCGCGGCGGCGATGGTGCCCGCCGGGATGCCGAGCAGCACCGCGAACAGCATGCCGGCGGCGGCCAGTTCCAGCGTCGCCGGGAACAGCGCCGCGAACTCGGTCAGCACCTTCTGGTTGGTCGCCAGCGAGGTGCCGAAGTCGCCCTGCAGCAGCTGGCCGCAGTAGTCGAGGAACTGCTTCCAGACCGGCTGGTCGAGGCCCAGCTCGTGGCGGAACATCGCCAGCCGTTCGGGGCTGATGCCGCGTTCGCCGACCCGCACCTCGACCGGATCGCCCGGCACCAGGCGGATCGCGACGAAGGTCACGAACATCAGCGCGACGAAGGTCGGCACCGTCAGCGCCAGGCGGCGCAGGAGGAAACGGAACATTCCGGAATCTCAGCCGGCAAACGGCGCGGATGCCTGCCGACCAGCCGCCATGCCCCCCCGGGGACCGGTCGCCGCAGGCGACCAGGGGGAGCGGCGGTGGAAGATGGGCCGAACCCGATCCGGGTCTCCAGGTCGGGTTCGGAGCCCCCTCGGGGGGCGGCCGCCAGACGGCCGGGGGCTCATCACTTCAGGCTCACGCCGGTGAACTCGTGCGAGCCGAACGGGCTCTGCTTGAAGCCCGTGACCTCCTTGCGCATCACCTCGTAGACGACCGAGTGCGCGATCTTCATGTCGGGCACCTCGGCGGCCTCGATGGCCTGCATCTCCTGGTACAGCTTCAGGCGCGCCTTCTGGTCGGCCATCGTGCGCGCCTTCTCCAGCCGGTCGTCGAAGTCCTTGTTGCACCACTTGCTGAGGTTCTGGCCGCCGGCACGCGCGGCGTCGCAGCCGTGCAGGAAGAAGAAGTTGTCGGGGTCGCCGTTGTCGCCGGTCCAGCCCAGCATGCCGGTCATGTGCTCGCCCTGCTGCATGCGCTTGCGGTACTCGCCCCACTCGTAGGTGACGAGCTTGGCGTTGACGCCGATCTTGGCCAGGTCGGCCTGCATCATCTCGGCGATGCGCTTGGAGTTCGGGTTGTAGGGCCGCTGCACCGGCATGTACCAGAGGTCGATCTCCAGCGGCGTCTTCACGCCGGCCTTGGCCAGCAGCGCCTTGGCCTGGGCCGGGTCGTGCGGGATGGCCTTGGTCTTGTCGTCGTAGGCCCACATCGTCGGCGGGATCAGGTTCTTGGCCGCCTGGCCGGCGCCGAGATAGACGTCGCGGATGATCGCGGCCTTGTCGATCGCCATGTTGAAGGCCAGGCGCACGTCCTTCTTGTCGAACGGCGGCTTCTGGTGGTTGAAGGCCCAGTAGGCGATGTTCAGGCCCGGCTTGCTGATGACCTGCAGCTTCGGGTCCTTCTGCATCTCGGGCAGGTCGGCCGGCCGCGGCGCGATGACGAAGTGGCACTCGCCGGCCTTGAGCTTGCTGTAGCGCGCCGTCGGGTCCGGCGTGATCGCGAACACCAGGCTGTCGACCATCGCCTTCTCGGCGCCCCAGTAGGCCGGATTCGCCTTGTAGCGGATCACCGCGTCCTTCTGGTAGGCGACGAAGCTGAACGGCCCGGTGCCCACCGGCACCTGGTCGAACTGCTCCTTGCGGTTGGCCTTGGCGAGGAAGTCGGCGTACTCGGCCGAGTGGATGGCGGCGAAGTCCATCGCCAGGTTGGCGAGCATCGTCACGTTCGGGCGCTTCAGCGTGATGCGCACCGTGTACGGGTCCAGCTTCTCCAGCGCCTGGAGATCCTGCGCCAGGCCCATGTCGGCGAAGTAGTCGTACTTGCCGCCCGAGACCTTGGCGTAGGGGTGCTCGGCTTTCCACTGGCGCTCGAACGAGAACAGCACGTCGTCGGCGTTGAACTCGCGTGTCGGCGTGAAGCCGTTGACGCCGGCGTGGAACTTGACGCCCTTGCGCAGCTTGAAGGTGAAGACCTTGGCGTCGGGCGACACCGTCCAGCTCTCGGCCAGGCCCGGCTCGACCTCGGTGCTGCCGCGCACGAAGTGCGTCAGCCGGTCGTAGACCGGACGTGCGGCGTCGAAGCTGGTGCCGGTGGTGTTGAGCGCCGGGGTGAAGTTCTCCGGCGAACCTTCGGAGCAGTAGACCAGGGTCTTGGCCTGGGCCGCGGCGCCGAAGGCGAGCAGCGCGGCGGCGGCGACGGCGAGACGGACGGACGGGAGTCGGGTCATCGAAGAGTCCTCCTGTGGGGTGCGGGCGATGCTAAACACTTCGGGCGCGGCATCGGTTGCCGCGCATGCAGGCGCGGAGGCGCCGGCGTCCGGTCCGCGCCACGGCCTTCAGTAGCGCCCGCCGATGCCGGCCAGCCGCAGGTAGACGCCGGCGCACCAGGCGACGAAACCGCGGTGCAGCCAGCTGCGCCAGCCACGCCCGGCGGGCTGGGTCTTGACCTCGTGCGAGGCCTCGATCGCGTTGTCCAGCCGGTCGGCCAGCGCCCGCGCGAACAGCGGGTCGCGCACGACGACGTTGGCCTCCAGGTTCAGCAGCAGCGACAGCGGGTCGATGTTGGAGCTGCCGACCGTCGCCCAGTCGTCGTCGACGACCGCCACCTTGGCGTGCAGGAAGGCCGGCGTGTACTCGTAGATGCGCACGCCGTGGGCGCGCAGCTCGTCGTACAGCGCACGCGCGGCCAGCGCCGCGATGCGGTAGTCGATCTTGCCCTGCAGCAGCAGGCGCACGCGCACGCCGCGCGCGGCGGCGCGGCGAAGCGCGCGGCGGAAGGTCTGGCCCGGGTAGAAATACGGCACCGCGATGTCGACCCGCTCGCGCGCGCCGCGGATCGCCTCGACGTAGCTGCGCTCGATGGCGCGGCGCTGGCGCAGGTTGTCGCGCACGACGAAGGCCGCACGCACCGGCTCGCCGCCGTCGTCGCCGGGCACCGGCTGCGGCCGCGCACGCAGCTGGCGCAGCAGCTGCACGGTCTGCTCGACCGGCGCCGAGCTGCGCGCCAGCGCCCGCAGCTCCTCGCCCCAGAAGTGGCCGAGGTGGGCGCGGGCCCACATCGCGCGCGCGGTGTCGCGCACCTGCCGGGCGATCGGGCCGCGCAGCTCGACGGCATAGTCCAGCCGCGGCGCGTCGCCCCAGCCGTGGTGCAGGTCGTGGCGGTCGTCGATCAGGTTGATGCCGCCGACGTAGGCGATGTCGGCATCGACGACACACAGCTTCTGATGCAGGCGCCGCAACTGCCCCGGCTGCAGCCAGGCCCACCAGCGGTCCAGCGGGCGGAAGACCTCCAGCCGCACGCCACCGGGCAGCAGCCACTCGCGCAGCGTGGCCATGGTCTGCAGCGAACCGAAGCCGTCGACGACGACGTGGACCTCGACGCCGCGCCCGGCCGCCGCCGACAGCGCCGCGGCCACGGCCCGCGCGGCATCGTCGGAATGGAAGATGTAGGTCGCCAGCCAGACCTCGTGGCGCGCGGCGTCGATGGCCTCGACCATGCGCGGGAACAACTCGTCGCCGCCCTGCAGCAGGCGCACGTCGTTGCCGCCGACGAACCGTGGCCGCGGCACCCCCGACCAGGCCCAGGCCGAGGGATCGTCCAGCGGCAGCGGCATCAGGCCGGCTCCAGTTCCGCGACCAGCGGCAGGTGGTCGGACATGCGCGCCCAGGCCATGCCGCGCGGCACCATCGTCGAGACGCAGCGCAGGCCGCGCAGGTAGAAGCGGTCGAGCGCGAACACCGGCGCCAGCGACGGGAAGGTCAGGCGCTGCTGGCGCGTGGACTCGGGCGCGAAGGCGCGCTGCAGGCCGATCGTCGCCATCGGCGAGTCCAGGCGCTCGCCCCAGTCGTTGAAGTCGCCGGCGACGATCAGCATCTCGCCGGGCGGCACGGTCGCGTCGATGAACTCGGCCAGCCGCGCGACCTGGCGCAGCCGGCTGGCGTGCACCAGGCCGAAGTGGGCGACGACGGCATGCACCGTCATGCCCTGCCACTGCACCGGCACGTGCAGCAGGCCGCGCTGCTCGAAGCGGTGGTCGCTGACGTCGTGGTGGCCGATGTCGCCGATCGGCCAGCGCGACAGCAGCGCGTTGCCGTGTTCGCCATGGCGCGTGATGGCGTTGGTGCGGTAGGCGACGTCGTAGCCCTCGGGAGCGAGGAACTCGGCCTGGCCCTGCTCGGGCCAGCCGAAGGAGGTGCGCTGGAAACGCCGCGACTCGCGCGTGTTGAACAGCCGCACTTCCTGCAGGAAGACCATGTCGGCGTCGAATGACTCGACCGCCAGCCCCAGGTTGTGGATCTCCAGCCGCTTGCCGCGGCCGACGCCGCGCACGCCCTTGTGGATGTTGTAGGTGGCGACACGCAGCGCCTCCAGCCCGGTGGCCGGGGGCATCAGCGTCGACTGCAGCGGGTTCAGCCGGTTCACGCGAAGGTCACGAAACGGGGCAGTTGCAGTATCGCCTCGGCGTTGCTGGGCGAGAAGCAGCGGTCAGCGGCTTCTCGCCACGGCAGCCAGCATGCGTCGCGGTGTTCACGCGGGTTCAGGATGACCGTCGTGTCCGCCGGCACGGTGAGGCCGAAGACGTGCTCGGTGTTGTGCGTGACGCCCGGCGCGTAGCGGTGGCGCCACACCGGGTAGATCTCGTAGACGTTGGAGAGCTGCCAGTCGACGAGTTCGCCACCGGTGATGCCGGTCTCCTCGGCGACCTCGCGCCGCGCCGCGGCCTCCAGCGGCTCGCCGTCGAAGTCGATGGAGCCGGTGACGCTCTGCCAGAAGCCGGCCGGCTGGGCGCGCTCGATCAGCAGCACCTGGCCGTCGAGCCGGTGGATGACCACCAGCACCGACACCGGGATCTTGGGCGGACGCGTCATCGTGCGCGACGCGCGCGCACGGCCTCGGCGAGGCCGCGCAGCAGCGGCACGGTGTCGTCCCAGCCCAGGCAGGCGTCGGTGATCGACACGCCATGGGCCAGCGGGCAGCCCGGCGTCTGGTCCTGGCGGCCTTCGTGCAGATGGCTCTCGACCATCACGCCGACGATGCGGCGGTCGCCACCGGCGATCTGGCGGCCGACGTCGGCGGCGACCTCGATCTGGCGCCGCGGCTGCTTGGCCGAGTTGGCGTGCGAGCAGTCGATCATCACCTGCTCGCGCAGCCCGGCGCGGCGCAGCACGGCGCAGGCCGCCTGCACGGCGTCGGCGTCGAAGTTGGGCACCTTGCCGCCGCGCAGGATGACGTGGCCGTCGGGGTTGCCGCGCGTCTCGAAGATCGCCGCGACGCCCATCTTGGTCATGCCCATGAAGCTGTGCGGCGCGCTGGCGGCCATCAGCGCGTCGGCGGCGACCTGCACGCCGCCGTCGGTGCCGTTCTTGAAGCCCACCGGGCAGGACAGCCCGCTGGCGAGCTGGCGGTGGCTCTGGCTCTCGGTGGTGCGGGCGCCGATCGCCCCCCAGGCGATGAGGTCGGCCAGGTACTGCGGCGACAGCAGGTCCAGGAACTCGGTGGCCGCCGGCAGGCCCAGCGCGCTGACGTCCAGCAGCAGCTCGCGCGCGCGGCGCAGGCCTTCGTTGATGCGGAAGCTGCCGTCCAGGCGCGGGTCGTTGACGAAGCCCTTCCAGCCCACCGTCGTGCGCGGCTTCTCGAAGTAGACGCGCATCACCATGACGATCTCGCCGGCCAGCTCGTCGGCCAGCGGCTTCAGGCGCCGCGCGTACTCCATCGCGGCCTCGTAGTCGTGGATCGAACACGGCCCGACGACGGCGACGAGGCGGTCGTCGCGGCCGTGCAGCACCTCGCCGATGGCGCGCCGGGCGCCGTCGACGACGGTCTGCACGGCGGCGGTGGCCGGCAGCTCGTCGAGCAGCACGGCCGGCGACACCAGCGCGCGCACGGCGGCGATGCGGGTGTCGTCGGTGCGGGTGCTGTCCTGCGTGGCGGGGTCGCGCGGGCCGGCCTCGTGGTCGTGCACGGCGGAGTCTGGAGCGGTGGTCATCGGAGGGCGTCCTGGTGCCGCGGCGGGCGGCAGCGATGCGCCGCCGGGGGCGCCGCAGTATAGCCAGCGCCCCCGGCCGGGCCGGGCCGCAAGGCCGGCCAGAAAAAAGCGGCCCCAGGGGCCGCTTCTTCGTTCAGGCCGCGAGACCTCAGGCCTGCACCGGGTTGCGCAGGCGGATGTGCAGCTCGCGCAGCTGGGCTTCGTCGACGTTGCTCGGCGCGCCGGTCAGCAGGCACTGGGCGCGCTGGGTCTTCGGGAAGGCGATGACGTCGCGGATCGACTCGGCCTTGGTCATCAGCGTGACCAGGCGGTCCAGGCCGAAGGCCAGGCCGCCGTGCGGCGGCGCGCCGTACTGCAGCGCGTCGAGCAGGAAGCCGAACTTCACCTTGGCGTCCTCGGCGCTGATGTTCAGCGCCTTGAAGACCTTGCTCTGCACCTCGGCGCGGTGGATGCGCACCGAGCCGCCGCCGAGCTCCCAGCCGTTGAGCACCATGTCGTAGGCCTTGGCGACGCAGGCGCCCGGGTCGGTGTCCATCAGGTCCTCGTGCCCGTCCTTGGGCGCGGTGAACGGGTGGTGCACCGCGTTCCAGCGGCCGGCCTCGTCGTCGTGCTCGAACATCGGGAAGTCGACGACCCACAGCGGCGCCCACTTGTCCTCGAACAGCCCGTGCGTGCGGCCGAACTCGCTGTGGCCGATCTTCACGCGCAGCGCGCCGAGCGCGTCGTCGACGACCTTGCGCTTGTCGGCGCCGAAGAAGATCAGGTCGCCGGCGGCGGCGCCGGTGCGCTTGAGGATCTCCTCGAGCGCCGCGTCGTGCAGGTTCTTGACGATCGGGCTCTGCAGGCCTTCACGGCCCTTGGCGAGGTCGTTGACCTTGATCCACGCGAGGCCCTTGGCGCCGTAGATCTTGACGAACTCGGTGTAGGCGTCGATCTCGCTGCGGCTCATCTCGGCGCCGCCGGGGATGCGCAGCGCCGCGACGCGGCCGCCCTTCATCGTCGCCGGGCCGGCGAAGACCTTGAAGTCCACCGTCTTCATCACGTCGGTCAGCTCGGTGAACTCGAGCTTGACGCGCAGGTCGGGCTTGTCCGAGCCGTAGCGATGCATCGCCTCGGCGTAGGTCAGCCGCTCGTAGACCGGCAGCTCGACGCCCAGCGCGTTGCGGAAGACACGACGCACCATGCCTTCGGTGATCTCGCGGATCTGCTCCTCGCCGAGGAACGAGGTCTCGATGTCGATCTGCGTGAACTCGGGCTGGCGGTCGGCGCGCAGGTCCTCGTCGCGGAAGCACTTGGTGATCTGGTAGTAGCGGTCGAAGCCCGCGACCATCAGCAGCTGCTTGAAGAGCTGGGGCGACTGCGGCAGCGCGAAGAACATGCCGTCGTGCACGCGGCTGGGCACGAGGTAGTCGCGTGCGCCTTCGGGCGTGCTCTTGGTCAGCATCGGCGTCTCGATGTCGACGAAGCCCTGCTCGTCGAGATACTTGCGCACCTCCATCGCGACGCGGTAGCGCAGCATCAGGTTCTTCTGCATCGTCGGGCGGCGCAGGTCCAGCACGCGGTGCGTCAGGCGCACCGTCTCCGACAGGTTGTCGTCGTCGAGCTGGAACGGCGGCGTGACGCTGGGGTTCAGCACCTCGAGCTCGTAGGCCAGGACCTCGATCTTGCCGCTGGTGAGGTTGGTGTTCTCGGTGCCGGCCGGACGCGCGCGCACCTTGCCGACGACCTTCAGGCAGAACTCGTTGCGCACGCCCTCGGCGGCCTTGAACATCTCGGGGCGGTCGGGGTCGCAGACGATCTGCACGAGGCCTTCACGGTCGCGCAGGTCGATGAAGATCACGCCGCCGTGGTCGCGGCGACGGTGGGCCCAGCCCATCAGGGTCACGGTCTGGTCCATCAGCGTTTCGCTGACCAGGCCGCAGTACGTCGTTCTCATCGGGACACTCCAGGTATTCGGGGAATTCTTCGGGGAATCGGGTGGCGTCGTGGCGGGGCGGCGAACGCCCTCAGGACCGGCCGCGTGCCGCGGTGGCCGGCCCCGTCAATTTCGCAGCGCGGGCGGCTCGGTGCCGGGCGGGGCGACGACGCCCATCGAGATCACGTACTTCAGCGCCTCGTCGACGCTCATCTTCAGCTCGTGCACGTCGGCACGCGGCATCATCAGGAAAAAGCCCGAGGTCGGGTTCGGCGTCGTCGGCACGTAGACGCTGACGAAGTCGCCTGGCAGGTGGCTGGCGACCTCGCCGCCGGGCTTGCCGGTGACGAAGGCGATGGTCCACGAGCCCTGGCGCGGGTACTGCACCAGCACCGCCTCGCGGAAGGCGTTGCCGCTGGACGAGAACAGCGTGTCCGAGACCTGCTTGACCGAGCTGTAGATCGACTTGACGATCGGGATGCGCACCATCAGCGCATCCCACTGGCGCAGCCACCACTGGCCGACGAAGTTGGCGGCGAACACACCCGACAGCAGCAGCACGGCGAGCACGACGGCCACGCCGAGGCCGGGCACGCCGCGCAGGAACTCGACGGTCTCGTGGGTGGACTGCGGCAGCACGACCTGCGTCGCTGACAGCAGGCTGACGAAGACGCCGTCGAGCGCGCCGAGCAGCCACGACAGAACCCAGATCGTGACCGTCAGCGGCAGCCAGACCAGCAGGCCGGCGACGAAGTACTTTTTCACGGGTGGCTTTCGCGCGCCTTCAGCTGCCCGCCGACGGCGTGGGCGCGGGCGCCGGGGCCGCGGCAGGGGCCTCGGCCGGCTTGTCGGCCGGCTTGGCCGCGGTGTCGGCCGGTGCGCTCTCGGTCTTGGTGCTGCCCGTCTTGGCGCTGTCGCCACCGCGGAAATCGGTGACGTACCAGCCCGAGCCCTTCAACTGGAAACCCGCGGCGGTGACCTGTTTCTGGAAGGCCTCGGCGCCGCACGCCGGGCAGACCGTCAGCAGCGGATCGGAGATCTTCTGCAGCACGTCCCGGGCGTGCCCGCAGGCAGCGCAGCGGTACGCATAGATCGGCATGGCTAAACCCTTGATTTGAAAAGCAAAGCGTGAATTCTAACGTTTCGGCGGCAGGGCTTTGGCCGGGCCTCAGGCACCGGAGGTCTGCAGCAGGATGCGCGTGACGACCATCCCGACGACAAACCCCCCCAGCGCCCACAGCACCGCCTGCAGCAGCCGGTTGGTGCGCCGCTGCTCGGCCAGCAGCGCCAGCATCACCGGCGACGGCGCCGGCTCGGGCCGGGGCTTGAGCGCGGCGTGCACCAGCCGCGGCAGCTCGGGAATGATCTGCGCGTAGTGCGGCGCCTCGTGCTGCAGCCGGTCGAGCAGGCCGCGCCAGCCGATCTGCTCGTTCATCCAGCGCTCGAGGAAAGGCTTGGCCGTGGTCCACAGGTCCAGCTCGGGGTCGAGCTGGCGGCCCAGGCCCTCGATGTTCAGCAGCGTCTTCTGCAGCAGCACCAGCTGCGGCTGGATCTCGACGTTGAAGCGGCGCGAGGCCTGGAACAGCCGCATCAGCACCTGGCCGAGCGACAGGTCCTTCAGCGGCCGGTCGAAATGCGGCTCGCAGACGGCGCGGATCGCGCCTTCGAGCGCGTCGATGCGCGTGTCGGCCGGCACCCAGCCGCTCTCGACGTGCAACTCGGCCACGCGTTTGTAGTCGCGCCGGAAGAAGGCCAGGAAGTTGTAGGCCAGGTATTCCTTGTCGGTCTCGGTCAGCGTGCCGATGATCCCGAAGTCCAGCGCGATGTAGCGGCCGAAGGTCTCGCTCGCCAGGCTCACCTGGATGTTGCCCGGGTGCATGTCGGCGTGGAAGAAGCCGTCGCGGAAGACCTGGGTGAAGAAGATCGTGACGCCGTCGCGCGCCAGCTTCTTGAAGTCGACGCCGGCCTCGCGCAGGCGCTCGACCTGGCTGATCGGCACGCCGTACATGCGCTCCATGACGATGACCGAGGACGTGCAGTAGTCCCAGATCATCTCGGGCACCAGCAGCAGCTCGAGCCCGTCCATGTTGCGCCGCAGCTGGGCGGCGTTGCTGGCCTCGCGCACGAGGTCCAGCTCGTCGTGCAGGTAGACGTCGAACTCGGCGACGACCTCGCGCGGGCGCAGGCGCTTGCCGTCGGCCGACAGGCGCTCGACCCAGCGCGCCAGCGTGTGCAGCAGCGTCAGGTCGTCGTCGATGACCTCCAGCATGCCCGGGCGCAGCACCTTGACGGCGACCTCGCGGCCGTCCTTCAGCGTCGCGAAGTGCACCTGCGCGATCGACGCGCTGGCCACCGGCTCGGTCTCGAAGTGGCTGAAGATGTCGTCGATGCCGCGGCCGAAGGCGCGCTCGACGAGCGCACGCGCGACCGCCGGCGGGAACGGCGGCACACGGTCCTGCAGCTTGGCGAGTTCGTCGGCGAGATCCAGCGGCAGCAGGTCGCGCCGCGTGGACAGCACCTGGCCGAACTTCACGAAGATCGGCCCCAGACGCTCGAAGGCGCGGCGCAGGCGCACGCCACGCGGCTCGTCCAGGCGGCGGCCGAACGTGACCAGGCGCACCAGCATGCGCACCCAGGGCTGGCGGAAGGCCGACAGCGCCACCTCGTCCAGGCCGAAGCGCAGGACGGTGAAGACGATGAAGATCAGGCGGGCGACACGCCGCATCTCGGGTTCCGGACGGTGAGGACGGGCAGCGTCAGCGCGAGCGCGGCCGCACGCGGCCCAGGCCCTGCACCGCGGTGCGCAGCGCGTGCGCGACAGCCGAACCCATGCGGTGCAGCTGCTGCGCGACGACCGGGCCGAAGAAACGCTCGAGATCGGCGGCGACGTCCCAGCGCAGGTTCTGCATCAGCCAGTTGACGTCGCCGGCGAGCTGGGCGTCGCCGTCGATGGCCACCGGGGGCAGCTCGCCGCCGAGCGCGCGCGCCAGCAGCAGCGCCGGGTTGGCGGCGTCGACACGCAGCGCGAGGTCGCACGAGGCCGGGCGGTCCAGGCCGCACCATTCGAGCAGACCGGCGGGCGTGACGCGGAAGGCGAGCACCGGCGGCGGCGGCAGCAGCGAGGGCCAGGCGCTCGCGGCGAGCTCGAGCGTGCGCCCGGCGTGCGGCTTGAGCCGCTCGGTGGCGACCGATTCACTGGACAGCACGTGGTTGATGACCAGCGTCAGCCGTTCCAGCACGGCCGGCGCGAGCAGGCTGTTGAGGGTTTGCAGCATCGTCGCATTGTAGGCAGGCGGCGCCCGGCATCGATCTTGCGCCATTGCAGCTTGCTGCGCGATTCGGCGGCCGGCGCGCGCAAGGCCGCCGGGGCGGCGGCTTCGCGCGCGGCGCCCGGCCCCGCTCGTGATGCAATAGGGCATGGCCACCATCCTCCTCACCGGCGCGACCGGCTACATCGCCTCGCACACCTGGCTGGCGCTGCAGGCCGCCGGCTTCGAGGTCGTCGGCGTCGACGACTTCTCCAACAGCTCGCCCGTCGTCCTGGAGCGGCTGCACGAGCTCGGCGGCCGGCCGCCGGTCTTCGAGCGCGCCGACGTCTGCGACGCCGCGGCGATGGAGGGCGTGTTCCAGCGCCACAGCATCGACGCGACGGTGCACTTCGCCGCGTTCAAGGCCGTCGGCGAATCGACCGCCAAGCCGCTGGAGTACTACGCGAACAACCTCGGCGGCCTGCTCAACGTCTGCCGCACGATGCGCCGCCACGGCTGCACGCGATTCGTCTTCAGCTCCAGCGCCACGGTCTACGGCGACCCCGACTCGCTGCCGATCCGCGAGGACGCGCGGCTCACCGCGACCAACCCCTACGGCCAGACCAAGCTCGTCGGCGAGCAGATCCTGCGCGACCTGGGCGCCGCCGATCCGGCCTGGCAGACCGCCTGCCTGCGCTACTTCAACCCCGTCGGCGCGCACGAGAGCGGGCGCATCGGCGAGGACCCGCGCGGCACGCCGAACAACCTGATGCCCTACGTGACGCAGGTCGCGGTCGGCCGGCGCGAGTTCCTGCAGGTCTTCGGCGACGACTACCCGACACCCGACGGCACCGGCGTGCGCGACTACATCCACGTCTGCGACCTCGCCGACGGCCACGTCGCGGCGCTGCGCCGGCTGCTCGACGCGCCGGGTTCGTTCACCGTCAACCTGGGCACCGGGCGCGGCCACTCGGTGCTGGAGGTCGTCACCGCGTTCGCGCGGGCCAGCGGGCGGCCGGTTCCGTACAGAATCGTGCCGCGCCGGCCCGGCGACGTCGCCGCCTGCTGGGCCGACCCGTCGCAGGCGCAGTCGCTGCTCGGCTGGCAGGCGCGGCACGGCCTGGAGCGCATGTGCGCCGACAGCTGGCGCTGGCAACAGAGCAATCCCCGGGGGTTCGAAGCATGAACATCGCCGTCCAGCCGGTCGTCATGGCCGGGGGCTCGGGCACGCGGCTGTGGCCGCTGTCGCGCGCCGGCTATCCGAAGCAGTTTCTCGTGCTCGCCGGCAACACCAGCCTGTTCCAGCAGGCCGCGGCGCGGCTGCAGGCGCTGGGCCGGGGCACGGTGAAGGCGGCGCCGCCGCTGGTCGTCGGCAACGAGGAGCACCGTTTCCTGATCCTGGACCAGTTGCGTGAACTCGGCGCCGAGCCGGCCGCGGTGCTGCTCGAGCCCGCGGGCCGCAACACCGCGCCGGCGCTGACGCTGGCCGCGCTGCAGGCGCTCGAAGGCGGCGCCGACCCGGTGCTCGTCGTCACGCCGGCCGACCAGACGCTGGCCGACGAGGCCGCGTTCGGCACCGCGATGGCCGCGGCGATCGAGGTCGCGGCGCAGGGCTCGATCGTCATCCTCGGCATCACGCCCGACCGGCCGGAGACCGGCTACGGCTACATCCGCACCGAACGCGCCAGCGGTGCGCGAGTCGTCGCCCAGTTCGTCGAGAAGCCCGACGCCGAGACCGCGGCGCGCTACCTGGCCGAAGGCGGCTACTTCTGGAACGCCGGCATGTTCGTGCTGAAGGCCAGCGTCTGGATGGCGGCGCTGGAGCGCTGGCGGCCGGACATCGCCGCGGCCAGCCGCGCGGCCTGGGCCGCGCGCAGCACCGACCAGCGTTTCGTGCGTCCGGGCAAGGCCGAGTTCGCGGCGGTGCCGGCCGAGTCGGTCGACTACGCGGTGATGGAGCGCTGCCCCGGCAGCGGCCAGGACATCCGCATGGTCGAGCTCGACGCCGGCTGGAACGACCTTGGCGCCTGGGAGGCGGTGTGGCAGGTCGCCGCCAAGGACGCCGACGGCAACGCCGCGGTCGGCGACGCCATCGTGCACGACAGCCGCGGCACGCTGGTGCACGCGACGAGCCGGCTGGTCGGCGTGGTCGGGCTCGACGACGTCGTCGTCGTCGAGACGCCGGACGCGGTGCTGGTGGCCGACCGCGCGCGCAGCCAGGAGGTCAAGCAGATCGTCAACCGGCTGGGCAGCGCCCGCCGCGGCGAGCACACGCTGCACCGCAAGGTGCACCGGCCCTGGGGCTGGTACGACAGCGTCGACGCCGGGCCGCGCCACCAGGTCAAGCGCATCATGGTCAAGCCGGGCGCATCCCTGAGCCTGCAGATGCACCACCACCGCGCCGAGCACTGGATCGTCGTCAGCGGCACCGCCGAGGTGACGGTCGGCGACAAGGTGATCCTGCTCACCGAGAACCAGAGCACCTACATCCCGCTGGGCGAGACGCACCGGCTGCGCAACCCGGGCAAGCTGCCGCTGGAGCTGATCGAGGTGCAGTCGGGCAGCTACCTCGGCGAGGACGACATCGTGCGCTTCGAGGACACCTACGGGCGCACCGCCGGCTGAACCGGCACGGGCCCGGCGCCATGCCGGGCCCCGGGGTCGGGATCAGGCCCCGGCGCGGCCGATCGCGCGGTACTCGAAGCCCAGCGACTTCATGTAGGCCGGGTCGTAGAGGTTGCGGCCGTCGAAGATCACCGGCTGCTTCAGCGCCGCCTTGATGCCGTCGAAGTCGGGGTTGCGGAACTCCTTCCACTCGGTGACGAGCACCAGCGCGTCGGCGCCGGCCAGCGCCTCGGCCTGCGAGGCGACGAAGTCGACGCCCTGCAGGCCTTCCATCACGCGGCGCGCCTCGTCCATCGCCACCGGGTCATAGGCGCGAACCCGCGCTCCACGCGCCAGCAGCGCCTCGACGACGACGCGGCTGGGCGCCTCGCGCATGTCGTCGGTGTTGGGCTTGAAGGCCAGGCCCCAGAGCGCGAAGGTGCGGCCGGCGAGGTCCTCGCCGTAGCGCGCGACGATCTTGTCGACCAGCACCAGCTTCTGCCGGTCGTTGACCGACTCGACGGCCTCCAGCACCTCCAGCCGCACGCCGTTCTCGCGCCCGGTGTGGATCAGCGCCTTGACGTCCTTCGGGAAGCAGCTGCCGCCATAGCCGGTGCCGGCGTACAGGAAGTGGGTGCCGATGCGCGGATCGCTGCCGATGCCCTTGCGCACGCTCTCGATGTCGGCGCCGACCTTCTCGGCCAGGCGCGACAGCTCGTTCATGAAGCTGATGCGCGTGGCCAGCATCGCGTTGGCGGCGTACTTGGTGAACTCGGCGCTGGGCAGGTCCATGACCAGCAGGCGGTCGTGGTTGCGCATGAACGGCGTGTACAGCGCGCGCATCAGCAGCACCGCACGCTCGTCGTCGGCGCCGACGACGATGCGGTCCGGACGCATGCAGTCCTCGACCGCGGCGCCCTCCTTCAGGAACTCGGGGTTGGAGACGACCGAGAAGTCCATCTCCAGCCCACGCTCGGCCAGCGCCTGGCGCACCGCCTCGCGCACCTTGGCCGCGGTGCCCACCGGCACCGTGCTCTTGTCGACGATGACCTTGTAGTCGGTCATGTGGCGGCCGATGTTGCGCGCCGCGGCCAGCACGTACTGCAGGTCGGCCGAGCCGTCCTCGTCGGGCGGCGTGCCGACGCCGATGAACTGCACCGTGCCGTGCGCGACGGCGGCCTCGACGTCGGTCGTGAACTGCAGCCGGCCGGCGGCGGCGTTGCGGCGCACGATCTCCTCGAGCCCGGGTTCGTGGATCGGGATGCCGCCCTCGTTGAGGATGCGGATCTTGCGCTCGTCGACGTCGAGGCAGACGACGTGGTTGCCCATCTCGGACAGACAGGCGCCTGTGACGAGGCCGACATAACCGGTACCGACGACGGTGACTTTCAACGTGAACGCTCCTGGCAAACGACTGGCCGGGAGTGTAGGCGCTGGGCGGCCTGCCGACGCGCATCCGGCGCCGGCACGGCACGGGGCGCTCAGCTCAGCGCCTGGACGCGCGCGATCTGCCAGCCGCGGTCGGCGGACTTCAGGTTGGCGAGCAGCCAGAGCTCGCGGAACGGCGCGGCGCGCTCCTCGAGGCGCTCGCGGATCCAGCCCGAGAACTCGACGCTGGCGACGAGGCCGTCGCCGACCTCGTCGAGCCCGAGCAGCCGGGCCTCGAGCGCCAGCACCTCGGTGCGGTTGGGACCGGGGCCGCGCACCTCGAGCTGCTCGCGCAGCTCGGCCAGCAGCTCCTCGGTGGTGATGGCGGCCAGCGCGCGCAGATCGGCGGCGTCCCAGGCGGCCTGCAGCTCGACGAAGCTGGCCCGCGCGACACGCAGGAAAGCCTCGACGTCGTCGCCGGCGGCCGCCACGGGGGCGGGACGCGCGACGGGCCGCAGCGGGACGACGCGCCGCTTCAGGCGCGCCAGCCGACTCAGCACTTGATCCCCACGTGCAGCGCGACGACACCCGCGCTCATGTTGTGCACGTCGACGTGGCCGAAGCCGGCTTCCTTCATCATCGTCTTGAGCGTCTGCTGGTCGGGGTGCATGCGGATCGACTCGGCGAGGTAGCGGTAGCTGTCCTCGTCGCCGGCCACGAAACGCCCGATCTTCGGCATGACGTTGAAGGAATACCAGTCGTAGGGTTTCGCCAGCGGCGCGGCGACCTTGGAGAACTCCAGCACCATCAGCCGGCCGCCGTCGCGCAGCACACGGCCCATCTCGCGCAGCGCGGCGTCCTTGTGCGTCATGTTGCGCAGGCCGAAGGCGACGGTGACGAGGTCGAAGCTGCCGCTGGCGAACGGCAGGTGCTCGGCGTCGCAGGTCGTCGTCGGCAGCACCAGGCCCTCGTCGAGCAGGCGGTCGCGGCCGGTGCGCAGCATGGCCTCGTTGATGTCGGTGTGCACGACCGTGCCGCTCTCGCCGACCTTGCGCGCGAAGGCGCGCGCCAGGTCGCCGGTGCCGCCGGCGATGTCGAGCACGCGGTCGCCCGGCTTCACGTTGGCCACCGCCACCGTGTAGGCCTTCCACGCCCGGTGCATGCCCATCGACAGCAGGTCGTTCATCAGGTCGTAGCGGGAGGCGACCGAGTCGAAGACGCCGCGCACACGGCGCGCCTTCTCGCTCTCGTCGACGGTCTGGTAGCCGAAATGGGTCTGGGCCATGGGAGTTCAGGAATGGTGGGAGCCGCAGGAGCGGGCGGGCTTGGGCGGCATCGGCGCGTCGCGGTCGACACCGGCGGCGGCCAGTTGCTCCTCGTAACGCGTCCACAGGGCGGCCTCGTCGGCACCCAGGCGGTAGAGGTAGTCCCAGGTGTAGATGCCGCTGTCGTGGCCGTCGGAGAAGGTCGGGCGCACGCCGTAGTGGCCGACGGGCTCGAGCGCCTCGACGAGCACGCCGCGCTTGCCGGTCTGCAGCGTCTCCTGGCCGGGGCCGTGGCCCTGGACCTCGGCCGACGGCGAGTACACGCGCATCAGCTCGAACGGAATGCGGAACCGGGCGCCGTCCTCGAAGCCGACCTCCAGCACGCGGGACGCCTGGTGGACGGTGATCGACGTGGGTTGCGGCGCGCGGGGCGGACTCATGCTGGCGGGGGGCGTGAACGGGACGCGCGAGTGTATCGCCGCCCCCCACGAAATCAGGGCCCGGCCCGGCACCGCCCTTGACCCAAGTGGGGCCGTGACACGTCGCCGGCCACCGCATGCGCCGCGGCGGCGCCCGCGCAGCGGCCGGGCGCGCCGGCCTTACACCAGGACGCGTTCGATGCCGCCCGCATTGGCGCGGGCGACGTAGTCCTCGAGCCAGGTCTCGCCGAGCATGCGGCGCGCCATCTCGACGACGATGTAGTCGGCCTCGAGCAGGCCGGACGCCAGATCGTCCTGGTAGCGCTTCAGGCCCTGCAGGCAGCTCGGGCAGCTGGTGAGGATCTTCACACCGGCACCCGGGGCCACCGCGCCCGAGGCGCGCAGCGCGGCCTCGGCCTTGCGGATCTCCTCTTCCTTGCGGAAGCGCACCTGGGTGCTGATGTCCGGGCGCGAGACGCCGAGCGTGCCGCTCTCGCCGCAGCAGCGCTCGCTCTTCACGACGTCGGGGCCGACGAGCGCCTTGACGGTCTTCATCGCGTCCTGCTGCTTCATCGGCGTGTGGCAGGGGTCGTGATAGAGGAACGCGCCGCTGCCGGAGGGCAGCGTGACGCCCTTCTCCAGCAGGTACTCGTGGATGTCGACGATGCGGCAGCCGGGGAAGATGTCCTCGAACTTGTAGCCCTGCAGCTGGTCGAAGCAGGTGCCGCAGGACACGACCACGGTCTTGATGTCCAGGTAGTTCAACGTGTTGGCCACGCGGTGGAACAGCACCCGGTTGTCGGTGATGAGCTTCTCGGCCTTGTCGAACTGGCCGCTGCCGCGCTGCGGGTAGCCGCAGCACAGGTAGCCCGGCGGCAGCACGGTCTGCACGCCGGCGTGCCACAGCATGGCCTGCGTCGCCAGGCCGACCTGGCTGAACAATCGTTCGCTGCCGCAGCCGGGGAAGTAGAAGACGGCCTCGGTCTCGGCGCTCGTCGCCTGCGGGTCGCGGATGATCGGGACGTACTCGCGGTCCTCGATGTCCAGCAGCGCACGCGCGGTCTTCGTCGGCAGCCCGCCGGGCAGCTTCTTGTTGATGAAGTGCAGCACCTGCTCCTTCACCGGCGCCGGCCCCAGCGTCGCCGGCGGCGCGCCGGTCTGGCGGCGCAGGACGGGCTTGAGCAGGTCGTTGGCCAGGCGCTGGGCCTTGAAGCCGACGCCGACCATCGCGCCGCGCATCAGCTTGATGGTCTGCGGGCTGGTCGCGTTCAGGAAGGTCATCGCCACCGCGCTGCCAGGACGGAAGCTCTTCTGCCCCATCTTGCGCAGCAGGTTGCGCATGTTCATCGAGACGTCGCCGAAGTCGATCTTCACCGGGCACGGCGTCAGGCACTTGTGGCAGACGGTGCAGTGCTCGGAGACGTCCTCGAACTCCTCCCAGTGGCGCAGGCTGACGCCGCGGCGCGTCTGCTCCTCGTAGAGGAAGGCCTCGACGAGCAGCGAGGTGGCGAGGATCTTGTTGCGCGGGCTGTACAGCAGGTTGGCACGCGGCACGTGCGTCGAGCACACCGGCTTGCACTTGCCGCAGCGCAGGCAGTCCTTGATGCTCTCGCTGATCGCGCCGATGTCGCTCTGCTGCATGATCAGCGACTCGTGGCCCATCAGCCCGAAGCTCGGCGTGTAGGCGTCGCTCAGGTCGGCGGCCATCGCGCCGGCGACGCCGCCGCGCATCAGCTTGCCCTTGTTGAAGCGACCCTCAGGATCGACCTTGGCCTTGTAGGCGGCGAACGACGCCAGCTCCTCGTCGGTCAGGAACTCCAGCTTGGTGATGCCGATGCCGTGCTCGCCGCTGATGACGCCGCCCAGCCGGCGCGCCAGCGCCATGATGCGGGCGACGGCTTCATGCGCCGTCTGCAGCATCTCGTAGTTGTCGCTGTTGACCGGGATGTTGGTGTGCACGTTGCCGTCGCCGGCATGCATGTGCAGCGCCACCCAGACGCGCCCGCGCAGTACCTCCTTGTGGATCGCCCGGCAGGCGTCGAGGATGGGCGCGAAGGCGCCGCCGGCGAACACCGCCTGCAGCGGCTTGTACAGTTGCCGCTTCCACGACGCGCGCAGCGTGTCGTCCTGCAGCAGCGCGAACACCGTGCGGCCGCTGTCGGCCTGCACCACGTCCAGGTTCTCGAGCCAGAAGCGCCACAGCGCGCCGACCTCGGACAGCAGCGTCAGCGCCTCGGCGGCGCGGTCCTCGAGGATCTCGGCGCCGGGGATCTCGCCGGCTTCGCCACCGGGGCCGATCGGCAGCGGGCCGTCGGCGAAGAAGGCCTTCAGGCGGTCGACCAGCGCCAGCTTGTTGCGCAGCGAGAGCTCGACGTTGATGCGCTCGATGCCCTCGGTGTACTCGCCCATGCGCGGCAACGGGATGACGACGTCCTCGTTGACCTTGAAGGCGTTGGTGTGGCGCGCGATCGCCGCGGTGCGCTTGCGGTCGAGCCAGAACTTCTTGCGCGCGTCGGCGCTGACGGCGACGAAACCCTCGCCGCTGCGGCTGTTGGCGATGCGCACGACCTCGCTGGTGGCACGCGCGACGGCGTCCTCGTCGTCGCCGACGATGTCGCCGATCAGCACCATCTTCGGCAGGCCCTTGCCCTTGAGCGCACGTTTGCTCTTGGTCGCGTAGCCGACGGCCTTCAGATAGCGGTCGTCCAGGTGTTCCAGGCCGGCCAGGATGGCGCCGCCGGGCTTCTTCGCCTCGGCGAACAGGTAGTCCTTGATCTCGACGATCGACGGCACCGCCTCCTTCGGGTTGCCGAAGAACTCCAGGCAGACGGTGCGCGTGTGCGCCGGCATGCGGTGCACGACCCAGCGTGCGCTGGTGATCAGGCCGTCGCAGCCTTCCTTCTGGATGCCGGGCAGGCCGGCGAGGAACTTGTCGGTGACGTCCTTGCCCAGGCCTTCCTTGCGGAACACGCGGCCGGGGATCTCCAGGCGCTCGGTGTGCTCCAGCGTGCGGCCGCTGGTGTCGTAGGTGCGCAGCTCGAAGACGGCGGTCTCGACGTCGTGGATCTTGCCGAGGTTGTGGCCGATGCGCACCACCTCCAGCCACTTGGCCTCGGGCGTGACCATGCGCCAGGACGCCAGGTTGTCCAGCGCCGTGCCCCACAGCACCGCCTTCTTGCCGCCGGCGTTCATCGCGATGTTGCCGCCGATGCACGAGGCCTCGGCCGAGGTCGGGTCGACGGCGAAGACGTGGCCGGCACGCTCGGCGGCGTCGGCCACGCGCTGCGTGACGACGCCGGCTTCGGTCCAGATCGTGGCCACCGGCTCGTCCAGGCCGGGCAGCGTCACGCGCTCGAGCTCGGTCATCGACTCGAGCTTCTCGGTGTTGATGACGGCGCTGTTCCAGGCCAGCGGCACGGCGCCGCCGGTGTAGCCGGTGCCGCCGCCGCGCGGGATGATCGTCAGGCCCAGTTCGATGCAGCCCTTGACCAGCAAGGCCGTCTCGGCCTCGGTGTCGGGCGTCAGCACGACGAAGGGGTACTCGACGCGCCAGTCGGTGGCGTCGGTGACGTGCGCCACGCGCGACAGGCCGTCGAACTTGATGTTGTCCTTGGCCGTCACGCGGCCGAGCACGCGGCGGGCGCGCTGGCGCAGCGCGCGCACTTCCTCGAAGCGGCCGGCAAAACGCGCGACGGCGGCACGCGCGGCGGCCAGCAGTTCGCCGACGTGGCCGTCGCGCTCGGTGTCGTCGGGCTGGCGGCGGCGCTCGATCTCGCGCAGCCGGTGCTCCAGCGCGTCGGTCAGCAGGCGCAGGCGCTTCGGATTGTCGAGAAGGTCGTCCTCGAGGTACGGGTTGCGCTGGACGACCCAGATGTCGCCCAGCACCTCGTAGAGCATGCGCGCCGAACGCCCGGTGCGGCGCTCCTGGCGCAGCCGGTCCAGCAGTTCCCAGGCACGCGCGCCGAGCAGGCGGCGCACGATCTCGCGGTCCGAGAACGAGGTGTAGTTGTACGGGATCTCGCGCAGCCGCGCGGGTGCGTCGTCACCACGGTCCGGGGCGCCACGCAGGGCGGCGTCGGCCGGGACTTGAGGTGTGGCAAAGGCTTGCGGCGCGTTCATGGAGAACCTCGCATGCTACCGCAGTGCAACATCGAGACCGGATCCGGGTCTTGAGTGCCAGCGGGTAAACCCGGGTGTCCGCGCCGGGCGGCGCGTGACAGAACCGGCAACTGTCACAAATGGCACGCATGCTTCGCGTGCTGACAACTCGCTGCAGGAGCCCTCTTTCATGATCAAGAAGCCGATGTTCGCCGCCGCCGCCACGGTGGCGGCGCTGTTCGCCGTGCCCGCGCAGGCCCAGGTCGAGATCCAGTGGTGGCACTCGATGGGCGGCGCACTGGGCGAATGGGTCAACGACCTCGCCAAGGACTTCAACGCCCAGCAGAAGGACTACAAGGTGGTCCCGGTGTTCAAGGGCACCTACGACGAGTCGATGACCGCCGCGATCGCCGCCTTCCGCGCCGGCAACGCGCCGCACATCCTGCAGGTCTTCGAAGTCGGCACCGCGACGATGATGGCCAGCAAGGGCGCGGTGAAGCCGGTGGCCCAGCTGATGACCGAAGCCGGCGTCAAGTTCGACCCGACGCGCTACATCAGCGCCGTCGCCGGCTACTACACGGCGCCGAACGGCCAGATGATGAGCCTGCCGTTCAACAGCTCGACCACCGTCTTCCACTACAACAAGGACGCCTTCAAGGCCGCCGGCCTGGACCCGAACAAGCCGCCGACCACCTGGCCGGAAGTGGCGCTGGCCGCCGCCAAGCTCAAGGCCAGCGGCCACAAGTGCCCGTTCACGACGAGCTGGGTCAGCTGGACGCAGCTGGAGAGCTTCTCGGCCTGGCACAACGTCGAGTACGCGACCAAGCGCAACGGCTTCGGCGGCCTGGACACGCGCCTGGCGTTCACGACGCCGCTGCACGTGCGTCACATCGAGAACCTGGCCAACATGGCCAAGCAGGGCCTGTTCGTCTACAAGGGCCGCGGCAACGCCGCCGACGCCACCTTCGTCTCCGGCGAGTGCGCGATGATGACCGGCTCCTCGGGCCTGTACGGCAACGTCAAGCGCAACGCCAAGTTCACCGGCGGCATCGGCGCCCTTCCCTACTACCCCGACGTGCAAGGCGCGCCGCAGAACACCGTCATCGGCGGCGCCAGCCTGTGGGTGATGAGCGGCAAGAAGCCGGCCGAGTACAAGGGCGTCGCGCAGTTCTTCCAGTACATCTCGGACCCGAAGGTGCAGGCCGCCAGCCACCAGCGCACCGGCTACCTGCCGATCACGACCGCGGCCTACGAGCTGACCGAGAAGTCCGGCTTCTACAAGGAGAACCCGGGCACCGACGTCGCCGTGACGCAGATGATCCGCAAGGTCACCGACAAGTCGCGCGGCGTGCGCCTGGGCAACTTCGTGCAGATCCGCACCATCGTCGACGAGGAGATGGAGCAGGTCTGGGGCGGCAAGAAGACCGCCAAGGAAGCGCTGGAAGCGGCCAAGAAGCGCGGCGACGAGCAGCTGCAGCGCTTCGAGAAGGCCAACCGGTCGTGAGTGTCGCCGCAGCCCCCGCGCATCCATTGCCGGGTGGACGCGGCGCGCGAGCCTGTTAGGCTCGCGGTCTTTGTTTCGCGCCCTGCGGGGCGCTCCGGGCGGCGGGCGTTCCCCTGGCGGGCGCCCGCCGTCGTCGTGACGGGAAGCCAGCGTTGGCTGCAGAAAAAAGAGTCCGCTTCAAAAACGCGTGGCTGCCCTGGGTGCTGATCGCACCGCAGATGGCGGTCATCCTCGTCTTCTTCTTCTGGCCGGCGGCGCAGGCGCTGCACTACAGCCTGCTGCAGCAGGATGCGTTCGGCACCAGCGTCGAGTACGTCGGGCTGGAGAACTTCCGCCGCCTGATCGACGACGAGAGCTATCTGCAGTCGTTCCAGATCACCGCCGTGTTCTCGACGCTGGTGGCCGTCGTCGGCATCTCGGTGTCGCTGGTGCTGGCGGTGATGGCCGACCGCGTGGTGCGCGGCGCGCGCTTCTACCGCACGCTGCTGATCTGGCCCTACGCGGTGGCGCCGGCGCTGGCCGGCGTGCTGTGGCTGTTCATGTTCGCGCCGTCGATCGGCATCGTCAGCTACTGGCTGCGCGAGGCCGGCATCGACTGGAACCACCTGCTCGACAGCGGCGACGCGATGGCGCTGATCGTCATGGCCGCGGTCTGGAAGCAGGTCTCCTACAACTTCCTGTTCTTCCTGGCCGGGCTGCAGTCGATCCCGAAGTCGCTGATCGAGGCCGCCGCGATCGACGGCGCCGGCCCCTGGCGGCGTTTCTGGACGGTGCAGTTCCCGCTGCTGACGCCGACCAGCTTCTTCCTGCTGGTCATCAACATCGTCTACGCCTTCTTCGACACCTTCGCGATCGTCGACGCGGCCACCCACGGCGGCCCGGGCAAGGACACGGCGATCCTCGTCTACCGCGTCTACTACGACGGTTTCAAGGCGCTGGACCTGGGCGGCTCGGCCGCGCAGAGCGTGGTGCTGATGGTCATCGTCGTCGCGCTGACGGTGATCCAGTTCCGCTACGTCGAAAAACGGGTCAACTACTGATGGTCGAGAACCGCCCCGTCGCGACGCTGCTGTCGCACCTCGTGCTGGCGCTCGGCGTGCTGATCGTCGCCTTCCCGGTCTACGTCACCTTCATCGCCAGCACGCAGACCGCCGAGCAGATCGTGCAGAACGTGCCGATGTCGCTGCTGCCCGGCGACAACATGCTCGAGAGCTACAAGCTGGCGCTGTTCGGCGGCCAGAGCGGCTACGGCAGCAAGATCGCGCCGGTGCTGCCGATGCTAGAGGTCAGCCTGGTGATGGCCCTGGTCATCGCCATCGGCAAGATCGTCATCTCGCTGCTGTCGGCCTTCGCCGTCGTCTACTTCCGCTTCCCCGGCCGCGGCCTCGTCTTCTGGATGATCTTCGTGACGCTGATGCTGCCCGTGGAGGTGCGCATCGGCCCGACCTACGAGGTCGTCTCCAACCTCGGCATGCTCAACACCTACGCCGGGCTGACGGTGCCGCTGATCGCCTCGGCGACCGCGACCTTCCTGTTCCGGCAGTTCTTCCTCACCGTGCCCGACGAGCTGGTCGAGGCCGCACGCATCGACGGCGCCGGGCCGATGCGCTTCTTCAAGGACGTGCTGCTGCCGCTGTCGAGCACCTCGATCGCGGCGCTGTTCGTCATCCAGTTCATCTACGGCTGGAACCAGTACCTGTGGCCGCTGCTGATCACGACCAGCGAGGACATGTACCCGGTGGTCATGGGCATCAAGAGCATGATCTCCGGCGGCGACGCGCAGACCGAGTGGAACGCGGTGATGGCCACCGCGATCCTGGCGATGCTGCCGCCGGCGGCGGTGGTCATCCTGATGCAGAAGTGGTTCGTCAAGGGCCTCACCGACAGCGAGAAATGAATCCCCCCCGAAGCGCCTTCGGCGCTCCCCCCCAGGGGGGCGCCGCCAGCGGCCCGGAGAAGCCGGTTCCGCGGCGGCCGCTTGATCGGGCCGAGCGCGGGTGATCCACGCGCTCATCGACAAGACACGCGAGAAGACATGGGTTCGATTTCCCTCAGACAGGTCGAGAAGACCTACGGCGCCGGCGCGCGCAGCTTCAAGGCGATCCACGGCGTCGACGCCGAGATCGCGGACGGCGAGTTCATCGTCATCGTCGGCCCCTCGGGCTGCGGCAAGAGCACGCTGCTGCGCATGGTGGCGGGGCTCGAGGACATCTCCGGCGGCGAGATCGACATCGGCGGGCGTGTCGTCAACCAGCTCGAGCCGGCGCAGCGCGACATCGCGATGGTCTTCCAGAACTACGCGCTGTACCCGCACATGACGGTCTACGACAACATGGCCTACGGCCTGAAGATCGCCAAGGTGCCCAAGGACGAGATCGAGCGCCGCGTGCAGAAGGCGGCGAAGATCCTCGAGCTCGGCACGCTGCTGCAGCGCCGCCCGCGCGAGCTGTCCGGCGGCCAGCGCCAGCGGGTCGCGATGGGGCGCGCGATCGTGCGCCAGCCGGCGGTCTTCCTGTTCGACGAGCCGCTGTCCAACCTCGACGCCAAGCTGCGCGCCCAGACCCGGCTGGAGATCCAGAAGCTGCACCGCGAGCTCGGCGTCACCTCGCTGTTCGTCACCCACGACCAGGTCGAGGCGATGACGCTGGGCCAGCGGCTGATCGTCATGAACGCCGGCCGCATCGAGCAGATCGGCACGCCCGAGGACGTCTACGGCCGCCCGGCCTCGACCTTCGTCGCCGGCTTCATCGGCTCGCCGCCGATGAACCTGATGGCCGGCCAGGCCGCAGGCGGCCGCTTCGAGCTCGGCGGCGCGACGATCGCCCTGCCGGCCGCGGCGCCGCGCGACGGCGCGCTGACGCTGGGCGTGCGCCCCGAACACGCCGCGCTGGGCGCCGGCGGCTGGCCGCTGAAGGTCGAGATGCTGGAGATGCTGGGCGCCGAGCGCCTGGTCTACGGCCACGTCGGCACCGCCGCGTTCACGCTGCGCATCGACGGCACGCTGGTGCCCCCAGCCGCAGGCGACACCGTCGGCCTGGTCGTGCGGCCCGAGCATCTGCACTGGTTCGATGCCGCCAGCGGCCAGCGGGTCGGCTGATGCAAGCCTGGCCTTATCCGCTGTGGCTGGCGCACCGCGGCGCCGGCAAGCTGGCGCCGGAGAACACGCTGGCCGCCTTCCGCCTCGGCGCGTCGCACGGCTACCGGGCCTACGAGTGCGACGTGAAGCTCAGTGCCGACGGCGTGCCCTTCCTGCTGCACGACGCGACGCTGGAGCGCACGACGAACGGCAGCGGCGTCGCCGGCAACCGCCCCTGGAGCGAGCTGTCCCGGCTGGACGCCGGCAGCTGGCACTCGCGGACCTACGCGGGCGAGCCGCCGCCCAGCCTGGAGGCGATCGCCGCCTGGCTGCTGCGCAACGGCTTCCATCTCGACCTGGAGATCAAGCCGACACCGGGCACCGAGCGCCGCACCGGCGAGGTCGTCGCCGCCGCCTGCCGCCGGCTGTGGGCCGGCCAGGACGTGCCGCCGCTGCTCAGCTCGTTCCAGCCCGAGGCGCTGGCCGGGGCGCGCGCCACGGCGTCCGAGCTGCCGCGGGCGCTGCTGATCGACACCTTGCGCGACGGCTGGTACGAGGAGGCGCTGGCGCTCGGCTGCGTCGCCGTGATCCCGAACTACCGCCTCGTCGACGCGGCGCTGGTCGAACGCGCGCGCGCCGACGGCCTGCGCGTGCTCTGCTACACCGTCAACGACCCGGCCGAGGCGCGCCGGCTGCTCGCCGCCGGCGTCGCCGGGCTGATCACCGACGCCGTCGACCGCTTCTCGCCCGACGCCGCACGCGTCGTCGACTGAAGCCGCGGCTCAGGCGCCGCCGGCCGTCACCGGCTTGGCCGCGCTGGGCAGCGAGCGCACGCCGCGGATCACCGGGTGCCACCAGGCGGCGATCACCAGCAGCATCGACACGCCGCCGGCAAAGGCCAGCGCCGAGCGCAGGCCGTGGTGCTCGCCGAGCCAGCCGCCGATCAGCGCACCGGGGCCGGCCGGCAGCAGGATCAGCCAGCGCATCGTGCTCGTCATGCGGCCGAGCATCGGCTCCGGCGTCACCGCCTGGCGCAGCGCCAGGAAGTTGATGAAGGCCAGCACCGCGCCGGCGCCGTAGAGCGCCAGCGTCGCGGCAAACGCGGCCACGCCCCAGGGGCCGACCGGCGCCGCCGCCAGCAGCAGCCAGCCGCTGCCGCAGACCCCGAAGCCCAGCACCATGCTCGGCCCTGGCCCGATGCGCCGGCTGATGCGGTTGCCCCAGACGCTGGCCGTCACGGTGCCGGCGCCCAGCGCGATGTAGCACAGGCCCACGGCGTGTTCGGACAGACCGAGCGTGCGCGTCGCGAACAGGATCTGCACCACCTGGGCCGCGTTCTGGCACAGCTGCCAGGTGCCGACGGCGACGGCCAGCGCGACCAGCAGCTTGTGCTCGGCGACGAAACGCAGACCTTCGGCCAGCTCGCGGCCGAAGCGCGCGTCGGGGCGCGGCGTGCGCCGTTCGTCGACATGGATGCCACGCAGGATGGCCGCCGAGACGATGACCAGCACCGCGTCGACCAGCAGCGCCAGCGGCGCGCCGAAGAGCTTGATCAGCAGGCCCGCGAACCCGGGGCCGGCGACGTCGGAGCCCGAGGTCGCGAGCGCGTTCTTGGCGTGCGCCTCGACCAGGCGATCGCGTTCGACGACCTGGGTCAGCACGATCTGCGAGGCGGTGCCGGCCACCGTGAAGATGCAGCCGATGAAGAAGCCGACGGCATACAGCCAGGGCATCGCCAGCCAGCCCATCGCCCAGGCCAGCGGCACGCTGGCCACCGCGACGCCGATCAGCACCTCGCCGGCGATGTAGACCGGCAGCTTGCGCACGCGGTCCAGCCAGACGCCGGCCGGCAGCGAGAACAGCACGAACGGTGCGATCTCCATCGCCGTCAGCAGCCCCATCTGCGTCGGCGTGGCATGCAGCAGCACCGCCGCGGTCAGCGGCAGCGCGAGCATCGTCACCTGGCCGCCGAGCGAGCTGATGAGGATCGAGGTCCAGAGCCGGCGGTAGGTGGCGTTTCGAAGCAGGTCGCCCGGCGGCAGCGTCAGGGCGGCGCGCAGGCGGGCGAGCAGCGCGCGGGTCATCGTGCGGATCTCCGGTCGTCGGATGCGGGCCTGCCGCGGAACACGGGCGACACCGAGACGACACGATCGGCGGCCCGCGGCCGGCGCGCGGCGCGCCGGCCTGTCGACGGCGGCTGGGGCGGTGGACGCCGGCCGGCCGTCGAGGGGGGAAGGGGCGGCGATCCTAGCAGCCCCGGACCGGCGGCACGACCGCCGGAGAAGGGATCAGGAGCGGTAGTCGGCGTTGATGCTGACGTAGTCGTGCGACAAGTCGCAGGTCCAGACCGTCGCCGCCGCCGCGCCGCGGTGCAGGTCGACCCGCACCGTGATCTCGGCCTGCTTCATCACGCGCTGGCCGTCCTCCTCGCGGTACGCCGGATGGCGGCCGCCTTCGCGCACGACGTGCACGTCGTCGAGGAAGAGGTCGATCAGGCCCTGGTCGAGGTCGGCGATGCCGGCGTAGCCGACGGCCGCCAGGATGCGGCCGAGGTTGGGGTCGCTGGCGAAGAACGCCGTCTTGACGAGCGGCGAATGCGCCACCGCGTAGGCCGCGGCGCGGCATTCGGCCTCGTCGCGGCCGCCCTGCACGGTGACGGTGATGAACTTGGTCGCGCCTTCGCCGTCGCGCACGATGGCCTGCGCGAGCTGCTGCGACACCGCGATGACGGCGTCGCGCAGCGTGCGGCCTTCGGCCGAGTCGAGCGTGGTGATCGGCGCGTGGCCGGCCTGGCCAGTGGCGATCAGCACGAACGAGTCGTTGGTCGAGGTGTCGCCGTCGATCGTGATGCGGTTGAAGCTCAGGTCGGCGGCCTCGCGCACCAGCGGCTGCAGCAGCGCCGCATCGACGGCGGCGTCGGTGGCGACGAAGCCGAGCATCGTCGCCATGTTCGGGCGGATCATGCCGGCGCCCTTGGCGATGCCGGTGACGGTGACCGTGCGCCCGCCGATCTGCACCTGCCGCGACGCCGCCTTCGGCAGCGTGTCGGTGGTCATGATGCCTTCGGCGGCCTCGGCCCAGCCGTCGGCACGCAGCGCGGCCCAGGCGGCCGGCAGGCCGGCTTCGAGGCGCTCGACCGGCAGCGTCTCCATGATGACGCCGGTCGAGAACGGCAGCACCTGGCGCGGCGCGACGCCGGCCACCGCGGCCAGCGCGTCGCAGCTGCGGCGCGCGCGCGCCAGGCCGTCGGCGCCGGTGCCGGCGTTGGCATTGCCGGTGTTGACGACGATCGCGCGGATGCCGTCACCGCCGGCCAGATGCTCGCGGCAGACCTGCACCGGCGCGGCACAGAAGCGGTTCTGGGTGAACACGCCGGCCACCGCCGAACCTTCGGCGAGCTCGAAGACGACGAGGTCGCGCCGGCCGGCCTTGCGGATGCCGGCCATCGTGACACCCAGGCGCACGCCGGCGACCGGCAACAGGGACGCGGGAACAGGGGCGGACAGGTTCACGGGCATGGCGGCGGCGCAACGGCGAGGCGGATGGAAAGCGGATTCTAGGAGCGCCTCCGGTGCAACCCTGCCCCCGTGCGGTGCAGCGCTGCGCCGCCGCGGGGAACCCCGGTCCAACCCGCCCCCGCAGTCGCGGGATGGGGGGTCCCGGGGGCCTGCCGCGGCGCTGCACGCCCAGGGGGCCACTACCCATAATCGTTCGCACTTCGGGGGCGGACCGGCAGCCTGCCACCCGAAACGCATTCGACGGCTGCCCCGCGGGCCACGCCCCGAACCGGCAGCTCTCGCTCGCATCTCCACCCCATGGCCGCCACAGAGGCGCCGCGAGACGGCGCCCGCACAGGAGTGAATGACCTCATGAGAAAGCATCACCTCGTGCCGATGCTGACCGCCGTCGCGGCGGCAGTCGCGCTGTTCGGCGCGTCGGCGCAGGCCGCGTCGGGTTCGGTTCCGGCTTCTGCGGCCGAATCGGGCAGCCTCTGGTTCGTCGAACTCGCGGGCAAGCCGGTGGCCGACGGCAACACGCGCGCCTCGGTGCGCGCCGAACAGGCGGCGATGCGCACGGCCATCAAGGGCGCCAAGCTGCGCCTGAAGGAGCGCCGCGCCTACGACACGCTGTTCAACGGTTTCGTCGTCAAGGTCGACGCCGCCGACCGCGCCAAGCTGGCGATGCTGCCCGGCGTGCAGGCGATCTACCCCGTGACCCAGATCGCGGCCCCCGAGCCCGTGAAGGGCGCCGGCACCGCGCCCGACCTGGCCGCGGCGATCCACATGACCGGCGCCGCGGTCGCCCAGCAGCAGCTGGGCCTCAGCGGCCAGGGCGTCAAGGTCGGCATCATCGACACCGGCATCGACATCGACCACCCGGCCTTCGGCGGCAGCGGCAGCAACGGCACGACCGCGTTCCCGACCGCCCGGGTCGTCAAGGGCTACGACTTCGTCGGTGACGCCTACAACAGCGGCGGCAGCGGCGACGCGCTCGTGCCGGTGCCCGACGAGAACCCGGACGACTGCGGCGGCCACGGCACGCACGTCGCCGGCATCGTCGGCGCCAACGGCGGCGGCCTGCTCGGCGTGGCGCCCAAGGTCACGTTCGGCGCCTACCGGGTGTTCGGCTGCACCGGCACGACCTCGTCGGACATCATGCTCGCGGCGATGGAGCGCGCCTACGAGGACGGCATGCAGGTCATCAACATGAGCCTGGGCGCGGCGCGGCAGTGGCCGCAGTACCCGACCGCCAAGGCCGCCGACAAGCTGGTGTCCAAGGGCGTGGTCGTCGTCGCGTCGATCGGCAACAACGGCCCGGGCGGCTCGTCGCCGGACGCGCTGTACGCCGCCGGTGCGCCCGGCGTCGGCGACAAGGTCATCGGCGTGGCCTCCTACGACAACGCGCAGCTGTCGTTCAAGGTCGGCACCACGCCGTTCGGCTACACCGCCGCCACCGGCTCGCCGATGGCGCCGACCAGCGGCTCGCTGCCGCTGGCCAAGACCGGCACCACGACCACCGCCGACGACGCCTGCGTCGCCCCGGCGGCCGACAGCCTGACCGGCAAGGCGGTGCTGATCCGCCGCGGCACCTGCAGCTTCTACCAGAAGGCCTACAACGCGCAGCTCGGCGGCGCCGCGGCGGTCATCCTCTACAACAACGCCGCCGGCGCACTGAGCCCGACGGTGGCCGGCACCCCGGCGGTGACGATCCCGGTCGTCGCCGTCACCGCCGAGCAGGGCGCGGCGCTCGACGCCGCCATCACCGCCGGCAACGCCAGCCTGGCCTGGACCGGCAGCTACGTCTCCTGGCCCTACGGCACCGGCGGCCTGATCTCCGGCTTCAGCTCCTACGGCCTGGCCGCGGATCTCTCGTTCAAGCCCAACGTCGGGGCCCCGGGCGGCGGCATCTACTCGAGCTACCCGCTGGAGCTCGGCGGCGCGGCCAGCCTGTCGGGCACGTCGATGTCCTCGCCGCACGTGGCCGGCGGCGTCGCGCTGATCCTGGAGTCCAACCCGCGGCTGCGTCCGGCGCAGGTGGCCGAGCGGATCTACAACACCGCCGATCCGGTCAACTGGTCGGGCAACCCGGCGCTCGGCTACCTCGACTTCGCCCACCGCCAGGGCTCGGGCATGCTGGACATCGTCGGCGTGATCCAGAACACCGCGACGGTGTCGCCGAGCCAGCTCGCGCTGGGTGAGAGCGCGGCCGGGCCGTCGCAGCGCACGCTGACGGTGAGCAACCGTTCGGGCGCCCCGGTGACCTACACGATCTCGCACGTCGAGGCGCTGGCGAGCGGGCCGAACACGACGACCGGCGCCAGCTACAACCTCAGTGGTGTCTTCGCGGCACCGGCCACGGTGAGCTTCAGCCAGTCGACGCTGACGGTGCCGGCCCGCGGCACGGCCAAGTTCAGCGCCACGATCACGGCCAACGCCTCCCTGGTCGAGCGCGGCCTGTACGGCGGCTACATCGTGCTGACGCCGACCAACGGCACGGCCCCGCTGCGCGTGCCGTATGCCGGCTTCAAGGGCGACTACCAGTCGACGGTGGTGCTGACGCCGACGGCCAACGGCTTCCCCTGGCTGAGCAAGCTGGCGGCCGGCACCTACACCAACCAGCCCGAAGGCGCGAGCTACACGATGGCCGACGGGGACATCCCGTACTTCCTCGTGCACTTCGACCACCTGTCGCGCAAGGTGGTGCTGGAGGCCTACGACGCCGACACCGGCAAGTCCTGGCACCGCGTCAGCCTGGACGAGTACGTGACCCGCAACTCGACGCCGGGCGGCTTCTTCGCCTACACCTGGGACGGCACGACCTTCCGCGGCAAGGGCCAGAACCCGCGCGCCTGGACGACCGTGCCGAACGGGCGCTACGTCGTCAAGGTCTCGGTGCTGAAGGCGCTGGGCAACGAGGGCACGGCCACCGACTGGGAGACCTGGACCTCGCCGGTCATCACCATCGCGCGGCCCTGAACGCAGGCTGCGCCGTCCAAGGGGCCCTTCGGGGCCCCTTTTTCATCGCCGCGGCGGCCAACGAAACGGGGCCCCGAAGGGCCCCGTCGAATGCGGCGCTGGCGGCGCCGGGTCAGGCGTGCACGGGCCGGCGGCCCCGCACGGCGGGCCTCAGGCCAGCTTGCCGTGGCAGTTCTTGTACTTCTTGCCGCTGCCGCAGGGGCAGGGGTCGTTGCGGCCGACACGCGGCACCTCGGCCACGGCGGTCGCCGGGTCGGCCTCCTGCGAGACGCTGCCGTCCTCGTTGGGGTGGGTGTAGGTCACGTTGCTGACCTGGCTGGCCTGCTCCTCGATCGCCTCGGCGGCTTCGCTGGCCTGGTCGCGCGACTGGATGCGCACCGTCATCAGCACGCGCGTGACTTCCATCTTCACGACGTCGAGCAGCTGGCTGAAGAGCTCGAAGGCCTCGCGCTTGTACTCCTGCTTCGGGTTCTTCTGCGCGTAACCGCGCAGGTGGATGCCCTGGCGCAGGTAGTCCAGCGCGGCGAGGTGCTCGCGCCAGTGCGAGTCCATCGCCTGCAGCAGCACCATGCGCATGAACGGCGTGAACTGGTCGGCGCCGACGAGGTCGACCTTGGCCTGGAAGTGCGCGTCGGCGGCCGCGGCGACCTTCTCGACGATCTCCTCGTCGGTGATGCTCTCGCTGCCCTCGACGATGCTCTTGAGCGGCAGCTCGAGCTGCCACTCGTCGCGCAGCACGCGCTCCAGGGCCTCGAGGTCCCACTGCTCCTCCAGGCTCTCGGCGGGCACGTAGGTGCGCACGACGTCTTCCATCGTCGCGCGGCGCAGGTTGGCGATCTGCTGGTCCAGCGACGCCGACTCGAGGATCTCGTTGCGCTGCTGGTAGATGACCTTGCGCTGGTCGTTGGAGACGTCGTCGTACTCGAGCAGCTGCTTGCGGATGTCGAAGTTGCGCGCCTCGACCTTGCGCTGCGCGCTCTCGATCGAGCGGTTGACGATGCCGGCCTCGATGGCCTCGCCTTCGGGCATCTTCAGCCGGTCCATCACCGCGCGCACGCGGTCGCCGGCGAAGATGCGCATCAGCGGATCGTCCAGGCTCAGGTAGAAGCGGCTGGAACCCGGGTCGCCCTGGCGGCCCGAGCGGCCGCGCAGCTGGTTGTCGATGCGCCGGCTCTCGTGGCGCTCGGTGGCGACGATGCGCAGCCCGCCCAGCGCCTTGACCTGCTCGTGCAGGCCTTGCCACTCGTCGGTCAGCTGGCGGGCGCGCGCCTGCTTCTCCTCGTCGGACAGCGCCGGGTCGGCCTCGAGGAACTGGATCTGCTTCTCGACGTTGCCGCCGAGCACGATGTCGGTGCCGCGGCCGGCCATGTTGGTGGCGATGGTCACCATCTTCGGCCGGCCGGCCTGGGCGACGATCTCGGCTTCCTTGGCGTGCTGCTTGGCGTTGAGCACCTGGTGCGGCAGCCCGGCCTTGTTCAGCAGATCGGAGATCAGCTCCGAGTTCTCGATCGAGGTCGTGCCGACGAGCACCGGCTGGCCGCGTTCGTAGCAGTCGCGGATGTCGGCGATGACGGCGTCGTAGCGCTCCTTGGCCGTCTTGTAGATGAGGTCGTTCTCGTCCTTGCGGATCGTCGGCTTGTTCGGCGGGATGACCACCGTCTCGAGGCCGTAGATCTCCTGGAACTCGTAGGCCTCGGTGTCGGCCGTGCCCGTCATGCCGGCGAGCTTGCCGTACATGCGGAAGTAGTTCTGGAACGTGACCGAGGCCATCGTCTGGTTCTCGCTCTGGATCCGGACGCCTTCCTTGGCTTCCACGGCCTGGTGCAGGCCGTCGCTCCAGCGCCGGCCCGTCATCAGGCGGCCGGTGAACTCGTCGACGATGACGACCTCGCCGTTCTGCACGACGTAGTGCTGGTCGCGGTTGTAGAGCTGGTGGGCCCGCAGCGCCGCGTACACGTGGTGCATCAGCGCGATGTTGGCCGGGTCGTACAGGCTCGCGCCCGGCGCCAGCAGGCCGGCTTCGGAGAGGATCTGCTCGGCCTTCTCGTGGCCGGCCTCGGTCAGGAAGACCTGGTGCGCCTTCTCGTCGACGGTGAAGTCGCCGGGCTCGATGACACCTTCGCCGGTGCGCGGGTCGGCTTCGCCGATCTGCTTCTTGAGCTTGGGGATCACCGCGTTGACGCTGACGTACAGCTCGGTGTGGTCCTCGGCCTGGCCGCTGATGATCAGCGGCGTGCGCGCCTCGTCGATCAGGATCGAGTCGACCTCGTCGACGATGGCGTAGTTCAGGCCGCGCGCGACACGCTCGCGCACGTCGTAGACCATGTTGTCGCGCAGGTAGTCGAAGCCGAACTCGTTGTTCGTGCCGTAGGTGACGTCGGCGGCGAACGCGGCCTGCTTCTCCTCGCGCGACAGGCCCGGCACGTTGACGCCGACCGTGAGGCCGAGGAAACCGTAGAGCCGGCCCATCCACTCGGCATCGCGGCGCGCGAGGTAGTCGTTGACGGTGACGACGTGCACGCCCTTGCCGGGCAGCGCGTTCAGGTACACCGGCAGCGTCGCGACCAGCGTCTTGCCTTCGCCGGTGCGCATCTCGGCGATCTTGCCGTCGTGCAGCGCCATGCCGCCGATCAGCTGGACGTCGAAGTGGCGCATCTTCAGCACGCGCTTGCCGGCCTCGCGCACGACGGCGAAGGCCTCGGGCAGCAGGTCGTCGAGCGCGGTGCCCTGCGCCAGGCGCTGGCGGAACTCGTCGGTCTTGGCGCGCAGGGCGGCGTCGTCGAGCTTCTGCAGCTGAGACTCCAGCGCATTGATCTTCTCGACCGTGCGACGGTAGCCCTTCAGCAGGCGTTCGTTGCGGCTGCCGAAAATCTGGGTCAGGATCTTGGGAAACATGAAGTCCGCGCTCGAGGTGTGTGCGGTGCCCGCGCTGCGGGCCGGGCGGGCTCAGGCGAGCCGCGCATGGCGACCCCGGGCCGTGCGGCGGCGGGGTCGGGCGGTTCGCTCGGTGGCGCTCGGGCGTCGCGCTGGCGCACGGGCACGAAGCCGACGAGTTTAGCACCCGGACATTGCCGGCCAACGGCAGCCCCGCCGTCCCGCGGCCATCCGGCTAGACTGCCGTGATGGCCCCCCGCTCCCCTCTCGCCGGCACCCTCAGCTTCAGCGACGCGCTCGGCGGCCATGCGCCGCTGGCGGGCCTGTTGCAGCGGGTGCGCGAGTCGCGCGAACGCTACGACGCGATCGCGCCGCTGCTGGCCGGCGGCCTGCGCGGCGCGGTGCGACCCGGGCCGCTGGACGAGGAAGGCTGGACGCTGCTGGCCAACCACGGGGCGGCCGCAGCCAAGCTGCGCCAGCTGCTGCCGCGGCTGGACGCGCGTCTCCGCGGTGCCGGCTGGGCGCCGGTGGCGATCAAGGTGCGGGTGCTGCCGCCCGAGCCGGGCATTCGCCGCTGAGGCGGGGCTGACGGGAGTCTGGTGCCGGCTGTCAGAGTCGAACTGACGACCTTCCGCTTACAAGGCGGGTGCTCTACCAACTGAGCTAAGCCGGCGCGAGCTGGGGATTGTAGGAGCGCCTACTTGATCCGCTTCAGCGAGGGCCGGCCGCCCGAGCCGCCGGGCTCGGGAGAATCGTCCGGCGGAGGCGCGTGGTCGGCGGGCGCCGGCGGCTCGCCGGACTCGGACGCCAGACGCAGCCCGGAGCGCAGCGGCGTCGGCGCGCGCGCCGGCTCGGCCGCCGCCGCCGGCGAGGCCGCCTCGGCCGGCGCCGGGAAGGCCATGCCCTGCCCGTTCTCGCGCGCGTAGATCGCGACGACGTGATCGACCGGCACGACGATGTCGCGCGGCACGCCGCCAAAGCGGGCCTTGAACTCGATGAACTCGTTGCCGAGCTTGAGCCCGGACGTGGCCTCGAAGCCGACGTTGAGCACGATCTCGTGGTTCTTCACGTACTCCATCGGCACCTGCACGCTCGCGTCGACATAGACCGCGAGGTACGGCGTGAAGCCGTTGTCGGTGCACCAGTCGTGCAGCGCCCGCAGCAGGTACGGGCGCGTGGAGGAACCCTGGTTGTCGCTGGTCGCGCTCATCGCTCGAGGCCCTGTCGGCTTACTTGCGCATCACCTTTTCCGAGGGCGTCAGCGCCTCGATGTAGGCCGGGCGCGAGAAGATGCGCTCGGCGTACTTCAGCAGCGGCACGGCGTTCTTCGACAGGTCGATGCCGTAGTAGTCCAGGCGCCACAGCAGCGGCGCGATCGCGACGTCGAGCATCGAGAAGTCGTCGCCGAGCATGTACTTGTTCTTCAGGAAGATCGGCGCGAGCTGCGTCAGGCGGTCGCGGATCTGCGCACGCGCCTTCTCGAGCTGCTTGTCGGTCGCCTTGATGCCGCGGCCCTCGAGCAGGTTGACGTGGGCGAACAGTTCCTTCTCGAAGTTGAAGAGAAACAGGCGCACGCGCGCACGGGCCACCGGGTCGCCCGGCATCAGCTGCGGATGCGGGAAACGCTCGTCGATGTACTCGTTGATGATGTGCGACTCGTAGAGGATGAGATCGCGCTCGACGAGGATCGGCACCTCGTTGTACGGATTCATCATCGCGATGTCTTCGGGCTTGGCGAAGAGGTCGACGTCGCGGATCTCGAAATCCATGCCCTTCTCGAACAGCACGAAGCGGCAGCGGTGCGAGTAGGGGCAGGTCGTTCCGGAGTAAAGCACCATCATGGCGTGGGGCCCTCAATCGTCAGTGGGGGCCGTGGACGGGCCCCGCGTCAAAAGAAGCGAACGCAGTGGTCGCCCGAAGGCTGCCACTGCGCTCCATGGCCCGGCCCACCGCCGGGCGTGGTGGACGTCTACTTGACGTCCTTCCAGTACACCGCGTTCAGGCGCCAGGCGATCACGGTGAAGATGGCCAGGAAGATCAGCACGCCGATGCCCAGCTGGGTGCGGGTGGAACGCATCGGCTCGGCCATCCAGGTCATGAACGCGACGAGGTCGGCGACGGTGGCGTCGTACTCGGCCTTGGACATCGTGCCGGGGGTCTCGATCTCGAAACCCTTGAACACGTGCGTGACCTTGGTCGGGTCCTGCGGATCCTTGTGCTCCTCGAACACCGCGTGCTGCGTGCCCTGCATCTCCCACAGCGCGTGCGGCATGCCGACGGCGGGGAAGACGATGTTGTTCCAGCCGGTGGGACGGCTGTCGTCGCGGTAGAAGCCGCGCAGGTAGGTGTAGAGGTAGTCGGCGCCGCTGCCCTTGGAGCCGTCGGCACGCGAGCGCGCCACCAGCGTCAGGTCCGGCGGCGTGGCGCCGAACCATTCCTTGGCGTCGCGCGGATCGATCGACGCGGTCATCAGGTCACCGACCTTCACGCCGGTGAAGATCAGGTTCTCGCGGATCTGCTGCTCGGTCAGGCCGATCTCGAGCATGCGGTTGTAGCGCATGTACGAGGCGGAATGGCAGTTCAGGCAGTAGTTGGCGAAGGTCTGCGCGCCGCGCTGCAGCGCCGCCTGGTCGTTCAGGCGCTCGGTCGGGAACTTGTCCCAGGCCGGGCCGGCCGACGAGGCGTGGGCCGCGCCGACGAAGGCCAGGCTGGCGAGCAGGGAGAGAATCAGTTTCTTCATGGTGTCTAGGACTCCGCTCTCGTCGGCTCAGTGGGCGCGGAAGGTCACGCGCTCAGGCACCGGCTTGAACTCGCCGATGCGGCTCCACCAGGGCATCAGCAGGAAGAAGCCCATGTAGAACAGCGTGCCGACCATCGAGATGATCGTGCCGGCGGTCGACGGCGGCTGGATGCCGTAGTAGCCGAGCACCACGAAGTTGACGACGAACACGCCGTAGACCACCTTGTGCCAGGTCGGGCGGTAGCGGATCGACTTCACCGGGCTGCGGTCCAGCCAGGGCAGGAAGAAGAGGATCAGCACCGCGACGCCCATCACCACGACGCCCCAGAACTTGGCGTCGAAGACCTTCAGCAGCACCACCAGCGCAACGGCGCCGATCAGCGGAGCGAACTTCCACGGGCCCTTGAAGCCACCCTTCAGGAAGCCGAGCACACCGGCCGCGGCCACCAGGACCACCAGCACCGTGACCATGTCGTCGGTCACCGCGCGCAGCATCGAGTAGAACGGCGTGAAGTACCACACCGGCGCGATGTGCAGCGGCGTCTTCAGCGGGTCGGCCGGGATGAAGTTGTTGAACTCCAGGAAGTAGCCGCCGCCTTCGGGCGCGAAGAACAGCACGGCGCTGTAGATGATCAGGAAGATCGCCACGCCGAAGATGTCGTGCACCGTGTAGTACGGGTGGAACGGGATGCCGTCCAGCGGCACGCCCTTGGCGTCGGTCTTGGCCTTGATCTCGATGCCGTCGGGGTTGTTCGAGCCCACTTCGTGCAGCGCGATGATGTGCGCGACGACCAGGCCCAGCAGCACCAGCGGCACGGCGATGACGTGGAAGCTGAAGAAGCGGTTGAGCGTCGCGTCGCCGACGACGAAGTCACCGCGGATCAGCAGCGACAGGTCGTTGCCGACGAAGGGGATCGCGGCGAACAGGTTGATGATGACCTGGGCGCCCCAGTAGCTCATCTGGCCCCACGGCAGCAGGTAGCCCATGAAGGCTTCGGCCATCAGCGCGAGGAAGATCGCGCAGCCGAAGACCCACACCAGCTCCCGCGGCTTGCGGTAGCTGCCGTAGATCATCCCGCGGAACATGTGCAGGTACACGACGATGAAGAACGCCGAGGCGCCGGTGGAGTGCATGTAGCGCACCAGCCAGCCCCAGGGCACGTCGCGCATGATGTACTCGACCGACGCGAACGCGAGCGCGGCGTCGGGCTTGTAGTGCATCACGAGGAAGATGCCGGTGACGATCTGGATCACCAGGACCAGCATCGCCAGCGAGCCGAAGAAGTACCAGACGTTGAAGTTCTTCGGAGCGTAGTACTCCGACATGTGCTCCTTGAAGAGCTTGGTGGCCGGGAACCGGTTGTCCACCCATGTCATGAACTGCTCGGCCATCGGCGCACCCGGCCGCGCTTGCTTGAATTCAGCCATCGAATTGACCTCGGACTTCGTGGTTTGCGGCGTCAGGCCTTCTTGTCCTCACCGATCAGCAGAACGGTGTCGGACAGGTACATGTGCGGCGGAACCTCGAGGTTGTCCGGCGCGGGCTTGTTCTTGTAGACGCGGCCGGCCAGGTCGAAGGTCGAGCCGTGGCAGGGGCAGAGGAAGCCGCCCGGCCAGTCGGCGGGCACGCTGGCGTTGCCGCTGCCCTTGGCCACGCCGCCGGGCGAGCAGCCCAGGTGCGTGCAGATGCCGATGACGACCAGGAACTCGGGCTTGATCGAGCGCCCGGTGTTCTTCGCGTATTCGGGGATCGGGTAGGCGGTGCGCTCGGAGTTCGGGTCGGCGAGCTGGCCGTCGAGCGACTTCAGCTGCTCGATCTGTTCCGGCGTGCGACGCAGGATCCAGACCGGCTTGCCGCGCCATTCGACGGTCATGCGGTCACCGGGGGCCAGCTTGCTGATGTCGACTTCGACGGGAGCGCCAGCGGCGCGGGCCCGTTCGGAAGGCGCAAAAGTGCTGACGAACGGAACGGCGACCGCCGCGCCACCGACGGCACCAGCGCCGCAGGTGATGGCGATCCAGGTGCGTCGTCCTTGGTCGACGGCAGCGTCACTCATGGATGTCCTCGGGTGTTGCTCGGGAGGGGGGATTCGGGTCAACCCGTGATTCTAACCGACGCCGAAGGGACATCCGCCGCTCACCGGCGTGCTTGACGAGGCCAAGGCCCCGACCTACCGTGCCCGGGGCCCCGAAAGACCTTCGCGACCGAGGGCCGGACCACTTCAACGACAAGCAGGAGGGGGCTCGCATGAGCTTCGCATCGGAATTCAAGGAGTTCGCCACCAAGGGCAACGTCGTCGACCTCGCCGTTGGCGTGATCATCGGCGGCGCGTTCGGCAAGATCGTCGAGTCGCTGGTGGGCGACGTCATCATGCCGCTCGTGGGCAAGGTCTTCGGCGGGCTGGACTTCAGCAACTACTTCATCCCGCTGGCCGGACAGGCCGCCACGACGCTGGCCGAGGCCAAGAAGGGCGGCGCCGTGTTCGCCTACGGCAGCTTCATCACGGTGTCCGTCAACTTCGTGATCCTCGCCTTCATCATCTTCGTGATGGTCAAGCAGATCAACCGCATCAAGCGCAACGCACCGCCGCCGCCGCCCCCGGCCCCCGCGCCGACGCCCGAGGACGTGCTGCTGCTGCGCGAGATCCGCGACGCGCTCGCCCGCAAGGCGTAATCCGGGAGAGGGATGCGGCAGTTGCCGCATACTTGGGGACTCTCGTCGCGCGCATGAATCCCCACCCCGTCCACCGCCTGCCCGCCCCGCTCGAAGCCGCCGTCCAGCGCGTCAAGCTGGCGGCGCGGCAGGCCACCGAGCGCACCATCGAGAGCCTGGGGCTCGCCGCGCTCGCGTCGAACAACGCCTTCCAGCGCGACGGCCTGCTGGGCGCGCAGTTCGAGCTCAACCGCAAGTCCGCCGTCTTCGCGCTGGCGTTCAACGAGGAGTTCGACCGGCGCGTGCTGCGCGAGGTCGCGCCGCGCGCGAGCGAGGACTCGACGCAGAGCGCGAGCTGGGAGTCGCTGCGCCTCGTCGAGGACCGCGAGCTCGAGATCGAGGTCGCCGCGGAACGTTTCGGCCTGGAGACCGCGCACGCCTGCGAGTGGGAACTGCGTGAACTCGGCGCCTACGTCGGCGCGCTGCTCGAGGGCGCCCGCGGCGACCGCGAGCCGCGCAACCCGCTGCGCCCCGAGATCGTCGGCCACGCGATGTACCAGGCCATCGAGACCGTCTCCGAACGCCCCGAGGTGCGCGCCGCGCTGGCCAAGGAGATGGCGCGCTCGCTGGCGACGCTGCTGCGCACGGCCTATGCCGAGATCGTCTCCGACCTGCGCCGTGCCGGCATCCAGCCCGCGGGGCTGACGGTGCGCAACGCCGACTCGCGCAGCGGCGCGCCGAGCACCGGCTTCGGCGCCTCGGAGCGCGGCACCGTGTCCGAGCGCGCGGCCTTCTCCCCGGACGCCGACAGCCGCTGGAGCAGCCGCCGCGCCGGCGCCAGCCACTTCGCGCCGAGCACACGTTCCGGCGGCGCCGCGGCCAGCCGCGGCACGCCGCTGGGCGAGGTCGACCCGGCGATGATGGCGCTGATGCGCCGCATCGCCTACGCCGAGGCCGCGGCCATCGGCGAGCCCGCCGACGCCGGCGCCAGCGGCGCCGCACTGCCCAACCTGATCCACGTCCACCGCGAAGAGCTGCGCCAGGCCGCCGCCGGGTCGCTGGACCTGATGGTCATCGACGTCATCGGCAGCCTGTTCGACCAGATCCTGTCGGACCCGAAGGTGCCGCCGCAGGTCGCGCGCCAGATCGCGCGGCTGCAGCTGCCGGTGCTGCGTGCCGCGCTCGGCGACCCGAGCTTCTTCTCGTCGCGGCGCCATCCGGTGCGCCGCTTCGTCAACCGCATCGCCTCGCTGGGCGCGGGTTTCGACGACATCGGCGACGACGGCGCGCAGCGTGTGCTGGCGCGCATCCGCGGCCTCGTCGACGAGGTCGTCGACGGCGACTTCGACCAGCTCGAGGTCTACCAGAGCAAGCTCGCCGCGCTGGAGGCCTTCGTCGCCGAACAGGGCCGCGCCGAGGCCGGCGAGCAGGGTGCCGCCGATCTGCTCGCCGCCAAGGAAGACGAGCTGCGCCTGCGCCAGCTCTACGCCCAGCAGCTGCACGGCGAGCTGAAGGACCTGTCGGCGCCGCCGTTCCTGCGCGACTTCATCAGCCAGGTCTGGAGCCAGGTCGTCGTCGCCGCCAGCGCACGCGACGGCGCCGAGGCCGAGTCGGTGCGCCAGCTGCGCCAGGTCGGCCGCGAGCTCTTCATGAGCGTGCAGGCCAAGACCTCGTCGGCGCAGCGCAAGGCCTTCCTCGCCGAGCTGCCCAAGCTGATGAAGGAGCTGGGCGAAGGGCTGGACCTGATCGGCTGGCCCGAAGCCTCGCGGCGCGAGTTCTTCGGCCGCCTGCTGCCGGCGCATGCCGAGTCGCTGAAGGCCACGCCGCTGCGGCCGCTGGACTTCAACCTGCTCGCGCGCGAGGTCGAAGGCGCGCTGCAGCGCCCGCTGCCGACACCCGAGGAGCTGCGCGGCGCGCCGGCCAACCTGCCGGTGCTCGACGACGTCATCGCCGAGCCGCGCTTCAGCCCCGAGGAAGCCGCCTGCGTGGGCCTGGTCGACGAGAGCCAGGTCGACTGGGACGGGCAGATCGACATCGTCGTCGGCGAGGACGCGCCGGTCACCGCTGCCGACACCGCGATCGGCGGCCTGCCGCTGCCGTCGGAGCCGGTCGAGCCGACCGAGGGCCGCGCGCTGGCCGAGCACGTGCAGGTCGGCTTCGCCTACCGCATGCACATCGCCGACGCCTGGCAGAAGGTGCGCCTGGTGCACGTCAGCGCCGGGCGCACGTTCTTCGTCTTCCACCACGGCTCGCGCCACAAGGAGACGATCTCGCTGACCCACCGCATGCTGGTGCGGCTGTGCGAGACCGGCCGGCTGCGCGCCTTCGAGAACGCCTACCTGCTCGAACGCGCCACGGCGCGCGCGCGGCGCCAGCTCGCCGGCGTCGGCGGCGGCGCCTGAGTCAGCCGCCGCGCGCGGCCAGCGCCGCACGCGCCCAGCGGATCGCCGCCACGAGGCTGGCCGGGTCGGCCCGGCCCTGCCCCGCGATGTCGAACGCGGTGCCGTGGTCGGGGCTGGTGCGCACGAAGGGCAGGCCCAGCGTCACGTTGACGCCGTGCTCGACACCCAGGTACTTCACCGGGATCAGGCCGTGATCGTGGGTCATCGCGACGACCAGATCGAAGGCGCCGCGGCGCGCGCGCATGAACACCGTGTCCGGCGGGAACGGGCCCTGCGCGTCGATGCCTTCGGCGCGTGCGGCCTCGATGGCCGGGGCGATGATCTCGATCTCCTCGTGCCCGAACAGCCCACCCTCGCCGGCATGCGGGTTCAGCCCGGCCACCGCGATGCGCGGCGCGCGCTGCCCCCAGGCGGCGGCGGCCGCATGCGCGATGCGCAGCGTGCGCAGCACGGCGTCGTGGGTGACGAGCTCGATCGCCTGGCGCAGCGCGACGTGGATCGTCACCAGCACCACACGCAGCTCCTCGTTGGCCAGCATCATGCGCACCGGCGGCAGCGCGGCGCCGTCGGCGGCCAGGGCCTGCAGCATCTCGGTGTGGCCCGGAAACGGCACGCCGGCGGCCGCCAGCGCCTCCTTGTGGATCGGCGCGGTGACCAGGGCCGAAGCCTCGCCGGCACGCACCCGGCGCACCGCCTCCTCGATGCAGGCCGCCGCCGCCGCCCCGGCACGGGCGTCGACACGGCCCCAGGGCAGCGCCGCCAGGCCTTCGGGCAGCGCGGGCGGCACCAGCACCGGCAGGCATCCCGGCGGCACCTCCGCGAGATCGGCCGGCGAGTCGATCACCGCGACCATGCCGGCGCCGGCACGGCGCAGCACCGCCGGGTCGCCGACGACGACGCAGCCGTCGGCCTCGCCCCGGCGGAAGGCCGCGGCAACGATCTCCGGCCCGACGCCGGCGGCGTCGCCCATCGTGATCAACAGCGGCGTGTTCATACCGGGTTGTCGATCTCGATGAAGCGGTGCTCCAGGCCGAAGTGCGCCGCCACCGCGGCGGCGGCGGCCGGCGCGCCGTAGCGCTCGGTGGCGTGGTGGCCGCAGGCCAGGAAGGCGACGCCGGTCTCGTGCGCCAGGTGGGCCTGCTGCTCCGAGACCTCGCCGGTCAGGAAGGCGTCGGCGCCGGCGGCGATCGCGGCCTCGAAGTGGCCCTGGGCGCCACCGCTGCACCAGGCGATGCGCCGCAGCGGCCGGCCGTCGCCGGGCAGCAGCAGCGGCTCTCGCGAGAGCGCCTGCTCGACACGCGCCGCCAGCGCCGAGGCATCGGCGATGCCGGCGGCCGGGCCGATGAAGCCGATGTCCTGCTCGCCGAAACGGGCGTCGGCCGCGAGGCCCAGGCGCAGGCCGAGCTGGGCGTTGTTGCCGAGCTCGGCGTGGGCGTCCAGCGGCAGGTGGTAGGCGACGAGGCTCAGGTCGTGTTTCATCAGCCGGCGCACGCGCTCGCCCAGCCAGCCGGTCAGCCGCCCGTCCTGGCCGCGCCAGAACAGCCCGTGGTGCACGAACAGCAGGTCGGCGCCGGCGGCGATGCCGGCGTCGATGAACTCGCGGCTGGCGGTGACGCCCGAGACGATGCGCCGCACCTCGGCACGGCCCTCGACCTGCAGGCCGTTCGGCCCATAATCCCGGAACGCCTCGGGTTTCAGCAGCCCTTTGAGGAAGGCGTCGATCTCTTTCAGCTCGGCCACCGGCGCCGTCTCCTTCTCGTCCATGTTGCGCAGAACCTGGCTCGTATTCTCGCAGGCGGTCACCGTCGCGCTGGGCGGACTCTTCGTCGTCGAGACGCTCAAGCCCGACTGGCTGCCGCGCGGCGGCCCGGTCCTGCCGGGCGCGACGATCCTGCAGGCCCCGGCGCCGCTGAGCGCGGCCTCGGCCGCCGCCGGGCTGCACGCCGGCGGCTACAGCGCCGCGGCGCGGCGCGCCACGCCGGCCGTCGTCAGCATCGTCGCGACCAAGATGGCGCGGCGCAGCCCGCACGCCGACGACCCGCGCTTTCGCTTCTTCTTCGGCGACGAGGCGGCGCGCCCGCAGGCGCAGACCGGCCTGGGCTCGGGCGTCATCGCCTCGCCCGAGGGCTACCTGCTGACGAACAACCACGTCATCGAAGGCGCCGACGAGATCGAGGTCCAGCTCGTCGACGGCCGCCAGGTGCGTGCGCGTGTCATCGGCGCCGACCCCGAGACCGACCTCGCGGTGCTGAAGATCGAGCTCGACAAGCTGCCGATCATCGCCTTCGGCGACGCGCCCTCGCTGCAGGTCGGCGACGTCGTGCTGGCCATCGGCAACCCGTTCAACGTCGGCCAGACCGTCACCGCCGGCATCGTCAGCGCGCTGGGGCGCAACCAGCTCGGCCTGTCGACCTTCGAGAACTTCATCCAGACCGACGCCGCGATCAACCCCGGCAATTCCGGCGGCGCGCTGGTCGACGCGGCCGGCAACCTCGTCGGCATCAACACCGCGATCTTCTCGCGCAGCGGCGGCAGCATGGGCATCGGCTTCGCGATCCCCGTGGACATCGCGCGCCAGGTGATGGAGGCCATCGTCAGCGAGGGCCGCGTCACGCGCGGCTGGATCGGCGTCGAGCCGCGCGACCTGACGCCCGAGATCGCCAGGAGCCTGGGCCTGCCGGTGAACAACGGCGTGCTGATCACCGGCGTGCTGCAGGACGGGCCGGCCAGCCGCGGCGGCCTGCGCCCGGGCGACGTCGTCACCCGCATCGGCGACACCGCGGTGGGCAACACGACCGAGCTGATGTCGGCGGTGGCGGCGCTGCGGCCGCGCTCGGAGGCGCTGATCGCGGTGCAGCGCGGGGAGCGCGGGCTCGAGGTGCGGCTGGTGATCGGCGAACGCCCGGCGGCGATGCGCCGGGTGCCGCGCTGAAGCCCGGCCGGGCTCAGCCCGGCTTCTGGCTGCCGTCGGCCGCTTCCTCGGGCGCCTTGGTGTGCCGGATGAAGAGCTGCGCGGCGATGATGCCGGCCTCGTAGAGCAGGATCATCGGGATCGCCAGCGCCAGCTGCGAGATCACGTCCGGCGGCGTCACGACCGCGGCGACGATGAACGCGCCGACGATGAAGTAGCCGCGCGCCTTGCGCAGCTGGGCGATCGTGACGATGCCGATGCGCGCCAGCACGACCACCGCCACCGGCACCTCGAAGGCGACGCCGAAGACCAGGAACAGCGTCAGCACGAAGCCGAAGTACTCCTCGATGTCCGGTGCCGCGGTGATCGCGCTCGGCGCGAAGGCCTGGATGAACTTCGACATCCCCGGGATGACGATGAAGTAGCAGAAGGCCACGCCGACGATGAACAGGATGGTGCTGCTGATCACCAGCGGCAGCACCAGCTTCTTCTCGTGCGAATACAGCCCTGGCGCCACGAAGGCCCAGACCTGGTAGAGCACGATCGGCAGCGCCAGCATCAGCGCCGCCATCAGCGTGATCTTCAGCGGCACCAGGATCGGCGAGATGACGTTGGTGGCGATCAGCGTCGCGCCCTTGGGCAGGTGCGCGACCAGCGGCGCGGCCAGCAGGTCGTACAGCGCCGAGGGCCCGGGCCACAGGGCGAGCACGGCGAAGGCGATGCCGATCGCGATCAGCGCCCGGATCAGCCGGTCGCGCAGTTCGATCAGGTGGGAGACGAACGGGGCTTCGGTGCCGGCGAGTTCGTCGTCCTTGGGGTCCGGCGCGCTCATCGACGCGGCCCGAGACCGGGCGGACGGAAGCGCGCGACACGCGCCGCGCCGGACTGCGCGCGGGTGCGCACGCCGTGGCGCTGCTTGTACCAGAGAGGCGTGGCACCGCGCTTCAGGCGCCAGTTCTTCTTCGGCGGCCGGTACTCGGGCACCGGGGTGGACAGCGCCTCGGTCGCCGTGGCCGGCGAGCCGCCGGACCAGGCGTCGGCGGCCTCGCGCCACTCGGACTCGACGGCGCTGCCGGCGGCCTGCACCTCGCGCTGCACCGTCTGGCTGACGTCGCGCGCGGCGTCCTGGAACTGGTCTTTCATCTTGCGCAGCTCGTCGAGCTCGATCGAGCGGTTGACCTCGGCCTTGACGTCGGCGACGTAGCGCTGCGCCTTGCCGAACAGGTGTCCGAGCGTGCGCGCCACCTTGGGCAGCTTTTCGGGCCCGATGACGATCAGCGCGACCGCGCCGATCAGCGCGATCTTGTCGAAACCGAAGTCGAGCACGGGATCAGTGCTTGGTCTTGGCGTCGACGTCGACGGTGTTGGCGTCGTTGCGCTGGGCCGTGGTCACCTGCTGCGGCGGCGCCGGCGGCGTGTCTTCGGCTTCGTTGGCGCCCTTGACGCCGTCCTTGAAGCCCTTGACGGCGCCGCCGAGGTCGGCGCCGATGTTCTTCAGCTTCTTCGTGCCGAAGATCAACACCACGACCAGCAGCACGATGAGCCAGTGCCAGATGCTGAAGGAACCCATGTCTTAACTCCTTTGGAGGAACCGCAAATTCTATGGCGAGAGCGCCCGGCACCCCGGGGCCGGTGATGTCAGCCCTTGGCCCAGGGCCGCGGGCCGCCCATCACGTGCATGTGCAGGTGGTAGACCTCCTGCCCGCCGTCGGGCCCGTTGTTGACGACGACCCGGAAGCCGTTGGTGACGCCCAGCTCACGCATCAGCTTCGGCGCCAGCGCCAGCATGCGGCCGAGCAGCGCCTCGTGCTCGGGGCCGGTGTCGGCCAGCGTCGCGACGTGTTCCTTGGGAATCACCAGCACGTGCACCGGCGCCCAGGGGTTGATGTCGTGGAAGACGAGCAGTTCGTCGTCCTCGTAAACCTTCTTCGCCGGGATCTGGCCGGCGGCGATCTTGCAGAAGATGCAGTTCGGGTCGTGCTTCATGCCGGGAGGGCCTGGTTGGAATTGAGGGCGCTCCAGCCGCGGACGATGCGGTAGAGGAACCAGATCGAGATCAGCATCCAGGCGATCCAGCCCGGAAAGACGAACAGCAGCCACAGCGGGATCGTCAGCAGGTAGGCCAGCCCGGCGAAGATCACGCTGCGGATGCGCCAGCGGAAGTGCGACTCCTGCCAGGAGCCCAGCGCGTCGCCGCGCTTGACGAGGTCGATGACGAAGGCGATCAGCAGCAGCACGATGCTCGCCTGGATGCCGGGCACGACCGCGCTGACCGCGACGATCGCGTGCAGCAGGTAGCTCACGTGCCCCAGCGTCTTCAGCGAGGCCTCGCGCTCGGCGGCGGCCACGACATCGTTCGTCATCGTCATCCTCCTTCGGAACTCTCGCGCTGGCGCACCTTGCGCAGCGCGAACTCCTCCAGTCCGGAGAGTCCTTCGCGGCGCCGCAGTTCCGCCAGCACCTGCTCGGGCCGCAGCCCGAAGTGCGACAGCGCGACCAGGCTGTGGAACCACAGGTCGGCCACCTCGCCGACCAGGCGCTCGGGCACGCCGTCCTTGGCCGCCATGACGACCTCGGTGGCCTCCTCGCCGACCTTCTTCAGGATCGCGTCGGTGCCCTTGTGGAACAGGCGCGCGACGTAGCTCTTGTCGGGGTCGCCGCCGTGGCGCGAGTCGATGACGTCGGCCAGCCGCGCCAGCGTGTCGTCGCCGGCAGCCGGCGACGCGGAAACGGGTTCGTTCATTTGTAGATGCTCTCGGGGTCCTTCAGCACCGGCTCCACCGTCTGCCAGGCCCCGTTCTCGTAACGCCGGAAGAAGCAGCTGTGCCGACCGGTGTGGCAGGCGATGCCCGGTTCGTGCCCGGTTTGCGTGACTTTCATCAGGATCACGTCGGCATCGCAGTCCAGGCGCAGCTCGTGCACGGTCTGCACGTGGCCCGATTCCTCGCCCTTGTGCCACAGGCGCTTTCGCGAGCGGCTCCAGTAGACCGCCTCGCCCCGGCGCGCGGTCTCGGCCAGGGCCTCGCGGTTCATCCACGCGACCATCAGCACGTCGCCGGTGGTCGCTTCCTGGGCGATCGCCGGCACCAGGCCGTCGTCGCCCCACTTCACGCTGTCGAGCCAGTCCATGGGGGCAGTTTACGCAGCCGTGTGCGTCGGGCCGGTGAATCCCCGTTCCTCGGCGAACCAGGCCAGCACCGGCACCGTGCCCGGCAGCACCGGCCTCACCTCGACCGGCAGCGTCTGCCAGGCCATCTGCTGGCGCTCGCGCATCTCGAACTCGCCTTCCCAGCGGTAGACCTTGCAGAAGTGCAGCCGCACGCGAGCGTGCGGGTAGTCCATCAGCTCGATCTTCCAGGGCTCGGCCGGGCCGATCGTGATGCCGAGTTCCTCGTGCAGCTCGCGCCGCAGCGCCTCTTCGACGGTCTCGCCGGCCTCCAGCTTGCCGCCCGGGAACTCCCAGTGGCCGGCGTAGACCTTGCCCTCGGGGCGGCTGGTCAGCAGGAAGCGGCCGTCGGGGGCCACGAGAACCCCGACCGCGACGTCCACCGGACGGCGCGGTTCAGATGACCCGACGTCGACCGGCGTGCGCTCGCTCGCCTCAGCCATCGCCCAGCCTCCCGGCGTAGTCGCGTGCGAACTGCTGCGCGACACGGCCCGAGCGCGAACCGCGCTCCAGCGCCCAGACCAGCGACTCCTGGCGCGCCGCGGCGATGGCCTGCTCGCCGACGCCGAAGGCCCGCAGCCACTGCGCGACGATCGCCAGATACTCGTTCTGCGAGAACGGGTAGAAGCTGATCCACAGCCCGAAACGCTCGGACAGCGAGATCTTCTCCTCGACGACCTCGCCCGGATGCACCTCGCCGTCGTCGGTGTGCGTGTAGCTGAGGTTCTCGCGCATGTACTCGGGCAGCAGGTGGCGCCGGTTGCTGGTGGCGTAGATCAGCACGTTGTCGGCGGTCTGCGCCACCGAGCCGTCGAGCATGCTCTTCAGCGCCTTGTAGCCGGGCTCGCCTTCGTCGAAGCTGAGGTCGTCGCAGAAGACGACGAAACGTTCGGGGCGGTCGGCAACCAGGTCGACGATGTCGGGCAGGTCGACGAGGTCGGCCTTGTCGACCTCGATCAGGCGCAGGCCACGCGGCGCGTACTCGTTGAGGCAGGCCTTGATCAGCGAACTTTTCCCCGTGCCGCGCGCGCCGGTCAGCAGCACGTTGTTGGCGCCGCGGCCGGCGACGAACTGCTCGGTGTTGCGCACCAGGCGTTCCTTCTGGCCGTCGATCTCCTTCAGGTCGGCGAGGCGGATCGTCGCGACGTGGCGCACGGGTTCGAGCACGCCGGCGTTGCCGCGGCGGCGGTAGCGAAAGGCGGGCGACGCGGCCCAGTCGGGCGCGGCCGGCGGGTGCGGCAGCACCGACTCCAGCCGCGCGAGCAGCGATTCGGCGCGGGCGAGCAGCGCCTCCACGGAAGACGTCGGGATCATGGAACCGAGTGTAGGGGGCGCAGCGTGTCGTCGACGACGACCCAGGTCCGGTCGCCCGGGCGGTGCTCGACGGTGGCGCAGCCGGTGAAGGCGCCGAAGGCCGGCAGCACGCCGACCTCGGGCCCGAAGTGGAAACACGGCAGCCGCAGGCGGTCGTGCGCCGGGCCGCCGAGCGCCACCGCCGGGTGCAGATGGCCGCCGATGACGTAGGCGCCGGCGATCGGCTCGGGTTCGTGGGCCAGCGCCAGCGCGCCGACACGCAGCGGGCCGTCGACGCAGTCGATGCCCCAGTCCGGCGGCGGGTCGCCGGCGTGGCGGTCGTGGTTGCCGCGCACCAGCGTCAGCGCCAGGCCCGGATGGCGCGCGCGCCAGCGTGCCACGGCCTGCGCCGTGCCCGGCGTGCGCGAGCGCGACGAGTGGATCAGGTCGCCGAGGAAGACGATGCGTTCGGCGCCGGTGGCGGCGATGGCGGCGTCCAGCATCTCCAGCGTCCGGCTCGTGGTGCCCGCCGGCACCGGCACGCCCAGGCTGCGGAAACTCTGGGCCTTGCCCAGGTGGGCGTCGGCGACAAGCAGCATGCGCTCGGCTGGCAGGAAGGCACAGCGTTCGGGCAGCAGGACGAGCGCCTGCCCGGCAAGCTCGACGTGGACCACCGCGCGCTCAGGCGGCGAGGCGTTGCAGCGCCGGCTCGAGCAGCTCGGTCGGCGAGCGGCGGAAGCCCGAACGTGCGTAGCGGTGCAGGCGGCCGACCGCGAACGCGACCAGCGCCGAGGCGATCGCGTTGGCGTCCACCGTGGGGGTCGCCGAGCCGCTTTCGTCGGCCGCGGCGCGCAGGCTCTGGCGCAGCTGCGACTCCAGGCGGTCGAAGAACTGGTTCATGCGCGCGGCCAGGCGCTCGTGCTCGAAGACCAGCGCGTCGCCGACCATCACCCGCGTCATGCCCGGGTTCTTCTCGCCGAACTGCAGCAGCACCGCGACGATGCGCCGCGCCTGCGCCGCGCCCGAAGGCTCGCGCTCGGCGATCTGGTTGACCAGCGTGAAGACGCTGGACTCGATGAACTCGATCAGCCCCTCGAACATCTGCGCCTTGCTGGCGAAGTGGCGGTACAGCGCCGCTTCGCTGACGTCCAGGCGCGCCGCCAGCGCGGCCGTCGTGATGCGTTCGGCGCCCGGCTGCTCGAGCATCTGCGCCAGCGTCTGCAGGATCTGCACGCGGCGCTCGCCGGGGCGCGGGCGCTTGCGCGCCGGCGCGGCGGTGGCGACCGCCGGCGTCACCGGCTCGGAGACCGTCGCCGGGGCCAGCGGGTCGGCGTGGGCGCTCTGGTCTTCCATTCGGGCGGCGAGAAGAGGATGTCGTGGGGGCGGGAGGGGACTTTGGGATTCTGGCATACGGCCGCGCCGCGCTAGCCGCGCAGCAGCGTGGACAGGCGCACGATGCGCCGGTCGACGTACGGCGGCACCAGCGTCAGCCGCGAGGCGACCGGCATCGCCACGCGCGTGCGGCGCGCGAAACGCTGCATCCAGACCGTGCCCATGCCGATCGAGCGCGCCGCCTTCAGGTGGCCCAGCGTGTCCTCGACGAGGATGCAGCGCCCGGGCGGCACCTTCAGCCGCGCGGCGACGCGGCGCAGCATGCGCGTATCGGGCTTGGGCCGCAGCTGGCCGAAGACACGCATGTCCTCGATCGGGATCACCCGCTCGAACAGGTGCGCGATGCCCAGCACGCCGAGCACACGCTGCGTGTACAGCGCCGGCGCATTGGTCAGCAGCACCTTGCGCCCGGGCAACCGGGCCAGCGCGGCGAAGTCGTGAGCCTGGCCGCGCACCCGCTCCTCCAGCCCGGGCAGCCGGTGGGTCTGCTCGAGGAAGTGGGCGGCGTCGACGCCGTGGTGGCGCATCAGCCCGAGCAGCGTCGCGCCGTAGCGCAGCCAGTAGCGCCGGCGCAGCGCGTCGGCCTCGGCGCGGCTCAGGCCCAGCTCACGCTCGATGTAGTCGGTCATGCCGACGTTGAGCTGGCCGAACGCCGCGTGCGACGCGTCGTGCAGCGTGTTGTCCAGGTCGAACAGCCAGACCCGGTCGTGCGTGGCGCCGCTCAATGACTGCGGATCATCGTGCCGAAGGCCTGGTCGGTCAGGATCTCCAGCAGCGTCGCGTGCGGCACGCGGCCGTCGATGATGTGCACCGCGTTGACGCCGCTCTTGGCGGCGTCCAGCGCGCCGGCGATCTTCGGCAGCATGCCGCCGCTGATCGTGCCGTCGGCGAACAGGCCGTCGATCTCGCGCGCCGTCAGGTCGGTGAGCAGCGTGCCGTTCTTGTCCAGCACGCCCGGCGTGTTCGTCAGCAGCATCAGCTTCTCGGCCTTCAGCACCGTGGCCAGCTTGCTGGCGACGAGGTCGGCGTTGATGTTGTAGCTCTCGTTCTTCTCGCCGAAGCCGATCGGGCTGATGACGGGGATGAACTGGTCGTCCTGCAGCGCCTGCACCACCGAGGGGTCGATGGCGGTGATCTCGCCGACCTGGCCGACGTCGTGTTCGATCGACGGGTCGTTCTTGTCGAGCATCTTCAGCTTGCGTGCGCGGATCATGCCGCCGTCGCGGCCGGTCAGGCCCACGGCCTTGCCGCCGGCGGCGTTGATCAGGCCGACGATGTCCTGCTGCACCTCGCCGCCGAGCACCCATTCGACGACTTCCATCGTCTCCTCGTCGGTGACGCGCATGCCCTGGATGAAGGTGCCCTTCTTGCCCAGGCGCGACAGCGCCTCGTCGATCTGCGGGCCGCCGCCGTGCACGACGATCGGGTTCATGCCGACGAGCTTCAGCAGCACGATGTCCTCGGCGAAGTCCTGCTGCAGCGCCGGGTCGGTCATCGCGTTGCCGCCGTACTTGATGACCAGCGTCTTGCCGTGGTACTTGCGGATGTAGGGCAGCGCCTGCGCCAGGATCTCGGCCTTCTCGCGCGGGGTGATGTGGGCGGTGGGGGTCTCGGCGGTGGACATCGGCGGCTTTCCGTCGGCAGAAACAGGAGTGGCGGGCATTGTAGGGACGCGGTCCGCGCCCTGCCGGTTGCCCCGGAGGGCGCCCCACCCGGGCGCGTCGTACAGTCGGGCGCCATGAGTTCGCACCACAAGGATCTCTCGCCGTTCCTGCACCCGCATGCCTTCGCCGACGAAGGTGTCGCCCGGCGCGAGAAGGCGCTGCTGCAGGTCACCGCGCTGACGCTGGTGACGATGGCCGTCGAGGTCGGCGCCGGCTGGTGGACCGGCTCGCTGGCGCTGCTGGCCGACGGCTGGCACATGGGCACGCACGCGCTGGCGCTGGGCGGCGCGGTGCTCGCCTACCGGCTGGCCCGGCGCGCCGCGGCGCACGGCAGCTACGCCTTTGGCGGCTGGAAGATCGAGGTGCTGGCGGCCTACACCAGCGGCCTGCTGCTGCTGGCCGCCGCCGCCGGCATCGCCTGGGACGCGATCGGCACGCTGCGCGAGCCGCGCCCGATCGCCTTCGGCGAGGCGATGGGCGTGGCGGTGCTGGGGCTGGCCGTCAACCTCGTCAGCGCCTGGCTGCTGGCGCGCGGCGGGCACGACCACCACGGGCACGACCACCACGGGCATCACCACCGCCACGACGATCACGACGACGACCACGATCACGACGAGCATCCCCACGGCCATCCGCACGGCCACCACCACCACCACCACCACGACGCCAACTTCGGCGCCGCCTACCTGCACGTGCTGGCCGACCTGATGACCTCGGTGCTGGCGATCGCCGCGCTGGCCGGCGGGCTGTGGTTTGACTGGCGCTGGCTGGACCCGGCGGTGGCGCTGCTGGGCGCGCTGGTCATCGGACAGTGGGCGCTGGGCGTCATGCGCCAGAGTTCGCGCGCGCTGGTCGACGCCACCGCCGACCCCGAGATCAGCCGTCGCATCCGCACGCTGATCGAGGCCGACGGCGACGCCCGGCTGTCGGACCTGCACGTCTGGCAGGTCGGCGCCCAGGCCTGGTCGGCCGCGATCGCGATCGTCGCCGACCGGCCGCTGCCGGCGGCCGTCTACCGCGCGCGGCTGGCCGAGATCGCGCCGCTGCGCCACGTGACGGTCGAGGTGCACCGCTGCGAAGGCTGCGGCGACGGCTGCCCGCGTGGATAGAGCCGTCTCACTAGAGTAATCGGATGCAGGCCGCCCGCCCTGCGTCCAAGATTGACGAGGGCACCCACGAACGACGACGAGGAGCGACGATGGCAACCAGGAAGGCCCCCACGGCAGCGAAGAAGGCCGCGGCCAAGACGGCGAAGCCCGCCCGCAAGACCGCAGCCGCCCAGCGCAGCGACAAGGCGATGGCCGGCGCGGTGCGCGACTCGGCGCAGCAGATCTGGCTGGCCGGCATGGGCGCGTTCGCCAAGGCGCAGGAAGAAGGCGGCCGCGTCTTCGAGGCCCTGGTCAAGGAAGGCGTGCACCTGCAGCGCAAGACGCAGGCCGTCGCCGAGGAGAAGCTCGGCGAGGTCACCGACCGCATGACGGCGATGGCCGGCAGCGTCACCGCGCGCGCCGGGCAGAACTGGGACAAGCTCGAGGCGATCTTCGAGCAGCGCACCGCCAAGGCCTTGTCGCGCCTGGGCGTGCCGACGGCCAAGGACGTGCAGGCGCTGGTCGACCGGGTCGACGCGCTGGCCGCAGCGGTCGAGCGCCTGAACGCCGCCGCAGCCCCGGCCAGGCCCGCCGCGCCGCGCAAGACGGCGCGCAAGGCCGCCGCCAAGCCCGCGCCGGTGGCCGAAGCCCCGGCCGCAGCCGCCCCCGAAGCGCCTACCGAGGCGCCGGCCCCGGCGAAGAAGCGCGTGCGCCGCACCAAGACCGCCTGATCACCACCTCTGAACGGAGCGGGGCGCAGGCCCGCCACGGGCCGCATCGCCCCGGCAAGCGATGACGACACCCGACTCCAAGCGCATCGGCCTGGCCCTGGCCGGTGGCGGCCCGCTGGGCGCGATCTACGAGATCGGCGCGCTGTGCGCGCTCGACGAGTCCTTCGTCGGCGTCGACTTCACGCGGCTGGACGGCTACGTCGGTGTCTCGGCCGGCGGCTTCATCGCCGCCGGGCTGGCCAACGGCATCACGCCGCGCCAGCTCTGCACCTCGTTCATCCTCAACCAGGGTCCCGACGACGACGTCATCCGCCCGGGGCTGTTCGTGCAGCCGGCCTGGCGCGAGTACGGCCGCCGGCTGGCGATGCTGCCGGCGCTGGTGGCGCACGCCGCCTGGGACTACGCCTTCGAGCGGCGCTCGCTGCTGACCGCGCTCGAACGCCTGGGCCGCGCCCTGCCGGCCGGCCTCTTCGGCCACGAGGCGCTGGAGCGCCAGGTCGCGCGCATGCTGTCGGCGCCGGGGCGCAGCAACGACTTCCGCCAGGTCGCGCGGCCGCTGGTCATCGTCGCCACCGACCTCGACAGCGGCCAGTCGGCGCCTTTCGGCCGGCCGGGCTGGGAGCACGTGCCGATCTCGCGCGCGGTGGCCGCCAGCGCGGCGCTGCCGGGACTGTTCCCGCCGGTGCCGATCGACGGCCGCTGCTACGTCGACGGTGCGCTGAAGAAGACGCTGCACGCGCGTGTGCTGCTCGACATGGACATGGACCTGGTGCTGTGCCTGAACCCGCTGGTGCCTTTCGAGTCGGGCCATGTCGGGCGCCACGCGACGCCGACGGCCCGCGCCGGCCAGCGCATCCCGCGCCTGGCCGACGGCGGCCTGCCGGTGGTGCTGAGCCAGACCTTCCGCACGCTGATCCACTCGCGGCTGGAGCTCGGCATGCGCGGCTACGAGCAGACGCATCCGGGCACCGAGATCGTGCTCTTCGAGCCCGACCAGCGCGACCCGGAGATGTTCCTGGCCAACACCTTCGGCTACTCGCAGCGCCGGGCGATGGCCGAACACGCCTACCAGCAGACGCGGGCCGACCTGCGCGCGCGCCGCGCCGAACTGGCGCCGCGGCTGGCGGCGCACGGCATCCGGCTCGACGACGCCGCGCTCGACGACGAGACGCGCCGGCTGATCCCGTTGCAACGCCGCGCACGCCCGGCGCGCGGCGCCACCGCGAAGGCGATGCGGCGGCTCGACGAGGTGCTCGACGATCTCGAGCGCCGGCTGGCCGCCGCGCGCTGACTCAGCCCAGGTAACGCGCCTCGAGGTGGGCGCGGAAGTGCGCCGGGTTCAGCGTCTCGCCGCTGGCGCGGCGCGTCAGCTCGTCGGTGCTCCAGCGGCTGGCCGGCAGCCAGATGTTCTCGCGCAGCCAGCCGAAGACCGGCGCCAGCTCGCCGGCGGCGATGCGCTCGTCCAGGTGCGGCATCGCGCGGCGCATCGCCGCGAACCACTGCGCGGCGTACATCGCGCCCAGCGAGTAGCACGGGAAGTAGCCGATCAGCCCCAGCGGCCAGTGCACGTCCTGCATCGGGCCGTCCTTGAAGTTGCCGCGTGTGTCCACGCCCAGCAGCTCGGCCATCTTGGCGTCCCACAGCGCCGGGATGTCCTCGACCTCGATCTCGCCTTCGACCAGCGGGCGCTCGATCTCGTAGCGCAGGATCACGTGCGCCGGGTAGGTGACCTCGTCGGCGTCGACGCGGATGAAACCCGGCTTCACGCGGGTCAGCAGCTTCTGCAGGTTGGCCGGCGCGAAGGCCGGCTGCTCGCCGAAGGCCGCGGCGATGCGCGGCGCCAGGCCGGCGACGAACCCGGGGTGGCAGCCGAGCTGCATCTCGAAGGACAGCGACTGGCTCTCGTGGATGGCCATCGAACGCGCCTGCGCCAGCGGCTGGCCCAGCCACTCGCGCGGCAGGTTCTGCTCGTAGCGCGCGTGGCCGGTCTCGTGGATCGTGCCCATCAGGCTGCCGAGGAACTCGTCGTCGCGGAAACGCGTCGTCAGGCGCACGTCCTCGGGCACGCCGCCGCAGAACGGGTGCGTGCTGACGTCCAGCCGGCCGGCGTCGAAGTCGAAGCCCAGCAGGCGCATCGTCTCCTCGCACAGCCGGCGCTGCGCGTCGCGCGCGAACGGGCCTTCGGGCACCAGCACGGTCTCGCGCGACTGGCGCTCGACGACCTGGCGGATCAGCCCCGGCAGCCACTGGCGCAGCTCGCCGAAGACACGGTCGACCTGGGCCGTCGTCAGCCCGGGCTCGTAGCGGTCCATCAGCGCCTCGTAGCGCGACACGCCGAGATCGTCGGCCAGGCGCGAGGCCTCCTCGCGCGCCAGCGCGACGACCTCCTTCAGGTTGGGCACCAGGCCGGCCCAGTCGTTGGCCGGACGCTGCGTGCGCCAGGCGTGTTCGCAGCGTGCGGTGGCCATCTGCTGACGTTCGACGAGCTCGGTCGGCAGCACGTTGGCGGCGCGCCACTGGCGGCGCATCTCGCCAAGGTTGGCGCGGCGCGCCTCGTCCAGCGGCTCGGTCTCGGCGGCTTGCAGGCGCGCGGCCAGCGCCGGGTCGGTGACCAGGCCGTGCAGCAGCGCCGCCATCTCGGCCATCGCCTGGGCACGCGCCTCGTTGCCCTTGGGCGGCATGTTGGCCGACTGGTCCCAGCTGGCGATGGACTGCAGGTGACCCAGGCGGTGCAAACGGGTCCAGGTGGCGGCGAGCGCGTCGTAGGCGGGCGTGGCGGTCATGCGGAGGTTCGGGAAACGGGGCGGGGCGCGATTTTCGCCGCCCGCGGTCAGTACGAGAGCTGGCCCGGGAAGGCCCAGACCAGCCCGGCGGTCATCACGAGGTAGCGCAGGAACTTGCCGATCGCCATGTAGGCCACGCAGGGCCAGAACGGCAGCTTCAGCCAGCCGGCCACCGCGCACAGCGGATCGCCGACGACCGGCAGCCACGACAGCAGGCAGGCCTTGGCGCCGAAGCGGCGCAGCCATTGCAGCGGCCGCGCCTCGCGCGGGCGGCGGTGCGTCGCGTGTTCGTAGGCGATCTCGCCGCCGTAGCCCATCCACCAGGTGATCGCGCCGCCGACGGTGTTGCCGGCGGTGGCCACGAGGATCGCGGGCCAGAACAGCGAGGGGTCGAGCTTGACGAGGCCGAAGACCGCGGGCTCGCTGCCCATCGGCAGCAGCGTGGCCGACACCAGGGCGACGACGAAGACCGTCGACAGGCCGTACTGCGGCAGCGCCAGCGCCGCCAGCAGCGCGGAGAACCATGCTTCCATCTCGGTGCGGATTATCCGCCGCCCTCGGCGCCGGCCCGGTGCCCCCGATGCCGACCGGTATACTCCTGCCTCCTTTTTCAGCACCCCCCGATGATGAGACTCGGCGCTTTCGAGCTGCCGAATCGCCTGTTCGTCGCCCCGATGGCCGGGGTGACCGACCGGGCGTTCCGCAAGCTGTGCAAGCGCCTGGGCGCTGGCTACGCCGTGAGCGAGATGATCACGTCGCGGCCGGACCTGCGCGACTCGCGCAAGACCTCGCGCCGCGCCGACCACACCGGCGAGGGGGCGCCGATCGCGGTGCAGATCGCCGGCACCGAGCCGGCGATGATGGCCGACGCCGCGCGCCACGAGATCGACCGCGGCGCGCAGATCGTCGACATCAACATGGGCTGCCCGGCCAAGAAGGTCTGCAACAAGTGGGCGGGCTCGGCGCTGATGCAGGACGAGGCGCTGGCGCTGTCGATCGTCGAGGCCGTCGTCGGCGCCTGCGCGCCGCGCGGCGTGCCGGTGACGCTGAAGATGCGCACCGGCTGGTGCGCGGCGGAGCGCAACGCGCTGCGCCTGGCGCGGGCCGCCGAGGCCGCCGGCGTCGCGATGGTCACCGTGCACGGGCGCACCCGTGAACAGGGCTATCAGGGCGAGGCCGAGTACGACACGATCGCCGCGGTGAAGGCCGCGCTCGCCATTCCCGTCGTCGCCAACGGCGACATCGACTCGCCGGCCAAGGCCGCCGCGGTGCTCGCACGCACCGGCGCCGACGCCTTGATGATCGGCCGCGCCGCGCAGGGCCGGCCGTGGATCTTCCGCGAGATCGCGCACTACCTGGCCACCGGCACGCTGCTGGCGCCGCCGGCCACGCACGAGGTGCGCGGCTGGCTGCTCGAGCACCTCGAGGAGCACTACGCGCTGTACGGCGAGCACGCCGGCGTGCGCAGCGCGCGCAAGCACATCGGCTGGGCCGTGCGCGGCCTGCCCGGCGGCGAGGACTTCCGCGCCGCGATGAACACCATCGCCGAAGCCGGCGCGCAGTGGCGCGCCGTCGACGGCTTCTTCTCCGAACTGGCCGAACACCACCCGCAGCTGCCCTGCGCGACAGCCGCCAACGACGACCTCGCCGTCAGAAGCGCATGAGCAAGAAACACATCGACGAGTGCGTCCGCACGACGCTCGAGCAGTACTTCAAGGACCTCAAGGGGACCGAACCGCACGACATCCACGCGATGGTGCTGGCCGCCGTCGAGAAGCCGATGCTCGACGTCGTGATGCAGCACGCCGACGGCAACCAGAGCAAGGCTGCCGAGTGGCTGGGCATCAACCGCAACACGCTGCGCCGCAAACTCCTCGAACACAAGCTGATCTGAGACCACCGATGACCACCGCCCTCCTCTCCGTATCCGACAAGACCGGCATCGTCGACTTCGCGCGTGCGCTGCACGGCCTGGGCGTCAAGCTGCTGTCCACCGGCGGCACCGCCAAGCTGCTGGCCGAAGCCGGCCTGCCGGTCACCGAGGTGGCCGAGGTCACCGGCTTCCCCGAGATGCTCGACGGTCGCGTGAAGACGCTGCACCCGCGCATCCACGGCGGCCTGCTGGCGCGCCGCGACGTGCCGGCGCACATGGCGGCGCTGGCCGAACACGGCATAGCCACGATCGACCTGCTGGTCGTCAACCTCTACCCGTTCGCGCAGGCGACCGCCAAGGCCGACTGCACGCTGGCCGACGCGATCGAGAACATCGACATCGGCGGCCCGGCGATGCTGCGCGCCGCGGCCAAGAACTGGACCGACGTCGCCGTCGTCATCGACCCGGCCGACTACGAGCGTGTGCTGGCCGAGCTGGCCACCGGCGCGACGACGCGCGCCACGCGCTTCATGCTCGCCAAGAAGGTCTACGCGCACACCGCGGCCTACGACGGCATGATCACCAACTACCTGACGGCACTGGAACCCGGCGTCGAGGAGGCGCTGGAGGCCGTGCCGGCGAAGACCGAGTACCCGGCGGTCTTCAACCTGCAGCTGGCCAAGACCCAGGACCTGCGCTACGGCGAGAACCCGCACCAGAGCGCCGCCTTCTACCGCGACGCCCGGCCGGCCGAAGGCACGCTGTCGGGCTGGACGCAGCTGCAGGGCAAGGAGCTCAGCTACAACAACATCGCCGACTCCGACGCCGCCTGGGAGTGCGTGAAGACCTTCGACGTGCCGGCCTGCGTCATCGTCAAGCACGCCAACCCCTGCGGCGTGGCCGTCGGCGCCGACTGCGCCGAGGCCTATGCCAAGGCCTTCAAGACCGACCCGACCTCGGCCTTCGGCGGCATCATCGCCTTCAACCGCGAACTCGACGAGGCCGCCGCGCAGCTGGTCGTCAAGCAGTTCGTCGAGGTGCTGATCGCGCCGAAGATCACGCCGGAAGCGCGTGCGGTCTTCGCCGGCAAGCAGAACGTGCGCCTGCTCGAGGTGCCGCTGGCACGCGCGATGAACACGCTGGACTTCAAGCGTGTCGGCGGCGGCGTGCTGCTGCAGAGCCAGGACGCGAAGAACGTCGAGCCGGGCGAGCTGCGGGTCGTCACGACGCTGGCGCCGACGCCGGCGCAGATGGAAGACCTGCTGTTCGCCTGGAAGGTCGCCAAGTTCGTCAAGAGCAACGCCATCGTCTTCTGCGGCGGCGGCATGACGCTAGGTGTCGGCGCCGGCCAGATGAGCCGCATCGACAGCGCGCGCATCGCCGGCATCAAGGCCGGCAACGCCGGCCTGACGCTGCACGGCTCGGCGGTCGCCAGCGATGCCTTCTTCCCGTTCCGCGACGGCCTGGACGTCGTCGTCGACGCCGGCGCGACCTGCGTCATCCAGCCGGGCGGCTCGATGCGCGACCAGGAGGTCATAGCCGCCGCGAACGAACGCGGCATCGCGATGGTCCTGACCGGCACGCGCCACTTCCGGCATTGAGTGGAGCCCCCGGCCGCCTGGCGGCCGCCCCCCCGAGGGGGCCGAGCGGGGACGCTGCCCGTCCAGTGGACGGACAGCGCCACGCGAGGAGCCGGGCCACTGGCCCGGCGCGGCTTGCAAAGCTCCGAACCCGACCGGGAGACCCGGATCGGGTTCGGCCCGCTCCGGAGGCGCCGCTCCCCCTGACCGCCTGCGGCGGTCTGTCCCCGGGGGGACCGTGCGGGCAGCTTATCGCCTGACCATCATGACCTGTACACGCGATGCCGTGATGCGCCCGTTCGCGGCGCCTGGCCTGCACCGCTAGCATCCCGCCATGGCCTCGAAAGCCGACCTGATGGGCTTGCTGCTGACGGCGCTCGTGCGGCTGATCACCGGCGCCCAGGGGCACTGGAAAGGCTGCCCGCCGAAGGCGGAGCAGCGCATCTACTTCGCCAACCACCAGAGCCACCTGGACTGGATGCTGATCTGGGCGGCGCTGCCCAGCGACCTGCGCGCCACGACGCGCCCGATCGCCGCACGCGACTACTGGACCTCGTCGAAGTTCAAGGCCTGGCTGACGCGCGAGGTGTTCCACGCCGTCTACGTCAGCCGCCAGCGCAGCGAGGACCAGGACCCGCTGGAGCCGCTGGTCGCGGCGCTGGACCACGGCGACTCGCTGGTCATCTTCCCGGAGGGCACACGCAGCAACAAGGGGCTGCCGCAGCCGTTCAAGACCGGGCTCTACCACCTTGCCGAACAGTTCCCGAACGTGCAGCTGATCCCCGCCTGGATCGACAACGTGCAGCGCGTGATGCCCAAGGGCGAAGTGGTGCCGGTGCCGATCCTGTGCACCGTGACCTTCGGCGCGCCGATCCAGCTCGAGCCGGGCGAGGACAAGCGCGCCTTCCTCGACCGCGCCCGCGAGGCCGTCGTCGCGCTGCGCCCGCACGCCAGCTGACATGGGACATCTTCGAGCGCTCACCGTGGATCAGCAGGTCGGCCTGCTGTTCGTCATCCTGTTCGGCGCGCTGGTCGTCGTCAGCGCGGTCTCGGGGCTGGTCATGCTGCGCCGCTCCGACCAGGAGGGCAGCCACTGGCACCAGCGTGTCAAGGCCGAGCTGCGCGCGATCTGGGCCGGCGCGATCGTCTTCTGGCTGGCCTGGGTCTCCGGCGCGGTCGGCGCGACGCTGCTGTTCGCCGTCTTCTCGTTCTTCGCGCTGCGCGAGTTCATCACGCTGGCGCACACCCGGCGCAGCGACCACCGCAGCCTGATCCTCGCCTTCTTCGTGGTGCTGCCGGCGCAGTACCTGCTGGTCGGCTTCCGGACCTTCGACCTGTTCACGGTCTTCATCCCGGTCTACGTGTTCATCGCGATCCCGGTGATCAGCGCGCTGGCCGGCGACCCGGAGCGTTTCCTCGAACGCAACGCCAAGATCCAGTGGGGCGTGATGGTCTGCATCTACGGCCTCAGCCACGCCCCGGCGCTGCTGCTGCTGGAGTTCAAGAACTACGAGGGGCGCGGCGCCTTCCTCGTGTTCTTCCTGGTCGTCGTCGTCGCCACCGCGCAGCGCACGCAGGAAGGCGCGGCGCGCTGGCTGCGCCGCCGGCCGGTGGCGCGCCACATCGACCGGTCGTTCTCGTACCGCGCCTGGGCCATCGGCGCGACCACCGCCGCCATCGTCGGCGCGGCGCTGTACTGGACGACGCCGTTCAAGGCCGGCCAGGCGCTGGCGATGGCCTTCATCGCCGCTGGCGCCGGCAGCTTCGGCGACTTCGTCATGAAGGCGCTGAAGAAGGACGCCGGCGTGCCGTCCTGGGGCAACCGCAGCGCGATCACCGGCGCCGTCGGCCTGCTCGACCGTGTCGCGCCGCTGTGCTTCGCCGCGCCGGTGTTCTTCCACTCGGTGCGCTGGTACTTCCAGTTCCGCGGTTAGGCCGTGCCCGACCCCGTCTGCAGGCGGGGATTGGGCTGGCTACACTGCCGCGGGGCCGCCTTGGCGGCGGCGACCGAGGAGAAGCCGTTGATCATCCGCGTAGGCATCGTCGACGACCACGCCATCGTGCGCACCGGGCTGCGCCAGTTCCTGTCCGAGCAGGTCGACCTGCGTGTCACCGGCGAGGCCGCCAACGGCGCCGAGGCGCTGGAGCTGGTGCGCCGCGGCGACGTGGACGTGCTGCTGATGGACCTGTCGATGCCCGGGCAGAGCGGCGTCGACGCGCTGGCGGCGATCCGCGCCCGCGCTGCCGAGCTGCCGATCCTGATCCTGAGCGGCTTCCCCGAGACGCACTACGCGACGACGCTGCTGCGCCAGGGCGCCAGCGGCTACCTCAACAAGGAGTGCGACCCGGACGAGATCGTCAAGGCGATCCGCACCGTCGCGCGCGGCCGGCGCTACATCACCAGCCAGGTCGCCGAGCTGCTCGCCGACACGATGGCCGGCGGCCTGGACAAGCTGCCGCACGAGGCGCTGTCCGAACGCGAGCTGCAGGTCTTCCTGCGCCTGGCCAAGGGCGAGACGGTGGGCCACATCGCCGAGAGCATGTTCCTCAGCGTCAAGACGGTCAGCACCTACCGCACCCGGGTGCTGGAGAAGCTCAAGCTCGCCAGCAACAGCGACCTCACCTACTACGCGCTGAAGAACGGGCTGATCCAGTAGCCCGGCCGCGGCCAGGGCGTCTGAGATACTGCGCCGCCGCCCGGCGGCCCGCCCCATGCGCATACTCGGAATCGACCCCGGTCTCCAACGCACCGGCTTCGGCGTCATCGACGCCGACGGCCCGCGGCTGGCCTACGTCGCCAGCGGCGTCATCGACACCGCCGAGGCGCCGCGCGGCGACCTGCCGCAGCGCCTGAAGATCATCTTCGAGGGCGTCGCCGAGGTCGTCTCGCGCTACGAGCCGCAGGCCGCGTCGGCCGAGATCGTCTTCGTCAACACCAACCCGCAGAGCACGCTGCTGCTCGGCCAGGCGCGTGGTGCGGCGCTGGCGGCGCTGGTCTCGGCCGGGCTGCCGGTGGCCGAGTACACCGCGGTGCAGATGAAGAAGGCCGTCACCGGCCACGGTCTGGCGTCCAAGGAGCAGATCCAGGAGATGGTGCGCCGGCTGCTCGCCCTGCCCGGCGTGCCCGGCAAGGACGCCGCCGACGCGCTGGGCATCGCCATCGCGCACGCCCACGCCGGCGGCACGCTGGCCGCGCTGGCCGAGGCCACGCCGCTGGCGCGCCGCGCCCACGCCCAGTACCGCCGCGGCCGCGCCTACCGCGCCGCGCCCCACCGGAGGAGCCGATGATCCCGAACACCGCCGCAGACCCCGTCAGCACACGCTGGATCGACATCGCGCCCGGCTTCGCCGCCTACCTGGCGCTGCCGCCGGCGGGCCGCGGGCCGGCCCTGGTGCTGCTGCAGGAGATCTTCGGCGTCAACACGCACATCCGCGCCGTCGCGCGGCAGTGGGCGCTGGACGGTTTCGTCGTGCTCGCGCCCGACCTGTTCCACCGCCGCGCGCCGCGCGTCGAGCTGGCCTACTCCGGCGACGACCACGCGCAGGGCCTGGCGCTGCACCAGGGCTACACCCATGCGGAGCAGCTCGCCGACGTCGCCGCCGCGATGGCCGCGGCGCGCGCCCTGCCCGAGGTCGCCGGCCAGCGCTGCGGCGCGCTCGGCTTCTGCATGGGCGGGCGGCTGGCCTACTTCGCCGCCGCGACCGCCGGCGCCGACGCCGCGGTCGCCTACTACGGCGGCCGCATCCAGGACCACCTGGCGCTGGCGCCGCAGGTCGGCGTGCCGATCCAGTTCCACTACGCCGGCGACGACGAGTACATCCCGCCGCCGGCCGTCGACGCGGTGCGTGCCGCCTTCGCGGGCCACGCCGGCGCCGAGGTCCACGTCTACCCCGGCACGCCGCACGGCTTCAACTGCTGGGCGCGCACCAGCTACGAACCGCGTGCCGCGGCGCTGGCGCACGGGCGTGCGCTGCAGTTCCTGGCCGCGACGCTGAACGGCTGATCAGCGGCCGAGGCGCGGCTCGGCGTCGTGTTCGTCGCGCGCCAGCAGCATCAGCGTCTGCGGGCCGGCGACACCGTCGACCGCCAGGCCGCGGGCGCGCTGGAAACCGGCGATGCGCCGCGCCAGCGAGGCCGCGTCGGTGGCGGTCTCGCCGTCGAGCGCCTGCAGCCGCGCCGTCCACGCGGTGTCGGACGGCGGCCGCCACAGCGTCGTGAAGCCGCCGTGCCACCAGCGCGCCAGCTTCAGCAGCGGCACATGCTCGCGGCGCTCGGCGACCTGCAGCGTCGCCGTGTCCTCGTCCAGCGCCACCAGCAGCGCGTAACCCGGCCGGCCGCGTTCGTCGGCCAGATGCAGCAGGCCGGGACGGTCGAGCTGACGCAGCGTCGACAGCGGCACCCGGCCGCTCCAGCAGGCCAGGCCGGCCGCCGCCGCAGCCGCCGCGCAGGGATCGCCGACGACACGCCCCAGGCCCCACAGCCGTGCCAGCCGGCGCCGCGCACCGACCTCGTCGGCACCGTCGCCGCTGAACCAGGCGTAGTCGTGCACCGCCGGCAGCAAGGCCTGCGGCGGCAGCTCGGCGCGTGCCGCCAGCGGGCTCGGGGCCGCTGCCGGCAACGCCGGTGCGGCCGGCGGCAGCGTTGGCGAGGGCGGCGCGGCCACCGGGGCGATCGCCGGTGCGGCCACGGGTGCGGCCACGGGTGCGGAGGCGAACGCGGCGGGTGCGGGGGCCGCGGCCACCGTCGCGGCCGGCGCCGGAGCCGCCGGAGCCACCACGGCCGCCGGCGGCGCGGCATCGCGCCAGGACAGGGCGCCCAGCGTCGCCGCCAGCGCCAGCCCGGCCCCGGCGACGAAGGCCCAGGGCGCCACACGCGCCGGGGCGCCGCCCGACGCGGCGATCACGGCCGACGGCGGCGGCGCCGGCCGCACCGGCGGGCCGGCGACGTCGTGCGCGGCGCGTTCGAGCCGCACGACGTCGACACGCCGCTGCCCGGCCTCGGCGGCGAGCGCCAGCGCACGGTCGCAGAGCACGTTGACACGCCGCGGCACGCCGCCGCTGAAGCGGTGCACCAGGCCCAGCGCCTCGCCGTCGAACGGCAGCGCCCCCTGCAGCCCGGCCACGCGCAGCCGGTGCTCGACATAGGCCGCCGTCTGCGCCTCGGTCAGCGCGCCCAGGTGGGCGCGCACGACGATGCGCTGCGCCAGCGGCTCGAGCTCCGGGCTCGCGAGCATGCCGCGCAGCTCGGGCTGGCCGATCAGCAGCACCTGCAGCTTGCGGCCGCTGGAGTCCAGGTTGGTCAGCAGGCGCAACTGCTCCAGCACCTCGTGCGACAGCGCCTGCGCCTCGTCGATGACGATCAGCGTGCGCCGGCCCTGGGCATGGGCCAGCAGCAGGTGGCCGTGCAGCGCGTCGATCATGTCCACCGGGCCGTCGGCGGCCGGCAGCTCGACGTGCAGGTCCTCGAAGACACGGGCGATCAGCGCGTCGACGCCGAGCTTCGGGTTGACGACGCTGGCGACGTCGACGTTGGACGGCAGCTGCTCCAGGAACGTGCGCCAGAGCGTCGTCTTGCCGGCGCCGATCTCGCCGGTCAGCAGCACGAAGCTCGCGCCGCGCGCCAGACCGTAGTTCAGCAGCTCCAGCGCCTCGCGGTGCTGCTCGCTGGGGTAGAGAAACCGCGGGTCCGGCGCGATCGAGAACGGCTCGCGGGACAGCCCGAAGAAGGACTCGACGATCATGGCGCGGCGAGCATAACCGCCGCGCCGAGCGCTACAGCATCAGCGCCAGGCGCTCGAGGATCAGCACCGCGAAGAAGCCGATCGCCGCCAGCACCGTCCACTTGACGATGACGATGCCGCGCCGGCGCCAGCCGGCCTGGCCGGTGGCGATGTACATCGCGAAGCACAGCAGCCCGGCCAGCAGCAGCAGGCCGAAGACGAGGCGGAAGATCAGCATCGGCCGCGTGTCACCAGGCCGGCGCCAGCTCGGCGAAGCCGCGCGGGGCGTCGCTCTCGCGCTCGAAGCTGACGATCTCGTAGGCCGTGCTGTCGGCCAGCAGCTTGCGCAGCAGCTTGTTGTTCAGCGCGTGGCCGCCCTTGAAGGCGGTGTAGCTGGCCAGCAGCGGCTGGCCGGCGACGTGCATGTCGCCGATCGCGTCGAGGATCTTGTGCTTCACGAACTCGTCGTCGTAGCGCAGGCCGTCGGCATTGAGCACGCGGTACTCGTCGACGACGATGACGTTGTCCATGCTGCCGCCCAGGCCCAGCCCGCGCGAGCGCATCATCTCGACGTCCTTCGTGAAGCCGAAGGTGCGCGCGCGCGCGATGTCGGTCTTGTAGCGGCCGCTGCCGAAGTCGAACTCGTGGCGCTGGCCGGTGGCGTCGAGCGCCGGGTGGTGGAACTCGATCTCGAAGCTCAGCTTGTAGCCGTGGTACGGCTCCAGGCGCGCCCACTTCAGCGTCGGGCCCTCGCCTTCGCGCAGCTCGACCGGCTTCTTCACGCGCAGGAAACGCTTGGGCGCGTTCTGCAGCTGGATGCCGGCGCTCTGCAGCAGGAAGACGAAGCTCGCCGCCGAGCCGTCGAGGATCGGCACCTCCTCGGCGGTGATGTCGATGTAGACGTTGTCCAGGCCGAGACCGGCGCAGGCCGACAGCAGGTGCTCGATGGTCTGCACCTTGGGCGCGCCGGGGTCGCCGCCGGGGCTGATCGTCGTCGCCATGCGCGTGTCGCAGACGGTGTCGGGACGCACCGGGATGTCCACCGGCACCGGCAAATCGATGCGGCGGAAGACGATGCCGGTGTCCGGCGGGGCCGGGCGAAGGGTCAGCTCGACCTTCTGCCCGCTGTGGACGCCGACGCCCACGGCCCTCGTGAGGCTCTTCAGGGTGCGCTGCTGGATCATGACCGTATTGTCCCGCATGGCGCTCGCCCCGGGCCGGCGCGGGTCAACATCGCCTCGATTGGCAGAATTGATGAAATTATTGACAACGCGCGCTCAAGCCACACGCCACCCGGGCCGATACAGCCGGTAATCCCGATGGGCCTAAGAGGGCTGGCATGACTGTTTTCCGTGATCTCCGCATCGGCGTGCGCCTGGGCGCCGCCTTTGTCGCCGTGCTGCTGCTGATGGTGGCCACGCTGGCGCTGGCCGGCTGGACGATGGCCGGCATGCACGCCCGCACCGAGCACATCGCCGTCACCGAGTACCGCAAGGTGGCGCTGGTCGGCGCGGCGCTGGACAACGTGCGCGGCAGCATCGGCCGCGTGATGCAGATCGTCGGCGACACCAGCCCCGAGCGTCTGGCCAAGGCGCGTGAACGGCTGGAGGTCAACATCAAGGCCTTCGACGACGCAATGGCCGAGCTCAAGCCGCTGCTCGACGACGCCGAGGCGGTGACGCTGTTCGACAAGGCCGAGGCCACGCGCCAGCGCTACAAGCGCGAGGTCGCCGAGGTCTTCAAGACGGTGGAGAACGCCGACGAGGGCGCTGCCGCGGCGCAGCTCTTCGGCGTGACCTACGAGTCGCTGCACGCCTTCGCCGGCGCGCTGCGCGAGCTGCAGACGTTCAGCCAGACGGCGATGAAGGAAGCCACCGCCGAGGACGCTGCCGCCTACGACCGGGCGCGCGTGATGATGGTCGTCGCGGCGCTGATCGCGCTGGCCACCGGCGCGCTGCTGGCCTGGCTGATCACGCGCTCGATCACGGTGCCGCTGAATGCCGCCGTCGCCGTGGCTGACCGTGTCGCCGCCGGCGACCTGAGCAGCCGCATCCCCGAAGGCGGGCGCGACGAGACCGGCCGATTGCTGACCGCGCTGTCGCGCATGAACGCGGCGCTGGTGCAGCTCGTCGGCGAACTGCGTGGCGCCGCCGACTCGATCGCCACCAGCAGCGCCGAGATCGCCACCGGCAACGCCGACCTGAGCCGGCGCACCGAATCGCAGGCCAGCAGCCTGCAGCAGACCGCGGCGTCGATGGAGGAACTGGCGTCCACCGTGCGCAGCAACGCCGAGACGGCCGGAGAGGCCGCCCGCCTGGCTGCCGAGACCAGCACCGGCGCCGGCGCCGGCGGCGAGGCGATGCAGCGTGTCGTGGCGACGATGCAGGCCATCGGCAGCAGTTCGCAGCGCATCGGCGACATCATCGGCACCATCGACGGCATCGCCTTCCAGACCAACATCCTGGCGCTCAACGCCGCCGTCGAGGCGGCCCGCGCCGGCGAACAGGGCCGCGGCTTCGCGGTCGTGGCCGGCGAGGTGCGCCTGCTGGCCCAGCGCAGCGCCGAGGCGGCGCGCGAGATCAAGACGCTGATCGGCCAGAGCCGCGACACCGTCGAGTCGGGCAACCGGCTGGTCGCCGATGCCGGCGAGCGCATCACCACCATCGTCGCCCAGGTCGAGCGTGTCAGCACCCTGGTCGGCGAGATCGGCAACGCCAGCGCCGAGCAGCGTTCGGGCATCGACCAGGTCGGCCAGGCCGTGACGACGCTGGACGACGTGACGCAGCAGAACGCCGCGCTCGTCGAGCAGAGCGCCGCGGCCGCCGACAGCCTGCGCCGCCAGGCCGAGGCGCTGCAGACGCTGGTCGCCCGTTTCCGCCTCGAGGCGGCCTGATCAGCAGCGCAGCGCGCGCACCCAGTGCGCCGCGTCCTCGCGCAGCGCCGCCAGGTCCAGACCGGGAATGGCGTCGTCCTCGACGACGACACGCCCGGCGACGACCAGCGCCTTGAGCGGCGTGCGCCCGCCGCTGACCACCGGCGCCACCGCCCGGTCGTGCAGGCCGAAGTGGCGCGGCTCGCGCGGGTCGTAGACCGCGAAATCAGCGCCCTGCCCCACGGCCAGCGTGCCGACGCCGTCCAGCCCCAGCACCCGCGCGCCGCCGGCGGTGCCGACGTGCACCACGTCCTCGACCGTCATCGCCCCGGCATGGCCGCCGGGCTGGCCGGCGAAACGGCCCGAACGCGGGTCGGCGCGGTGCGTCAGCCAGCAGGCGTGGGCTTCGCTGAACATGTCGCAGGCTTCGTTGGACGCTGCGCCATCGACCGCCAGGCCGACCGGCACGCCGGCGGCCAGCGCCTCGGGGATGCGCGCGATGCCCGAACCCAGCCGCGCGTTGCTCTGCGGGCAGTGCGCGATGCCGGTGCCGGTCTCGGCGCAGCGGCGCAGCTCGGCGTCGTCCAGATGCACCATGTGCGCGTACCAGACGTCCGGGCCCAGCCACTCGTGGCGTTCGGCGAACTCGATCGGCGAGCAGCCGTGGTGCTCGCGTGCCCAGCGCAGGTAGTCGTCGGTCTCCGACAGATGGCTGTGCAGGCGCAGCCCCAGACCGCGCGCATGGCGCGCGATCTCGCGCAGTTCGCCCGAAGTGCAGCTGGTGTGCGGCGTCGTGATCGCGCTGACGACACGCCGCATCGCGTGCGGCGAGGGGTCGTGGAAACGCGCCGCGTCTCGTTCGACGCCCGCAAGGAACTGCTCCAGCGTCTCGGGCACGGCTTCGGGCGGGGCGTCGGCGCTGGGCAGCGTCTGGCCGCCACGGCAGAGCACGAAACGCAGGCCCAGGCGCTCGGCCTCCTCGAAGCAGACCGCCGACGGGTCGTAGTCCATGCCCGGGTAGACGTGGTACTGGTGGTCGGCCACCGTGCCGCAGCCCGACAGCGCGAGTTCGACCAGGCCGATGCGCACCGCGGTGCGGAACGCGTGCTCGTCGCGGAAGCCGGCGCGGTACGGCACCGTCACCGCGCCCAGCCAGGGCACGAGCGGCAGGTTGATGGCCTCGGGGATGGCCTTCAGCAGGCTCTGGAACAGGTGGTGGTGGGTGTTGACCCAGGCCGGGTAGACGATGCAGCCGGCGGCGTCGAGCACACGTTCGCCGGGCTCGGCGGCCAGCGTGCCGATGGCGGCGACGCGGCCGGCGCGCACACGCAGGTCCACCGGCCCGCGCACGCGCATCGCGTCGCGGCGGCCGGTCCACAGTTCGGCGGCGCCGCGGACGAGGAAGTCGGTCATGGGGAGGAGGCAGGGACGGGAATACGGCCGCGAGTATCCGCCCGCCGCGCCGTCCGCCCCGTGCGCCAGCTCAGCCGGGCAGCGTGGTGCGGCGATACATCTCGGCCAGGTGCTCGCCGGCGGTGATCGGCGCGTAGCGCGCCGGGTGCGCGGCGTCGACGCAGGTTGGCAGCGGCGCGACCAGCGCGTCGGCGTCGAGGTCGAAGAAGTAGGCGATCGACCAGCGCTCGATGCCGACGCGGCGCGGCACGACGCGGTGCATCGTCGAGCGCCAGCGGTCGTTGGTCCAGCGCCGCGTCATGTCGCCGATGTTGACGACGAAGGCGCCGGGCACCGGCTCGACGTCGAGCCAGCGGCCGTCGGCGCGCTGCACCTGCAGGCCGCCGGCGTCGTCCTGCGCCAGCAGCGTCAGCGCACCCCAGTCGGTGTGTGCGCCGCAGCCGAGCTGCCCGGGCAGCACGACGGCCGGCGCCGGCGGGTAGTGCAGCAGACGGGTGACGCAGTTCGGGCGCCGCGTGTACACGTCGAAGTGGCGCGGCGGCAGCGACAGCGCCAGCTCGAACAGCCCCATCATGCGCGCCGCCAGCGTGCGCAGCGCCGCCGCGTAGGCGTCGAGCGCGGCGCGGAAGCCCGGCACCAGCGCCTCGTCGGGCCACTGGTTCGGGCCCAGCGCCTCGACACCGAGGTAGAAGCTCTCCTTCAGGTCGGCCGGGCGGTTGGGGTCCAGCGCCTGCCAGCCCACCGGGTCGAAGCCGCGGTGCAGCGGCCAGCGGTCGATGTGCCAGCGGCACTTGACGGCCTCGGGCAGCGCGAAGAAGCGCCGGCTGGCGTCGAAGGCCGCGGCGACGACGTCGGCCGGCACGCCGTGGCCGGTGACGGCGACGAAGCCGTCGGCGCGCAGCGCGTCGTCCAGGCGGCGCGCCAGCTCGGCCGGCGGCGCGGATTCGAGGTCCAGCAACAGGATCGTCATCGCCTCTCCGGTGTCAGAACTGCACGAAGCTCAGCCCCAGGCCGACGCTGTTCTGGCGGAAGTTGTAATCGGTCAGCGTCTCGCCGTAGCCGCTGAACAGCTGGAAGTACCAGCGCAATCCGTTCGGCTGGTCGGAGAACACCGGGTAGGTGTAGTCGAACTGGAAGGCGCCGGTGCGGCCCTCCTTCAGCGTCGTGCGGTACAGCAGCGACGCGGCGTGCGGCCCCGAGGCCCAGCCGAGCGTGAAGTCGGCGCGGCCGCGGTAATGCACCAGATCGGGGTTGTCGTCGTCGGCACGCGACTCCGACAGCCGGTGGGCGATGCGCGCCTGCAGCGTCCACGGCCCGCGCTCCAAGCCGGCGCCGAGATAGGTGCGGTTCCAGCTGCGCGACAGCGGGTCGCTCTGGCCGTTGGACTGGTGCGCCAGGCCGAGTTCGGTGAAGCGCCAGCGCCAGCCCAGCGGCAAGCGCTGCAGCCCCTGCGGCGTCGGCACCATGTAGATCAGCTCGGGCTCGTAGTCGGCGTTGCGGAAGGGCTTGGAGTCGGTGGTGTTCCAGATCTGCCACAGCACCTGCTGGGTGTAGCCGAACCACAGGTCGGCGTCGGGCAGCAGCAGCCCCTGCGCCAGCTTGGCGCGCACCGACAGCTGGAACTTGGCCTCGACGTTGCGGTAGTTGGGCTGGTCGAGCTCGGGCTGGGTCGGCGTCTTCGGACGCCGGTTGATGCGGTCGGTGTAGTGCACCGGCATCACGTAGCTCGGCCGGTAGCCGGTGAAGTTGAAGATGCCGCGCTTGTCGGCGCGGTCGAGCTCCCAGAAGCGCGACAGCAGGCTGGTCTCGCGCGGTTCGGCCGGGTCGGCGACCGGCGCTCCGCGTGCGGCCAGCAGCGTCGGCGGCGCCTCGGCGGCCGGCGGCGGCGCCACCGGCGCGCGGCCGGCGAGGCGGTCGTAGCAGGCCAGGCGGTCGGGGGCGGCGGCGATCTCGACGCAGGCGGCCAGGCGCGCGTCGGGCGTCTGGGCGACGGCGGCGGCACAGGCGCAGAGCAGCGGCACGGGCAGGAGGCGGACGGACATGGACGGTCAGGCGAGGTGTCGAGGCGGCGCAGCTTAAAGCCCGCGCGGCATGCCGGCGACGGCGCATGCAAGGCCGGGGCCATGGCCGCCGGCGCCGCGATCGTGCGTGCGGTGCGGGCGCCTCAGCCGGAGGCGGCCGGCCGCAGCGGCACGCGGGTCTCGAACTTCGAGCAGTGCATCGCGAAGGTGCTCTTGAAGTTGCGCACGTTGTGGTGCGACGCGAAGGCGGCGCGCGTGAACGCGTGGTACTCCTGCATCGACGCCGCGGTGACGACGAGCAGGAAGTCGAACTCGCCCGAGACCTCGTAACAGGCCTGCACCGCCGGCTCGGCGGCCATGCGCTGCTCGAACTGGCGCAGCAGCGCATCGTTCTGGCGGTCCAGCTCGACCGAGACGAAAGCCGTCAGCGGCCGGCCGACCCGCTGGCGGTCGACGATCGCCACCTGGCGCAGCAGCACGCCCGAGGCGCGCATCGCGGCGATGCGGCGCTGGCAGGTCGCCGGCGACGAGCCGACCTTGGCCGCCAAGCTGCGCATCGGCAGCGTCGCGTCGTCCTGCAGCAGGTCGAGCAGGCGCAGGTCGAGCGCGTCCAGCGCGACGGCAGCGGTGTTCGTCTCGTCAGGCAGCGGTTTCATGAGACGACGATAGCAGCGAGGCACGCTGAATCGAGCTTCTGTCCCGCCGCGGCGCCCCAACAATGACGGCCACCGCTGCCACCGCCGCACGCCGATGGACCTCGCCACACCCGCCCCCGACGCCGAAACCACCTGGCGCCGCTGGCGCCACGACTTCCACCGCTTCCCCGAGACCGGCTTCGACGAACACCGCAGCGCCGAGCGTGTCGCGCAGGTGCTCTCGCTGCTGGGCCTCGAGGTCGAACGCGGCATCGGCGGCACCGGCGTCGTCGGCACGCTACGCCGCGGCCACGGGCCGGGCATCGTCGCGCTGCGCGCCGACATGGACGCGCTGGCGATCACCGAGCACGCGCCGGGCCGTGACTACGCGTCGCAACACGCCGGCCGCATGCACGCCTGCGGCCACGACGGCCACATGGCGATGCTGCTGGCGGCGGCGCAGTTGCTCGCCGAAGGCGGCGGCTTCGACGGCACGGTGCGTTTCGTCTTCCAGCCCGCCGAGGAGCACGGCCGCGGCGCCGCGGCGATGCTGGCCGACGGGCTGCTGGATCGCTTCCCGTTCGACGAGATCTACGGCGTGCACAACATGCCGGGGCTGCCGGCCGGGCGAATCGCCACGCGGGTCGGCGGCCTGATGGCCAGCGAGGACAACTTCGTCATCCGCGTGCACGGCCGCGGCGGCCACGCGGCGCGGCCGCATCAGCTGGTCGACCCGCTCGTCGTCGGCGCCGAGATCGTGCTGGCGCTGCAGACCGTCGTCGCACGATCGGTGGACCCGCAGCAGCCGGCGGTGCTGTCGTGCACCGAGTTCCACACCGACGGCATCCGCAACGCGGTGCCGTCCGAGGTGGTGATCAAAGGCGACACGCGCAGCTACGCGCCGGAGGTCCAGGCGCTGCTGGAGCGCCGCATCCGCGAGCTGGCCGACGGCATCGCGCAGGCCCACGGCGCACGCTGCGAGGTCGAGTACACGCACGAGTTCGCGCCGACGATCAACCACGCCGCGCCGGTGGCCGCGGCGCTGGAAGCCGCGCGCCGCGTCGTCGCGGCCGCACAGATCGACGACGACACGCCGCCGGTGATGGCGTCCGAGGACTTCGGCCGTTTCCTGCTGCACCGCCCCGGCGCTTTCGTCTTCCTGGGCAACGGCGCCGGCAGCGAACCCGGCGCGACACCGCTGCACAACGCCGGCTACGACTTCAACGACGCGCTGCTGCCCGTCGGCGCACGCTGGTTCGCCGAACTGGTGCGCCTGCGCCTGCCCGCCCACGCCTCCGAGACCCGCCCGTGATCGTCCACAACCCGCAGGCCACGCGCCGCCCTTACGACGCCGAACTCGCCGCCCTGCTGAACGCCGACGCCGCCCGCGCCGCCCGCGAAGCGCTGGCCCACTGGCCGCTGCTGGCGCGCCAGCCGACACCGCTGTGGCCCCTGCCCGGCCGCGCCACCGCGCTGGGCCTGGCCGCCGTCGACCTGAAGGACGAGAGCCGGCGTTCGCCGCTGGCGAGCTTCAAGGCGCTGGGCGCGCCGTATGCGCTGCTGCGCCTGGTGCAGCGCCGCTTCGGCGGCACCGGGTGGAGCGCCGCCGACCTGTTCGCCGGACGACACGCCGCCGCACTGGCCGGCTTCACCGTCATCGCCGCGACCGACGGCAACCACGGCCGAGCACTCGCCGCGGCGGCGCAGAGCCTGGGCTGCCGCTGCGTCATCGTGCTGCACGCCCTGGTGAGCCGCGAGCGTGAAGACGCGATCGCCGCCTTCGGCGCCGAGATCGTGCGCATCGCCGGCGACTACGACGATTCGGTCGTCGAAGCCGCGCGGCTGGCCGCGGCCAACGGCTGGGAGGTCGTCTCCGACACCTCGTACGAAGGCTACGAGGCCGTGCCGCGCGACGTGATGCAGGGCTACGCCGTCATCGCCGACGAAGTGCTGGAACTGGTCGACACGCCCTACACCCACGTCGTGCTGCAAGGCGGCGTCGGCGGGCTGGCCGCGGGCATCGTCAGCCGGCTGTGGCAAGCCGCCGGTGCGGCGCGGCCGCGGTTCATCGTCGTCGAGCCCGAGCAGGCCGACTGCCTGCTGCAGAGCGCGCTCGCCGGCCGCGCGGTGCGCGCCAGCGGCAGCACCGACTCGCTGATGGCCGGGCTGGCTTGCGGCGAACCGTCGCCGCTGGCCTGGCGTTTCCTCGCGCCGGCGGTCGACACCTTCATGACCGTGCCCGACGAGGCCGCCGCGCAGGCGATGCGCGAGCTGGCCGACGGCGCGCACGGCGACCTGCCGCTGGTCGGCGGCGAGTCGGGTGTCGCCGGGCTGGCGGCGCTGCAGGCGCTGTGCGCCGACCCGGCGGTGCGTGAGCGGCTGGGGCTGGACCGCCACGCCCGTGTGCTGCTGATCAACAGCGAAGGTGCGACCGCGCCGGGTGTCTACGCCGGGCTCGTCGGCCGCGATGCGCACGAGGTGCTCGCCGCGCAGCAGGAACGTCTGGTGCGCGACGGCATCGCCGCCGACCGTCTCGTGGCGCGGCTGGCCGAACACGCCGAGATCGGCGCCACGCCCGACGGCGGCGTCTGCCGCCTGGCGCTGAGCGACGCCGACCGCGACGGCCGCGACCGCCTCGTCGCTTGGATGCGGGAGCTCGGGCTGACGGTGCAGGTCGACCGCATCGGCAACGTCTTCGGCACGCGCGCCGGCAGCGAACCCGGCGCGGCGCCGGTGATGACCGGCTCGCACCTCGACACGGTGGCCACCGGCGGGCGTTACGACGGCGTCTACGGCGTGATGGCGGCGCTCGAAGCCGTGCGCCGGCTCGACGAGCTGGGCATCACGACGCGCCGGCCGATCGTCGTCGCCGCCTTCACCAACGAGGAAGGCGTGCGCTACCAGCCCGACATGATGGGTTCGCTGGTGCACGCCGGCGGCCTGGCACTGCCCGACGCGCTGGACACCGTCGGCATCGACGGCACGCGCCTGGGCGACGAGCTCGCGCGCATCGGCTACGCCGGCGATCTGGATGTCGGCACGATCCGCCCGCACGCCTTCGTCGAGCTGCACATCGAGCAGGGGCCGGTGCTGGAAGCTGAAGGTGTAGCCATCGGCGCCGTCGCCGACCTGCAGGGCATCTCCTGGCAGGAGATCACCGTCGAGGGCCAGTCCAACCACGCCGGCACGACGCCGATGCGGCTGCGCCGCGACGCCGGCGCCGCGGCGGCCGAGATCGTGGTCTTCGTGCGTGAGCTGGCGCTGCGTCTCGGCGAGCCCCAGGTCGCCACCGTCGGCCGGCTGCGCCTGCACCCGGACCTGATCAACGTGATCCCGGCGCGTGCGACGCTGACGGTGGACCTGCGCCACACCGACGAAGCCAAGCTGCAGCAGGCCGAAGCCGAACTCGCGGCGTTTCTCGAACGCCTGGCGGCCGAACGCGGCCTGACGGTGAAGTCGCGCCGGCTGGCGCGTTTCGAGCCGGTGGTCTTCGACCAGCGCCTGGTGCGCACGATCGAAGCCGCCGCCGCGGCGCGCGGTTACGGCGTGCGCCGCATGACCTCCGGCGCCGGCCACGACGCGCAGATGATGGCGCGCATCGGCCCGGCGGCGATGATCTTCGTGCCCAGCGCCGGCGGCCTGAGCCACAACCCGCGTGAACACACGCCGGCCGGGCAGCTCGCGCAGGGTGCGAACGTGCTGCTCGACGTGCTGCGGCGGCTGGCCGGCTGATGCCGGCCAGCGCGCGCGATCAGGCCGTCACGGCCTGGATCGCGGTCAGCGCGATCGTGTAGACGATGTCGTCGACGAGCGCGCCGCGCGACAGGTCGTTCACCGGCTTGCGCAGGCCCTGCAGCATCGGGCCGACCGAGACCACGCCGGCCGAGCGCTGCACCGCCTTGTAGGTCGTGTTGCCGGTGTTGAGGTCCGGGAACACGAACACGTTGGCGCGGCCGGCCACCGGCGAGTTCGGGGCCTTCTGGCGGCCCACGCTCTCCACCGAGGCGGCGTCGTACTGCATCGGGCCGTCGATGGCCAGCTGCGGGCGGCGCTCGCGCACGATGCGCGTCGCCTCGCGGACCTTGTCGACGTCGGCGCCGGTGCCCGACGACCCCGTCGAGTACGAGATCATCGCCACACGCGGCTCGATGCCGAAGGCGGCGGCGCTGTCGGCCGACTGCATCGCGATCTCGGCCAGCTCCTCGGCGCTCGGGTCGGGGTTGATCGCGCAGTCGCCGTAGACCAGCACCTGGTCGGGCATCAGCATGAAGAACACCGACGAGACGATCGACGAACCCGGCGCGGTCTTGATCAGCTGCAGCGCCGGGCGCACCGTGCTCGCCGTCGTGTGCACCGCACCCGAGACGAGGCCGTCGACGTCGCCGGTGGCCAGCATCATCGTGCCGAGCACGACGGTGTCCTCCAGCTGCATCGCCGCCTGGCCCGGGGTCAGGCCCTTGGACTTGCGCAGCTCGACCATCGGCGCGACGTAGCGCTCGCGCACCACGTCCGGGTCGAGGATCTCGACCGTGTCGGGCAACTCGATGCCGTGCAGCGTGGCCGCGGCGCGCACCGCGTCGGGCGCGCCCAGCAGCACGCAGCGCGCGATGCCCTTGCGCGCGCAGATCGCGGCGGCGGCCAGCGTGCGCGGCTCGTCGCCCTCGGGCAGCACGATGCGCTTGTGCGCCGCACGCGCCTCGCGGATCAGCGCGTGGCGGAACATCGGCGGCGTCATCGTCGCCGAGCGCGGCACCGCCGCGGCCACGGCCAGCACCGAGACGTCGAGGTGGTCGGCGGCGTGCTCGACCAGGCGCTCCATGCGCTCCAGGTCGTCGGGGCGCACGCGCCGGTCGAGGCTGGCCAGGCGGGTGGCGGCCTCGAAGGTCTGCAGCTCGGTGCGCAGGATGTTCAGGCCGGCGCGGCGCGGCTCGAGGAAGCTCTTCAGCTCGGGCGCGAGCTGCTCGCCGCAGGTCAGCAGCACGCCGGCGATCGGCATGCCGGTGGCCTTGGCGAAGCTGGTGGTCAGCACGACGTCGGCGCGGTCGCCCGGCGTGACGACCAGCGTGCCCGGGCCCAGGCGCACGACAAGGTGCTCGGGGCTGCGCGCCGCGACGACGACGTTCTGCAGCCGCGCGCCGGCCAGGTCGCCGGCCTCGACGATCTCGAAGCCCAGCTCCTCGACGACGTCGGCCATGCGCGGCGCGGCCAGCGACGGCTCGTCGGGCACGACGCCGAGCACCGGCGCGGCGGTGTCGGGCACCTCGTCCAGCCCGGCCGGGGCGCGCGAGACGACGACGCCCATCGGCGCCGCGCCGTCGCGGCCGAAGCGGTGGGTGACGTCGGCGATGCGGTCGGCCAGCGTCGGGCCGCCGTCGACGCTGCCCGGCACCACCGGCACGATCTCGGCGCGCAGCGCCTTGGCGACGGCCAGGTCCAGGTCGGCGACGAGCGGGTGGCCGTCGTCCAGCGTCGCGCCTTCGACGACGACGACGTCGGCCGTCTCGGCCACGGCGTGCACCAGCGCGACGACGTCCTCGAGCAGGGTGTCGAGTTCGCCGGAGCGTGTCATCGCCTCGGCGGTGTCCATCGGCAGCGCGGCCGGCGTGTCCAGGCCGAACAGGCGGCGCGCGAAGCCGACCGAACGGTCCTCGCCGTCGCGGCCGACGCCGGGGTCGGCGATCGGCTTGACGAAGCCGGCGCGCACGCCGGCGGCCTGCAGCGCGCGCACGAAACCGAGCGCGACCGAGGACACGCCGACGCCCGGGGCGGTCGGCACGACATAGACCAGGCGGGTATGGCGGGGGCTCTGCATCACGCCACCTCCGCAGCCGAGGCCGACAGGCCGAAGGCGATGGCCGCCGTGTCGCGCGCGATCGTGCCCTCCTCGTCGGTGGGCACGACGATCGCCGCCGGCCGGTGCGAGCGGCTGATGACGGCGCAGGCGCCGCCGCGCGTGACGTCGTTGCGTTCGGGGTCGAGGTCCAGGCCGAAGATCGCCAGGCGCTCGAGCACCTTGGCGCGCACGTGGGCCGAGTTCTCGCCGATGCCGCCGGTGAAGACCAGCGCGTCCAGGCGCGGCAGCGACGCGGCCAGCGCGCCGACGGTGCGCGCGATGCGGTAGCAGAACACGTCCAGCGCGATCTGCGCGCCCTCGTGGCCGGCGGCCGCGGCCTGCTCCAGCGTGCGGCAGTCGTTGGACAGCTCGGACAGGCCCAGCAGGCCGCTCTTCTTGTTGATCATCGTGTCGACGGCGTCGAGGTCGAGCCCGGCGCGGCGGGCGATGTACAGCAGCGCGCCGGCGTCGACGTCGCCGCAGCGCGTGCCCATGACGAGGCCCTCGACCGGCGTCAGCCCCATCGAGGTGTCGACGCTGCGGCCGTTGCGCACCGCGGTGGCCGAGGCGCCGTTGCCCAGGTGCAGCACGACGAGCGCGTTGTCGGTCGGGTCGAGCTCCAGGCGCTCGATGGCGCGCTGCGACACGCAGCGGTGCGAGGTGCCGTGGAAGCCGTAGCGGCGCACGCCGTAGTCGCGGCGGTACTGCTGCGGCAGCGCGTAGAGGTAGGCCTCGGGCGCCATCGTCTGGTGGAAGGCGGTGTCGAACACCGCCACCTGGCGCGCCGCCGGCAGCGCGGCCATCGCCGCGCGGATGCCGATCAGGTTGGCCGGGTTGTGCAGCGGCGCCAGCTCGGCGCAGGCCTCGATGTCGGCCAGCACTTCGGCGCTGACCTCGGCCGACTGCGTGAAACGTTCGCCGCCGTGCACGACGCGGTGGCCGACGGCGGCCACACGTTCGAGCAGGCCGCGAGCGGCCAGGAAGGCGAGCAGCGCGTCCAGCGCCTCGCGGTGGCCGCCGCCGGCCAGCGGCGTGACGGTGCGTTCGCCGTCGGCGTCGAAACGGATGCGCGCGTCAGGCGAGTCCAGGCACTCGGCCAGGCCGCCGAGCAGGGCTTCGGGTTCGCGCGGGTCGTAGAGCGCGAACTTCAGGGACGAGGAGCCGCAGTTCACGACCAGGGTGAGCGGCGAGGAGATGGGCATCGGAAGTCTTTCGGACAGGAACCAGCAGACCCGCCCCCGCGAAGGGGCGGAACTCGAATCGTGCTGATCGCCTGCTGGGAAGGGCGCCCATCTCGGGACTGACTCGCGGCATGACGACACTCCTGTCTGCCTGCGGGCGAACCGGGATCAAGTTGCGGGCCCACGTAAACCCGCATTCCGGCAGCCCCGATATATAACCTGTCCGAGGCCGGCGCGGAATGGGCGCCGGGGGTGGATACGTCAAGCGATGACGATTCAGGCGCACTCCGTGCGCCGCCGTTCAGGCCGGGCTGGCGAGCTTGAGCCCGACGATGCCGGCGACGATGAGCCCCAGGCTGGCCAGCCGCCCGGCGCTGGCCGGCTCGCCGAAGAGCACGATGCCCAGCAGCGCCGTGCCGACCGCGCCGACGCCGACCCAGACCGCGTAGGACGTGCCCACCGGCAGCGACTTCATCGCCACGCCCAGCAGCAGCACGCTGACCGTCATCGCCGCCAGCGTGAGCACGCTGGGCAGCGGCCGCGTGAAACCCTCGGTGTACTTCAGCCCGATGGCCCAGGCCACCTCGAACAGACCGGCGACGACGAGCAGAACCCACGCCATGCGACTCTCCTGAACAGAACAGAACAGAACGGAGGCCCCGGGCGGCGCCCGCGGCGAGGCGCCGATGATCCACCGGGAGGCGGCCGCGCGGGCCGCGGCTCGGCGGCCTCGTGGCGGCGCGTGAGGCGGCCGACAAGCCCGCGCACGAGACGTTCGTCGTCCTGCACCACCAGCCGGCCGTGCGCGTGCACCACCTCGTAGTTCCAGCTGGGCACCTGACGGTGCGCCTCGTGCTTGCCGGGATACCAGTTGGGTGAGATGCAAGCCTGGGCGCCGCGGAAGACGACCATCACCTCGCAGCCCGCGGCACGCTGCCACAGCGGGTTGGCGCGCGCCACATGCGCCGTCAGCGTGCCGTGCGGGCCGGCAGCGGCGTCCAGCTCGAACGGCAGGTGGTCGGCGTCCAGCCCGCCGTCGCCGTGCATGACCAGCATGCCCAGCGGGTGCTCACGGATCACGCGGTGCAGCGCGGCGGGGTCACGGACGGTGAAGGGGGGGCGGGAGGTACATGGGGCGGCGCCTGGGCGGGAGGGGGCAAGGTGATGATGCCGTTGTGGCGAACGGCATGGGACTCGGCCACCCGCATCACCGTGCCAGCCCCGCGTAGAGCTGCGGCAGCCGCTCGGGCAGGCGCTCGACGCGGTCCAGCACGAGGTAGTTCCGCTGGCCGAAGATGCGGGCGACGTACGGGTCGGCACGCGGGTCGAGCGTCAGGCAGAAGGGCCTGATGCCCTGGGCGACCAGGCCCTCGACCGCCTGCCTGGCGTCCAGGCGCAGGTAGAGCGGGTCGCGCACGTCGATGTCGGCCGGCTCGCCGTCGGTGACCACGAGCAGCAGCTTGCGCGTCGCGCGCACGCGCGCCAGCTGCTGCCCCGCGTGGCGCAGCGCCGCGCCCATGCGCGTCGACCAGCGGCCCTCCATGCCGGCCAGCCGCGCCTTGGCGAGATCGCCCCAGGGTTGCGCGAAGTCCTTGTAGCGCTGGTAGAAGACCTTGTGCCGCCCGTCGGAGCAGAAGCCGTGCAGCGCGAAGGCGTCGCCGACGGTGTCGATCGCCTCGCCGAGCAGCACGGTCGCCGCGCGGGTCAGCTCCAGCACCGTGTAGTCCTGGCCGGCGACCGGGTCGCGGGTCGACTCGGACAGGTCCAGCAGCACCAGCACGGCGATGTCGCGGGTCTTGCGCAGCGAACGGGTCATCACGCGCGGGTCGGGCGCCTTGCCCAGCCGCAGGTCGACCTGCGCCCGGATCGCCGCCTCCAGATCGATCGTGTCGCCGTCCTCCAGCTTGCGCACACGCTGCACGCCCTGCGGCTGCAGCGCCTCCAGCAGGTGCTTCAGGCGCCGGGTCAGCGGGCGGTGGGCCTCGATGATCCGCTCGACCACCGCGAGGTCTCCGAGCCGCGGACGCTTCTCGTGCACGGTGGTCCACAGCGGGCGGCTGAGCTGGAGCTGGTAGTCGAACTCGTCGTAGTGGCAGGGCTCGGCGACCGGCTCGCGGCCCTCGCGGGCGTTGTACGAGACGCCGTCGTCGTCGAAGAGCTCGCTGGCGCAAACCCAGACCTCCTGGGCGTCCTCGCCGGCGGTCTCGACCTCGACCTCGTTGACCATCTCCGATACGCTGACGTAGCGGCGCCGCTGCGGCGCGTGCAGCGCGTCGGCGAAAGCCGGGGCGGCACGCGTCTCGTCGTCGGCCCACAGATAGCGGTTGTCGTCGCGGTACGGGACGGCCAGCGCGTCGCGGTGAGGCGAGAACGCCAGGCCGAGGCGCACGATCTCCGCCGCCAGCGCGAGACCGAGCTCGCGCGAGACGGCGTGGCTGTCCAGGGCGGCGGCGGCAAAACGCGTGCGGGTCCAGGCGACGAGGGCGTCGCCATCGCCGTCGGCCGCGTCGGGATCGAGCAGCGCCCGGGCGATGCGCCCGAGGCGATCGGCGACGCCGCCCCCCTGCGCGTCAGGGCGGTGGAACTGCCCCCACAGCGCCTTCAGCCGCGGGAACCGCCGGATCGCCAGCGCCTCGACACGCGCGTCCTCGATCAGGCCGACGCAGGCCCGCTGCAGCGCCGACCAGCCGTCGTCGTCGAGGCGCGCCGCCGTCGCCACGACGTGCGCCGCGCCGTGCGCCGCGGCCGCCCGGTACAGCTCCAGCCCGGGCACGCCATGCCAGTCGTCGCAGGCGTCGGGCAGGTGCAGGAAGAAGTCGGCGATGAAGGGCCGCAGGCCTTCGCGCGTCTCGAAGTCGCCGGCACTCGGGCGGATGAGGAAGTCGCGCGCCCACAGCGCGCGCAGGTACATGCCCAGGCGCCGCTGCACGTCGACGAGCAGCGTGCCCTTGCGCTCCTTCTGCAGCACGGCCTGCGACTCCGCCGAGGCGAGGCTGAAGTAGCGCAGCTGTTCGGCGAAATCGCTGCGGTGCGCCTGCGCGCCCCACAGCGCCCAGCGGCGCAGCCCGCCCAGCGTGAGCACGCCCAGCAGCTCGTCGAGATGCCCGAGCATCGGGCGCAGGCCGCGCGGCGCCTGCGCGAGCAGGACGTCGAGCAGCTGCAGGTAGTCGCGGAACAGTTCGGCGTCGCCCAGGCGACGGGCCGCCGTCGGCGCGGTGGCGACGATCTGCTCGATGACCGCGCCCGAGGTCCGCGAGGCGAACAGCAGGCAGTGCTGGACGAACTCGGGCAGCAGATCCTCGCCGAGCTCGCGCGCCACCGCCGGCACGTCGGCCGTCCACGCGGCGACGACACCGCTGCCGCGGCCCACGCGCTGCAGCGCCAGCGCGCCCTTCAGCCAGTTGTCGAGCCCGCGCGGGCTGAGCGCCCGCCGCGCCTCGGGCCAGGCGGCGGCGACGAGCTGCCGTTCGTGGGCCGGCAGCTCGTCGAGCAGAGCCTGATGCTCCGCGAGGTTGGACCCCATGTCGCGCCCCGTGCGTTCAGAAGAAGGTCGCCACGGCGGCGTCCAGCGCGTCGCGCATGTCGGGGTCGTCGGTGATCGGCCGCACCAGCGCGACGCGGCACGCGGCCACCGGCGCCACGCCGCGTGCGATCAGCTCGCCGGCATGGATCAGCATGCGCGTCGACAGGCCCTCGTCGAGGCCGTGGCCCTTCAGGTTGCGCGCCCTTTCGGCGATGGCGACGAGCTTGTCGGCGACGGCCGGCTCGATGCCCGCCTCGTGGGCCACGATCTCGGTCTCGACCGCGTGCGCCGGGTACTGGAAGTCCAGCGCCCCGAAGCGTTGCTTGGTCGACTGCTTCAGATCCTTCATCGCGCTCTGGTAGCCCGGGTTGTACGAGATCACCAGGTGGAAGTCGGGATGCGCGCGCAGCAGCTCGCCCTTCTTCTCGAGCGGCAGCGCGCGGCGCTTGTCGGTCAGCGGGTGGATCACCACCGTCGTGTCCTGGCGCGCCTCGACGACCTCGTCGAGGTAGCAGATCGCGCCGTGGCGCGCGGCCACGGCCAGCGGGCCGTCCTGCCAGCGCGTGCCGGCAGCGTCGAGGAGGTGGCGGCCGACGAGGTCGGAGGCCGTCATGTCCTCGTTGCACGCGACGGTGACCAGCGGCTTGCCCAGCCGCCACGCCATGTGCTCGACGAAGCGTGTCTTGCCGCAGCCGGTCGGGCCCTTGAGCATCAGCGGCATCCTGGCCGCGTAAGCGGTCTCGAACAGCAGGACTTCGTCGGCGACGGGGCGGTAATAGGGTTCGGCGGGAATGCGGTACTGCGCGAGGGTGTCGTTCATGCCAGTTCCTGTCGTGCCCCCGCCGTGCGGCCGGGCCGCCGCGGCGGGGCGGAGTTGCGGGCCTCAGACCGCGCGGCCGCGATAGATCACCATGCTGGCGCCCTGGCTCTGGCTGAAGTTGTCGTAGCCGATCAGGCGCACGTGGTTGCCGGGGTTGGCGCGGTGGCAGGCCTCGAGCTCGGCGAGGACGAGGTCGATGTCGGTCTCGCCGAACATCGGCAGCTTCCACATGTACCAGTAGCTGTGCATCGCGTGCTGCGGCTCGACGTGCTCGATGGCCGGGTTCCAGCCGTTCTGGACGATCCAGTCGATCTGCTTGCGGATCTGCTGCGGGCTCATCGGCGGCAGATAGGAGAAGGTGCCCATCTTGCGGCTGCCCGGATCGCTCAGGCGCGAGGCGTAGTCTTGTACGGTGCTCATGGTTCAGTCCTTTCGGGTGACGGGAAGGGGGCGGCTCAGCGGTGCTGGACGTCCAGCTTGTCGACGACGTCGAACTCGAAGCGGACCTCCTTCCAGGTTTCCATCGCGACCTTGAGCTCGGGGCTGGTGCGGGCGGCCTCGGTCAGGATGTCCTTGCCTTCCTTCTCCAGCGCGCGGCCCTCGTTGCGCGCCTGCACGCAGGCTTCGAGCGCGACCCGGTTGGCGCAGGCGCCGGCGGCGTTGCCCCAGGGGTGGCCCAGCGTGCCGCCGCCGAACTGCAGCACCGAGTCGTTGCCGAAGATCGTCACCAGCGCCGGCATGTGCCAGACGTGGATGCCGCCGGAGGCCACCGGGAACATGCCGGGCATCGGCCCCCAGTCCTGGTCGAAGAAGATGCCGCGCGAGCGGTCGGCCTTGATGTGGCGCTCGCGCATCAGCTTGACCCAGCCGAGCGTGGCCTCGCGGTCGCCTTCGAGCTTGCCGACGACGGTGCCGGAGTGCAGGTGGTCGCCGCCCATCAGGCGCAGCAGCTTGGCCAGCACGCGGAAGTTGATGCCGTGCACGGGGTTGCGGTCGATGACGCCGTGCAGCGCGCGGTGCACGTGCAGCAGCATGCCGTGACGCCGGCACCACTTGGACAGGCTCTGGTGCGCCGCCCAGCCGGTGGTGAGGAAGTCATTCATGATGATCGGCGAACCGAGTTCCTTGGCGAACTCGGCGCGTTCCATCATTTCCTCGGTGGTGCCGGCGGTGACGTTCAGGTAATGGCCTTTGCGCTCACCCGTTTCTTGTTGAGCTTTATCAATGGCCTCCTGCACGAAGGAGAATCGATCGCGCCAGCGCATGAACGGCTGCGAATTGACGTTCTCGTCGTCCTTGGTGAAATCGAGACCGCCGCGCAGGCATTCGTAAACGGCGCGGCCATAGTTCTTCGCCGACAGGCCGAGCTTGGGCTTGATCGTGCAGCCCAGCAGCGGCCGGCCGTACTTGTCCATCTTGTCGCGCTCGACCTGGATGCCGTGCGGCGGCCCCGGGCAGGTGGTGACGAACCACAGCGGGAAGCGCACGTCCTCCAGCCGCAGCGAGCGCACCGCCTTGAAGCCGAAGACGTTGCCGCACAGCGAGGTGAACACGTTGACGACAGAACTCTCCTCGAAGAGGTCCATCGGGTAGGCGATGAAGGCATAGAAGGCCTCGTCGTGGCCCGGCACGTCCTCGATCGCGTAGGCGCGGCCCTTGTAGTACTCCAGGTCGGTCAGCAGGTCGGTCCAGACCGTGGTCCAGGTGGCGGTGGACGACTCGGCGGCGACGGCCGCGGCGGCCTCCTCGCGCGAGACGCCGGGCTGGGGCACGACCTTGAAGACGGCGAGGAAGTCGGAATCCTTTACCGGGTAATCCGGCTGCCAGTACATCGTGCGGTACTCTTTGACGCCGGCGTCGTATTTCTTGGCTGCCATGCGGCTCTCCAGGACGGGGGTTGTGGGTGGCACCCGAAGCGTTCGGGGTGGCCGCACTATGGCGAGCGTCGCGAATTAGCAGAACTGGATAATTTTTAGCCTCGCTATAGCGGTTTGTTTATTCTTCGGCCATGCGCTTCAGCCTCCGCCAGATGCAGATCTTCGACGCCGTCGGGCGCCGTCTGAGTTACACCCGCGCGGCCGAGGAACTGCACCTGACGCAGCCCGCGGTGTTCGCCCAGGTGCGGCAGCTGGAGGAGGCGGTGGGGCTGCCGCTGCTGGAGCGTGTCGGCAAGCGGCTGCACCTCACCGCGGCCGGCGAGGAGGTGCTGGCGGCCAGCCGCGAGACGCTGGACGCGGTGGAGCGGCTGGAGATGCGCCTGGCCGACATGCAGGGCCTCAAGCGCGGCCGGCTGCGCATCGCGATGGTGACCACCGCCAAGTACCTGGTCCCGCGCCTGCTGGGCGAGTTCTGCAGCCGCCATCCGGGCATCGAGGCGTCGCTGACCGTGACCAACCGCGAGAAGCTGCTGGCGCGGCTGGCCGCCAACGAGGACGACCTCGTCATCCTCGGCAAGCCGCCGTCGGAGCTGGACGTGGTGGCCACGCCGATCGCCGACAACCCGCTGGTCGTGCTGGCCCGCCACGACCACCCGCTGGCCGGCCGCAATGCCATCCCGCCCGAGCGCATCGCCGCCGAACCCTTCGTGCTGCGCGAGCCCGGCTCCGGCACGCGGCTGGCCGCCGAAGACTTCTTCGCCGCACGCGGCTGCCGGCTCAAGGTGCGCATGGAGCTGGGCAGCAACGAGGCGATCAAGCAGGCCATCGTCGGCGGGCTCGGGATCTCGGTGCTGTCACGCCACACGCTGGCGCTGGAGGGCGAAGCCGGCCCGCTGCGGCCGCTCGACGTGGCGGGCTTCCCGCTGATGCGCCAGTGGCACGTCGCCCACCCCGCCGGCAAACACCTGTCCGCCGTGGCCTCGGCCTTCATCGCGCACCTGCTCGCCAACCGCAGCGGCACGGCGGCGCCGGCGCCGGCGCAGCAGGCGACAGCGGCGGTGACGGGGCCGGCGGCTGCGGCAGCGAAGATGGTCTGCGTCGACGACGGGGGGTGAGCGCGGGGCGGGTTGCCGGACGGTGTTTGCGCTTGCGGGCACCGAGCGCGACAACGCGCCAGCGTCGGTCGGGCGATCAGTGATGTTGACGGTGCCGGGCACTCACCTGCGGGTGGCCAGCCTCCAGCGCTGGGGCCTGAACTGCGGTCGCAACGTGGTGTGAACGGACGGCGGTTTTGCAGCGGTTGGAGTCACTCGCGGCGGGCGGCTGAGTCACGGCTGGCGGCCAGGAGCAGCACCTCATCAAAGTCCGCTTTGTGGCGGTCTGGCGGGGGAAGCGCGTCCAAGGGACCGCGCACGGCGCCGCCGCCCATCTTCAGCACGTTGGTGTAGATCATCGTGGTAGCCAAGTCGGAGTGGCCGAGCACCTCCTGCACGGTGCGGATGTCGCTGCCGGCCTGCAGCAGATGAGTCGCGAAGTAGCGACGCAAGCTATGCGGCGTCGCCGGCTTGGCCATGCGACTGTACGGCGCCAGGCCGCGATCGGCGGCCAGGTACGACAGGAAAGCCTCGACGTCGGTGCCACCCATTTGGGCCGAGTGGCGCATGCCGTTCCAGCGAATGAAGGCGCGGCACCAGTACACATAAGCCTGCTCGGTGCGGTGGCTGTAGTGCAGGTAGCGAATACGTTCGCGCAACTAGTCCAGCAACCTGGGGGACGCCAGTGGCGGCAGCGGGCTTGCGTCTCCCTGGGCCGCCCACATGTGCCTGCGCGCTGGCGCCAACGCGTCAAGTGGTGGCAGCATACCGTCCTCCTGAGCTTCGGCGAGGCGCAGAAGTCGTTGCACAAGCTGCCGGACTTGCGGGTAAATTTGGTGCTGTATGAAAATACAATCAACAGGAAAAAGTAGCCGTGCAGCAAACTTGGTTCGCTGACCTGTCCGTTGTTATGCAGCACGCGTCGATGTGTTAGGACGCAGCGTGCGCCTATCTACAACACGTTGGGCGTCACAATCCAACGTCCTAGCACTTATGCGTCTATGAAGTCCGCCGCCAGAGCATCTGCGCTCACTGACATCGCTTTCCTTGAAATCGCTAATCTCATTCGGCGTAAGCGAAGTGCCATCGCGGGCAACGTGCTCCTGGCCCAAAGCGCGCCCGCGGCCTCCGGGCAAGGCTTACTCAGGCGGTTCGGGTTCGGCAAGGTCGAAATTGCTCTGAGCCCCGAGATCACCTTGGCCAAGATGCTCAAGGAGTGGCACGGGCTCGACGCACACTTCGCGTCAGCGTCCTTCTATCGAGGCGGCATCCGCACACCTGAAGAGAAGATCGCTCAATCGCTCAAGGACCTCAACGACCGAATCGGTCTTGTTGAGTACCGAGTATTCGGCACCAGTCCCGGCGAGAAGTACCCCACATTTAACAGCTTGGCTGAATGGCTCGCTTGGCGTATTCAGCTCGCGTGTCCAGAGCATCGATGTGCCGATCCCGAGGCGGGGTGGAAGTCGGAGCTGTTTGCGTTCGCCGTTGAAGACGCAAAGCTGTCTTTCCAGTCGCCAATGCTCGACTGATCTGCATGCCAAGCCGCGCGCTGAGGCCCAGCCACTCCATCGAGCAGCACACAACGGCAGGCTTCGACTACCGTTGTTTTCCGCTAATGTCGAACGTTAGGTCGAACAGATGAGCGACGTCGTGATTCCAGCAATCTCCGGCCTTCTCGCCATGCTGGGTGCGTTTATCGGCGCTGCTCTCACGCGCCGCACGGAGTTCGAGAAGTGGCTCCGTCAGGCGCGAACCGAGGCGTTCGCTACCTTTTTGCACGAATTACACGACACGCGGCTCTATGCGACGGAGTCATATTACGACCTGCCCGGTACTGAGAATGAAAAGAGTATTAAGGTCACCGAAGCATTCGCTCAGCTGAACAAGCACGTCGCGCAAGCACGTCTCTTCATGAGTGACGCGGGCCGTGAAGAACTGTCGTCTCAGGTCAATGAACTGTGGGTTCACAGTACAGCCGATGGTGGACCGGCGAAGCGAGTGCATCAGGTCGAGGACCATATGCAGAGAATCCAAGCGATCCTGGAGAAGGAGCTCACTTACATGCCCTGGGAAGTGCGGTGGCCGTTCAAGTAGTGCAATGTTTTGCGCGCTGTTCGGCCTAACAAGTCGGGCGACTCGAACGCACCAACCGCGCGCCGCGAGGCGCGCGACTGGCGCGTGCCGGTCCACCTCCAACGTTGAACGACCGTTTTCCTGTCCAGAGGTCACCGATATGAGGGGCCGCTACGGGTCGCTTGCTGTCCGTCGACCTATGGCGGACGAGGGCCCGGGATCAGTCTGAAGCCGTCATCCCCCGCCAACCGTCCCCTCCGGCCCCCCTCCGCGATCCCCCATAATCCCCCCATGCCCGCCCGCCTCCCGCACTCCCTACGCCTATGCCTGACGCTGGGCCGGGATCCGCACGTGCGCGCGGCTGACACGACCCCGTTCGCGGGTCGCTAGACACTCCCCCAGATCCCGGCCTCGAAGCGGCGCCCGCCAGGGCACCGCAGGGGAGCGTCGTGCCGTTCGCCGGCATCCGCAGCACGTTCCCCCCGCCCTGTCGTCCGCAGACCCGCGTCCGCACGCCGCCCGCTCGAGGGCCGCGCGGCGCACCGCTTCGAGGCCCCGATGCTGCAAGCCCCCGAGACCAAGTACCGCCCCTATCCCGCCCCCGTGATGGACAGCCGCCGCTGGCCGTCGCAGACGCTCGTCCAGGCGCCCGTCTGGCTGTCCACCGACCTGCGCGACGGCAACCAGGCGCTGTTCGAGCCGATGAACGCCGAGCGCAAGCTGCGCCTGTTCGAGCTGCTGGTCGGCGTCGGCTTCAAGGAGATCGAGGTCGGCTTCCCGGCCGCTTCGGCCACCGACCACGCCTTCGTGCGCCGCCTGATCGAGGAGCAGCGCCTGCCCGCCGACGTCACGCCGATGGTGATGACCCAGGCGCGTGAAGACCTGCTGGTGCGCACCGTCGAGTCGCTGCGCGGCGCGCGCCGCGCCATCGTGCACCTCTACAACGCCACCGCGCCGCTGTGGCGCCGCGTCGTCTTCGGCATGGGCGTGGACGAGGTGCTGGCCTTCGTCGACCGCCACGTGCGCCTGCTGCGCACGCTGACCGACGCCGCGCCCGAGACCGAATGGGTGCTGCAGTACTCGCCCGAGACCTTCTGCATGACCGAGCCCGAGGTCTCGCTGGCCGCCTGCACCGCGGCGCTGGAAGCCTGGGACGCCGGCCCCGGCCGCCCGGTGATCCTGAACCTGCCGACGACGGTGGAGGTCGCCACGCCCAACGTCTTCGCCGACCAGATCGAGTGGATGCACCGGCGCCTGCCGCGCCGCCAGCACGTCGTGCTGTCGATCCACCCGCACAACGACCGCGGCACCGGCGTAGCCTGCGCCGAACTCGCGCTGCTGGCCGGCGCGCAGCGGGTCGAAGGCACGCTGTTCGGCAACGGCGAGCGCAGCGGCAACGTCGACCTGGTGACGCTGGCGCTCAACCTCTACGCGCTGGGCGTGGCGCCGGGGCTGGACTTCTCGGACATCGGCCACGTCGCGCGCGAGGTCGAGGCCTGCACCGGCCTGCCGCTGCACCCGCGCCACCCGTACGCCGGCGACCTGGTCTTCACGGCCTTCTCGGGCTCGCACCAGGACGCCATCCGCAAGGGCATGGCGGCGCAGGAGCCGGGCGGCCTGTGGCAGGTGCCCTACCTGCCGGTGGACCCGCAGGACCTGGGCCGCACCTACGACGGGCTGATCCGCGTGAACAGCCAGTCGGGCAAGGGCGGCATCGCCTGGCTGATGGAGCGCTACCACGGCCTGGCGATGCCGCGCCGGCTGCAGGTGGAGTTCAGCAGCGTCGTGCAGGCGCACGCCGACGCCGCCGAAGCCGAGGTCGACGCCGACACGCTGTGGCAGCTGTTCGACGCCGCCTACCTGGCGCCGACGGCCGCCGGCGGCACGCTGGCCTGGCGCGGCCACGCGCTGGCGGCGGTGCCGGGCGGCGTGGAGATCACGCTGGACCTCACCGGCGCCGACGGCAGCGCGCACCGCCTCGTCGGCCGCGGCGCCGGCCCGGTGGACGCGGCGGCGCAGGCGCTGCGCAGCGCCTTCGGCATCGCGCTGGAGATCGTGCACTTCGAGGAGCGTTCGATCGGCGGCGGCTCCGACGCCGCCGCCTGGGCGCTGGTCGAGGCCACCGCGCCGGGCGTGGCCGGCACACGTTTCGGCGCCGGGCGCCACGCCGACATCGCCACCGCCGGCGTGCTGGCGGTGCTCAGCGCGGCGGCGCGGCTGGGGGCGGCGGGCTGAACAGGCCCAGAGCTCCCGCGTCGCCTTCCACGACGTCACGCGGCGCGCCCTCACCCCGCGCCCGCGTGCACACCCCGGTCACGAGCCGGGGCGTGAGCCGGCCCGCCGCGCCTGCCATCCGCAGGCGCCGGCGCGGGCCGGTCGCGGCCGAACCCGGCGCCAGGCCACCCGCGTGGCCTGGCGCCAGGGCCGGCCAACCCCGGAGCGGCCCAGGGCACAAGGCCGCCACCGCCAGAATCGACCATGGACTCCGTTTCGCAACTGGCGCTGGGCGCCGCCGTCAGCGTGGCGGTGATGGGCCGGCGCACCGCGGTCTGGAAGGCCGCGGCATGGGGCGCGGTGGCCGGCACGCTGCCCGACCTGGACGTGCTGGTCGACCACGGCGACGCCATCCGCAACATGGTGCTGCACCGCGGCGCCACGCACTCGCTGTTCTGGCTGACGCTGCTGTCGCTGCCGCTGGCCGCCGCCGTGGCGCGGCTGCATGGCGAAACGGCGCTGTGGCGGCGCTGGTGGCTGGCGCTCTGGCTGGCGCTCGTCACCCACCCGCTGCTGGACACGATGACGGTCTACGGCACGCGGCTGGCGCTGCCGTTCAGTGACTGGCCGTACGCCGTCGGCAGCATCTTCATCATCGACCCGCTGTTCACGCTGCCGCTGCTGGCCGGCGCCGGCTGGGCGCTGGCGTCGCGCGGCAGCGCCCGCGGGCTGCGCGCCAACGCCGGCGGGCTGCTGCTGGGCTGCGCCTACCTGGGCTGGAGCGCGGTGGCGCAGGCCCAGGTCGAGCGCGTGGCGCGCGCGTCGCTGGCGGCGCAGGGCATCACCGCCGGGCAGGTGCTGGTCACGCCGACGGCCTTCAACACCGTGCTCTGGCGCGTCGTCGCGATCGACGGGGCGCACTACCACGAGGGCTTTCACTCGCTGCTCGACGAGACGCCGACGATGCGTTTCGACCGTTTCGACCGCGGCACCGCGCTCGCCCCGGCGCTGCAGGACATCGCCGGCGTGCGCCTCGTCGCCGCGTTCAGCAAGGGCTTCTACAAGCTGCACGCCGACGGCGACGAGCTCTTCGTCACCGACCTGCGCATGGGCCAGGAGCCGGCCTACGTGTTCACGTTCGCCGTCGCCGAACGGCACAGCCCGGTTCGGCCGCTGGCCACGCCCGAGCAGCGCAGCGCCCGCCTCGACGTGCGCCTGGGCCTGGCCTGGCTGTGGCGGCGCGCGCTGGGCGAGGAACTGCCGCCGCCACGCTAGGGCGCGCCTTCGCCGTTGAGCACTTGGTAGTTCAGCAGCAGCCACGAGTGCTGCAGCCGGCGCACCTCGTCGAGCACCAGGGCCTTCACCTGGCGCAGTTCGGCGGCGTCGCGCAGCGGCGGGCCGTCGACCAGCGTCGGCGTCGTCGCGCCGCCCACCAGCGCCGGGGCCAGCACCAGCGACACGCGGTCGACGAGGCCCTGGCGCAGCAGCAGCGCGTTCAGCGTGCCGCCGGTCTGGATCGTCAGGCGCTCGACGCCGTGCTGCGCCTTCAGCGTGCGCAGCAGCTCGCCGAAGTCGACGCGGCCGTCGAACGGCAGGATCTCCAGCCCTTCGGCGCCCTGGCGGGCAAACACCGGGTGTGCGGGGTTGGCGGTCGCCAGGAACAGCCGGCGGCAGCGGCCGAGCAGGTGGTCGACGCCGGCCAGCGTCAGGTGGTGGTCGTCAGCGATGACGAAGCTGACCGGCAGCCGCACGGACGCCGGCCCGGCCACGTTGACGCCGATCTTGGCCATCACGCGGCCGCTGTTCAGCGCGAACAGGTCGGTGCAGCGTTCCAGCTCGTAGTACTGCGCCAGGCCCTCGCCGACGCCGGGCAGCGCCGGCAGGTCGCGGTCGAAGTCGCGCGTGTCGACGTCGCCGGTGGAGATCTTGCCGTCCACCGAGGACAGCATGAAGAGAGTCGTGACGGGGCGGGACATGGTCGCGGGCGGGTGGCGTGGGGCGGCCATTGTCGGCCCAGCGCGCACGCCTTCAGCCCGGTGCGCCGCGTTCGCACAGCGCCTTCAGCCTCTGCAGCGCTCTCGGCCAGGCGGCGGCCAGGTAGGCCTCGTAAGCCGGGGTGACGTCCTGTTCCACCTCGACGCGCGTGCCCTCGGGCGTCGGCACGAAACGGTAGTTCTCCAGCGCGCCGGCCCAGGCTTCGGCGGCGTCGCCGCTGGTGTCCTCCTCGCCGTTGGACAGCACGCCGAGGTGGCGCAGCGAGGTGTAATCGCCGGGCCGGTGCTCGGCGATCTCGGACAGCATGCCGTCGCCGCCGGGCGCCAGGAAGCGGATGCGTTCGCCGGCCAGCCAGCGGCCCTCGTAATGCGAGCCTTCGCAGAAGGCCGTGGTCCAGTCGCGGTAGTCCTCGGGGTCCAGCATGCGCTGGCAGACCAGCGCCGGCGGCGCGGCGATGTCGACGGCGAAGAACAGGCGCTTGAAGTCGGGCATGGGGGCCCCTGGCGGGCAGCGGCGGCGCGCGGGGCGGCAATCGGCGAGCCCGCGTGCTTCAGCCGGGCGCCGGCGCCTCGTCCAGCCAGCGCCGCAAGGCATCGAACAGGCGCTGCGGCTCCACCGGCTTGGACAGGTGGTCGTTCATGCCGGCGTCCAGGCAGGCCGCGCGGTCCTCGGCGAAGGCGTTGGCGGTCATCGCGACGATGGGGACGGCGCTGCCCAGGTGCTCGCGGATCTGGCGCGTGGCGGCCAGCCCGTCCAGCCCCGGCATCTGCACGTCCATCAGGATCAGCGCGTAGGGCGAGCGCAGCGCCATCTCCAGCGCCTGGCGGCCGTTGTCGGCGGTGTCGACCCGCAGCCCCACCGCTTCGAGCAGGTCGACCACCACCTCCTGGTTGATCGGGTTGTCTTCGGCCAGCAGGATGCGCCGGCCAAGATGGTCCGCGCGCAGAGGCCACGGGTCCTGCAGCGGCGGCGGCGGCTGCGTGCCCTCGGGCGGCGGCAATCCGAACTCGGCGCTGACCCAGAACGTGCTGCCTTCACCCAGGCGGCTGTCGACGCCGGCCTCGCCGCCCATCAGCGTGGCGAAGCGGCGTGTCAGCGCCAGGCCCAGGCCGGTGCCGCCGTGGCGGCGCGTCGCCGAGTTGTCGCCCTGATCGAAGGCCTCGAACAGCCGCCCGAGCTGGTCCGGGGCGATGCCCGGCCCGCTGTCCTGCACCTCGAAACGCGCCAGCAGCCGGTGTTCGTCTCGCCAGAGCTCGCGGCCGTGCAGACGCACGCCGCCGCGGTCGGTGAAGCGCACGGCGTTGGCCAGCAGGTTGATCAGCACCTGGGCCAGCCGTGTCGGGTCGCCGATCAGGCGCTCGGGCAGCGGCGTGGTGTCGACAGCCAGCTCCAGCCCCTTCTCCGCCGCCTTGGTACGCACCATCGACAGCGAATGCTCCAGCACTTCGTCGAGGCGGAACTCCTCGCGCTCCAGGCTCAACTTGCCGGCCTCGATCTTGGACAGGTCGAGGATGTCGCTGATGACCTGCAGCAGATGCCGCGCGGCGCCGTCGACCTTGGCCAGGCGGCTGCGCTGCTGGTCGTCGGTGGCGTCGCGCGCCAGCAGGTGCGTCAGGCCGATGATGGCGTTCATCGGCGTGCGGATCTCGTGGCTCATGTTGGCCAGGAAGGCGCTCTTGGCGCGCGTGGCGGCATCGGCTTCGGCTGCGCGCTGCACCAGCTGCACGTTGAGTCGTTCGAGCTCGATCTCTGCGCGCTTGACGTCGGAGATGTCGGCGACGATGACGTTGAAGCCGCGCACCCGTCCATCGACGCGGTCGGGGATGTACGACGCGAGCGTGTAGCCGGTGCTGCCGTCGGCTCGCGTCATCGTGCGCTGGAAGCGCTGTTCCTCGCCGGCCAAGGCGCCGCGGATGTGGCGCTCGTTGGCGCGGAACAGCTCCTCGCCCAGCAGGTCCTGCATCCGCATGCCCAGCACTTGCCGCGGCGTGCGGCCGAACCACTCCAGGTAGGCGATGTTGGCAAAGCGGCAGCGCAGGTCCGCGTCCCAGTAGCCGACCATGCCCGGCAGGGCGTCGGCGATGGCGCGCATGAAACGTTCGTGCTCGGACAGCGTGTCGCGTTCTTCGGCCAGTTGCCGCAGGCGCTCGTGCGTGTCGTCGGGCACAGGGACTGGCGCCGGCGCTGCGGGCCGCGGCCGGAACGCGGCCAGCGCGCAGATCAGCAGCGCCTCCAGCACGAACACGCCCCAGGCCTGCGCGCCGGCGCCGGGTGCAGCGTAGACCGCCCCAGCGGCACCGAGCGCGGCCGCCACCAGCCCCGGCCCGATGCCGCCGGCCCATACGGAGGCGATGACGGGCAGCAGCAGAGGCAGGAACAGCGTGTCGGCGGGGGCCGCCGACTGGCGCCAGACGAGCAGCACGGCCGGCGACGACGACAGCGCGAGCAGCACGGCCGGCGACGACGACAGCGCGAGCAGATAGGGCCAGAGGCGCGGCCCGCGAGGCGTAGCCGGCTCGCGCTCAGGCATGCGCACGCGGATGCGCCGGGGCGGGAGAACGAACGGCAGCTGGGGTCACGGCGCGCTCCGGTCACTCGGGCCAGGCCTGGCACCCGCAGGCGAGCGGCCTGCGGGATGGGCTGCGCATTATTCGGCGGCCGCCCCGCCCTCGGGTGCGGGAATGCCCGCGACGTCCCGAATGCGAAGGACAGAGCGCGGAACAGTCCACGCTCCGGCCGCCGCCCCGGAACTCAGAGCTTGGTGCCGCCGCTGGCGTCGACGACCTGGCCCGTCGTCCAGGCGCCGTCCGGCCCGGCCAGGAAGGCGACGACGCCGGCCACCTGCGCCGGCTGGCCGATGCCCGGCAGCGCCTGCACCCGGGCCAGCGTCTCCTGGCCGCCCGGGGCGTGGATCCAGGCGCTCATGCGCGTGTCGATCGCGCCCGGCGCGACGACGTTGGCGGTGATGCGGCGTGGGCCCAGTTCGGCCGCCAGCTGCAGCGTCAGCACGTCGACGAAACCCTTGGTGGCGGCGTAGGCCGTGATGCCGGGGAAGGCAGTGCGCGACACCGCGCTGCCGATGTTGATGACGCGGCCGCCGTCGGGCATCAGCGGCAGCACGCCCTGGGTGACGAAGAACAGGCTGCGCACGTTGACGGCGAGGAGCTTGTCGAAGACCTCGGGCGTGGTCTCGGCGAGCGTCGCGAACGGCGCGACGCCGGCGTTGTTGACGAGGATGTCGACACGCGGCAACGGCAGCGCCTTCAGGCCGTCGACGAGGTGGCGGGCGCCGTCGGCAGCCGCCAGGTCGGCCTGCAGCAGGTGCACGCGGTGGCCGCCGTCGTGCAGCGCCGCGGCCACGGCCTCGGCTTCGGCACGGCCGCTGCCGTAGTGCAGCACCAGCTCGGCGCCGTCGGCGGCCAGCCGCCGCGCGATCGCTTCGCCGATGCCACGCGAGGCGCCGGTGACCAGCGCGATCTTTCCGTCCAGGGGCTTGTTCATCACGGTCTCCAACTTGACCATTTGGTCAATAAAGGGTGAAAGAAATGCCGCTCGCGCGGCCGGGCGGGCACAGGGCGGCTCAGGCCCTGTCGAGAACTCCGAGGGTCAGCGCCGCCAGCCGCTCCATCTGCTGGCGGCTGCGGCCGGCGCGGGCGGCGACCCGCAGCCCGCTGACGAGTGCGGCCAGCAGTTCGGCCAGGTCGGCCGACGGCGCTTGGTTGGCGACCGAACCGTCGCGCTGGCCGCGTTCGACGCTGGCGCGCAGCAGTTCGTGCGTGGCCTGCCAGCGGCTGGTCAGCGCCCAGGCCAGCGGCGCCTCGTCCAGGCCCTCGACGAGGCCGGTGGTGACGATGCAGCTCTTGCGGCCGGGGTCGGGGCTGGCGCAGTCGTCGAGCATCGCGGCGAAGAAGGCCTGCAGCGCGGCGCGGCCGTCGCTCGCGCCCTGCATCGCGCCGGCGACGTGCGCCGCACGCCGCGTCGCGCAGTCGATGGCCTGCAGATACATCGCCTGCTTGTCGCCGAAGGCGTTGTACAGGCTCTGCTTGCCCAGGCCGGTGGCCTGCTGCAGCAGCGCGAGGCTGGTGCCGGTGTAGCCGTGGGCGGCGAAGACGTCGGTCAGACGCTCCAGCACCTCGGCTTCGGAGAAACAGCGTTCGCGTGGCATGGGGCGCACTCTACGCCGTTTTTGACCATACGGTCAAACACGGCACTGACGAACGCGCCGCCGTCACTCCGGCTGGAACCCGGCGCTGCGCAGCAGTTCGGCGCCCTGCGCGACGTCGCGGGCGACGAAACGCTTGAACTGCTCGGCGCTCTCGGTGACCGGCGTGATGCCGAGGTTGGCCCAGGCGCCGCTGCGTGCCAGTTCGGTGGTGGCGGCGTTGATCGCGGTGTTCAAGGTCGCCACGCGGCCCGGTGGCGTGGCGGCCGGTGCCCAGACGCCGTACCAGGAGGCATAGGCGAACTCGGGCAGCCCGCTCTCCTTGAAGGTCGGCACCTCGGGCGCCAGCGCGCTGCGCCGTGCCGCGGTGATCGCGATCGGCTTCACCTTGCCCGACCTGGCCAGCGGCAGCAGCGAGATCATCGAGTCCAACACCAGGTCGGTGTGGCCGCCGGCGACGTCCATCAGCGCCGGCTGCGTGCCCTTGTAGGGCACGTAGGCGAGCTCGAGCCGCGCGTCGCGCGCCATCAGCAGCGTCGCCAGGTGGCTGGGCGCGCCGGCCGCCGGGATGCCGGCCGACCATTTGCCGGGCTGCTGGCGGATCGTGCCGAGGACCTCGGCCAGCCGGGTCTGTGTCCGGTTGGGGGCCAGCACCAGCATCAGCGGCGCCTCGCCGACACGCGCCACCGGCGCGAAGTCGGTCTGCGGGTCGTAGGGCGCGTTCTTCAGCACCTGCTTGGCGAGCACGTGCGTGGCCGCAGAGAACAGCAGCGTCTGGCCATCGGCCGGCGAGGACAGCACCGCACGGCCGCCGATCGTGCCGCTGCCGCCGGCGCGGTTCTCGACGACGACGGTGACGCCGAGCTGCTTCTGCAGTTGCGTGCCCAGCAGCCGCGCGGCGGCGTCGACGCCGCCGCCGGCCGCGAACGGCACGACGATGCGCAGCGGCTTGTCGCGTTCGGGGAATGTCGCCGCCTGGGCCAGGGCCGCCGCCGCGGGCGCGGCCAGCAGCAGGGCCAGGGTGGCCCGCAACCATCGCTTCATCTTGTCTCCTGGTTCTCTTGGCGGCCTGCGCAGCCTGCCTCGCGGGGCAGGTCCGGCGGGCCGGGAACCTGCACTCTAGGGAGCGTGCTGCCTTGCGCCTAGCCGAGCTTCGCAGCTTTCAGACTTGCCGGAATAGGCATGTCTTGACGCGCTGGCCGCGGGGTCGGCCGCCGCGGGCGAGAATCCCGCCACCGATGAGCGCCCCCGACCTCCGCGTGCTCGCCGTCATCCCGCCGATGACGCAGCTGAACACGCCCTACCCCTCGACCGCCTACCTGACCGGCTTTCTGCGTTCGCGCGGCATCGCCGCGATGCAGACCGACCTCGCGCTGGCGCTGGTGCTGGAGCTGTTCACGCCGGCCGGCCTCGCCGCCGTGCGCGACGCTGCCGCGGCGCTGCCGCCCGAACGCCGCACGCCGCGGCTGGACGCCTTCGAGGCGCAGTTCGAGCGTTACGTGGCGACGATCACGCCGACGATCCGCTTTCTGCAGGGCGGCGACGCGACGCTGGCGCACCGCATCGCCGGCCGCGCCTTCCTGCCCGAAGGCGCACGCTTCTGCTCGCTGGACGTCTACGTCGACCCCGACGACCCCGAAGGCGGCGACCCGCTGGCCTGGGCTTTCGGCGCGCTGGGCACGCAGGACCGCGCGCGCCACCTGGCGACGCTGTACCTGGACGACCTGGCCGACGTGCTGCGCGACGCCGTCGACGCCCGTTTCGAGTTCGTGCGCTACGCCGAGCAGCTGGCCGCCAGCCAGCCGAGTTTCGAGCCGCTGGCGCAGGCGCTGGCGGCGCCGCCCAACCTCGTCGACACGACGCTCGAGCGCCTGGCGCAGGCAGCGCTGGCCGAACACCGGCCCGACGTCGTGCTGCTGAGCGTGCCCTTCCCGGGCTCGGTCTACGGCGCGCTGCGCATCGCCCAGGCGATGAAGGCGGTGCAGCCGGGGCTGCGTGTGGCGCTGGGCGGCGGCTTCGTCAACACCGAGCTGCGCGAGCTGTCGGACGCGCGGCTGTTCGACTACGTGGACGCCGTGACGCTGGACGCCGGCGAGCGCCCGCTGCTGGCGCTGCTGGAGCACTGGGCCGGCAAACGTTCGCGCCAGCGCCTGGTGCGCACGTTCATGCGCGACGAGGAAGGCGCGGTGCGCTACCACGACATCGGCGAGGCCGACGTGCCGTTTGCCGAGGTCGGCACGCCGACCTGGGACGGGCTGCCGCTGGGGCGCTACCTGTCGCTCCTGGACATGCTCAACCCGATGCACCGGCTGTGGAGCGACGGGCGCTGGAACAAGCTGACGGTGGCGCACGGCTGCTACTGGAAGAAGTGCAGCTTCTGCGACACCAGCCTGGACTACATCTCGCGCTACGACGCCGCCGGCGCGGCGACGCTGGTCGACCGCATCGAGGCCATCGTCGCCGAGACCGGGCAGACGGGCTTCCACTTCGTCGACGAGGCCGCGCCGCCGAAGTCGCTGAAGGCGCTGGCCGCCGAGCTGCAGCGCCGGCAGCTGGCGATCTCGTGGTGGGGCAACGTGCGCTTCGAGAAGAGCTTCAGCCCCGAACTCTGCCGCCAGCTGGCCGACAGCGGCTGCATCGCGATCAGCGGCGGGCTGGAGGTGGCGTCGGACCGGCTGCTGGGGCTGATGCAGAAAGGCGTGTCGGTCGAGCAGGTGGCGCGCGTCACGCGCGCCTTCAGCGACGCCGGCATCCTGGTGCACGCCTACCTGATGTACGGCTTCCCGACGCAGACGGTGCAGGACACGGTGGACGCGCTGGAATACGTGCGCCAGCTGTTCGAGGCCGGCTGCATCCAGTCGGGTTTCTTCCACCGCTTCACCTGCACCGTGCACTCGCCGGTGGGGCGTGATCCGGCGGCCTACGGCGTGACGCTGCAGCCGCTGCCGCCGACGACGTTCGCGCGCAACGACGTCGGTTTCGTCGACCCCACCGGCGTCGACCACGACCGCCTGGGCACGGCGCTGAAGAAGGCGATCTACAACTACATGCACGGCGTCGGCCTGGACGCCGACGTGCGCAGCTGGTTCGACCAGCGTGTGCCCAAGCCGACCGTGCCGCGCGGGCGCATTGCGCGGGCGCTGGAGCGGCGCTGAGGCAGGCGAGTCAATCCGCCACGACGATCAGCGTCACCCGCCGGTTGCGCGCCCGGCCGGCCTCGTTCGTGTTGTCGGCGATCGGGCGCGCGGCGCCGAGGCCTCGCACCTGCAGACCGGCGGCGTCGAAGCCGGCGCCGGACAGCGCACGCGCGACGCTGGCGGCGCGGCGCAGCGACAGCGCCTGGTTGTAGGCCGCGGCACCGACGTTGTCGGTGTGGCCCTCGACGTGCATGCGGTGGATGCCGGCCTCGGCCAGCTCGCGGCCCAGGCGGCCCAGGCGCTCGATCTGCAGCGGTGCCAGGCGGTCGGCATCGAACTCGAACAGCAGCGCCATCGACAGGTCGAGCTGCCAGTCATCCCCCTCGGGCCGGAAACCCAGGCCCTGCAGCGTGCGCACCTGCTCCGGCGAGAAGCTCGGGCGCGGCGGCGCCGCGGGCGGCACGGTCTGGCAGCCGGCCACGGCCCAGGCGGCCAGGGCCAGCAGCGCCGTGCGGCGGCGGGTTGCGGGCAGGGGGGACGGGGAACGGCCGAGGCGGTGGGTCATGGCGGTGTGTCGGTGGCGGCGGGGCGGTTGCGGCCGGCCTGCTTGCAGCGGTACATGGCGCGGTCGGCGGCGGCCAGCAGCTCGGCGGCGCTGGCGCCGTCGTCGGGATAGACGGCCGCGCCCAGGCTCGCCGAGGGCCGCAGCAGCCGCCCGCCGGGCAGCGGCAGCGGCTCGCGCACCAGGGCTTCGAGGTGCCGCGCCATCGGCTCCAGCTCCTCACGCGTGCGCAGCGGCGCGACCAGCACGACGAACTCGTCGCCGCCCAGCCGCGCGACCAGGTCGTGCTGGCGCACGCCGCGGCTCAGGCGCGCCGCGAGCGCGCAGAGCACGGCGTCGCCGGCCTCGTGGCCGTGCTCGTCGTTGATGGCCTTGAAGCGGTCGGCGTCGGCGAACAGCAGGCCGACCCGTTCGCCCTCGCGGCGGGCGCGGCTCAGCGCCTCGTCCAGCCGCTCCTCGAAGGCGTGGCGGTTGGCCACGCCGGTCAGCGCGTCGCGCCGGCTCTGCTGCGACACCGTCTCGTAAGCCTGGCGCAGGGCCTCGTTGCGCGCGACGAGCTCGGCCTCGTAGGCCTGCACCTCGTCGAGCAGGGCATTGAAGTCGCCGGCCAGCGCGTCGAGCTCGGCCACGGCGACCGGCTCGACGCGGCGCCCGAAGGCGCGCGCCTGGCGGATCGAGCGTGTGGTGCGCGACAGCGCCAGCAGCGGCTGCAGCACCAGCGCGTCCTGGCGGCGAGCCGTGGCCGCCACCGTCAGCGCAGTGGCGGCCACACCGAACAGCAGGCCGAGCCCGGCCCACAGCAGCAGCGCCTGCAGGAAGCCGGCGTCGCCGGCGAGCACCAGGCGCCCGGCGCTGCGGCCGTCGACGACGATCGGCAGCTCCACCGTCGGCGACAGCCGGCGCTGCAGGGCGTCGAGCGTGCCGGCCGGCGCGCGCTCGTAACGCGCGAACTCGTGGCCGTCGCCCAGCACGATGCGCGCCGAGTCCAGGCGCTCGGCGCCGCCGATGCCGGCCAGCAGGCGCGTGGCCTCGCCGTCGTCGGCAAACGCGACGGCGGCTTCGGTCGAGTAGGCGATCGAGCGGCCGATCAGCTCCAGGCCGTGCAGCTGGGAGGCCTTCAGCTGCCAGGCCGCACCGACGGTGACCACCGTGCAGACGACCAGCAGCGCCGCCAGCGCGACCCGCAGCTGGCCCTGGCGCAGCACCGCGCCCAGCGGCAGTCTGGCGGCGCCGTCGAGCGTCATGCCTTCGGTCCCGGCCGCGCCAGGCGCAGCACCTGGGGATGCACGCGCAAGCCGCCACGCGCGACGGCGTCGAGGTTGACCTCGAAGCTGTGGCGGTCGCCGATGCGCTGCAGACAGAACATGCCGCCGTCGCTGCAGAACTCGTGGCCCCAGCCGATGGTCAGCACCGGCTGGCCGGCGAGGCGGCGCAGCGTCTCGCGATGGGCCGCCGGCGGCCAGCCGTCGAACAGCAGCACCGAGCAGGCGGCCGGCGGGGACAGGTGGCGCGCGGTCTCGACGACCTCCAGCCCGCGCGCGTCGGGTGCACGTTCGAGCTGCGCGCGCAGCTCGGCACCGCTGCCCTCGCCGACGCACAGGCGCAGCGGGCCGTCGGCCGGCCAGCGCGTGTAGCGCACGATGCCCAGCACGATCGCCGCCGGGCTCAGCGCCGAGCGGCTCTCGGCGACGGTGGACGTGGTCTGGGCCTGGGCCGCCGCGGCCAGCGCCAGCCCGACGGGCAGGACCTGCAGCAGGCGGGCACCGACGCCGCGCGGGAGACGGCGGGCGGCACGGCAGCGGGAATCGGTCATCGGGTCGCGGTGGTCTGGCCGGCCGCGTGGCCTGGGTGCCGCGCGGCCGGCGGGCGGCGGGCCGCCCGTGCCGATGATCCCCCCGGCGCGATGCCCGAGCGCGCGACCGCCCCCTCATTCGCGCGGGGCGGCCGGCGTGCGTCCTGCACGCTCAGCGCATCTCGAACAGCTCCTGGTGGAAACGCCCCGGCGGCAGGCCGGCGGCGGCCAGGTCGCGCTTCAGGGCCTCGCCGAAGGCCGCCGGGCCGCAGAACCAGAAGTCGGCGTGCAGCCAGTCGGGCACCAGCTGGCGCAGCCGGGCGGCGTCCAGACGGCCGTCGCGGGCGTCCTGCAGCACGTGCAGGCGCACGCCGGCGGCGCCGGCGTCGGCCGCCAGCCGCGCCAGCGCGGTGGCGTCGACGGCGGCCGTCGGGTGGAACATGTCGATCGTGCGGCCATCGGGGTGGCGCGCCAGCGCCTGCAGGCGGGCGACGAAGGGCGTGACGCCGATGCCCGCGCCGATCCACACCTGCCGCCGCTGCCGGCCCTCGAAGCGGAAGCGGCCGTAGGGGCCTTCCACCGCCACCGCGTCGCCGGCCTTCAGCGCCTGCGGCAGCGTGCGCGTGTAGTCGCCCAGCGCCTTGATGAGGAAACGCAGCCGGCCGTCGCCCGCCCAGGCCGAGGCGATCGTGAACGGGTGCGCGCCTTCGGCGGCGTCGAAGGTGACGAAGGCGAACTGGCCGGCGTCGTGGCCGCGCCAGCCGTCGGCCAGCTTCACCGTCACCGCGGTGACCTGGGTGCCGGGCAGGAACTCGACGCTCTCGACCCGGCCTTCGACACGGCGCGCACGGCCGATGCGGCGCGCCAGGCTCATGAAGGCCGACACCGTGCCCACGGCCATCAGCGCGGCCAGCACCAGGCCCACCGGCTGCAGCCAGTACTCGGCCTTGGTCAGCACCACCGAGTGGAAGACGAGCACCAGATAGACGAGCGCCATCGCACGGTGGGTCTGGAAGAAGCGCCGGTACGGGAAACGCTTGATCAGCGCGATCGCGATCAGCGCCAGCATCACGTAGAAGGCGTATTCGCCGATCTCCTCGGCCGGGTGGCGCAGGCCCTGCATCAGCGCGAGCAGGCTGTCGGGCTCGAGCTGGGGCCGCGGGCCGCGCTGCGGGCGTTCCAGCCAGCCGGCCTGCACCAGCCACTTCGGCCCCTTGGCGAACAGCCAGTGCGCCACCGACAGCACCAGCCCGGCGATGCCCAGCCACTTGTGCAGCCGGTAGCCCTTGTCCAGGCCGTGCAGGCGTTCGTCCAGCCAGGCCGGGCGCAGCGCCAGCAGCATGCCGGCGCTCATCAGCCCCATGCCCAGCACGCCGCTGTACTGCACCAGCAGGTTGCGCCAGGGGAAGACACCTTGCGCGGCCGCCAGCGCGGACGCCTCGGCCGCCAGCCACAACACGCTCAGCCCGGCGGCGAGCGCGACGAAGGTGGTGCGGATCGTTTTCATGACGGACTCTCGGGATTCGATGCCGTCATGCTGCGCGTGCGAGGTGAAGCTGGTCTTAAGACAGCGCCGCGACAGCGCCGCGCGGCCTTGCGTCGCCCGTCGGCCGCCTTCAAGCCGATTCGGGCGCAAGACGCCTGACAGGCGCCGCAATCCTGCGTTGCGACAAGTCCTTTGACTTGGCTCCAGAGGCTTGATTGAAAGCAGTCGTTAGACTGTAACGGCAGCTTGACAGGCGATTTCACGAACTGGCAAGCCCACCGTGGCACGCAGGCAGCCACACCCGCAGCCGTAAGGAAGGACCTCATGAAGTACACAACCAGAGCAGTGGCCGTGACGGCCCTGGCCGCACCGGCCCTGCTCGCCACCACGCCTGCCGTCCCCGCGAGCACGCCCAAGTACCTCGCCGAACGTGTCGACTGTGCCGCCGTCGCCGGCCTGTCGCTCGCGCCCGGCCAGCTCTCGGTGCTGCTCGTCGACGAATCGGCCAAGCCCGCACCGGCACGCCTGGAGCGTCTGCGCGCGCCGGCCTGCCGCGCCATCGCCGCCGCCCAGCGTGTCAACGACGACGGCTGGATGGACCGCGACTGGCTCGGCGACGTGATCGTCTCGGCCGTCGACCCGGCCGACGGCAAGCCCGCCACCGACCTGCAGCAGAGCCGCCTGCGCGCGCCGCACTACGTCGTCACCGTCAGCACCACGCTGGCCGACCAGGCCACGCCCGACGCGCTGACCTTCTCGCTGTCGCGCGAGCTCGGCCACGGCGTCTACCGCCACGGCACGCGCACCGCCGCGCTGCGCCTGCTGTCCACCGGCTTCTACGCCACCAGCGTGCTGGGCTTCGGCATGCTGCCGACGATCAGCGCCTCGGTCGTCGCCAGCGGCGCCGCCGTCGACGCCGGCCTGGGCGTCGGCACCTGCCTGGTCGCCGGGCTGAACAAGCGTTTCGAGCTGCAGGCCGACGCCTTCGCCGTGCGCTCGCTGCAGGCGCTGGGCACGCCCAAGGCCCAGGCGCAGCAGGTCGCGCTGGACGTGCTGCGCGCCGCGCCGGCCGAAGAAGGCCGCTGCATGGACGCGCAGAACGCCACCGCCGGCACCTTCGCGCGCAGCCAGGCCGTGCAGGCGCTCTGAGCGTCCACATTCCCGGCAACGGCCGCCTTCGGGCGGCCGTTTTTGTTTCCCGGGACGTGGGATGTCGTCTCCCGCGCCGCCTGGGCATGCTGCGCGGCGGCCGATAAGAGGTGGGTAAGCGCCCAGCGTGTACACCGTCCCGGCCGCACCCGTGCGCAAGGAGGACCACGAATGCTCCCCACTGCCTGCCGCCCGGCACCGGGCCGGCACCGGCGCGATGGCTGAGCCCGCGCCGCCGGCCGGCTGGCGGCTGCGGCTGGGCGGCGCGCCGCAGTTGCTCGAGGCCCAGCCGCAGGGGCGCACGCTGGCGCTGATCGCGCTCGACGCCGCCTGGCTGGCGCTGGCCGCCGCGCCCGAAGGCCGCGACAGCCGCCAGGTCGCGCTGCTTGTCTGGCCCGACGCCGGCGAACGTGGTGCGCTGAACAACCTGCACCAGCGTGTGCACCGGCTGCGCCGCACCACCGGCGCCCGCCTGGTCGAGACCGGCACGCGCTTCGTGCTGGCTGCCGACCTGGAACTGCCGCCCGAGGACTTCGCAGCGCTCGCCGCCGACCCCGAAGCCGAGCCGGGCGAATGGCTGGCGGGCTGCGACTTCACCCACCGGCCGGCCCTGGCCGAGTGGCTGGAGCATCAGCGCGCCGCGCGCGGCGCTGCCTGGCGCGAGGCGCTGGCAGCCCGCGCCGCGGCGGCCGAACGCGACGGCGCGCTGGTGCTCGCGCTGCGCTGCGCCGAACGCCTGCTGGCGCTGGACCCGCTGAGCGAACACGCCCACCGCCGCCTGATGCGCCTGCACCACCTGCGCGGCGACCGCGCCGGCGCGGTGGCGGCGTTCGAGCGCTGCGAGCGGCTGCTGAAGGACGAACTGGGGCTGACGCCCGACGCCGAGACACGCGCCCTGCTGAGCACGGTCGAACGCGGTCGCGGCGGCGAACTGGCGCCGGTGCGGCCGGTGCCCGCCGCGCTGCTGCGCCCGCCCCGGCTGGCCGGCCGGCGCGAGGCGCTGGCCGAGCTCGCGGCCGCCGAGCGCGACGGCGCCGTGCTGCTGCTGGTCGGCGACGCCGGCATCGGCAAGACGCGGCTGCTGCAGGAGCATCTGGCCGGCCGGGCCGACGCCCTGCACGTGCAGGCCCGGCCCGGCGACGAAGGCGTGCCCTACGCGACGCTGATGCGGCTGCTGCAGCGCCTGGACCCGGCCGAGGCCGAGACGGCGCCGGCGCGTCCCGAGCGCATGCCCGCGCTGCTGCGGCACGCGCTCTTGGCGGCGCAGCGGCAGGCCCTGCGCGTCGTCGCCGTCGATGACCTGCACTTCGCCGACCGCGCGAGCATCGAGACGCTGCTGGCACTGGCCGTTGAACCTGCACTGCGCTGGATCCTCGCCCGGCGGCCGCCACCCCACGGCGCCGAGGACGCACTGGCGGCGCTGCTCGAGAGCGGCGGCACGCGCCGCCTGCTGCTCGGGCCGCTGGAAGCCAGCGACCTTGCCGAACTGCTGCAGGGTCTGGACGTGGCGCCGCCGCAGTCGCGGGCCCTGGCCGACCAATTGCTGCAGCGCTGCGGCGGCAACCCGCTGTTCGTGCTGGAGACGCTGCGCGCCGCCTGGCGCGACGGCCTGCCCGAAGGCACGCTGCCGGTGCCGCGCGCGCTGGCGCACCTGGTCGAGCTGAGGCTTGCACGGCTGTCGCCCGAGGCGCTGGCGCTGGCCCGCGTGGCGGCCATCGCGACGCCCGACTTCGACCTGCCGCTGGCCGAGCAGGTGCTGGGCGTGCCGGCACTGCGCCTGGCCGGCGCCTGGCACGAGCTGGAGCAGGCTCAGGTGCTGCGCGGCGAGCAGTTCGCGCACGACCTGATCCAGGACGCGGTGCTGGCCGCGATCCCGCAGGTGATCGCCCGGCACACGCACGGCCACGTGGCGGCGGCGCTGGCCGCCAACGGCGCCGCTCCGGCACGTGTCGCGCGGCACTGGCGCGAGGCCGGCCGGCACGCCGAGGCGGCGGCGGCCTTCGAGGCCGCATCGCGGCTCGCGGAAAGGGCCTGCCGGCCTCGCGAGCAGGCGGAACTGCTGGCCGACGCGGCCCACGAGCACGACGCTGCCGGGGACGCCGTCGCGGCCCGGCGGGCGCGCACATTGCGGCTGGGAGCCGTGCTGCACAGCGGCGCCTGCACCGCCGCGATCACCGAAGGCCGGGCGCTGGCCGAGGCCTGCCGCGGCACGCCGCAGGCAGCGGCGGCGCTGGCCGCGCTGGCGCTGGCGCTGCTGTGGGGCCTGCAGCTGGAGGAAGGCCACGAGACCGCCGCGGCCGCGCTGCGCGAGGCCGGCGACGACGCCACCCGCGCCCGCGCCACCGCGCTGCTGGCCCACGGCGAGGCGCTGCGCGGGCGCGTGCACGAGGCGCTGGCGCTGATGCAACCGTGGCGCTCGCGCATCGACCGCGTCGGCGACCCGGCGCTGCAATGCGACTTCCTCGGCAACCTGGCCGCGATCCTGGTGCGCTTGAACCGGGCCATGGAGGCCCGGCCCGTGGCCGAAGCCCACCTCGCGGTGGCCCGCGAGCTGGGCGCCGTCGGCGAGCAGCTGTGCGCGCTGATGAACCTGTCCAACCTGCACGGACGGCAGGGCGAGCTGCAGGCCGCGATCGCCTACGGCCGCGAGGCCGACCGTCTGGCCACCGACGTCGAGCATTCGCGTTCGATCGTCGGCTGGAACCGCGCGACACTCGGCTACTGGCTGGCCGGAGCTGGCCGTTACGACGAGGCGCTGGAACTGCTGGAGACGGCCACCGAGATGCTGGCCGACAACGGCGTCCAGCGCACGGTCGCCCTGGGTCTGACGGGCCGCGTCTGGCTGGCGCTGGGCCAGCCGGCGCGGGCGCACCGCTGCCTGGACGGGATGATGGAGTTCCCGCCCGGCCCGACACGGGCCGGGCAGCAGTTGCTGCGCGCCCAGATCGCCGCGGCGACTGCAGCGGTGCCGCGGGCGCTGCTCGACGACGCCGTGGTGCAGGCACCGCCCGATGACCAAGTCCACCTCGCGGCAGCCGTCGAACTCGCCGCGCTGGACGGTGATGCACAGGCGCTGGCGGCGCTGCAGCGGCGTGCCGAAGCGGCCGAGTTCTTTCCGCTTGCAGCGGAAGCCGCCGCACGCGTGCTCGAGTTCCTGCCGGAAGCCGCCGCCGGCGTGGCCGCCGAACGTGTCGAGCAGCGGGCGCTGGCCGCGCGATCGCCGGCCTACTACCTGCCGGGCCAGCTGCTGCTGTGCGCGCAGGCCTTCCACCGCGCCGGACGCGCCGCCGACACCCGCCGCTGCCTGGACACGGCGCTGGACTGGGTGCACCGCGAGGCCCTGCCCCACGTGCCCGCCCCGTTCGTCGAGGGGTTCCTGCACCGCCAGCCGGTCAACGTGGCCTTGCGCGCCCTGGCGGCGCGGGTAACGCGGCAGTAAGTGCCTCGCCGCTACACCCTGGGAGCCGGATGCCGGCATTCAGGAAGGAGCGCAGCGATGGTTTCCAGTCGTGCACGGGACGTGGGGCGGGTGTGGCTCGCCGCGATGCTGACGGCGGCCCTGGCCGCCTGCGGCGGCGGCGGTGGCAGCGGCGGCGACACCAACGTCGTGCCGGCCGGCGCGCCGGTGATCGTGTTTCAGCCGGCGTCGACCCGGGTCGAGGAAGGCCGGCAGGCGCAGTTCGAGGTCAGCGCCAGCGGCACGGCGCCGCTGGTCTACCAGTGGCAGCGCGACGGCCTGGACATCGCGGGCGCGACCGACGATCGCTACACGACGCCGGCGGCGACCGCCGCGGACGATGGCGCGGTGTTCCGTGTCGTGGTCTCCAACGCCGAGGGCAGCACGACCAGCGCCGAGGCCGTGCTGTCGGTCGCGGCGGCCCCGGTGGAGGACGCGCTGACGCTGAGCGGCCCGGCCGCGGACGCGGTCGGGGCCGGCGCGCGCTACGTGCCGGTGAGCGCGTCGGCCTCGGCGCAGGCACCGGCCTGCAACGCGGGCAGCTGCAGCTCGTCGCTGATGCTGATCTGGAGCCGCGGCCCGGGCGACCAGCTGATGGTCACGCTGATGTCCAACGGCGTCGCCGAGCCGGGCGCGACGCCGGGCACGCAGGTCAACGCCATCGGCATCACGCTGTCACCCGGGGTCGTCGGCGCGATGGGACTGAACTACGCCTGTGCCGGCGAGGGCTGCAGCCTGCCGGCACTGGGCATCACGCTGGACCGGCAGGCCCGCACGCTGCGCTTCGCCAGCACCCGCGTGCCGGCCTGGACCGGCGGGCCCGAGGTCGTGCTCGACGGCGCGCTGCGCTACTGAACAGGGGGAGGAGGAGCGGGAACGACAAAGGGGCGGCCCTGGGGGCCGCCCCTTCCCGTCTGGTCAACCGTTGCGTCGGCTCTTAGTCAGCCTGCTTGCGCAGGAAGGCCGGGATCTCGATCTCGTCCATGCCGTTGCTGGCCAGCGCGTCGACCTTGGCCGCGGCCTGGCTGCGGCCGCTGCGCCAGACGCTGGGCGTGTTCAGCCCGGCGTAGTCGTGCGCCGGGGCCGGCGCGGCGGCGCCGAGCGCCGGCTGGGTCAGGATCGGCAGGTTGTCGGTGCCGGTGCGCAGCACCGGCTGCGCGGCCGGGGCCTGCTGGACGACGGCCAGCGGCGGCGCCGGGCGGGTCTCCTGGCGGCGCGCCGAGCTCAGGCCGGTGGCGATGACGGTGACGCGCAGCTGGTCGCCCAGGCTCTCGTCGTAGGCCGTGCCGTAGATGACGTGGGCGTCGTCGGCGGCGTAGCGGCGGATGGTGTTCATCGCGTTGCGGCTCTCGGCGAGCTTGAAGGTCGCCTTGCTCGCGGCGATCAGCACCAGCACGCCTCGTGCGCCCGACAGGTCGATGCCTTCGAGCAGCGGGCAGGCGACGGCGGCGTCGGCGGCCTTGGTCGCGCGGTCCGGGCCACCGGCGGTGGCCGTGCCCATCATCGCCTTGCCGGGCTCGCTCATCACCGTCTTCACGTCCTCGAAGTCGACGTTGACGAGACCGGGGATGTGGATGATGTCGCTGATGCCGCCGACGGCGTTCTTCAGCACGTCGTTGGCGTGCGCGAAGGCCTGGTCCTGCGTCACGTCCTCGCCCATCACGTCGAGCAGCTTCTCGTTGAGCACGACGATCAGGCTGTCGACGTTGGCTTCGAGTTCGCTGACGCCGTCGTCGGCCTGCTTGCCGCGGCGCTTGCCTTCGAACTCGAAGGGCTTGGTGACGACACCCACCGTCAGGATGCCCATCTCCTTGGCGACGCGGGCGATGACCGGCGCGGCGCCGGTGCCGGTGCCGCCGCCCATGCCGGCGGTGATGAACAGCATGTGCGCGCCGCTGATGGCCTCGCGGATGCGGTCGACGGCCTCCTCGGCGGCCGAGCGGCCGACCTCGGGCTTGGCGCCGGCGCCCAGGCCGCTGGTGCCCAGCTGCACGAGCGTCGCCGCGCCGCTGCGGTGCAGGGCCTGCGAGTCGGTGTTGGCGCAGATGAAGTCCACGCCCTGCACGCCCTGGGCGATCATGTGCTCGACGGCATTGCCGCCGCCGCCGCCAACGCCGATCACCTTGATCTGCGTGCCTTGGTCGAATTCCTCGATCATTTCGATGGGCATGTGGAGCCTCCTAGTGAATGCAGTTGCCAGACGGTTGACTTGACGGTTGGAAACGGGACCTCGTCACGGGTCCTCTTCAGAAATTGCCCAGGAACCAGTCCTTGGCGCGGCCGAGCAGCGTCGTCACCGACCCCGCCTGGGCCGCGGCCTTGTGACCGCGTTGCCGTGCCAGACGCGCCTCCTCGAGCAGCCCCATGACGGTGGCCGACCGCGGATTCGCGACCATGTCGCCGAGTGCGGCGTGGTACGTGGGCAGGCCACGCCGCACCGGCTTCAGAAAGATGTCCTCGCCGAGCTCGATCATCCCGGGCATCACCGACGAGCCGCCGGTGATGACGATCCCCGAGGACAGCAGCTCCTCGTAGCCGCTCTCGCGGATGACCTGGTGCACGAGGGTGAAGATCTCCTCGACGCGCGGCTCGATGACGCCGGCCAGCGCCTGCTTGCTCAGCATGCGCGGCGCGCGGTCGCCCAGACCCGGCACCTCGACCTGGTCGGCCGGGTCGGCCAGCAGCTGCTTGGCGACGCCGTGCTCGACCTTGATCTCCTCGGCGTCCTTGGTCGGCGTGCGCAGCGCCATCGCGATGTCGCTGGTGATCAGGTCGCCGGCGATCGGGATCACCGCGGTGTGGCGCACGCTGCCGTCGGTGTAGATCTGCACGTCGGTGGTGCCGGCGCCGATGTCGACGACGGCCACGCCGAGCGACTTCTCGTCGTCGGTCAGCACCGCGGCGGCGCTGGCGCTGGGGTTGAGCACCAGGCGCTCGACCTCCAGGCCGCAGCGGCGCACGCACTTCAGGATGTTCTCGGCGGCGCTCTGGGCGCCGGTCACGATGTGGACCTTGACCTCCAGCCGCGAGCCGCTCATGCCGATCGGCTCCTTGACCTCGTGGCCGTCGATCACGAACTCCTGCGGCTCGACGAGCAGCAGGCGCTGGTCGTTGGGGATGTTGATCGCCTTGGCGGTCTCGACGACACGCGCCACGTCCACCGTCGTCACCTCGCGGTTGTCGCGCACGATGACCATGCCGGTGGAGTTCTGGCCGCGGATGTGGCTGCCGGTGATGCCGGTGTAGACCCGGTCGATCTTGCAGGCGGCCATCATCTCGGCCTCCTTCAAGGCCTGCTGGATGCTCTGCACCGTGGCGTCGATGTTCACGACGACGCCGCGCTTCAGGCCATGCGTCGTCGCGACGCCGAGGCCGGCGACGCGCAGCTCGCCGTCGGGCAGCACTTCGGCGGCGACCACCATGACCTTGGCGGTGCCGATGTCCAGGCCGAAGACGAGATCCTTGTATTCCTTGGCCATGTTGTCCTTCAGTTGATCGTCTTCGTCGTCACGCCGCGCAGTCGCACCGCATAGCCGTCGGTGTGGCGCAGGTCGGCGTATTCCAGCGGCGCGCGCCAGCGCGCCGTCACCTCGGGCAGCGTGCGCACGAAGCGCGCGGCGCGCGCGAGCACCTCGTCCTCGCTGCCGCGGCCCAGTTCCAGCGTCGCGCCGCTGTCGAGCTCGACACGCCACGAGCCGCGGTGCGACAGATGCAGCTCGCCGATCGCCGCGTCCAGCGGCTCGAACAGCGGCTGCAGCCGGCGGTACATCGCCAGCACCGAGGCCGCAGCCTCGTCGGGGCCGGAGAACGCCGGCAGGCCGTCGTCCTCGACGTCGCCGACATTGGCGTCGAACAGTTCGCCGTAGCTGTTGACGAGGCGGTCGTTGCCGTCGTCGCCCTGCCAGACGGCGGCCGCGCGGTGCTCCTCCAGACGCACCGCCAGCCGGTCGGGCCAGACCCGGCGCACGACCGCGCTGCGCACCCAGGGCACGGCCTCGAAGGCCTCGCGGCCCTGGTCCAGGTCCAGGCTGAAGAAGTTGCCGCGCAGCCGCGGCATCGCGTTGGCGCGGATCGTGTGCACGCTGTTGCGGCCCAGGTCGCCGTCGATCTCGACGGCGTGGATCGTGAACAGCGGCGCGCGCGAGAGCCAGGCCACGCCGGCGGCCAGCAGCGCCGCACCGGCGAGCACGAACACGCCGGCCGCGACGCCGTTCATCAGGCGCACGTCGACCGGTTGTTCGGCCAGCGGCAGGGCTGGGGCGCGGCTCATGGTCGTCTCAGGTCCCCGGGTGGTCCAGCGCGGCGCACTCGAGCACGTGCACGCACAGCTGTTCGTAGCTCAGGCCGGCCACGCGCGCGGCCAGCGGCACCAGCGAGTGGCTGGTCATGCCCGGGCTGGTGTTCATCTCCAGCAGGAAGGGCTTGCGGTCGCTGGCGCGGATCATCAGGTCGGCGCGGCCCCAGCCGCGGCAGCCGAGCAGGCGGTAGGCGGCCAGCGTCAGGCGCTGGATCTCGGTCTCCTCGGCCGGCGGCAGGCCGCTCGGGCAGTGGTAGCCGGTCTCCTCGGAGAAGTACTTGTGCTCGAAGTCGTAGTTGCCGCCCGGCGCGACGATGCGGATCACCGGCAGCGCCCGCGCCGAGGCGCCGTCGCCGAGCACCGCGCAGGTGACTTCCTCGCCGTCGATGAACTCCTCGCAGAGCACGTCGGCGTCGTACTCGGAGGCCAGCTTCACCGCGTCCTGCATCTCGGAGTAGCCGGCGACCTTGGTGATGCCGATCGACGAGCCTTCACGCGGCGGCTTGACGATCAGCGGCAGGCCGAGCTGGTCGGGCACGGCGACGACGTGCTCGCGCGCCTGGCGATCGGGCGCGAGCCAGGCCCAGCGCGGCGTCGGCAGGCCTTCGGCGGCCCAGATGCGCTTGGTCATCACCTTGTCCATCGCGATCGCGCTGGCCATCACGCCGGAGCCGGTGTAGGGGATGCGCAGCAGCTCCAGCGCGCCCTGCACCGTGCCGTCCTCGCCGTGGCGGCCGTGCAGCGCGATGAAGGCGCGTTCGAAGCCAGCGTGCTTGAGTTCGGCCAGCTCGCGCTCGGCCGGGTCGAACGGGTGCGCGTCGACACCGGCGCGGTGCAGCGCCTCGAGCACGCCGTGGCCCGACATCAGCGACACCTGCCGCTCGGCGCTCGATCCGCCCATCAGGACGGCGACCTTGCCCAGGGGGTTCATGCCACGGCTCCTTGCGTCAGTTCCACGACCTTCTGCGGCACGCCGCCCATCGAGCCGGCGCCCATCGCGATGACGACGTCGCCGTCCTGCGCAAACTCGGCGATCGCCTGCGGCAGCTCGGCGATGGCGTCGACGAACACCGGGTCGACCTTGCCGGCGACCCGCAGCGCACGGGCCAGCGCACGGCCGTCTGCGGCGACGATCGGCGCCTCGCCGGCGGCGTAGACCTCGGTCAGCAGCACCGCGTCGGCGCTGCCCATGACCTTGACGAAGTCCTCGAAGCAGTCGCGCGTGCGGGTGTAGCGGTGCGGCTGGAAGGCCAGCACCAGGCGCCGGCCCGGGAAGGCGCCGCGCGCCGCGGCGACCACCGCCGCCATCTCGGCCGGGTGGTGGCCGTAGTCGTCGATCAGCGTGAAGCTGCCGCCGCCGCGCGCCGCCGACACCGGCAGCTCGCCCCAGCGCTGGAAGCGCCGGCCGACGCCGGTGAAGCCGGCCAGCGCACGCACCGTCGGCTCGTCGGGCAGCTCCAGCTCCATCGCCACGGCGATCGCGGCCAGCGCGTTGCGCACGTTGTGCACGCCGGGCAGGTTCAGCGTGATCGCCAGGTCGGGCAGCGCGACGCCGTTGCGGCGCTGGGCGGTGAACCGCATGCGCCCGCCGGGCAGCGCCTCGACGTCGACGGCGCGCACCTGCACGTCCTCGCCGAGGCCGTAGCTGACGACCGGGCGCGACAGCATCGGCATGATCGCGCGCACGCCGGGGTCGTCGCCGCAGACGATGGCCGCGCCGTAGAACGGCATGCGGTGGATGAAGTCGACGAAGGCCGAACGCAGCCGCGACAGGTCGTGGCCGTAGGTCTCCATGTGGTCGGCGTCGATGTTGGTGACGACGGCCATGATCGGCATCAGGTTCAGGAACGAGGCGTCGCTCTCGTCGGCCTCGACGACGATGTACTCGCCCGAACCGAGGCGCGAGTTGGCGCCGGCGCTCAGCAGCTTGCCGCCGATGACGAAGGTCGGGTCGCGGCCGGCTTCGGCGAGCACGCTGGCCACCAGCGAGGTCGTCGTCGTCTTGCCGTGCGTGCCGGCGATGGCGATGCCGCGGCGCAGGCGCATCAGCTCGGCCAGCATCACCGCGCGCGGCACGACCGGGATGCGGCGCGCACGGGCGGTGATGACCTCGGGGTTGTCGCCCTTCACCGCGGTCGAGATGACGACGGCGTCGGCGCCCTCGATGTTGGCGGCGTCGTGGCCGATGGCGATGCGCAGGCCCAGCGCGGCCAGGCGCTCGGTGGTCGCGCTGGCGGCCTGGTCGCTGCCGGTGACGCGGTAGCCCAGGTTGTGCAGGATCTCGGCGATGCCGCTCATGCCGGCGCCGCCGACGCCGACGAAGTGGATCTGCTTGACGGCGTGTTTCATCGCGGGGTCAGTTCTTCAATGAGGTCGGCGACACGCGCGGCCGCCTGCGGGCGGGCCAGCGCGCGGGCGCGGTCGGCCATCGCGGCGAGCGCGGCGCGGTCCAGCGCGCGCAGCTCGTCGGCGAGGCGTTCGGGGTTCAGTTCGGATTGCGGCAGGTGCCTGGCGGCAGCTCGGGCGGCCATCATCTCGGCGTTGTCACGCTGGTGCGAGGTCGTGCTGACGATCAGCGGCACCAGGATCGATGCAACGCCGGCGGCGCACAGTTCGCTGACCGTGATCGCGCCGGCACGGCACAGCATCAGGTCGCACTCGGCCAGGCGGCGCGGCATGTCGTCGATGAACGGCAGCACCTCGGCGTCGATGCCGGCGCTGTCGTAGGCGGCCTTGACGGCCTCGAGCTGGGCGGCGCCGGTCTGGTGGGTGACGAGCGGACGCTCGTGCGGCGCCAGCCGGGCCAGCGCCTGCGGCACGGTCTCGTTGAGCACCTTGGCGCCCAGGCTGCCGCCGACGACGAGCAGCTTCAGCGCGCCGCTGCGGCCGGCATAACGTTCGGCCGGCGCCGGCAGCGCCTCGATCTCGGCGCGCACCGGGTTGCCGGTGACGACGGCGTTCTTCGTCGATTGCGCCGCGGCGCCGTCGAAGCCGAAGGCGACACGGTCGGCCACCGGCAGCAGCGAGCGGTTGGACAGCAGCATCGCGGCGTCGGCGTTGACCAGCACCAGCGGCCTGGACAGCAGCGAAGCCATCAGCCCGCCGGGGAAGCAGACGTAGCCGCCCATGCCGAGCACGGCGTCGGCGCGGCGCCGGCGCAGGATGCCCAGGCAGTCGGCGAAGGCCTTCAGCAGGCGCAGGCCGCCGGTCAGCGCGCCCATCGCGCCCTTGCCGCGCAGGCCGGCGAAGCCGATCGTGTCCAGCGTGATGCCGGTCGGCGGCACCAGCTTGTTCTCCATGCCGGTCTTCGTGCCCAGCCAGCTGACGGTCCAGCCGCGGCGCTGCATCTCGCGCGCGACGGCGATGCCGGGAATGACGTGGCCGCCGGTGCCGGCCGCCATCACGACGAGGTGGCGCGTGCTCATGCTCGCCCTCCCCGCATCAAGGTGCGGTTCTCGATATCGACCCGCACGACGATCGCCAAAGCGACGAGGTTCATCAGGATCGCCGAGCCGCCGTAGCTCATCAGCGGCAGCGTCAGGCCCTTGGTCGGCAGCACGCCGAGGTTCACGCCCATGTTGATGAAGGCCTGGCCGCCCATCCAGATGCCGACGCCCTGCACCATCAGCCCGGCGAAGACGCGGTCCAGCGCGATCGCCTGGCGGCCGATGACGAAGATGCGCCGCGTCAGCCAGAAGAACAGCGCGATGACCGAGGCGACGCCGACGAAACCCAGCTCCTCGCCGATGACGGCGAGCAGGAAGTCGGTGTGCGCCTCGGGCAGGTAGTGCAGCTTCTCGACGCTGGCGCCCAGCCCCTGGCCGAAGAGCTCGCCGCGGCCGAAGGCGATCAGCGAGTGCGTCAGCTGGTAGGCCTTGCCCTGCGCGTAGGCCGGGTCCCAGGGGTTCAGGTAGGCCAGGATGCGCTCGCGGCGCAGGTCGTCGAAGGCGATGATCGTCGCGAAGGTGCCGACCAGCACCGCGGCGATCAGGAAGAACATGCGGCCGTTGACGCCGCCCAGGAACAGGATGCCCATGGCCACCGTCGCGATGACGATGAAGGCACCCATGTCGGGCTGGCGCAGCAGCAGCGCGCCGATGAAGGCCACCGCGACGACCATCGGCCAGACGGCACGGAAGAAGTTCTCCTTCACGTCCATCTTGCGCACCATGTAGCTGGCCGCGTACATGGCGATCGTGATCTTCGCCAGCTCCGAGGGCTGGAAGTTCATGATGCCCAGCGGGATCCAGCGGCGCGAGTTGTTGACCACCTTGCCGACGAAGGGCAGCAGCACCAGCACCAGCAGCACCAGCGAGACGACGAAGATCTTCTCGGCGTGTTTCTCCCAGAACGACACCGGCACCTGCACGACGGCGAACGCGACCACCGCGCCCAGCGCCAGCGCGAACACGTGGCGCGTCAGGAAGTACGAGGACGAGTAGTTGGCGAACTTCGGGTTGTCGGGCAGCGCGATCGACGCCGAATAGACCATCACCAGGCCGAGCAGCAGCAGCGTCGCGACGACGGCGACGAAACTCTGGTCGAAGGCGCGCAGCGTCGCCGGGCGGCCGCCGGCGGCGACGCGGTCGCGCACCGGCAGCGTGCCGACGCTCTCGCGCCGGGCCGCCCACCATTCGCGGATCGCGCCGACGGCCTTCATGCCTGGCCCTTCTCCGCGGCCAGCGCCTGCACCGCGGCGGCGAAGACCTCGGCGCGGTGGGCGTAGTTGCGGAACATGTCCATGCTGGCGCAGGCCGGGCTCAGCAGCACGGCGTCGCCCGGCTGGGCCTGCTCGAAGCACCAGGCGACGGCGGCCTCCAGCGTGGCGTGGCGCGCCAGCACCGGGCCGCGCACGTGCGGCTCGATGGCCGGCGCGTCGCGGCCGATGGTCGCCACGGCACGCGCCCAGCGCGCCAGCGGTGCGGCCAGCGGCGCGAAGTCCTGGCCCTTGCCGTCGCCGCCGAGGATGACGACCAGCTTGGCCGGCGTCTTGTCGGCGCCCAGGCCGTCGAGCGCGGCGACGGTGGCGCCGACGTTGGTGCCCTTGCTGTCGTCGAAGGCCTCGACCTCGCCGACGTTGCCGATCCATTGCACACGGTGCGGCTCGCCGGCGTAGTCGCGCAGGCCGTGCAGCATCGGCGCCAGCGGGCAGCCGATCGCCGTGGCCAGCGCCAGCGCGGCCAGCGCGTTGGCGGCGTTGTGGCGGCCGCGGATGCGCAGCGCGTCGGCCGGCATCAGGCGCTGCAGGTGGATCTCGTGGTCCTCGTCGCGGCGCAGCTTGACGGTCTCGTCGGCCGGCAGCGCCCGCACCAGCCAGGCCATGCCGTTCTCGACGACCAGGCCCCAGTCGCCGGGGCGGCGCGGCGCCTCCAGGCCGAAGCGCTGCACGCTGCGGCCCACCGGCTTGTTGCGGCCCTTGGCCGGCGGCGGCGGCGGCACCATGGCCTCGACCAGCGGGTCGTCGCGGTTGACGACCATCACCGCGTCGCGGCCGAAGACACGCGCCTTGGCCGCGGCGTAGGCCTCCATCGAGCCGTGCCAGTCCAGGTGGTCCTGAGTGACGTTGAGCACCGCGGCGGCGGCCGGCTCGAAGCCGGTGACGCCGTCGAGCTGGAAGCTGGAGAGCTCGAGCACCCAGACCTCGGGCAGCTCGTCCAGCCGCGCGGCCAGCGTGTCGAGCATCGTCGGGCCGATGTTGCCGGCCAGCACGACGCTGCGCCCGGCACGTTCGACGAGCAGCCCGGTCAGCGTCGTCGTCGTCGTCTTGCCGTTGGTGCCGGTGATCGCGATGACCTGCGGCGCGTAGCCGCGTTCGGCCTTCAGCGCCGCCAGCGCCTCAGCGAACAGGTCGAGCTCGCCCTGCACCGGCAGGCCGCGGAACCGCGCCTCCTGCAGCACCGCGGCGATGCGCGCGTCGTGCGGCGCCAGCCCGGGGCTCTTCAGCACGCGCGCGGCGCCCTCGACGGCCTCGCGCGGCAGCGCGCCCGACAGCAGCTCGGCGCCGGGGCAGTGCTCGCGCAGCGCGGCGGCGCCGGGCGGGTTCTCGCGCGAGTCCCAGACGCGCACGCGCGCGCCGTGGCGCGCGCACCAGCGCGCCATCGCCAGCCCGGAGTCGCCGAGGCCGAGCACGAGGACGGTGGTCCCCGAGAGGCGGCTCGCGAGTCCGACGATCGCCGAAGGGCCAGGCTCGATGTCTTCCACCGGCGCATCAAGCGGACCCCGTGGATCCGGCTCCGCCGGGCCACTGGGGGCGCCCCCTCGAGGGGGAGCGCCGAAGGCGCTACGGGGGTGGGTCATCTCAGCTTCAGGCTGGCCAGGCCGACCAGGCACAGCAGCATCGTGATGATCCAGAAGCGCACCACGACCTGGCTCTCGGTCCAGCCCTTCTTCTCGTAGTGGTGGTGCAGCGGCGCCATCAGGAAGATGCGCCGGCCCTCGCCGTAGCGCTTCTTCGTGTACTTGAACCAGGCGACCTGGGCCATCACCGACAGCGCCTCGGCGACGAAGATGCCGCCCATGATCCCGAGCACGATCTCCTGGCGCGTGATGACGGCGATCGTGCCCAGCGCGCCGCCCAGCGCCAGCGCGCCGACGTCGCCCATGAAGACCTGCGCCGGGTTGGCGTTGAACCACAGGAAGGCCAGCCCCGCGCCGGCCAGCGCGGCGCAGAACACCAGCAGCTCGCCGGCGCCCGGGATGTAGGGCAGCAGCAGGTAGCGCGAGAACACCGAGTTGCCGGTGACGTAGGCGAAGACGCCCAGCGCCGAGCCGACCAGCACCACCGGCATGATCGCCAGCCCGTCCAGGCCGTCGGTGAAGTTGACGGCGTTGCTGGCGCCAACGATGACGAACCAGGTCAGCGCGATGAAGCCGAACACGCCCAGCGGGTAGCTCACCGTCTTGAAGAACGGCACGATCAGGTCGGCCTTGGGCGGCAGGTCGTTGGAGAAGCCGCTCGTCACCCAGCGCACGAACAGCTCCAGCACGCGCAGGTTCGAGGTCTCGGAGACGCTGAACGCGAGGTAGACCGCGGCGAACAGGCCGATCAGCGTCTGCCAGAAGAACTTCTCGCGCGAGCGCATGCCTTCCGGGTCCTTGCGCACGACCTTGCGGTAGTCGTCGGCCCAGCCGATGGCGCCGAAGCCGAAGGTCACGATCATCACGACCCAGACGAAGCGGTTGCTCCAGTCGAACCACAGCAGCGTCGACACCGCGATGCCCAGCAGCACCAGCACGCCGCCCATCGTCGGCGTGCCGCGTTTGCCCAGGTGGGTCTGCACGCCGTACTCGCGGATCGGCTGGCCGATCTTCATCTCGGTCAGCCGGCGGATGACCCAGGGGCCCAGCGCCAGGCCGATCAAGAGCGCCGTCATCGCCGCGAGCACCGCGCGGAACGTGAGGTACTGGAAGACGCGCAGGAAACCCAGCTCGTCCGGGAACAGCGAGAGGAGCCACTGGCTGAGGGTGAGCAGCATCAGCGCACCCCTTCCTTCAACGCGCGCACGACCTGCTCCATCCGCATGAACCGGGAACCCTTGACCAGCACCGACGCGGCCTGCGGCGCGTCGGCGAGCGCGGCGACCAGCGCCGACGTGTTGTCGAAATGACGATCGGCGCCGACGTGGCGCGACAGCGTGCCGGCGGTCCAGACCGTCTCGATGCCGGCGGCCCGCGCCGCGGCGCCGACCTCGGCATGGAACTCGGGGCCGCGCTCGCCGACCTCGCCCATGTCGCCCAGCACCAGCCAGCGCGGGCCGGGCAGCGCCGCCAGCACGGCGACGGCGGCCAGCGCCGAGTCGGGGTTGGCGTTGTAGCTGTCGTCCACCAGCGTGATCTCGCCGTGCGCCGTGGCCAGGCGCGCGGCCTGCGAACGCCCGGCCACCGGCTGGAAGGCCGCCAGGCCGGCGGCGATGGCCGCCGGCGCGACACCCGCGGCCAGCGCGCAGGCGGCGGCGGCGAGCGCGTTCTTCACGTTGTGCCGGCCGGCGACGGCCAGCGTGGTGACCAGCGGGCCGGACGGCGTCGCCATCTCGACGCGCCAGCGATCACCCTGCCAGGTGGCGCGGGCCGTCAGGTCGGCAGCGCCGTCGAGCGCGAAGGTGATCGTGCGGCGCGCGCCGGCCAGCTCGCGCCACAGCGGCGTGTAGTCGTCGTCGGCCGGGAACACGGCGACACCGTCGGGCGGCAGCATCGCGATCGCCTGGCCGTTCTCGCGCGCCACGGCCTCGACCGTGGCCATGAACTCCTGGTGCTCGCGCTGGGCGTTGTTGACGAGCGCGATCGTCGGCCGGGCGATGGCCGCCAGCTCGGCGATCTCGCCCGGGTGGTTCATGCCCAGCTCGACGACGCCGGCGGCATGCGCCGGCTCCAGCCCGAGCAGCGTCAGCGGCACGCCGATGTGGTTGTTCAGGTTGCCGCGCGTGGCGAAGGCGGCGTCGCCGTGCGCGGCACGCAGGATCGCGGCGACCATCTGCGTGACCGTCGTCTTGCCGTTGCTGCCGGTGACGGCGACCAGCGGCAGCGTGAAACGCGCGCGCCAGCCGGCCGCCAGCTGCTGCAGCGCGGCCAGCGCATCGGGCACCTGCAGGCCGGGCAGCGCATCGGACAGGCCGTGTTCGGCGATCGCCGCGACGGCGCCGGCCTCGCGCGCGGACGCGAGGAACTCGTGGCCGTCGAAACGTTCGCCGCGCAGCGCGACGAACAGGTCGCCAGGCTGCAGCGTGCGCGTGTCGGTGTGCACGCGCGCGAACGCCGTCGTGCCGTCGCCGACCAGCGTCGCGCCGGGCACGAAGGGCAGCGCCTGGGCCAGCGTCGACCTCATCCGCGCACCTCCGTGCGGCGCGCCAGCGCGGCACGCGCCTCGGTCTCGTCGGAGAACGGGCGGCGCACGCCCTTGATCTCCTGGTAGTCCTCGTGGCCCTTGCCGGCCAGCAGCACGACGTCGCCCGGCGCGGCGTTGGCGACCGCATAGGCGATCGCCTCGTGGCGGTCCTCGATGACGTCGACCTCGTCGTGGCCGGCGACGCCGGCCAGGATCTGCGACAGGATGAAGCACGGCGCCTCGTCGCGCGGGTTGTCGCTGGTGGCGACGACGCGGTCGGCCAGGCGCGCGGCGATGGCGCCCATCAGCGGCCGCTTGGTGGCGTCGCGGTTGCCGCCGCAGCCGAACACGCACCACAGCTTGCCGCCGCGTGCGGCGGCCAGCGGGCGCAGGGCCTGCAGCACCTTCTCCAGCGCGTCGGGCGTGTGCGCGTAGTCGACGACGACCTCGACGTCCCCGCCGGGCACGCGCTGCATGCGCCCGGGCACCGGCGTCAGCGCCGGCACGACGGCCGCGGCGTCGGCCAGCGCCACGCCCAGCGCGCGCAGGCCGCCGAGCACGGCCAGCAGGTTGTGCACGTTGTACTCGCCGATCAGCGTGCTGCGCACCTCGACGGCGGCGTCGCCTTCGTGCAGCGTGAAGGCCAGGCCGCCGTCGACGTAGCGCACGTCGCGCGCGACGAGGCGCGCCGCGCCGTTCACGGCGTAGGTCCAGACGTCCAGCGCCAGCGGCTCGGCGGCCAGCCGCGCGCCCTGCTCGTCGTCGACGTTGATCACCGCGGCCTTCAGCCCCGGCCAGGCGAACAGGCGGCGCTTGGCCTCCCAGTAGGACGCCATCGTGCCGTGGTAGTCGAGGTGGTCGCGCGTGAAGTTGGTGAACAGCGCGACGTCGATCTCGGCGGCGTCCAGGCGGTGCTCGACGATGCCGATCGACGAGGCCTCCAGCGCGCAGGCGGCGAAACCCTGGTCGACGAAGCCGCGGAAGGCGGCATGCAGCGTCACCGGGTCGGGCGTCGTCAGGCCCGTGGCGCGCACCGCGCCGGGCTCGCCGACACCCAGCGTGCCCATCACGCCGCAGCGCTGCCCCAGGCGGGTCAGCGCCTGCGCGGTCCACCAGGCGGTCGAGGTCTTGCCGTTGGTGCCGGTGGTCGCGATGACCTTCAGCCGCTGGCTCGGATGCTCGAAATAGGCGTGGGCGATGTCGCCGGTGACGGCCTTCAGGTCGGGCAGCGTCGCGACACGCGCGTCCTCGAAGCCGAAGGCCTCGACGCCGTCGAGCTCGACCAGGCAGGTCGACGCGCCGGCGTCCAGCGCCTGCTGGACGAAGCGGCGGCCGTCGTTGGCGTAACCCGGCCAGGCGATGAAGGCGTCGCCGGGCTGCACGAGGCGGCTGTCGGTGCGCAGCGTGCCGGTGACCCAGGACGAGAGCCAGCGGGCGGCGGCCTCGGGGGACTTCAGGCGCGTCAGCGGCATGCGGCCTCCCCGGTGACGACGAAGGGCTGGGACGGGATCTGCATCAGAAGCTTTCCTGCTCGGCGGCGGCCGGATCGGCGACGATCTGCGCCTGCACCGGGATGTCCGGCGGCACGCCCATCATGCGCAGCGTGTTCTGCACGACCTGGCTGAAAACCGGTCCGGCGACGGCGCCGCCGTAGAACACGCCCTTGCTCGGTTCGTCGACCATCACCGCGACGACGATGCGCGGCGAGGAGATCGGCGCGATGCCGACGAACCAGGAGCGGTACTTGTTGGTGTAGCCCTTGCCTTCCTGCTTGCGCGCGGTGCCGGACTTGCCCCCCGTGGAGTAGCCGATCGCCGCCGCGGCGGTGGCGGTGCCGCCGGGCTGGGTCACCAGGCCCAGCATCGCGCGCATCGTGCGCGCGGTCTCGGGCTCGAACACCTTGACGCCGGCGACCGGGCCGTCCTGGCGCAGCATCGACACCGGCACGATGTCGCCGTCGCGGGCGTAGACGGTGTAGGCGCGCGCGATCTGCAGCAGGCTCGCCGACAGGCCGTAGCCGTAGCTCATCGTCGCCTGCTCGATCGGGCGCCAGGTCTTGTACGGGCGCAGCCGGCCGGTGACGGCGCCGGGGAAGTCGATCTGCGGCTTCTGCCCCAGGCCGATCGCCGAGAACACCTCCCACATCTCGCGCGGCTGCATCTGCATCGCCATCTTGACGGTGCCGACGTTGCTCGACTTCTGGATCACCTGGGCGACGGTCAGCGCGCCGTGCGGGTGCGAGTCGCGGATCGTCGAGCCGGTGATCGTGATCGTGCCGGGCGCAGTGTCGATGACGGTCGACGGCGACACGCGGCCGGTCTCCATCGCCAGGCTGGCGACGAAGGGTTTCATCGTCGAGCCGGGCTCGAAGGTGTCGGTCAGCGCGCGGTTGCGCAGCTGCGCGCCGCTGAGGTTGCGGCGCTGCCCCGGGTCGTAGCTGGGGTAGTTGGCCAGCGCCAGCACCTCGCCGGTCAGCGCGTCCAGCACGACGACGCTGCCGGCCTTGGCGCCGTGCTGGGCGACGGCGTCGCGCACGCGCTGGTAGGCGTAGAACTGGACCTTGGAGTCCAGCGCCAGCTGCACGTCGCGGCCGTCGAGCGCGGCGGTCTGGTCGCCGATGTCCTCGACGACGCGGCCGAGGCGGTCGCGCACCACGGCGCGCAGGCCGTCGCGGCCCTGCAGCTCCTTGTCGAAACGCAGCTCGATGCCTTCCTGGCCGCGCTCCTCGACGTTGGTGAAGCCGACGACGTGCGCCGCCGACTCGCCCTCGGGGTAGCTGCGCTTGTACTCGCGCACCTGGTAGACGCCCTTCAGGCCCATGGCCTTGACCTTGTCCCAGGTGGCGTCGTCGGCCTGGCGGCGCAGCCAGACGAAGTTGGGGTTGCCGGCCAGCCGCGTGTCGAGCTCGGTCGGCGACATGCCCAGCGCACGTGCCAGCGCACGGCGCTCGCCGCCGTCGGCCTGGAAGTCCTTGGGGATGGCCCAGATCGACGGCGACGGCACGCTCGACGCCAGCACCAGGCCGTTGCGGTCGAGCACGCGGCCGCGGCTGGCCTGCAGCGACAGCGTGTGCGCGTAACGCTTCTCGCCCTGCTTCTGATAGAAGTCGTTGCCGACGACCTGCACCCAGACGGCGCGCCCGAGCAGCAGCGCGAACGACAGCGCGACCATCGCGACGACGAAACGCGAGCGCCACGGCGGCGTCTTGCTCGCCAGCAGCGGGCTGGTGGCGTAGTTGACGCTGCGCACGCTGGCGCCGCCGTTCTTGCGCCGCCCGATCATCGAGCGCCCCCGGAGGCGGCCGGCGCCGCGCCGTCGCCGACGTACTGCGTCACCGCCGGCGTGGCCGGGCGCATCGCCAGCTTCTCGCGTGCGACACGCTCGACGCGCAGGTTGGTCGCCTGCGCCTGGCGCTCGGCGTCCAGGCGCTTGTAGTCGGCCTCGAGCTGGAACTGCTCGTTCTTCGCCCGGTCCAGCGCCGCGAACAGGCGCCGGCTCTCGTAGGCGTTGCGCACCAGCGCGAAGGCGCTGCCCAGCAGCAGCACCAGCAGCACGGCGTTGAGCAGCTTGCTCATGCCGGCACCTCGGTGCGTTCGGCCACGCGCATCACCGCCGAGCGCGCGCGCGGGTTGGCGCGCACTTCGTCGTCGCCCGGCTTGACGCGGGCGAGGGCCTTGAGCTTGAGCGCCCGCGGCGGCGCCATCGGCGCACGCCGGTCGAACTCGTCACGGCTCTCGCGCGTGATGAAGTTCTTGACGATGCGGTCTTCAAGCGAATGGAAGCTGATGACGACCAGACGGCCGCCCGGCGCGAGCAGCTGCAGCGCGGCGCTCAGTCCCTGTTCGAGCGCCTCAAGCTCGGCGTTGACGAAAATCCGAAGAGCCTGAAATGTGCGCGTTGCAGGGTCCTGGCCCGGCTCGCGGGTTTTGACTGCACGAGCCACGAGCGCGGAAAGCTCCCCGGTGGTTCGAAGCTGATCCCCGCCCTGCCGGCGAGCAACAACCGCCTTTGCAATCTGTAGAGCAAACCGTTCTTCCCCATAGTCGCGGATCACCTGTGCGATGTGGCGCTCGTCGGCGCGGGCCAGGAAGTCCGCGGCGGTCTCGCCGCGGGTCGTGTCCATGCGCATGTCCAGCGGCGCGTCGAAGCGGAAGCTGAAGCCGCGCTCGGGCGTGTCGATCTGCGGCGAGCTGACGCCCAGGTCGAGCAGCACACCCTGCACCTGCCCGACGCCGCGCGCGGCGAGTTCCTCGCGCATCGCGCCGAAGCTGGCGTGGCAGATCGTGAAACGGGGGTCGTCGATCGCCGCCGCGGCAGCGATGGCCTCGGGGTCGCGGTCGAAGGCGAGCACCCGCGCGCGCGGCGACAGCGCGGCCAGCAGCGCACGCGTGTGGCCGCCGCGGCCGAAGGTGCCGTCGACGTAGAGGCCGTCCGCCTGCGTCACGAGGGCCTCGACGGCCTCGGCGAGCAAGACGGTCGTGTGGGCGCGACCCGTCTGCGTCACGGCGGTCATCCTGCGACCTGGTTCTGCAGCTCTTCGGGCATGCCGCTGGCGATCGTCTGCGCCTCGGCCGCCTCGTAGCGGGCCTTGTCCCACAATTCGAACTTGTCGCCGACGCCCATGAAGACGACCTCGCGCTCCAGCCCGGCCCAGGCCCGAAGTTCGGGCGGCACCAGCACGCGCGAGGCGGCGTCGATCTCGACTTCCGTGGCCGAACCGATGAACACGCGCCGCCACCCTTCGTACTTCAGCGGCAGACGCACGAGCTCGGCCTCGAACGCGTCCCAGACGGGACGCGGGTACAGCGTCAGGCAGCCGGCGTGGTTCTTCGCGACCACCATCTGCCCCTGGACGGTGGACATCAGCACGTCACGCCAACGCGCCGGGACGGTGACCCGTCCCTTCGCGTCCAGCGTGAGCACCGGACCCCCTCGGAAGGCAAATGCAGCCACGAAACCCCACAGAAATCTACTTTTCTGCACTCTACCTGAGCGCCGGGCTCGGGGTCAATGGCGCAGAAGCGTAAAAATTCAGTGGAATCAAGGACTTACCGACGCTCTCGCAAGGACTTTTGCAGCCGGAAAGTGCTTCAGAATGAAGGACTTGCAAGCCTCACTGAAAGTGGTTTGTGAGCGACGCCGGGCTTGACGGCCGCGGCAGCGCTGCAGTGGGGGAAGGTGGATCTCCCCCACGATTCCACACCCGCCCGGGCCGGGCGCCGGGACGCGAGGGCCGCGTGGTGGGGCGGCAACCCGCCGCCGCCGGGCGCCGGAGAGCCCTGCCGGAGCGGGCCCAAGCGCCTGCGGCCACCGCCCCGGGGCCATACTCGCGCCGCCCGTGACCGCACCGAACCGATGACCTGGCAGAACCAAGACCCGCTGTACCGCCTGCGCCATGCCCTCGTCGGGCTGACGATCGCCGTCGTGCTGTCGGTGCCCGCCGCGGCGCTGCTCGGGCGCTGGATCGGCGACCTGGTCGCCGACGACTACGCCTGGCGCGCCGGCACCTACGCGGCGCTGCTGGCCTACGTCGTCGCCGGGGCGGTGGTGCTGTTCATGAAGGTCGCGCGCCACGAGACGCGGCCGGTGTCGGCCGGGCGCGTGGCGCTGTGGTTCGCCAGCCTGTGGCTGTGGCCGGCCTTGCTGCTGCTGCGCCGCCGCGGCGGCGGCGACCTCAGCGGGACTGCTTGATCAGCCGCCCCGAGGACGGCTGCACCGGCCGCGCGTTCATCGGATAGAGCCGCGCGAAGATGTCGATCTGCTCCTGCGACACCGCCACCGGCTGGCGCATGACGATCCACAGCACGCCTTCGGTGCACGGCGGCGTCGTCAGCGAGCCCATGTAGGTGTAGTAGCCACGATCGGCGGGCAGCAGCTGGCCCAGGTCGATCGCGCCGGAAGCCCGCGCCTCGTCGTGCTTCTCCAGCGGCAGGTTGTTCCACACCGACTGGACCACCGGCTGCTCCTCGCCACGCTGCAGCAGCACCGCGACGACGGCCAGCCGGCCTTCCGGGTCCCGGTGCACCAGGTGCGCGACCATCTCGCTCTGGCGGCCGTCGATGCGCTCCTCCGACGGGCGGTGGAAGTGGAACTGTTGCAGCTCGTAGCGCCGCCCGCCGACGGCGATGACATTGCCCGGGCCGACGTTGACCTGCACCGTGTGGCCGTTGTCCAGCACCGCGAAGCCGGCCGGCCGGTAGTCGAAGACGATCTCCTCGAGGTCGACGGCGATGCCGCCGCGGATGTCGATCGGGCTCTGGCGCTGGCCCCGCGCGCACAGGCCGAACTCGGGCCGCAGCGCGCCCCAGCGCGCCGGGCCGCCCTCGCCGGTGTAGTTCCAGTGGATCTCGGGGGCCGGCACCGGCTCGGGGCGCGGGCGCGGCGCGGGCTTGCGCGCCGCCGGCGCGTCGCCCGGCACCCGCGACGAGATGCGCAGCACGTTGCCCGGGGTGTCGGGCGCCTTCATCGCGCCGAGCTTCTCGGCCAGGCGCTCGCGCACGCGATCCAGCGGGTCCAGCGGCTCGGCCTCGGGGGCCGCGCTGGCCGCCGCCTTGGCGGGCGGCGCGCCCCGCTCGGACGCCCGCGACGGCGGCGCGAACAGCAGCGCCGCGGCCACGGGCAGCACCGCCCAGGCGTACCAGGCAGGGTTTGCGGCAGGGCGGACGGCAGCGGGGCGGGAACGGTTCATGCGGGGTCTCCGCCCCGGATATCGGCCGCCGCGGGGCCGCGCTTGAATCACCCCAGGCGCGGCCGGACCCAGAACCAGGCGACGATGCCCACCGCCATCAGCGCGAACGAGGCCAGCGCCAGCGTCGCCGTCGAGTGCATCACCAGCGGCGCCACGACGCCGGCGACCAGCGCGTTGGCGGCGCTGCCGACGCAGGACTGCACCGAAGACGCCATGCCGCGGCGCTCGGGCACCAGGTCCAGCACCATCAGCGTGACCACCGGCACCATCAGCGCCCAGCCGAACGAGAAGACGCCGATCAGCGGCATCGCCCACCAGGCCTCGGCCTTGAACACCAGGTTCAGGCCGACGTTGAGCACCGACACCACGGCCATGATCGTGAAACCGTAGCGGATCTGGCGATGCGGCCCGAGCTTGCCGGCGGCGCGCCCGGAGGCCCAGGCGCCGCCCATGATCCCGCCGATCGTGAACAGGAAAAACCAGAAGAACTGCTGTGGCGCCAGCCCCAGGTGCTCGCCGACGAACACCGGCGCCGACAGCACGTACAGGAACATGCCGTTGAACGGCACGCCGCTGGCGAAGACCAGCGCCATGAAACGTGCGCTGCGCACCATGTCCCAGTAGCCGCGCAGCAGCGGCACCGGGTGGAAGGACTGGCGCGCGTCGGCATGCAGCGTCTCGGGCAGCCAGCGCCAGTTGGCCGCCCACAGCGCCGCGCCGATCAGCACCAGCAGCCAGAAGATCGAATGCCAGTCGGCGTGCACGAACAGGAAGCCGCCGATCATCGGCGCGATGGCCGGCGCGACGCCGAAGTAGATCGTCACCTGCGACATCACGCGCTGCGCGTCGGCCGGCGGGAACATGTCGCGGATGATGGCGCGCGAGACGACGACGCCGGCGCCGGCTGACATGCCCTGGATCGCGCGGAAGAACACCAGCCAGCCGATCGACGGCGACAGCGCGCAGCCCAGCGAGGCCAGCGTGAACAGGCCCAGGCCGGCCAGCACCACTGGCCGGCGGCCGAAGCTGTCAGCCAGCGCGCCGTGGAACAGGTTCATCAGCGCGAAGCCGGCGAGGTAGGCCGACAGCGTCTGCTGCATCTGCACCGGCGTCGCGTCGAGCGAGCGCGCGATGCCGGCGAAGGCCGGCAGGTAGGTGTCGATCGAGAATGGCCCCAGCATGCCCAGGCAGGCCAGCAGCACGGCCAGCGCCCAGCGCGGGCCGCGCCAGAGTCGGGGCGCGTCGGGATTCATCGGGGCGGCGAAAAGCCGGCGAGTCTATCGACGGCGTCGTGAGCCTGCCCGTCCAGGGGCAAGCACGGCACCCGGCGACGTCGCGCCGGGCGAAAGGAAAAAGTGTGAAGCGAACCGATAGGCCGGATTCTGTGCACCGCGCCTCTTTCAAGGCGCGGCGTGACCGCCATTCCTCTTGGCCGTGGATCGCTCCACGGCTCGGTGCCACCTACCCGCCGGCTCCGCAGGCGACATCATCGCCGGCCTATTCGGTGTTGCTGCGCGTAGAGATTGCCCGTTTCACCCGGTACCTGCCGAAGCCGGCACCGACTCGTCTCTGTTGCTCTAATCCTCACCTCGCGGTGGACAGCCGTTAGCTGCTACGCTGCCTTGTGCAGTCCGGACCTTCCTCCCGTGCGGCGTTTCCGCTGATGCACCGGCGGCGGTCTGGTCCGCTTCACCGTGCCATTATCCCCGGAGAGCAAGAATGAGAGCCGACAACGTCCTGGCCACCATCGGCAACACGCCGCACGTCCGCATCAACCGCCTGTTCGGCGGCACGCACGAGGTGTGGGTCAAGTGCGAGCGCGCCAACCCCGGCGGCTCGGTCAAGGACCGCATCGCGCTGGCGATGGTCGAGGACGCCGAGCGCTCGGGTGCGCTGAAGGCCGGCGGCACGATCGTCGAGCCGACCTCGGGCAACACCGGCATCGGCCTGGCGATGGTCGCCGCGGTCAAGGGCTACAAGCTGATCCTGGTGATGCCCGACAGCATGAGCGTCGAGCGCCGCCGCCTGATGCTGGCCTACGGCGCCAGCTTCGAGCTGACGCCGCGCGAGAAGGGCATGAAGGGCTCGATCGCGCGCGCCCAGGAGCTCGTCGCCGAGATCCCCGGCGCCTGGATGCCGCAGCAGTTCGAGAACCCGGCCAACATCGACGTGCACGTGCGCACCACGGCCGAGGAGATCGCACGCGACTTCCCCGAAGGTCTGGACGCGCTGATCACCGGCGTCGGCACCGGCGGCCACCTGAGCGGCTGCGCCCAGGTGCTGAAGGCGCGCTGGCCGAAGCTGAAGGTCTTCGCCGTCGAGCCGAGCGCCAGCCCGGTGATCAGCGGCGGCCAGCCCTCGCCGCACCCGATCCAGGGCATCGGCGCCGGCTTCGTGCCGAAGAACCTGAGGACCGAACTGCTCGACGGCGTGATCCAGGTCGAGGCCGAGGCGGCGCGCGAGATGGCGCGGCGCAGCGCACGCGAGGAGGGCCTGCTGGTCGGCATCTCCAGCGGCGCGACGCTGGCGGCGATCGCGCAGAAGCTGCCCGAGCTGCCGGCCGGCGCCCGCGTGCTCGGCTTCAACTACGACACCGGCGAGCGCTACCTGTCGATCGACGGTTTCCTGCCCGCCTGAGCGCCCTGCCCCGCTGAATGACGAAGCCCCCGCGTGCGGGGGCTTTCTTGTTTCTAGGCCTCGAGGGCCGGCGCGGCGGCCGCCTGGATCGGCGGCACCGGCAGCGGCACCATGTCCTCGGGCTGCGCCGCGGCCGGCACCAGCACGACCTTGGGGGCCCACCAGTGCGCGAGGCCGACGCCGGCGGCCACCGCCGCGATCCAGCCCAGCACCCACCAGCGCATCCTCATGGCGGCAGTATGCGGCGGCGCGCGGCGCCCGGGCAAGGCGGCTTACTGGGCCTGCTGCAGCGCGCGGATGCGCTCCTCGATCGGCGGGTGGCTGGAGAACAGCGCCATGAAGCCGCCCGGCTTGCCGTTGATGCCCATCGCCTGCACCTGCTGCGGCAGTTGGCCCGGCTCGAGGCCGCCCAGACGCGCCAGCGCGTTGATCATCGGCTGCTTGCGGCCCATCAGCTGGGCGGCGCCGGCGTCGGCGCGGAACTCGCGGGCGCGCGAGAACCAGGCCACGATGATCGCCGCCAGCACACCCAGCGCGATGTCGAGCACGATGGTCGTCGCGTAGTAGCCGATGCCCGGGCCTTCGCGGTCGTTCTTCAGGATCACGCGGTCGACGAAGTAGCCGACGACACGCGACAGGAACACGACGAAGGTGTTCATCACGCCCTGGATCAGCGTCATCGTGACCATGTCGCCGTTGGCGATGTGCGCGACCTCGTGGCCGATCACGGCCTCGGCCTCCTCGCGCGTCATGCTCTGCAGCAGCCCGGTCGACACCGCGACCAGCGCCGAGTTCTTGAACGCGCCGGTGGCGAAGGCGTTGGGCTCGCCCGGGTAGATCGCGACCTCGGGCATGCCGATGCCGGCTTTCTGGGCGAAACGCTCGACGGTGCCGACGATCCAGCGGTGCGTCGGGTCCTGGGAGTTGTTGATGACCTGGGCGCCGGTGCTCATCTTGGCCATCGGCTTGCTCATCAGCAGCGAGATGATCGCGCCGCCGAAACCGAAGATGGCCGCGAACGCGAGCAGCGAGCCCAGGTTCAGGCCGTTGGCCGTCATGAAGCGGTTGACGCCCAGCACGCTGGCCGTGATGCCCAGCACCAGCATCACCGCCAGGTTGGTCAGAACGAACAGCATCACTCGTTTCATCGTCGTAGCGCCTTTTCCGCGTTGGCGGGAATAGTCCAAACAGCCGCGCATGTTAGGGCGCGGCCCTGCGATTCAAGACTTGCCCCCGGAGGACCGGGGGCTTGGCCGGGGGATCAGCCTTCGATCGGGCGCAGCCGCACCTTGTTCGGCTGGCCGGCCGGCAGCAGCTCGAAGCGCTCGGCATGCGGCGCGAAGAAGCGTGTCGACGACGCGCGCGGGCCCAGCAGCTCGGCGTCGCGCAGGCGTTCGGCGGCCAGGCGCAGTTCCACCGCGTCGCCGCGCAGCAGTTCGGGCAGCGCGGCGAGGATCTGGCGGATCTCGTCGGGGTAGGCCGCAGCCGGCGCGGGCGCCGCCCGCGGAGGCCGGGGCGCCGGCTTCGGCGCCGGCTCGGGCGCGGAAGCTGGAGCCGCCGCGGCAGCGGGTTCTCCGGCAGGCTCGGCCGCGGGCTCGACGGTCTTGCGCCGGCGCGGCGCGCGGCGCGGGGCCGGCGCTTCGGCAGCGGGCACCTCGGCCACCGGCTCGTCGGCAGCGGACGGCACGGGCTCGGCCGCTGCGGGCTCGGGCACCGGCGCGGGGGCCGGTGCCGCGGAGGTATCCGCCACAGCGGGCACGGCGGCCTCGGCATCGCGGCGCCCGCGGCGGCGGCGCGGTGCCCGCTCGGGCGTCGCGGCCTCGGTGGCCGGCGCGGCCTCGGCCGCCGGCGCGAGGGCCGGCTCGGCCGGCGCGGCATCGACCAGCGGCGCAGGTGCGGCCGCCGGGGCCGGGCGCTGCGGCGCCGGCGGCTCGCGGCGGGCGCTGCCGCGGGCCGCGGTGCGGGCGCCGCCGTCGGCGGCGGCTCGGGAGGAGGTGCCGGTGCGGCCACCGCGCCCGCGCGACGGCGTCGTGGCCACGCCGCCGCGGCGATGCGACAGCACGGTGAACTCGTCGTAGACCGAGATCGTCTCGTCGCCGGTCTTGCCGTCCTGGCCGAGGCCGACGACGCGGCAGCCCTTCTCGCGCAGGCGCTGCACCAGCGGCGCGAAATCGGAGTCCGACGAAGCGATCGCGACGACCGCCGGCCGCAGCGCGAGCACCAGGTCGATGGCGTCGACGGCCATCGCGATGTCGGTGGAGTTCTTGCCGGCGGCGAGGTTGACCATCGGCTTGATGCCCAGGCGCTTGAACGCCGCCTGGTGCTTCAGCGCGCTCTCGGCGGTGCAGTAGGCGCGGCGCACGTGCAGCGCGCCGTGGCGCTCGATCATCAGCTCGACAGCCTGCTCCATCACGTCCAGCGAGACGTTGTCGGCGTCGATCAGCAGCATCACGCCAGCGTTCATTGCAGGCTCCAGGGCAGGGTTTCGCCGGCACGCAGCGGCTTGATCGTGGCGTCGCCGAACGGCAGCGCCTCGGGCAGCGTGAACGGCTCGCGACGCAGCGTCACGGTGCCGGTGTTGCGCGGCAGGCCGTAGAAGTCGGGGCCGTTGAAGGCGGCGAAGGCTTCCAGCTTGTCCAGCGCGCCGGCCAGCTCGAAGGCCTCGGCGTACAGCGCCAGCGCCGCCGGCGCGGTGAAGCAGCCGGCGCCGCAGACCGACTGCTCCTTCAGCGCCGCGGCGTGCGGGGCGCTGTCGGTGCCGAGGAAGAACTTGCGGCTGCCCGAGGCCACCGCGGCCAGCAGCGCGTGGCGGTGCACGGCACGCTTCAACACCGGCAGGCAGTAGTAGTGCGGGCGCAGGCCGCCGACGAACAGCGCGTTGCGGTCGTACAGCAGGTGATGGGCGGTGACGGTGGCGGCGGTGAAGTCGTCGGCGGCGGCGACGTACTCGGCCGCCTCCTTCGTCGTGATGTGCTCGAAGACGACCTTCAGCTCGGGAAAGTCGGCGCGCAGCGGGCGCATCACGCGCTCGATGAAGACCGCCTCGCGGTCGAAGACGTCGATCTCCGGGTCGGTGACCTCGCCGTGCACCAGCAGCGGCAGGCCGGCGCGCTGCATCGCCTCCAGCGTCGGGTAGCAGCGGCGGATGTCGGTGACGCCGGCATCGCTGTTGGTCGTGGCGCCGGCCGGGTAGAGCTTGAGCGCGACGACGCCGGCCTCCCGGGCGCGCACGATCTCGTCGGGCGGCGTGTTGTCGGTCAGGTACAGCGTCATCAGCGGCTCGAAGTCGGTGCCTTCGAGGCCGGCGGCGAGGATGCGTTCGCGATAGGCCGTGGCCTGGGCCGCGGTGGTCACCGGCGGGCGCAGGTTGGGCATGACGATCGCCCGCGCGAACTCGCGCGCCGTGTACGGCAGCACGGCGGCCATCGCAGCGCCGTCGCGCAGATGCAGGTGCCAGTCGTCGGGGCGGGTGATCGTCAGGGTGGTCGGCGCAGCGCTCATGCCGGAATTGTCTCATCGGCCCCGGCGAGCACCGCACGGTCGCGGCCGCCGCGCTTGGCCGCGTACAGCGCGCCGTCGGCGGCGCGGTACAGGGCCTCGCCGTCGACGCGGCCCTGCGGGCTGAGCGCGATGCCGGCCGAGAAGCTCACCGGGCAGGCCTGGCCGGCTTCGGTGTGCAGCCCCATCTCCCGGCAGTCGCCGCGCAGCTGCTCGAGCACGCGCCGCGCACCGGCCGCGTCGCTGTCGGGCAGCACGAGGGCGAACTCCTCGCCGCCCAGGCGCACCAGCAGATCGCTGGCGCGCAGCCGGGTGCGCACCGTCTGCGCGAAGCGGCGCAGCACCTCGTCGCCGAAGACGTGGCCGTGGCGGTCGTTGACCTGCTTGAAGCGGTCGAGGTCGATCAGCACGAAGGCGACGCAGGCGCCGCCGCGGCGCGCGCGCCGCAGGGCCTGGGCGAGCAGCGGCTCGGCCGCCTGGCGGTTCAGCGCGCCGGTCAGGTGGTCGTGCGAAGCCAGGCGCTCCAGCGAGCGCGAGGCCCGCTCGGTGCAGGCGAGCACGAAGCCGAAGCCGGCGCCGAGCAGCGCGACGTAGGCCGCCCCCGCGACCAGTGTCTGCACCGGGTTGGGCTGCGTCATGTCGACGTAGGCCGAGGGCTGAAGCACGGCGTGCACGCAGCGGATCAGCAGCGTCGCGGCCACCAGCGCGAGCATCGCGCCGACCGGACGCAGCGAACGTTCGGCCTCGCGCCACTGCCGCACCACCAGCCAACCACCCCAGGCCAGCGGTGCCGCGGCGATCAGCGACATGATGGCCATGCGGGTCGGCGTCGCCAGCATCATCAGCGGCGCCATCGACAGCGCGCAGGCCAATCCGCCCATCACCAGCCATCGCGGCGGCGGCGCCTGGTCGACGAAACGCTGGAGCGCGGCGACGAACACGAACTCGCCGAGCACGATCAGCCCGTTGCTGGCGACCACCCAGACCGGCTGCGGGGCCACGACGTCGACCAGCAGGAACAGGTAGCCGGCCAGCATCAGGCTGTTGCCCAGACCCCAGCCCCGCAGCGCCTCGCCGCCGAAGAGCCGGCGGCTGGCGGTCACCAGCTGCAGGCCCAGCATGGCGTAGCCGAGCAGCAGCAGGACGAAGAGGGTCGGCTCGTGCAGGGTCATCGGGACGGCCCGCCGGCTGGCGAGCCCAGTCGCATCCACCGGACAGAGGATGCCGGCACAGGCCAGCAGGATCGCCCCGAGCGCCCGCACGCGGAGTGCCGCCGATCAACCGCAGCGGCTTCGCTAGCCGTGCATCCGCGCAATCCTGCACGCCGCGGCGGCCGGGCCGCCGCCGGGCGCGGGACTCAGGTGGTCTGCGGCGCCTCCGGCTGCGCGAGCACCACCCGGTCGCGGCCGGCGTGTTTGGCCTCGTAGAGCGCGCGGTCGGCATTGCGGTACAGCGCCTCGGCCCCGACGCGCCCGGACGGGCTGAGGGCGACACCGGCCGAGAAGGTCAGCACGAAGGGGCGGCCGTCGTCGGTCATCAGCCCCATCGCGGCGCAGGCCTGGCGCAGTTCCTCGACCACGCCCAGCGCGCCGGCCGCGTCGCTGTCGGGCAGCACCAGACCGAACTCCTCGCCGCCGCAGCGCGAGAAGACGTCGGTCGCACGCAGGCGCGCGTCGACGGTCTGGGCGAAGCGGCGCAGCACCTCGTCGCCGAAGACGTGGCCGTGGCGGTCGTTGATCGACTTGAAGCGGTCCAGGTCGATCAGCACGTAGGCGACGGTGCTGCGGTCGCGGCGCGCGCGCTGCAGCGCGTTGGTCAGCAGCAGCTCGGCGGGCTGGCGGTTCAGCGCCCCGGTGAGGTGGTCGTGCGAGGCCAGGTGCTCCAGCGAACGTGTCGCGCGCTCGGTGCAGGCGAGCACGAAGCCGAAACCCGAGCCGAGCAGCGCGACGAAGCTCGTCAGCAGCAAGGCCGCCTGCATGCCGCCGGGCAGCATCGGGTCGGTGTAGTAGGACGGGTTCAGCGCCGCGTGGCCGCCTCGTGCCAGCAGCGCCAGCGCGATCAGCGCCAGGCCGGCGCCGACCGGCCACAGCGAGCGCTCGACACGATGGCGCGCACGCCAGACCAGCCAGGCGCCCCAGATCGCCGGCAGCGGCGTCAGCACCGAGGCGACGAACACGCGCGTCGGCGTGTCGAACAGCGCCAGCGGCACCATCGCCGCGACGCAGAAGCCGCAGGTCCGGCGCACCCAGCGCGGCAGCGGCCGGTCATCGATGAACTGCTGCAGCGCCGCGACGTAGGCGCACTCGCCGAGCAGGATCAGGGTGTTGCCGGCGATCACCGACACCGGCAACGGCACGACGATGCGCGCCAGCAGCATCAGGTGGCCGGCGAGCAGCAGGCTGTTGCCCCAGCTCCAGCGCCGCAGCGCCTCGACCTCGTTGAGGCGCCGGCGCACCATCGCCAGCTGCAGGCCGAGCATCACGTAGCCCAGCAGCAGCAAGACGAGGATGGTCGGCGGGTGCAGCGTCATCGGACGGGGGCCCGCGCACCCGGGCGGGGAGGATCAGGAAGGCACGCCGGCGGGCGTGGCCGCGGGAACTCAGTGCGACAGGATCTTCGAAAGGAAGTCCTTGGCGCGCACCGAACGCGCGTCCGGATTGCCGAAGAACTCGTCCTTCGTGCAGTCCTCCACGATCTTGCCGTGGTCCATGAAGATCACGCGGTGGCTGACCTTCTTGGCGAAGCCCATCTCGTGGGTGACGCACATCATCGTCATGCCCTCGTTGGCGAGCTGCACCATCACGTCGAGCACCTCGCCGACCATCTCCGGGTCCAGCGCCGAGGTCGGCTCGTCGAACAGCATGACGATCGGGTCCATCGACAGCGCACGCGCGATCGCCACACGCTGCTGCTGGCCGCCGGAGAGCTGGCCCGGGTACTTGTCCTTGTGGACCATCAGGCCGACGCGCTCGAGCATCTTCAGCCCGCGCGTCTTGGCCTCGTCGACCGAGCGGCCGAGCACCTTGATCTGCGCCAGCGTCAGGTTCTCGGTCACCGACAGGTGCGGGAACAGCTCGAAATGCTGGAACACCATGCCGACACGCGCGCGCAGCTTGGGCAGGTTGGTCTTCGGGTCGCTGAGGCTGATGCCGTCGACGACGATGTCGCCCTTCTGGAAAGGCTCGAGCGCGTTGACGGTCTTGATCAGCGTGCTCTTGCCCGAGCCCGACGGGCCGCAGACGACGACGACCTCGCCCTTCTGGATGGACGTGGTGCAGTCGGTCAGCACCTGGAAGGAGCCGTACCACTTGCTCACGTTCTGGATCTGGATCATTCGGAAGGTTCCTCAGCGGATGATGGCGATGCGCGCCTGCAGCCGCCGCACGAGCATCGACAGGCCGAAGCAGATCACGAAATAGACGACGGCGGCGACGAGATAGGTCTCGACCGGCCGGTTGAAGTTCTTGCCGGCGATCTCGAAGCCCTTCAGCAGGTCGTAGGCGCCGATCGCGTAGACCAGCGAGGTGTCCTGGAAGAGGATGATGGTCTGCGTCAGCAGCACCGGCAGCATGTTGCGGAAGGCCTGCGGCAGCACCACCAGCTGCATCGTCTGGCGGTAGCTCATGCCCATCGCGTAGCCGGCGTAGACCTGGCCCTTGGGCACGCTCTGGATGCCCGCGCGCATGATCTCCGAGTAGTACGCGGCCTCGAACAGCGTGAAGGTCACGAAGGCCGAGAGCTCGGCGCCCATCGGCTTGCCCAGCAGCAGCGGGATCAGCAGGAAGAACCACAGGATCACCATGACCAGCGGGATGCTGCGCATGGTGTTGACGTAGGCCGCCGCGGGCGTCACCAGCCAGGGTTTGCCGGACAGGCGCATCAGCGCCAGCAGCGTGCCCAGGATGATGCCGCCGATCATCGCCACCAGCGTCAGCTGCAGCGAGAACAGCAGGCCCTTGACGATGAAGCCCGAGATGACGTCGGCGCTGAAGAAGCTGAAGTCGAGATTCATCGCTTCACTTCCCGCCGATCATGCCCGGCACGCGGACACGGTTCTCGATGACCAGCGCGACGCGGTTGATCGCGAAGGCCGAGAAGAAGTAGAGCACCGTCACCGCGAGGTACATCTCGATGTTGCGCGAGGTCTCCTCGCCGGCCTGCAGCGCGAACATCGTCAGCTCGGCGATGCTGACCGCGAAGGCCACCGACGAGTTCTTGATGATGTTCATCGCCTCGCTGGTCAGCGGCGGCACGATGATGCGGAAGGCCATCGGCAGCAGCACGTAGCGGTAGGTCTGGGGCAGCGTCAGGCCCATCGCCAGGCCGGCGTAGCGCTGGCCGCGTGGCAGGCTCTGGATGCCCGCACGCACCTGCTCGGAGATGCGCGCCGAAGTGAAGAAGCCGAGCGCGAAGACCACCAGCACGAAGCTCGGGAAGGCCTGCAGCGGCTTGAACAGCGCCGGCAGCGCGTGGTACCAGAGGAAGATCTGCACCAGCAGCGGGATGTTGCGGAACAGCTCGGTCCAGGCGTTGCCGAACCACACGAGCCGCCGGTCGGGCGTCGTGCGCAGGATGCCCATCAGCGAGCCGAAGACCAGCGCGACGATCAGCGCCAGCGCCGACACCGACAGCGTCCAGCCCCAGGCCGACATCAGCCAGTTCAGGTAGGTGATGTCGCCGCCGCGGCCGAAGCAGCCCGGCAGCACTTCACCGGTGACGGTCTCGGTGCAGAAGATCTGCCAGTCCCAGGTCACGCGCTCTCCTCAAAAACGAAACGAGGGCCCGCCCCGAGACGGGAGCGGGCCCGGCGCAAGACGCGTCAGCGCTTGGCGTACTCTTCCATCGGCTTGTCGTTCGGGGTCGCCCACGCGGCCTTGGTGGCGTCGTTGAGCGGCATGCCGATCTTGGCGTTGGTCGGCGGGATCGGCTGCAGGAACCACTTGTCGTAGGTCTTGGCCAGGTCGCCGCTCTTGATCTGCGCCTTGATGCTCTCGTCGACGGCGGCCTTGAAGGCGGCGTCGTCCTTGCGCAGCATGATCGCGATCGGCTCGACCGACAGCACTTCGCCGACGATCTTGAAGCCGGCCGGGTTCTTCGACGTGGCGATGTTCTTCGCCAGGATCGAGCCGTCCATCACGAAGGCGTCGGCGCGGCCCGACTCGAGCAGCAGGAAACTGTCGGCGTGGTCCTTGCCGTAGACCTCCTTGAAGTCGACGCCGTTGGCGCGCTCGTGCTTGCGCAGCGTCTGCACCGAGGTCGTGCCGGTGGTCGTGGCGACGGTCTTGCCGACGAGCTGGGCGATCGAGTTGATGCCCGAGTCGGCCTTGACGGCGATGCGCACTTCCTCGACGAAGGTCGTGACGGCGAAGGCCACGTCCTTCTGGCGCGCGACGTTGTTCGTCGTCGAGCCGCACTCGATGTCGACGGTGCCGTTCTGCACCAGCGGAATGCGGTTCTGCGAGGTGACCGGCTGGTACTTGATGGTCAGGCTCGACAGGCCGAGCTTCTTGCGGATGTCGGAGAGCACCTTCTGGCAGACGTCGATGTGATAGCCGACGAACTTGCCGTCACCCAGCGTGTACGACAGGCCCGAGGACTCGCGCACACCCATCGTGACCGTGCCGGTCTCCTTGATCTTGGACAGGGTGTCGGCCTGGACGGCACCGACGGCCAGCAGCGTGGCTGCAGCCAGCAGCGTCTTCTTCATGAACTCTCCTTCGCAGTGAGAAGCAGGGGAAAGGCGGAATCGCTCATTTTAGGGATAGCACACGGACGAACGAAGCGTGCAACCCCGTGGAATGCATGAATCGGGCCACCGTGCCCCCCGATCGTCGCGCTTCAGCCTCGCTGCAGGAAGTCCCACAAGGCCTGCACGCCGGGCTTGGGATGGCGGGCGAACTCGGGACGTTCGCGGTAGATGCGCACGTCCATCGTCAGCTCGAAGCTGCCGGGCGCCGCCGCCGGCACCAGGCGCCGCGCCTCGAGCTCCTTGTGCACCGAGCTGGCCGGCAGGAAGGCCAGGCCGTGGCCTTCGAGCGCCATCGCCTTCAGGCCCTCGGCCATGTCGGTGACGTAGATCGGCTCGAGCTGCGCCGGCACCGGCGCCTGCTTGAGGATCAGCTCGACGAGGCGCGCCATGTAGGCGCCCGAGGCGTAGTTCAGCCAGGGCACACGCTCGTGGCCGGGCAGGCGGAACAGCGGCTGGCCGTCGGCGTCGGGCTTGGCATAGGCGGCCAGCGTCTCGGTGCCCAGGCTCAGCATCTCGTAGCGGTCGGTGGACAGCTGCAGCGGCTGCGACGGGTGGTGGTAGGCGATCAGCAGGTCGCAACCGCCTTCGGTCAGGCGCAGCACCGCATCGTGCACGTTCAGGCCGGTGAGCCGGCTCTTGATGTTGCCGAAGCGCTGGCGCAGGTCCATCAGCCAGTGCGGGAAGAAGGTGAAGGCCAGCGTGTGCGGCGCCGCGAACTCGATCATGTCCAGGCCCGCGGCCTGGTACGAGCGCATCATGTTGCGCGCCGAGGCCAGCGAACCCAGGATCTCCAGCGACTGGGCGTGGAAGGTCTCGCCGGCGGGCGTGAGCCGCGTCGGGTACGACGAACGGTCGACGAGGTCGATGCCGGCCCAGGCCTCCAGCGCCTGGATGCGGCGCGAGAACGCCGGCTGCGTGACGTGGCGCAGCTGCGCCGAACGCGAGAAGCTGCGGGTCTCGGCGAGGCTCACGAAGTCCTCGAGCCACTTGGTTTCCATCGGGCCAGTGTATGCAGTGCGGCGTCAGGCGCCGGCCGGCTCGCCGGCATCGTCGCGCGCGGCCTGCTGCAGCCGCCACATCTCGGCGTAGCGGCCGTCGCGCGCCAGCAGCTCGGCGTGGGCGCCGCGCTCGACGACGCGGCCGTGGTCGAGCACGACGATCTCGTGCGCGTCGACCACCGTCGACAGCCGGTGGGCGATGACCAGCGCCGTCTTGCCCTGCGCCGCGCTCTTCAGCTCGGCCTGGATCGCACGCTCATTGGCCGAGTCCAGCGCCGAGGTCGCCTCGTCGAAGATCAGGATCGGCGGGTTCTTCAGCAGCGTGCGCGCGATCGCCACACGCTGCTTCTCGCCGCCGGAGAGCTTCAGGCCGCGCTCGCCGACCATCGTCTCGTAGCCCTTGGGCGTGGCGGCGATGAAATCGTGGATGTGCGCCGACCTCGCCGCCGCCTCGACCTCCTCGCGCGTGGCGCCGGGGCGGCCGTAGGCGATGTTGAACTCGACCGTGTCGTTGAACAGCACCGTGTCCTGCGGGACGATGCCGATCGCGCGGCGCAGGCTCTGCTGCGTGACGGCGCGGATGTCCTGGCCGTCGACCGTGATGCGCCCGCCGGTGACGTCGTAGAAGCGGTAGAGCAGCCGCGCCAGCGTCGACTTGCCGGCGCCCGAGGCGCCGACCACGGCCACCGTGCACCCGGCCGGGATCTCGAAGCTGACGCCGTGCAGGATCGGCCGCGCCGGGTCGTAGGCGAAGTCCACGCCCTCGAAGCGCACCGTGCCGGTGGCGACCTTCAGCTCGGCGGCACCGGGCGCGTCGGCGACCTCGCGCTCGCGCTCGAGCAGGTTGAACATCTTGTCCAGGTCGGTCAGCGCCTGCTTGATCTCGCGGTAGATCACGCCGAGGAAGTTCAGCGGGATGTACAGCTGGATCATGAAGGCGTTGATCATCACCAGGTCGCCCAGCGTCAGCCGGCCCTCGGCGACGCCGGCGGTGGCGCGCCACAGGATGCCCACCAGCGCCGCGGCGATGATCAGCTGCTGCCCGGTGTTGAGCAGGCTCAGCGTGCCCTGGCTCTTGATCTTGGCGCGCTGCAGCCGCTCCAGGCTCTCGTCGTAGCGCCGGGCCTCGAACTCCTCGTTGTTGAAGTACTTGACGGTCTCGTAGTTCAGCAGCGCGTCGACGGCGCGCGAGTGCGCGCTCGAGTCCAGCTCGTTCATCTGCCGCCGGAACTGCGTGCGCCACTCGGTGACGACGATCGTGAAGACGATGTAGAAAAGCAGCGCGCCGGCGGTGATCCAGGCGAACAGCGCGTCGAACTTCAGCGCCAGCAGGCCGAGCACCAGGCCGACCTCGATCAGCGTCGGCAGGATGCTGTAGAGCGAGTACGAGATCAGCGCCTGCACGGCGCGCGTGCCGCGCTCGATGTCGCGTGTCATGCCGCCGGTCTGGCGCTCCAGGTGGAAACGCATCGACAGCGCATGCAGGTGGCGGAACACCTTCAGCGAGATGCTGCGCGAGGCGCCTTCGGTGGCGCGCGCGAAGATCAGCTCGCGCAGCTCGGTGAACACCGAGGTCGACAGGCGCAGCGCGCCGTAGGCGACGATCAGCCCGACCGGCACGACCAGCAGCGCCATCGTGTCGCCGGGCTTGATCGACATCGCGTCGACCAGCTCCTTCAGCAGCACCGGCACGCCGACGTTGGCGACCTTGGCCGCGACCAGGCAGGCCAGCGCGATCGACACCCGCCAGCGGTAGACCCAGAGGAAGGGCAGCAGGCGCGCGAGCGTCCGCCAGTCCGAGCGCGGCGCGCCCGGTTCGGGGGCCGGCGCCGGGGGAGCTCGCATGGAACGGGAGGCGGAACGCATGGGCCGGGATTGTCGCCGCGCAGCCGGCGCGGCGCCGGCCGCGGCCCGGCAGGCCACAATGCCGGCCGTCGTCTTTCCTGGAGCCTGTCCCGTATGAACGCCCCCGCAGCCTCGGCCGTCCCGCACATGCCCCCGGCCACGCTGCCCGACGGTGCCGAACTCGTGATGCGCGTGATGCCGATGCCCGCCGACGCCAACGCCAACGGCGACGTGTTCGGCGGCTGGATCATGGCGCAGGTGGATCTGGCCGGCGCCGTGCTGCCGGCGCGCGTGGCGCGCGGCCGCATCGCGACGGTGGCCGTCAACCAGTTCGTCTTCAAGCAGCCGGTGTCGATCGGCGACCTGCTGAGCTTCTATGCCCACGTCGAGCGCATCGGCAACACCTCGGTCACCGTGCACGTGCAGGTCTGGGCCGAGCGCAACCCGGCCGACCCGCAGATCGTCAAGGTGACCGAGGCCAACCTGACCTACGTCGCGATCACCGACGACGGCAAGCCGCGCACGATCCCCCGCTGACCGTGGCCCTCCGGCCGCCTGGCGGGCGCCGGGGACGGCATCACGCCGGCAGCAACACCCTCACCGCCAGCCCGCCGAGCGTGGCCGAACGCGTGACTTCGCACTGCGCGTGGTGCAGCGCGACGATGCGCCGCACGATGGACCAGCCCAGGCCGCTGCCGCTGGCCTCCTGGCCGAGCACACGGAAGAATCGTTCGCCCAGGCGCGCGATGTCGGCCTCGGCCATGCCGGGGCCGCTGTCCTCGACGGTCAGCACGACGGTGCTGCCGTGGCGCGCGACCGTGGCGCGCACCGTCGCGCCGGCCGGGCTGTAGCGCAGCGCGTTCTCGACGAGGTTGCGGATCAGCACCGACAGCAGCGCCTCGACGCCGTCGACACGCAGATCGCCGTCGGCGTCCAGCTCAAGCTGCTGACGGCGCGCCAGCGCCTGCGGCGCCAGCGCGGCGGCGACACGCCGCGCGACCGCGTCCAGCGCCACCGGCGCCACGGCCGGCGCCTGGCCGCCGGCGTCCAGCCGGGCCAGCGTCAGCAGCTGCTCGACGAGGCGCACGGCGCGGTCGCAGCCTTCGATCGTCGATTGCAGCGCGTGGCGGCGGCGTTCGCCGTCGGCCTCGCCCAGCGCCACCTGGGCCTGGGTGCGGATCGCGGCGATCGGCGTGCGCAGCTCGTGCGCGGCGTCGGCGGTGAAACGGCGCTCGGTCTCGACCATGCGCGCGATGCGCTCGAACAGGCTGTTGAGCTCGTCGAGCATCGGCCGCATCTCGCTGGGCGCGTCGGTCACCTCGACCGGCTGCAGCGCCTGCGGCTCGCGTTCGGCCAGCGTCGCGCCCAGGCGGCGCAGCGGCGCGGTGCCGGCACGCACCGCCCACCAGACGCCCAGGCCGAGCAACGGCAGGCCCAGCGCCAGCGGCCACAGCGTGCCCCACAGCAGCGCGCCGAGGATCGAGCGGCGCGAGTCCAGGTGCTCGGCGACGAAGACCTGCACGTCGCGCTCGGCGCCGCGGGCGCTGAACAGGCGCCAGACCTCGCCGTCGATGCGCACCAGGCCGAAACCGTCGCGGTCCTGGCGCAGCGGCCGCCCGCCCGGCCCCAGACCGTCGAGCCGGGCCTCGGGCGCGTTGGCCGAACGCTGCACCAGCCGCCCTTCGTGCCAGACCTGGAAGGCCACCCGCGGCGAATAGTGGCGCAGCGCGGCGATGCCGAAACGGTCGTCGTCCTCGTGGTCGTGGCGCTGGCGCTTGGCCTCGCGTTTGGCGGCGTGACGCGCGGCGTGCGCGGCGTCGCGCGCTTCGCGCCGGCGCTGCTCGGCGGCGCGGTCGCGATGATCGTCGTCGTCATCGTCGTCGTCCGCGTCCTCGATCGTGCGCACCTGCTGGGCGACGAGCAGCGTCGCGGCCTGCGCGAGATGGGCGTCGAGCAGTTCGCTCAGTTCGCGCCGCGTGTCGCGGAAGGTGATGGCCAGCGTCGCCAGCCAGAGCACGGCCACCAGGCCGAGCACCAGCAGCAGCAGCCGGCCCTGCAGCGAACGCGGCACGAGGCGCCTCATTCGCCGGGCAGCAGGTAGCCGACGCCGCGCACCGTCTGCACGAGCTCGGCGCCGAGCTTGCGCCGCAGGTGGTGCACGTGCACCTCGACGGCGTTGCTCTCGACCTCGCGGCCCCAGCGGTACAGATGCTGCTCGAGCTGCTCGCGCGTCAGCACGCGCCCGGCGTTGAGCATCAGCGCGTGCAGCAGGTCGAACTCGCGCTGCGACAGCACGACCGGCTCGCCGGCGCGCGTGACGGTGCGCGCCGCCGGGTCGAGCACGACCTCGCCGGCGGCCAGCAGGTCCTGCGTCTGGCCGTGGGCGCGACGGATCAGCGCACGCAGCCGCGCAGCCAGCTCGTCCAGGTCCACCGGCTTGACGACGTAGTCGTCGGCGCCGCCGTCCAGGCCGATGACGCGGTCGCTGACGGCGTCGCGCGCGGTCAGCACCAGCACCGGCAGGCGCACGCCGGCCCGGCGGGTCTCGGCCAGCACCTCCAGGCCGTCCTTGCGCGGCAGGCCCAGGTCCAGCACCGCGGCGGCGTGCACCGCCGAGCGCAGCTCGCGCGACGCGGCCTCGCCGTCGCGCACCCAGTCGACCTGGAAGCCGGCTTGCGTGAGCCCGGCGCGAAGGCCGTCACCGAGCAGCGGATCGTCTTCGACGAGCAGGATGCGCATGGTGGGGATGCTAAGGCGGACGGGGCCGGTTCAGTCGTCGTCGCCGTCGGGCGCGCCACCCTGGCGCGCCGGGCCGTGGTGGCCGGCCGAGGCCACCGCAGCGTCGGCGTCCGCGGCGCCGGCATCGCGCCACTGCAGCACCCAGAAGCCCAGCACCGCAGCCAGCAGCAGTGCCGCGACGCTGCGCCACGACGAGCGGATGGCCTGCTCCGGCGGCGCGATCTTCAGCCCGTCGACCATGCTGCGCGGCAGGTTCTCGCCGGTCATGCGGCTGGCCAGCAGCACGCCGACGACGTGGCCGATGGCGGTCAGCAGGAAGACGTTGGCGGCCAGCTCGTGCAGCTCCTCGACCCATTCGCCGCCGACGTCCTGCTGCAGCGCCCAGCCGCTGGCGCCGAGCACCAGGCCCATCACCAGCAGCACGACGATCGCCAGCGCGCTGGCCGGGTTGTGGCCGACGTGGTGCTCGGGTGTGCGCCGGGCGACGTTCTTCAGGTAGCGCAGCACCGCGCCCGGGCCGGTGACGAAGTCGCCGAAACGCGCGTGGCGCGTGCCGACCAGGCCCCAGACCAGGCGCCAGACGATCAGCCCGGCCAGCGTGTAGCCCAGCGTCTCGTGCAGCAGCGCATGGCGCTCGCTCTCTGACGTCAGCCAGGCACCGGCGAAGCAGACGACGATGAGGCCGTGGAACAGGCGCACCGGCAGGTCCCAGACCAGACGGCGCTGGCGGTCGTTGGAAGCGTTCATTTCGGGATCTTCACGTCGTCTTCTTCGAAATCGCCTTGTTCGGCGCGCGGATGGCAGGCGGCGCAGTTGGCCGGGCTGCCGACGGCCTTGCGCTTCCAGACCGCGGCGCGCACCTCGTCGTGCTTGCGCTCGAACCAGGCGCTGCGCGTGATGCGGTCCTCGGGCGGCGCGGTGCGCGCGCGGCGGCTGGCGTTGGCGTCCAGCCAGGCGGCGATGCTCGCCCGCGTCGCGGCGTCGATCGAGGCGTCGCTGCCGTAGTGCTGGTCCAGGCCGGCCATCAGGCGCTTCCAGGACTCCGCCGGCAGCATGCCGGCCGGGTAGGCGATGTGGCAGGAGCCGCCGCATTCCTGCTCGTAGGCCGGCAGCGGGGCGACGGCGGCGCGGCGGTCGCGGCGCTCGTGGCGTTCGTGCTCGTCGTCGCCGTGGCGGTGAGCCCAGGCGGCGGCGGCGCCGGCCAGACCGGCGACGAGCAGTGCGGCACTGGCCAGCGCGAGGCTGCGGGTCGCAAACAGCTTCTTCATCGTGGCCTCACTTCAGCGTCAGCAGCCAGGCCAGCACGTCGGCCTTCTCGGCCGGGGTGCAGGCGCGTTCGAGCACGTCCTTGCAGTTGCGGCGGAACCACTTCTCGACCTTGGCCTCGTCGCTGAAACGCTTCGGGTTCGCGGCGGGCGCCAGCGGCGCGATCGTGCGGTTCGTGCTGGCGTGTCGGCCTTCGGCGGTGGGGCGCTCGGCGTGGCAGGACGCGCAGCTCCAGTCGTTGGCGTGGCGCGCGGCGTACCACTGCTGGCCACGCGCGGCGTCGGGCGCGCGGCCGGCTTCGGCGGCGTAGCGCGCGAGCAGGTCGTTGGGGGCGGCCAGCGTCGGGCAGGCGGCGAGCACGGCGACAACGGCGACCGCGGTGGTGGCGACGACGGCGCGCGAGGGCAGGCGGAATCGGCGGGATGGTGACGGGTGGTTCATGGCAGCTCTCCTTGGCACGGGATGCTGCCGGGGGCGTCTTAGGGTCCTCTTAAGCTCGCGGCCGCGCCGCGGCTTGCGCCTAGAATCGCGCCCGCACTCGTCATCGGGGAGTAGCCGCCCTGCCGCCCGGCAGGGGTCCGCACCAACACGCTTGGCCCTCAGGGGCCATGGTCCGGACAGCCCCCAGCCTGGCAAGACCGCTGACTGCGCCGCCTCCGAATGGGCCGGGGTCGCGGCGTGGTCAAGCTCCGGTCATGCCGGCCCGTATCGGATTCGTCTCTTGGAAGCCTTCCTGATCTCCACCGGCCTCGTCGCGCTCGGCGAAATGGGCGACAAGACGCAGTTGCTGGCGATGCTGCTGGCCGCGCGTTTCAAGCGCCCGGTGCCCATCATCCTCGGCGTGCTCGTCGCCACCCTCGTCAACCACGCGCTGGCCGGCATCGTCGGCGACACCGTCGCACGCTGGATGGGCCCGGACCTGCTGCGCTGGGTGATCGGCGGCAGCTTCCTCGCGATGGCGGTGTGGATGCTGATCCCCGACGAGGCCGACGAGGTCGAGGGCGGCACCGGGCGCTTCGGCGTCTTCGGCACGACGGTGATCGCGTTCTTCCTCGCCGAGATGGGCGACAAGACGCAGATCGCCACCGTCGCGCTGGCGGCCCGGTTCAGCGACCTGTGGGCGGTGGTCGCCGGCACCACCTTCGGCATGATGCTGGCCAACGTGCCGGCGGTCTTCTTCGGCGACCGCGTCAGCCGCCTGGTGCCGATGCGTGTCGTGCACGCCGTCAGCGCCGCGATCTTCGCGGTGCTGGGCGTGCTGACGCTGCTGAACGTCGGCAGCTTGTTCTGAGACGCCCGGGCGCGGCCCGCACCGGGCGGGCCTTCAGCCGCCGCTGGGGTCACGCGCCACTGGGGGTCAGGTCTCACGAGACCTGACCCCGTCTTCTGAGGCGTCGGCGGACGGCCTTGCAGGCCGCGCCGGGCGCCGCTGGGGTCAGGTCTCGTGAGACCTGACCCCGTCTTCTGGGGCGTCGGCGGACGGCCTTGCAGGCCGCGCGGGGCCACATGGCCCGGCCCCTCGGGCGTAGCGAGCGAATGCGAGCTTGGGGGCTCAATCAATGAAGAAGTCGGGGATGAAGTTCTTCGTCCCCGGGACGACGGCGTAAGGGTCGAGGTCGGTCACGCCGTTCGCGGCCAGCAGCTCGTCGTCGATGAAGAAGTTGCCGGTCGTCGCCCGGGCATCGCTGGTCAGGATGAACCAGGCGGCGTCGGCCAGGATCTCGGGCTTGCGGCAGAGCTTGACGTCGACACCCGGGATCATCTGCAGCGCCGCGGTGGCGATCGCGGTGCGCGGCCACAGGCTGTTGACGGCGATGCCCAGCGGGCGGAACTCGCCGGCATGGCCCAGCGTGCATTCGCTCATGCCGTACTTGGCCATCGTGTAGGCGACGTGGCCCTTGAACCAGTGCTCGCGCATGGCCAGCGGCGGGCTCATGTTCAGCACGTGCGGGTTGCGCCCGGCGCGCGCGCTGGCGGTCAGCGCCGGCAGACAGGCCTGGGTGCAGGCGTAGGTGCCGCGCACGTTGACGCCGAACATCAGGTCGAAACGCTTCATCGGCGTCGCCGCGGTCGGCGTCAGGCTGATCGCGCTGGCGTTGTTGACGAGGATGTCGATGCCACCGAAACGCTCGACGGCTGCGGCCACCGCGGCGGCGACGGCGGCGTCGTCGCGGATGTCGGTCGGCACGGCCAGCGCCTGGCCGCCGGCGGCACGCACCTGCTCGGCGGCCTCGTGCACGGTGCCGGGCAGCTTGGGGTTCGGGTCGCTGGTCTTGGCCACCAGCACGACGTTGGCGCCGTCGCGCGCCGCGCGCAGCGCGATCGCCAGGCCGATGCCGCGGCTCGCGCCGGTGATGAACAGCGTGCGGCCCTGCAGGCTGCGGGTATCGCTCATGCGGTCGTCTCCTCTTTCTTTCTGATGGCCGGCCAGACCTGGCCGGCGACGTGTTCGGCGATGACGGCGGCGCAGTAGCGGTACGCCGGCTCGCCGGGATGGAAACCGTCGACGGCCATGACCTGGGGCTCGAGCTGCAGCCCCATGTCGACACGCGACACACCCGGGTAGGCCGCAGCCCAGCGGTCCAGCGCCCGGTCGTGGCGCACCGCCTCGCTGCCGGCGCACCAGCGCAGCGGTTGCGGCAGGCCGGGAAACTGGTGCACCGGCGGCAGCGCGGCGAAGGCAACGTGGCGCACGTGCAGCGCACCGCGCAGCCAGTCCGCCAGGCGCTCGCGCGCGGCGATCGCGTGGTGCAGCGGCACGCGGTCGACGATGTCGTTGACGCCGGTGACGATGACGGCAACGTCGAAGCTCGGCAGGTCCTCGCGCTGCAGCAGGTGCAGCGTCTGCGCCGTCGTCATGCCGGAGCGCGCGACGAGGCGCCATTCGACCCGCGCCTGGGCACGTTCGGCGATCAGCTCGGCCATCGGGTGCGCCAGCGCCGCCCGCTGGTGCAGCACGCCGACGCCGGCGGCCGACGAGTCGCCGGCGATCAGCAGCCGCAGCCGCGGGCCTTCGCCGCAGCTTCCGTGTCGTTCCCCGTCGGCCTCGGGCAGCTTGGGCATTCGCTGGCGGGTGTGCACGGCCTGGGCCAGCAGCAGCGGGGTCAGCATCAGCGTCACGGCACGGGACATGGTCGGCTCCTTCCGAAGGACGGTGGGGTCAACGCGGGGATTCGCGGCGGGCAAACACTCCTGGCAGGGCGCCACGCGGGCGCCGGTTCGGTCGGGTCATGCGATGCGAGGCGCGTGCCAGACCGGGATTCGGTTCGAGGGGGGCGGCGTGACGCCACCCCGCGGGTCAGAACTTGCTGAAGTCGGGCTTGCGCTTCTGGAAGAAGGCCTGGAAGGCCTCCATCGCCTCGGGGCTGCGCAGCCGGCGCGTGAAACGTTCGCCTTCGGTGCGCATCGCCTCCAGCACCGCGGCGCGCGTCGGGCCGCGCAGCAGCTGCTTGCTCTCGCGCACCGCGCCCGGCGGCAACGCGTTGAAACGCTCCGCGACGCGGCGCGCGTGAGCGACCACTTCGCCGGCCGGCAGCACGGCATTGGCGATGCCGCACTCCACCGCCTGCTCGGGCGTGAAGGCGTCACCGAGCAGCAGCTTCTCGGCGGCACGGGCGTGGCCCATCAGCTGCGGCACCAGCAGGCTGGACGCGAACTCCGGCACCAGCCCCAGGCTGGTGAACGGCATCGCCAGCCGCGCCTCGTCGCTGACGTAGACGAAGTCGCAGTGCAGCAGCATCGTCGTGCCGATGCCGATGGCCGCGCCGGTGACGGCGGCGACGACGGGCTTGTCGCAGTTCAGCAGCGCGCGCATGAAGCGGAAGACCGGCGAGTCCATCGCCTCGGGGCCTTCGGCCGGCGGCCGCGCCATGAAGTCCTCGATGTCGTTGCCCGAGGTGAAGATCCCGGGCTGGCCGGTGATCAGCACCGCGCGCACGGCCGGGTCGGCGACCGCGGCTTCCAGCGCCGCGGCCATCGTCTCGTACATCGCGATCGTCAGCGCGTTCTTCTTCTCGGGGCGCGCGATCTCGATCGTCGCGACGCCCGCGAGCGTGGCGGTCTTGATGCTCATGCGTGTCTCCTCCGGGGTTGGGGGGCCCGCGCCGGGCCGCCGCGGCGCGGGCGTGGGCGTGGGCGCGGACTCAGCCTTGCAGGCCGCGCCGGGCCAGTGGCCCGGCCCTTCGCCTGGCGCAACCGGTCCACCGGACCGGTTGCGTCCCGGCTCAGCAGCGCTCCAGGATACCGGCGGCGCCCTGCCCCATGCCGATGCACATCGTCACCATGCCGTACTTGAGCTGCTTGCGGCGCAGCGCGTGCACGACGGTGGCGGCGCGGATCGCGCCGGTGGCGCCCAGCGGGTGGCCCAGCGCGATCGCGCCGCCCATCGGGTTGACCTTGGCGCGGTCGAGCTTCAGCGAATCGATCACCGCCAGCGACTGCGCGGCGAAGGCTTCGTTCAGCTCGATCCAGTCCAGGTCGTCCTGGCTGATGCCGGCCGCACGCAGCGCCGCCGGGATGGCCTCGATCGGGCCGATGCCCATGATCTCCGGCGGCACGCCGCGCACCGCGAAGCTGACGAAACGCGCCAGCGGCTTCAGGTCGAAGGTCTTCAGCGCCTTCTCGCTGCAGACGATCAGCGCGCCGGCGCCGTCGCTGGTCTGCGAGCTGTTGCCAGCGGTGACGCTGCCCTTGGCGGCGAACACCGGCTTCAGCTTGGCCAGGCCTTCGAGCGAGGTGTCGCGGCGCGCGCCTTCGTCCAAAGCGACGGTGCGCGTCTTCGTGATCACCTGGCCGGTGGCGAGGTCGGGCTGGCGGTCGTAGACGGTGACCGGGGTCATCTCGTCGGCGAACTCGCCAGCGTCCATCGCGCGGATCGCGCGCTGGTGCGACTCGAGCGCGAACGCGTCCTGGGCCTCGCGGCCGACCTTCCACTGCTGGGCGACCTTCTCCGCCGTCAGGCCCATGCCGTAGGCGATGCCGATGTTCTCGTCCTTGGCGAAGACCTCGGGGTTGAAACTGGGCTTGTTGCCGCCCATCGGCACCAGGCTCATGCTCTCGGCGCCGCCGGCGATCATCACGTCGGCCTCGCCGACGCGGATGCGGTCGGCGGCCATCTGCAGCGCGGTGATGCCGCTGGCGCAGAAGCGGTTGACGGTGACGCCGCCCACCGAATGCGGCAGGCCGGCGAGCACCATCGCGGCACGCGCCATGTTCATGCCCTGCTCGCCTTCGGGGAAGCTGCAGCCGATGACCGCGTCCTCGATGGCCTTCGGGTCCAGCGACGGCACCTGCGACAGCGCGTGGCGCACCGCGGCGACGAGCAGGTCGTCGGGCCGCGTGTTCTTGAAATAGCCGCGGCCGGACTTGCCGATCGGGGTGCGCGTGGCGGCGACGATGTAGGCGTCTTGCACTTGCTTGCTCATTTGAAGCTCCGTATTGCTTTACCAAGTGGCCGCCGCGGTTCCGGCTCTGCCGGGCCGCTGGCGGCGCCCCCTTGAGGGGGAGCGGCGAAGCCGCTACGGGGGTGGGTCAGTTCCTCACCGGCTTGCCGGTCTGCAGCATGCCCATGATGCGTTCCTGGGTCTTGGGGTTGTCCAGCAGCGAGCAGAAGCGCTCGCGCTCCATCGTCATCAGGTACTCCTCGGTCACCAGCGAGCCGGCGTCGATGTCGCCGCCGCAGCAGACCTCGGCGATCAGCGTCGCGATGTGGAAGTCGTGCGCGCTGATGAAGCCGCCGTCGCGCATGTTGGCGAGCTGGCCCTTGATCGTCGCCAGCGCGTTGCGGCCGGCCGCCGGGAAGGCCACCTTCGCCGGCGGGCGCCAGCCGCTGTCGGCCATCGCCTTGGCCTGGGCCGTGGCGACGTACAGCAGCTCGTCCTTGTTCGGCACGATGACGTCACCGTCGATCAGGTAGCCGAGCTTGCGCGACTCGATGGCGCTGGTGCCCACCTTGGCCATCGCGGCGTTGGTGAAGCCGTCGGTCAGGAACTTCAGGATGTCGGCGTTGGCGTTGCCGGCCGCCGCCATCTGCGCGGCGCGGCGCGCGATGTAGGTCAGCCCGCCGCCCGCCGGCAGCAGGCCGACGCCGACCTCGACGAGGCCGACGTAGGTTTCCATCGCCGCGACACGGCGCGAGGCGTAGACCGACAGCTCGCAGCCGCCGCCCAGCGCCAGGCCGCGCATCGCCGCGACCACCGGCACCTGCGCGTAGCGCATTTTCAACACCGCGTCCTGCAGCTTCTTGACCTCGGGCGCGATGCCCTTGGAGCCGGACTTCATGAACACCGGCAGCATCGACTCGAGGTTGGCGCCGGCCGAGAACACGTCGTCCGGCGACCAGATCACCAGCGCCTTGTAGCCGGCTTCGGCGAGTTCGATGGCCTTCACCAGGCCTTCGGTGACCTGCTGGCTGATCAGGTGCAGCTTGCAGGTGATGCTGAGGATCAGCACCTCGCCGTCGAGCGTCCAGACGCGCACGTCTTCATTGCGGAAGACCTCGGTGCCGGATTCGAGCGCGCCCTTGGCGCCCGAGCCGAGCACGTTCTCCGGGAAGTGCTGACGGCCGTAGACCGCCAGCGCGCTGCGCGGCACGAAGGCCTGGCGCGACGGGCTCCACGACCCGGCGGCGGTGTGCACGCCGCCGGCCTCGGCGACCGGGCCCTCGAAGACCCAGGCCGGCAGCGGCGCCGACGACAGCGCCTTGCCGGCGGCTATGTCGGCCTTGACCCATTCCGCGACCTGCTTCCAGCCGGCGGCCTGCCAGAGCTCGAACGGGCCCTGCTGCATGCCGAAGCCCCAGCGCATCGCGAAGTCGACGTCGCGCGCGTTGTCGGCGATCGCCTCCAGGTGCACCGCGGCGTAGTGGAAGGCGTCGCGCAGGATGGCCCACAGGAACTGCGCCTGCGCGTTGCTGCTCTCGCGCAGCAGCTTCAGGCGGTCGGCCGGCGCCTTCTTCAGCATGCGCGCGACGATCTCGTCGGCCTTGCCGGTCGAGGGCACGTACTCGCCGCTGGCGAAGTCCAGCCGCAGGATGGTCTTGCCGTCCTTGCGGTAGAAGCCGGCGCCCGACTTCTGCCCCAGCGCGCCCTTGTCGATCAGCGCCTTCAGGACCGGCGGCGTGGCGTAGCTGGGGTAGAAAGGGTCGTCGGCGAGGTTGTCCTGCAGCGTCTTGATGACGTGCGCCATCGTGTCCAGGCCGACCACGTCCGCGGTGCGGAAGGTGCCCGAGCTGGCGCGGCCGAGCTTCTTGCCGGTCAGGTCGTCGACGACCTCGACCGTCAGGCCGAACTGCTGCGCCTCGTGGATCGTCGCCAGCATGCCGGCGATGCCGACGCGGTTGGCGATGAAGTTCGGCGTGTCCTTGGCACGCACGACGCCCTTGCCGACCGCGGTGGTGACGAAGGCCTCGAGCTGGTCCAGCACCTCGGGCTGCGTCGCCGGGGTGGCGATCAGCTCGACGAGGTACATGTAGCGCGGCGGGTTGAAGAAGTGGATGCCGCAGAAGCGCGGGCGGATGGCTTCCGGCAACGCCTCGGCGAGCTTGGTGATCGACAGGCCCGAGGTGTTGCTGGCGACGATGGCGTGCGGCGCCAGCGAGCCGGCGATTCGCTCGTACAGCGCCAGCTTCCAGTCCATGCGCTCGGCGATGGCCTCGATGACGAGGTCGCACTCGGCGAGCAGGTGCAGGTGCTCCTCGTAGTTGGCCTGGACGATGCGCGCGGCGTCCTCGGGCACGCCCAGCGGCGCGGGCTTCAGCTTCTTCAGGCCGTCGACGGCCTTGGTCACGACGCCGTTCTTCGGGCCCTCTTTCGCCGGCAGGTCGAACAGCACGACCGGCACGTTGACGTTGACCAGATGGGCGGCGATCTGCGCGCCCATCACGCCGGCGCCGAGCACGGCGACCTTGCGGACGTGGAATCGATTCACGGATTGCTCCTGGTTGGTGTTCATTCGACCCGCTGCCAGGTCTGGTTGCGATAGAAGGGCCCGATGAAGCCGCGCACCTCGAGCGTCTTGCCGCCATCCTTGGGCGTCAGGCGCACGCGGTAGCTCTTGCCGTTGTTCGGGTCGAGGATCGTGCCGCCGTCCCAGTAGGGCTCGTCGGCGTTCTTGCGCACGTTCTCGAGGATGGTCATGCCCAGCACCGGCTGGCCCTTGCGGGCGTCGCTGCACTTGTCGCACTTGCTGTCCTGCTTGGCCGGGTCGAGCAGCTTCTCGATACGGCCACCGAAGACACCGCCGTTGTCGACGATGCGCACCAGCGACTTCTCCTTGCCGGTCTCGTCGTCGATCGTGCGCCACAGGCCTTGCGGCGTGGCCTGGGCCATCGCCACCGACGACGCGGCGGCGAGTGCGAGAGCGATCCAGTTGCGCTTGTGCATGCTTTGTCTCCTTCGTTGTCGCGGGACTCGGGCGGGCCCGTCGGGGGTCAGAACAGCGATTCGTCCATCGCCATCAGCGCGTCGGAACCCGAACGCGCCGTGCGGATCAGGCCGGCGGTCTCGGGCAGCAGCTTGGCGAAGTAGAAGCGCGCGGTGTGCAGCTTGGCGGTGTAGAACGGGTCGCCCGAGCCCTGCTTCTCCAGCGCCACCTTGGCCATGCGCGCCCAGAAGTAGGCGAACACGAGGTGGCCGCAGACACGCAGGTAGTCGACCGCGGCGGCGCCGACCTCGTCGGTGTTGCGCATCGCCTTCATGCCGAGCTCGGTCGTCAGCTTGGTCACCTTGTCGCCCAGGTCGGCCAGCGGATTGACGAACTCCTGCATCGATTCGTTGACGCCTTCCTCCTCGATGAACTCGGCGACGATCTTGCCGAACTTCTTCAGCTTCTTGCCGTTGTCGCCCAGCACCTTGCGGCCCAGCAGGTCCAGCGACTGCACGGTGTTCGTGCCTTCGTAGATCATGTTGATGCGCGCGTCGCGCACGAACTGCTCGATGCCGGTGCCGCGGATGTAGCCGCTGCCGCCGAAGACCTGCATGCAGTGCGAGGTCGCGATCCAGGCGTTGTCGGTCATGAAGGCCTTGACGATCGGCGTCAGCAGCGCGACGAGGTCGGCGCACTCGGCGCGTTCGTCCTCGTCGTCCGAGGCGATCTCGCGGTCCAGCAGCAGCGCGGTGTACAGCGCCAGCGCGCGGCCGCCTTCGGCGTAGGCACGCGCGGTCAGCAGCATCTTGCGCACGTCGGGGTGCACGATGATCGGATCGGCCGGCTTGTCCGGCGCCTTCGGGCCGGTCAGGCTGCGCATCTGGATGCGGTCCTTGGCGTAGGCCACGGCCATCTGGTAGGCGGTCTCGGTCAGGCCCAGGGCCTGGCAGCCAACGCCCAGGCGGGCGGCGTTCATCATCACGAACATCGCCTGCAGGCCGCGGTTGGGCTCGCCGACCAGCGTGCCGACGGCGCCTTCCAGCGACAGCTGGCAGGTGGCGTTGCCGTGGATGCCCATCTTGTGCTCGACGGCGGTGCAGTAGATGCCGTTGCGCTCGCCGATCGAGCCGTCGGCCGCGACCTGGAACTTGGGCACGACGAACAGCGAGATGCCCTTGCTGCCGGCCGGCGCGTCCGGCAGGCGCGCCAGCACCAGGTGCACGATGTTCGGCGTGATGTCGTGCTCGCCGGCGGAGATGAAGATCTTCTGGCCGGTGATCTTGTAGGTGCCGTCGGGCTGCGGCTCGGCCTTGGTGCGCAGCATGCCGAGGTCGGTGCCGCAGTGCGGCTCGGTCAGGCACATCGTGCCGGTCCACTCGCCGCTGGTCAGCTTGGGCAGGAAGGTGTTCTTCTGCCACTCGGTGCCGTGCGCGCTGAGGCACTCGTAGGCGCCGTGCGACAGGCCGGGGTACATCGTCCAGGCCTGGTTGGCCGAGTTCAGCATCTCGTAGAGGCACTGGTTCAGCAGCACCGGCAGGCCCTGGCCGCCGAAGGCCGGGTCGCAGCTCAGCGCGGGCCAGCCGCCTTCGACGTACTGCTCGTAGGCCTGCTTGAAACCCTTGGGCGTGCGCACCGCGTGCGTCGCGGGATCCAGCGTGCAGCCTTCGGCGTCGCCGCTGGCGTTGATCGGCGCGGCCACGCCGGCGGCGAACTTGCCGGCTTCCTCGATGACGGCGTTGATCGTGTCGGCGTCGATCTCGGCGTGACGCGGCAGCTGCTTGAGCGTCGAGGCGACGTCGAGCACCTCGTGCATGACGAACTGCAGGTCGCGAAGCGGCGGGGTGTAAGACATGGAAGCGCTCCTGGAGAGGATGTGAGACGGAGTTCAGGTCCGCGTTTCGGGGGCCGCCGGCGGCTGCCAGTCGGCGACGAGGCGCTCGAAGCCGCGCCGCGCGCGGTCGAGCACCCCGGTGTTGCGCAGCAGCCGGGCATCGTGGTGCAGCGCGAGGATCAGCCCGTGCATCTCGAACAGCAGCTGCGACGGGTCGGTTTCGGGACGAAGATGGCCTTCCTCGACGGCCATCGCGATCGCGCGCTGCAGCGCCAGGTGCCAGGCGCGCACCATCGAGACGAGCGCATCGCGCACCGGGCCGGGCCGGTCGTCGAACTCGACCGCGCCGCTGATGTAGATGCAGCCCGAGTCCAGCTCGACCGAGACGCGGCGGATCCAGCGCTCGAACAGCGCCCGCAGCCGCGGCAGGCCGCGCGCCTCGGCCATCGCCGGGAAGAAGACCTCTTCCTCGAAACGCGCGTGGTACTCGCGGATGACCGAGATCTGCAGCTCCTCGCGCGAGCCGAAGTGGGCGAAGACGCCCGACTTGCTCATCTGCATCATCTCGGCGAGCGTGCCGATCGACAGCCCCTCCAGCCCCATGTGCGAGGCCAGGCCCAGCGCCGCGTCGAGGATCGCGGCGCGGGTCTGCTGGCCCTTCTGCAGCGATTTCGCCGACGGCTGGCGGGAGGTGGTGGAAGAGGCCAAGTTTCGATGGGCAAAAAATCGAACGATCGTTCTATTTTGCCGATTCGGGCTTGCGCCGACCAGCCATTGGGGGCATTGCCCCGGGAAAGTCCCTAGAGGGTCGCGAGCCCCCCCTGCCTGTCATCAAAGCGTGGTTGCGACGGGCACGGATCTTGTTTACGCTGCCCGTTCATGGATGTGCTGCAACTCGATGTGTCGGGTCGGCCACAGGCGTGGATCACGCCTCGCGAGGCCGCGGTCCTTTATGCCAGCGACGGCATCGCCTGGACGCTGGGCAAGGCTTTCCAGGTGCTGCGCGGCGGCATCCAGCGCGCCACCGGGCTGCAGTCGCGCATCGAGGTGCACCCGATCATCGCGGTGCGCGGCGCGATCCCCAGCCGCGCCTGGCGGCACACGCCGGCGATCACCAACCACAAGCTGTTCGTGCGCGACCGCGGCATCTGCGCCTACTGCGGCGGCCACTTCGCGTTCGACGACCTGACGCGCGAGCACATCGTGCCGGTCTCGCGCGGCGGTGCCGACAGCTGGATGAACTGCATCACCGCCTGCCGCGGCTGCAACGGCCACAAGGCCGACCGCCTGCCCGAAGAGGCGCACATGACGCTGCTGTACCTGCCCTACGTGCCCAGCCTGCATGAGGACATGATCCTGCGCGGCCGGCGCATCGTCGCCGACCAGATGGACTTCCTGCTGGCCTCGGTGCCGCGCAGCAGCCGGCTGCACGGCTGAACGGCCGCCGCGACGCCGCGGCGCGCAACGTATCTTTACCGCCTCCGGTCTTCAGCCGCGCCTTCCACGGCGCGGCTTTGCGGCACCATCGGCGTGTCAACGCGCCCCGGCCGGGGACGTTGCACTGTCATGAGGAGGTTCCCCGCGATGAAGCGCCTGATCGCCGCCGCCGCCGTGCTGGCACTGGCGGCCTGTTCCACCACCAGCCCCGACGTCATCAGCCCCGGTGACGCGCAGCGCATGAGCACCGTCATCGACGCCACCGTGCTGTCGACCCGGCCGGTCGTCGTCGAAGGCTCGCAGAGCGGCATCGGCGGCGTCAGCGGCGGCGTGATCGGCGGCATCGCCGGCTCCAGCGTCGGTGGCCGGCGCGAGAGCGTCGCCGTCGGCGTGCTCGGCGCGGTGGCCGGCGCCGTCGTCGGCAACGCCGTCGAGCGCATGGGCACGCGCGAGGACGCGGTCGAGATCCTCGTGCAGCTGCGCAGCGGCGAACGCCGCGCCATCGTGCAGGCCAAGGGCAACGAGAACCTCCAGCCCGGCGACGCGGTCATCATCGTGACCACCGGCGGCAAGGTGCGCGTGAGCAAGGCGCCGCAGGTCACGCGCGCCCAGTAACACGCGGGCGCGGCCGGCTCAGGCCAGCATCTGCGGCAGGTCGGCGAAGCTGGTCGCCACCGGCACCACGTCGACCGGCCGGCCCAGCTGGCGCTCGATCTGCGAGCGCGAGACGATCCCCCGCAGCCGCGGCGGCACGCCCGGGCCGCCGCCGTCGACCACCAGCAGGTGGTTGCGCCCCAGGCGCTTGAGCGTGGCCACCAGATGGCCCACCCGCGCGCCCTGCAGCCGGGAATGCTCGATGGCGTCGAGCCGCGAACGCGGCGTCATCGCGTCACCGACGGTGATCTCGGCCCAGCGCAGGCCGCGTTCCTGCACCAGACGCAGCGCACGTTCGCCGCGCAGGTCGGTGCTCGTGATCAGGCCCTCGATCGCCGGCCACTCGGCGACGACGAACAGCAGCCGGACCCCCTGGTAGATCATCGTCTGCTCGGCCTGGCGCAGCGTCGCGCCGGGCGCGACGGTGGCCGCCTTGACCTGCGTGAGGTCGGTCATCACCGACACCGCCGCCGAATCGAGCGTCACCGGGAAGCTCTGCCACGGCTGGGCCTGCGCCAGCACGGCGCCGGCCTCCAGGCTGCGGGTGGACAAGGGGGTCTCCAGGCTCATGGGCACCTCCGCAGGTTCCAACGCGGACACGGTACGCGCTCGGCTGCGCCGAGGACATCATGGATTCCCGCTTGCATCGCATGACATTGCTCAAGCATCGCGAGCCACAACGCCACCGCAAGCAATTGCGTTTTCATTGACTGCATGCTTTTCGTGGATTTCGGGCGTGCAGGAATTCACGCTCGACCCCCACTTCGGTCCGCGCGCATGAAGTGCGTCAAGGCGGCGCCGATACCGAAGGCAGTGGTTGCGGCGTCCGCCAGTCGACGCTCACGCCGTTCACCGAGCATTTCTGGAGCAGCATGAACCAATTGCGCATCGGCGCCCGCCTGGGACTGGCCTTCGGGCTCGTGTTGACGATCACCGTCGCCGTCGCGGCGGCGGCCATCTGGCAACTCGGCGAGCTGCGCGCCGCCAGCGAGGCCATCGTGCAGAAGGACGAGCAGCGCAGCAAGCTCGCCAGCCAGTGGGCGACCAACCTCCGCATCAGCTGGACCAAGGTCTCGGCCTCGCTGAAGAGCTCCGACCCGGCGCTGCAGGCCCAGATGAAGCAGGACGTCGAGCAGATCTCGACCGAGACCGCGGTGGTGCACAAGGCGCTGGTGGCGATGGTCGACGACGCCGAAGGCAAGGCGCTGATCGCCAAGGTCGCCGACGTGCGCGTGCGCTACACCGACGTGCGCCGCGAGCTCAACGAGCGGGTCGAACGCGGCGAGTCGGTGTATGCCGACGTCGACACCCTGCTGCTGCCGGTGGCCCAGGACTACCAGAAGGCGCTGGACGCGGTGGCCGCGCATTCGCAGGAGCTGCTGGAGGCCAGCCAGGCCGGGCTCGCCGCGGCGACCGAACGCAGCCAGTGGACGATCGCCATCGGCGCGCTGCTGGCCACGCTGCTGGGCGCCGGCTTCGCCATCGTCGCGACGCGGTCGATCACGCGGCCGATCGAACGCGCCGTGCGCACCGCCGAAGCGATCGGCGCCGGCGACCTGTCGGCGACCATCGTCGCCGAGGGCCGCGACGAGACCGCCCGCCTGCTGCAGGCCCTGGCCGGCATGCAGGCCAGCCTGGCACGCATCGTCGCCGAGGTGCGCGAGTCGGCCGACGGCGTGGCCACCGCCAGCCACCAGATCGCGCACGGCAACGCCGACCTGTCGGCGCGCACCGAGCAGCAGGCCAGCGCGCTGCAGCAGACCGCCGCGTCGATGGAGGAGCTCAACGCCACGGTGCGCCAGAACGCCGACAACGCGATGCAGGCCAACCAGCTGGCCGCCGCGGCCAGCGCCGTCGCCACCGAAGGCGGGCAGATGGTCGGCCAGGTCGTGCAGACGATGGACGGCATCAGCGAGAGTTCGCGCCGCATCACCGAGATCATCAACGTCATCGACGGCATCGCGTTCCAGACCAACATCCTGGCGCTCAACGCCGCCGTCGAGGCGGCGCGTGCCGGCGAGCAGGGCCGCGGCTTCGCCGTCGTCGCCGGCGAGGTGCGCATCCTGGCGCAGCGCTCGGCCGAGGCGGCACGCGAGATCAAGTCGCTGATCGGCACCAGCGTCGAACGCGTGGACAGCGGCAATGCGCTGGTCCATCAGGCCGGCGCGAAGATGCAGGACGTGCTGGCGTCGATCCGCCGCGTGGCCGACATCGTCGGCGAGATCAGCAGCGCCAGCGCCGAGCAGAGCGACGGTGTCGCCCAGGTCGGCGAAGCCGTGGCGCAGATGGACCAGGCGACGCAGCAGAACGCCGCGCTGGTCGAGGAGAGCGCCGCCGCCGCCGAGAGCCTGCGCACCCAGGCACGCCAGCTGGTCGACGCCGTGGCGGTGTTCCGCGTCGCCGGCCGAACGGCCGCGGCGCCCGCGGTGGCGGCGGCGCCGACCGCGGCCCCGGCGGTGACGACGCCGACGGCGCCCCCCGCACAACGCCCGGCGGCGCCCCGTCCGGCCGCGGCGCGCCCGGCGCCGGTCGCCGCGGCAGCGCCGGTCACGACCGCCAAGGCCGAGACCGCCGACGACGACTGGCAGACCTTCTGAGGCCGGTCGGCCGTGTGACGCTGCGGCACGCTCGGCCTGCAGCCGCCGGCGGCGGCCACTGCGGTGCGGCACCGCGCCGCAGGGCCGGCGTGCGCGCCTGACCGCACGCCGCATGGCCCCTGGCGTAAATATTTCTTTCTCCGCTGCATCCAAGCGTGCATCCGGCGGCTAGTCCCTGACGAGAGCCGAAACGATCGGCCTCGGCCGGCGCCCCAAGGCACCGGCCCCACCTGGACCAAGCACCGGAGACTCCTGCATGCACACCGCCTTGACCGCCATCACCGCCCTGGGTCTGACCCTCACGCTTGCCGCCTGCGGCGGCATGGCCAGGACCGCCGCACCTGCTTTCGACCAGGGCATGCTGCCCGCGGCCGTGCAGGTGCCGGCCGGCCACCGCGTCGTCTGGGAGACGGTGGGCGTCGGCCGCATCACCTACGAGTGCCGCGCCAAGACCGGCGGAGCCGGCAACGAATGGGCGTTCGTCGGCCCCGACGCCGAACTGCGCGCGCGCGACGGCAAGGCCGTGGGCCGCTACTACGGCCCGCCGGCCACCTGGGAGACGGCGGACGGCCAGCGCCTGACCGGCAGCCAGCTCGCCGTGGCACCGGCGGCCGCAGGCTCGATCCCGCTGCAGCTCGTCAAGGCCACGGCGCCGATGCAAGGCCCGCTGGCCGGCGTCAGCCACGTGCAGCGTGTCGCCACGCGCGGCGGCGTCGCCCCGGCCAGGACCTGCGACGCCACCACGGCCGGCCAGCGTGAAGTCGTCGGCTACCAGGCCGACTACATCTTCTGGAAGCCGGTCTGAGCGCTGCACGCGCTCGGAACCGCTGCCTGGAATCGCCTCGACCCGGGTTCCCGGCCCGGGCACGAGGTCGCCGATGCCCGTCCGTTCAGACGCCTTCGACCACGACGCCGCGCTGCAGGCCTGCGCGCGCGGTGAACGTTTTGCGCTGCGGGCGCTGTACGAGCGCGAGGGGCGATGGCTGCTGGGCGTGGCGCGGCGCATCGTGCGCGACGCGGCTGTGGCCGAAGACGTGCTGCAGGACGCGTTCCTGCAGATCTGGCAGCGCGCGGCGACCTTCGACCCGGCGCTCGGCTCCGGCCGCGGCTGGGTCTACACCGTCGTGCGCCACCAGGCGATCAAGGTCGTGCGCAGCGGCGAGCCGGTGGAAGCCCTGGAGCCGGACGAGCTCGCCGGGCTGGCCGAACGCCTGCCTGCCACCGACGAGCCGGCGCTGGACGCAGCGAGCCTGGAGCGCTGCCTGGACCGCCTGGACGCCGAGCGCCGCGCCTGCGTGCTGCACGCCTTCGTCGACGGCTACACGCACGAGCAGATCGCGCGCCAGCTGAGCGCACCGCTGGGCACGATCAAGTCCTGGATCCGGCGCAGCCTGCTGTCGCTGCGGGAGTGCCTGGCATGAAGCTCGACACACCCGACGAACGCAGTGCCGCCGCCGGCGAGTACGTGCTCGGCACGCTCGCGCCGGACGAGCGGCGCGCCTTCGAGACTGCGCTGGCAGGCGATCAGGCCTTGCGCGCCGAGGTCGCCGGGTGGCAGGACCGGCTGCTGCCGCTGGCACGGCACGCCCCGCCGGTGGAGCCGCCGCCCGGTCTGTGGCCAGCCATCGAGGCCCGGCTGGGCCCGGCGGCGCCCGCCGCCCGGCCAAGGCCCGCGGGCGCGCCCGGCTGGTGGCAGCGGCTGGTGTTCTGGCAGTCGCTCAGCGGCGCAGCACTGGCAGCCAGCGTGCTGCTGGGGGGCACCCTGCTGACGCGGCCGACGGCCCCCGCGGAACGCTACGTCGCGGTGCTGCAGGCGCCGCAAGGCGGCGGCAACGGCTGGCTCGTCGACGTGCGTGTCGACGCGCAAGGCCGCGGCCAGCTGCGGCTGCAGCCGGTCGCACCGGGCGACACGCCGCCGCAAGGCCGCAGCCTGCAGTTCTGGACCAAGGCGCCGGGCGCGCCAGGCCCGCGCTCGCTGGGCCTGCTGCGGGCCGGCGGTGAAGTGGCGCTGCCGCTGGAACGCCTGCCCGGCATGCGCGCCGAGCAGTTGTTCGAGATCACGCTCGAACCCGAAGGCGGCTCGCCGCTGGACCGCCCGACCGGCCCGGTGCTGTTCATCGGGCGAGCCGTGCAGCTGACGACCTGAGACCGCGGCCCGCCGGCGCCTGTGATCAGCGCGCCTTCCCCTCATTTCGCGAGGCGCCGTGAGCCAGCTCAGAACGATCCAGTCCGTCGGCGGCGTGCTGGTGCAAACCCGCCATCGGCTGTCCTGCCATTGCGGCGCCGTGGTGCTCGAGCTGCATCTGCCCGACGGCATCGTCGACCCGCGGCGCTGCAACTGCTCGATCTGCCGGCGCAAGAGCGCCGTCGTCGGCTCGGTGCCGCTGGCCGGCATCCGCATCGTGCAGGGCGAAGACGCGCTGACGCTCTACCAGTTCAACACCCGTGTCGCGAAGCACTACTTCTGCTCGCGCTGCGGCATCTACACCCACCACCAGCGGCGCTCGCGCCCCGACCAGTACGGCTACAACGTCGGCTGCCTGGAAGGCATCGACCCGTTCCTGATCGAGAACGTGCCGGTCAGCAACGGCGTGCACCACCCGGCGGACCGCAAACCCTGAGCTGCCGATGACGCAGCCATGACGCGCTTTCCGGCGCTGCCGCTGCAGACCGAGCGCCTGACGCTGCGCCCCTACCGCCACGACGACGCCGAGGCGGTCTTCACGATCTTCTCGGACCCGCAGGTGATGCGCTTCTGGAGCACGCCGCCGTGGACCTCGACGGCGCAGGCGGAGGAGGCGATCGACAGCGACCTGCAAGCGCTGCACAGCGGCCGGCATCTGCGCCTGGGCTTCCGCCTCGAAGGCCGGCTGCGCGGGCGCTGGATCGTCGGCGGCGAGGTGTCGGACAGCGCGATCTACGGGCTGCTGCGGCGCGAGTGGGCGTTGCGGCACACCCCGCGCTGAGGCCGCACGCCGCGTCGCGAGGCGCAGCCGTGGTGGTGCCCCGGCCCGTGTCCCCGCACCGACCTCGGGGATGGCAGACCGGCACCCGCTGCCCACCCTGCGCGGCGTCTGCGGGGCAATCGATCAGAGGCCAGGATGAAACGCGTCGCCGACCTGGCCGCGCTGCTGCAGGCCCTGCGTGCCGAAGGTTGCCAGGTGCCGGAGAAGACCGACGACTCCGAGTACGGCAAGTTCGGCTGGGTGTTGGACCCCGAAGGCAACAAGATCGAGCTCTGGGAGCCGCCGCCCGGGCCGTGAGGCGCCTCAGGCGGCGGCGGATCGGCTAACCTGCCGGCCGCCCGCGCATCCGGGAGCCCCCACCGCCATGAAGAGCGCCCTGTTCGTCGACTTCGACAACGTGTTCTCGCAGCTGCGCCAGCTGCAGCCCGACGCCGCCGAACGTTTCGCGCGGCATCCCTCCGAGTGGATCGGCTGGCTGACCAGCGCGCTGGCGCTGCCCGAGCCGCACGAGGACGGCGAGCGCCGCCGGCTGCTGGTGCGCCGCTGCTACCTGAACCCGAACTGGTACCAGACCTACCGCCACGCCTTCCTGCGCGCCGGCTTCGAGATCGTCGACTGCCCGCCGGTGACCAGCCAGGGCAAGACCAGCACCGACATCCACATGGTGCTGGACATCGTCGACCTGCTGCAGCACGAGACACGCTGCGACGAGTTCATCGTCTTCTCGGCCGATGCCGACTTCACGCCGGTGCTGCGCAAGCTGCGCCGCTACGACCGCCGCACCACGGTGCTGGCGATCGGTTTCCCGTCGGCGGCCTACCAGGCCTCGGCCGACCTGCTGATCGACGAACGGGTGTTCCTGCGCGACGCGCTGGCGCTGGCGCAGCCGGCGCCCGAGGCCGTGGCCGAAGCGGGCGAAGCGCGTGCCGCCGCCGCGCCGCGGCCCGAGCCGGCGCGCGAGACGCCACGCCCGGCCACCGACGACGAACTGGGCCTGATCGCCACGCGCATCTGGGCCACGGTCGACGAGTCGGCGCTGCCGGTGAGCGCCGGCATGCTGGCGTCGCGGCTGCGCCAGGAGCACCCGGACATCATGGAGAACTGGAACGGCGGCGGCACGTTCAAGGCCTTCTTCCGTTCGCTCGGGCTGGCGCGGCTGCTGTGGGTGAGCGGCTCGGGCGGGCGCATCGTCGACCCGGCGCGCCACGAGGTCGAGGCCGCGGCCGTCGAGCAGGACCCGGAGTCGCCCTGGCACGGCCGCGGCGCCACCTTCGCCGTGGTGCGCGAGGTGTGCGCGCTGACCGGCGCGCCGATGCTGGCGCCGCCGGACCTGCAGCTCGTGTTGCGCACGCTGTCGGAGCTGCTGGCCGAACGCGGCTTCGAGGCCGCGGCCACCGCGCACCAGGTCTGCCGCCGCTGCCACGAGACGGCCGGCATGCGCGTGCGCCAGCGCGACGTCAGCTTCCTGGTGCGCGGCATGCAGCTCAACGGCCACGTCTTCGGCCAGGGCCAGGACAGCGTGCCGACGCTGGGCTCGCGGCTGGTGAACCAGGTGCAGTTCCTGTGCGAGCGCGAGCAGAAGGTGCTGGACGCCGACGAGCTGGCGCAGATCCGGGCGTGGGTGGGGGTGGAAGCGGTCGAAGAAGCGGCCTGACCGGCGCCCCTTGGCTGGCCGCTGATTCGGCAAGAAGCTCGAACACTCGCAACACCACACCCTGATGAACTCCACGCCCTCTTCGCTGCTTGCTCTCTTCGGCCTGTTGCTGCTGTCGGCGACGGCCCGGGCCCAAGACGCCGGCCCGCGCGCCGACGCGCAACCCGGCTTCGACTGCCAGCGCGCGCGCACGCCCGTCGAGCGCCTGGTCTGCGCCGACCCCGACCTGGCCCGGGCGGATGCGCGCATGGCGGCGGCCTACAGCGCGCTGACCCAACGCTGGGAGGAAGACCGCAGCCTGCGCCGCACGCAGCGCCGCTGGCTGCGCGAGCGCAACGCCTGCGGCGCCGACACCGCGTGCGTGACCGCGGCCTATGCGGCCCGCAACGCGGTGCTGGCACGAGCGCTGGCGCAGGTGCCGGACCTGGGCCCCTTCCCGTGGACGACGCCACCGGCGAGCAGCACCTGGCGCATCGAGCGCATCGACGACACGCGGGTGCTGCGCATGACGATCCCGGCAGCGACGCAGCGCCAAACCCTGCAGTGGGAGTTCTATCCCGACCCGGACGACCACCGGCACCTGTTCACCGGCGGGCCGCTCACCGAGGTCGTGTGCCGCCCGCCCGACGCGCGCGAAGGCTACGCGCCGCGCTTCAGCTTCCAGCAGCGCAAGGCCGGGCCGGCGATCGCGCCGATCCGGCGGGGTGAACGGCAGGGCTTCCGCCTGATGCGCATGACGCTGGGCCAAGACCTGCCGCTGGGCGAGGAGATCCGCTGCAGCTTCGTCTTCAGCAGCTGGCTGCTGGACAAACCGAGCGAGCTGTACCTGGTGCCGGTCGGCGCGACGGCGGCGAGGTGAGACCTGTGCCCTGTGCCGAGGCCGCGGCCCTGCAGCCGGCAGGTGTTGGTAGGCCGTCGGGGGCTCGAACCCC
>NZ_JAALCQ010000007.1:0-254634 GCF_011065555.1 Rubrivivax sp. JA1026
GACCACCTCGCTGCTGCCTGCCCGCGCACCGGCACACCTCAGCCCGCGCACCCAGGGACCGGCCGATCCGGACGAGGCCGGAAGCTCCGCCCGCTGCCGGCCTTGTCAGTGGGCGAGCCCGCCCGAGAACAGGCGCGCCGCCTCCAACGCCGGATCCTCGGCGCTCAGCACCGCCTCGACCGCCGCGGCCAGGCGACGGGTGTCGGCACGCAGCACTCGCTGCTTGATCGACGCGATGCGCGCCGGGTGCATGGAGAAGCTGCGCAGCCCCATGGCCAGCAGCAAGTCGGTGAACGCCGCGTCGCCGGCCATCTCGCCGCAGACACTGACACCCTTGCCTCGAGCGTTGGCCTTGGCAATGGTGTCCGCGATCAGGCGCAACACCGCAGGATGCCAGGGATCGAAGAGATGGGAGACGGCATCATCGGACCGGTCGATCGCCAGCGTGTACTGGATCAGGTCGTTGGTGCCGATCGAGACGAAGTCGAAGTGATCGAGGAAGCGGCCGATCATCAGCGCCGCAGCAGGCACCTCGATCATCGCGCCGATCTCGACTTCGCCGTGAGCACAGCCTGCGTCGTCGAGTTGCTGCCGGGCACGCTCGAGCGCCTCCAGCGTCATCCGGATCTCGCCGACATGCGCGACCATCGGCACCAGGATGCGCACCTTGCCGAAGGCACTCGCGCGCAGGATGGCGCGCAGCTGCTGGCGGAACATGTCCGGCTCGGCCAGGCTCCAGCGGATCGCGCGCAGGCCCAGCGCCGGGTTCAGCGCATGCTCGTGTCGCAGCTCCTGCAGGCTCATGCGATCCAGCGGCTTGTCGGCACCGATGTCGACGGTGCGGATCGTCACCGGCAAGCCTTGCATCGACACCACGGCGTCGCGGTAGGCCTGGAACTGCTCGTCTTCGCCGGGCAGGTCGCCACCGCGGTTCATGAACAGGAACTCGCTGCGGAACAGGCCGACGCCGACCGCACCGGCCTCCAGCGCCCCGGCCGAATCGCCCGGCATCTCGATATTGGCCAGCAGTTCGACCGGCTGCCCGTCCAGCGTCACCGCCGGCGTGTGGCGCAGGCGGTTCAGGCGGGCGCGTTCGAGTTCGCTCTGGCGCTGGCGGAAGCGGTACTCCTCCAGCACGATCGGCGACGGGTTGACGATGACGACACCGGCGTCGCCGTCGATGACCAGCCAGTCGTCCTGCCGGATCAGGCGGCTCGCTTCGCGCGCACCGACGACGGCCGGGATGTCCAGGCTGCGCGCGACGATGGCGGTGTGCGAGGTGCGCCCGCCGACGTCGGTGACGAAGCCGGTGAAGACGCTGCGCTTGAACTGGATCATGTCGGCCGGTGCGACGTCGTTGGCGACCAGCACCAGCGGATCCTCGCCGCCGAAGTCGCGCATGCGCATCACGTCCGGCTCCGCAGAGGGACTGTGGCCCGGCTTGCTGCGGGCAAGGCAGCGCAACAGCCTCTCGGCCAGCTGCTCGACGTCGGCCTTGCGTTCACGCAGGTACTCGTCGTCCATCTCGTCGAACTGGCGCGCGAGCACCTCGAGCTGCGCCGACAACGCCCACTCGGCGTTGTAGTGGCGCTCGACGATCCACTGCCGGGTCGCCGAGGTCATGGTCTCGTCGTGCAGCAGCATCTGGTGCACGTCGAGCAGCGCCGACAGCTCGGCCGGCGCATCCTGCGGCAGGTCGCGCTTGAGCGCCGTCAGCTCCGCGGACACGATGTCGCGCGCCTGGCGCAGCCGGTCGATCTCCTGCTCGACTCGTTCGGCCGCGACGAAATAGTGCGCGACGTCGACGCGGCTGGAAGCCACCAGCACCGCGCGGCCGATCGCGACGCCGCGCGAGACGGGAGTGCCGAAGACCTGGATGCTCATGCGTTCGGCTCCCGTCGGCGCGTCACTGGCCTTCGCCGAACTTGGCGTCGATCAGGCCGCGCAGCGCTTCCATCGCGGCCTGCTCGTCCTCGCCGTCGGTCTCGATCTCGACCTCGGTGCCCATTCCGGCGGCCAGCATCATCACTCCCATGATGCTCTTGGCGTTGACCCGCCGGCCGTTGCGGCTCATGAAGACTTCGCTGCGGAAGGTGCCCGCCAGCTTGGTCAGCTTGGCCGAGGCGCGGGCGTGAAGGCCGAGCTTATTGCTGATGGTGATGCGGGTCTTGATCATGAGGGCCCGGGGAGACGGCCTGATTCTGCCGGCGCGCGCCGCCGATCTGCATGACACCTTGCGTACCACCGGCCACGGCGCGCGCGACCAGTTCATCCAGCGGAAGGTGGGCGTAGCACAGGGTGCGCCACAGCATCGGCACGTTGACCCCGGCGACGACACGTGCGGACACGCCGTCGGCCAGTTCGAGCGCCGCGTTGCAGGGCGTCGCGCCGAAGACGTCGACCAGGATCAGCGCCTCCTGGGCGCCGAGTTCGGCCAGCAGCGCACGCGCGCGCTCGACCACCTGCTCGGGTTGCATGCCGGGCTCGACGTCCAGCGCCGCCAGGCCGCGGCCGCAGTCCGGGTAGACATGCGCGGCCACCGCGCGCAGCGAAGACGCGAGCGGGGCGTGGGCGATGACGAGCAGGGCGGCCATGGCAGCAGGAGCGCGGATTATCGGCAGCTTTCGCTCCGTCTTGCGCACCGTACTCGCATCAGGGCCTGGGCGCACGGCGCGGGCCCAGAATCGGCGCCATGGAACAGCTGAAACCGGGCGCGCTCGCGGGGCTGCGCGTGCTCGATCTCTCGCGCGTGCTCGCCGGCCCCTGGTGCACGCAGACACTGGCCGACCTCGGCGCCGACGTCGTCAAGGTGGAACGCCCGCGCTCGGCACGCCACCCCGGCGGCGACGACACACGCGGCTGGGGCCCGCCGTTCCTGAAGGACGCCGCCGGCCACGACAGCGCCGAGGCCGCGTACTTCGTCGGCACCAACCGCAACAAACGTTCGGTGACGATCGACATCGCGCACCCCGACGGTCAGGCACTGGTGCGCCGGCTGGCCGACACCGCCGACGTGATGATCGAGAACTTCAAGGTCGGCGACATGGCGCGTTACGGCCTGGACGCCCAGGCGATGCGCGCGACGCGCCCGCGCCTCGTCTACTGCTCGATCACCGGCTACGGCCAGAGCGGGCCGTACCAGGATCGCGCCGGCTACGACTACGCGATCCAGGGCCTGGGCGGGCTGATGAGCGTGACCGGCGAGCGCGACGGCCTGCCCGGCGCCGGGCCGCAGAAGGTCGGCGTGGCGGTCGCCGATCTGTTCACCGGCATGTACGCGACGGTCGCCATCCTCGCCGCGCTGCGTCACCGCGACGCCACCGGCGAAGGCCAGGCGATCGACATGGCGCTGCTGGACACCCAGGTCGCGATGCTCGCCAACCTCGGCGCCAACTACCTGGCGACGAAGACGCCGCCGCGGCGCGTCGGCAATGCCCACGCCAACATCGTGCCCTACCAGGTGTTCGAGGTCGCCGACGGCCACCTGATCCTGGCGGTGGGCAACGACAGCCAGTTCAGGCGCTTCTGCGAGATCGCCGGCTGCGCCGAGCTGGCCACCGACGAACGCTTCGCGACGAACGCCGCGCGCGTGCGCCACCGTCAGGTGCTGATTCCAATGCTGGAGCCGCTGATGCGGCAGCGCGCGCGCGCCGACTGGCTGGCCGCCCTCGACGCCGCCGGCGTGCCCTGCGGCCCGATCAACGACCTCGGCGAGGTCTTCGCCGACGAGCAGGTGCGTGCGCGCGGCATGGTGACGCAGGCGGAGCACCCGCTGCTCGGCACGATCGATCTCGTCGCCAGCCCGATGAAGCTGTCGGCGACACCGCCGACGCTGCGCCGCGCGCCGCCGCTGCTCGGCGAACACACCGACGAGGTGCTGCGCGAGATCGGCCTGGCCGAGGCCGAGATCGCCGACCTGCACGCCCGCGGCGTGGTCTGACGCGGCCGGCTAGAGCGAGAAGACCTTGCGCAGGATCGCGCTGCCGGTACCGACCGGGTCGGCGCGGATCTTCTTCTCCTCCTCGCCGATCATCAGGTACAGGCCGTCTAGCGCCTTGGCGGTGACGTACTGCTGGACGTTGGCGTCCTCCTGCCGGATCAGGCCGAAACGCGAGGCCTTGCCGGCGACCGCGTTGTAGCGGTCCGCCAGCTTCACCTTCTCGGTCGCCTTGGTGACGATGGGCAGGAACTTCACGCCCAGCGGCTCGCGCGTCTTGCGTGCGAAGAAGTCGGTCACCGAGGTGTCGCCGCCGCGCACGATGTCCAGCGCGTCCTCGACGCTGATCGACTTGGCGGCGCTGACGAGCAGCGTGCGCGCCTCGGGCACCGCCGCCTCGGCGGCACGGTTCATCGCCGTCACCAGCTCGTCGACGCGTTTGCCCTGGCCGGTGGCGCGCAGCAGCCCGGCGGCATCCTCCAGTGCGCCCGGCAGCGGAATGCGCACCTTCGGGTTGCCGAGAAAGCCGTCGGTGCGCCCCAGCAAGCCGACGGCGGCGACGGCGCCACGTTCCAGCGCCGCACGCACGCCGGCGGCGGCATCGGTCTCGGTCAGCGCGGCGGCGCGGCCGGCGAGCGGCCAGACGCTCGACGCGGCGGCCAAGGTCCACGCGAATTGCCTGCGATCCATCGCAACTCCATCAAGACGGGAGACGCGATCGTGCGCGCGGGCGCGCACGCTGGCAACCGATCAGCCTTCGGTGACGCCCGCCGCGTGCGCCTGCTGGTCGGCGTGGTAGCTCGAGCGCACCATCGCGCCGACGGCGGCGTGGCTGAAGCCCATCGCCGCGGCCTCGCGCTCGAACATCTTGAAGGTGTCCGGGTGCACGTAGCGACGCACCGGCAGGTGGTGGCCGCTGGGCGCGAGGTACTGGCCGATGGTCAGCATCTCGATGCCGTGGGCGCGCATGTCGCGCATCACCTCGAGGATCTCCTCGTCGGTCTCGCCCAGGCCGACCATCAGCCCGCTCTTCGTCGGCACGGCCGGCACTTCTTCCTTGAAGCGCTTGAGCAGGTTCAGGCTGAAGGCGTAGTCGGCGCCCGGCCGCGCTTCCTTGTACAGACGCGGCACGGTCTCCAGGTTGTGGTTCATGACGTCCGGCGGCGCGGTCTTCAGGATCGCCAGCGCCTTGTCCAGGCGGCCGCGGAAGTCGGGCACCAGGACCTCGATGCGCGTCGCCGGCGACGCCTCGCGGATCGCGGTGATGCAGTCGACGAAGTGCTGGGCGCCGCCGTCGCGCAGGTCGTCGCGGTCGACGCTGGTGACGACGACGTACTTCAGCTTCAGCGCGGCGACGGTCTGGGCCAGCTTCTTCGGCTCCTCGGCGTCCAGCGGGTCCGGGCGGCCGTGGCCGACGTCGCAGAACGGGCAGCGCCGCGTGCACTTGTCGCCCATGATCATGAAGGTCGCCGTGCCCTTGCCGAAGCACTCGCCGATGTTCGGGCACGAGGCTTCCTCGCAGACCGTGTGCAGCTTCTGCTCGCGCAGCACGTTCTTGATCTCGTAGAAGCGCGAGGACGCCGAGCCGGCCTTCACGCGGATCCACTCCGGCTTCTTCAGCACCTCGGCCGGCACCACCTTGATCGGGATGCGCGAGGTCTTGGCCTGCGACTTCTGCTTGGCGGTCGGGTCGTAGGCCGGGGTCTGGGGATCGGTCATGGCGCGGAGCGGGCGGGCGTGGGAGCCCGAAGATTATCCGCCGCGGCCTTTCGCCGCCCGGCCGTCAGGGTCGGCGCCGGGCTCAGGCCGGCGCGAGCCGCCGTGCCAGCGCCTGGCCGAAGGCGCGCGCCGCGTCCTCCCAGCCGACCTCGATGCCCAGCGAGCGCAGGTCCACCGTCTTCAGCCCCTTGTAGCCGCAGGGGTCGATGCGCTCGAAAGGCTGCAGGTCCATCGCGACGTTCAGCGCCGCGCCGTGGTACGTGCAGTGGCCGCTGACCTTGATGCCGAGCGCGGCGATCTTGCCCAGGCCGGCGAACGGATCGTCGTCGCGAGGCACCAGGCGGGCGTGACCGAAGGGGTCGTCCAGGCGCACGTAGATGCCCGGCGCGCCGCGCACGCGGTGGCCGGTGACGCCGACGGCACCGAGCACGTCGAGCACCGCCTCCTCAAGGCGGAAGACGTATTCCTTGACGAAGTAGCCGGCACGCCGCAGGTCGACGAGCGGGTAGGCGACGACCTGGCCGGGGCCGTGGTACGTCACCTGGCCGCCACGGTTGGTGCGCACGACCGGGATCTCGCCGGCCGCCAGCACGTGGGCCTCGCGCCCGGCGATGCCCTGCGTGAAGACCGGAGGGTGCTCGACGAGCCAGATCTCGTCTTCGGTGCAGGCCGTGCGCGCCTCGGTGAAGCCGCGCATCGCGGCCTCGGTCTCGGCGTAGTCGCGCCGGCCCTGCAGCAGCAGCCGCATCGCCGTCAGAGCACGACCTTGACCATCGGGTGCGTGCTCAGCGTGCGGTAGAGCTCGTCGAGCTGCTCGCGGCTCGTCGCCGTGACGGTGATCGTCAGCCCCATGTAGTTGCCGCCCTTGCTCGGGCGGCGCTCGACACGCAGGCGGTCGAACTCGGGGTCGAAACGCAGCGCCACCGCGACGATGGCTTCCTCGAAGCCCTCGACGTGCGCGCCCATCACCTTGATCGGGAAGGCGCTCGGGTACTCGATGAGGCTTTGTTCGGGCGGGATGTCGGCCATCTTGACTTCAGATCGACTGCAGGCGCTTGGCCTGCTGGTAAGCCTCGTACAGGCGGGCGTAGACCGGGCCCGGCTTGCCGCGCAGCGCGCCGTGGCCCACCGGCACGCCGTCCAGGCGCGTGACCGGCAGCACTTCCTTGGTGGCCGAGCTCAGCAGCACCTCGTCGGCCGACAGCAGCTCGGCCTCGGACACCGGGCGCAGGCTGTAGGGGATGTCGCAGTCCTCGCACAGCTCGCGCAGCAGCTCGAAGCGGATGCCCTCGAGCACGAACTCGCTCTTGGGCGCGCCGATCAGCGCGCCTTCCTGCACGATCCAGACGTTGCTCGCCGAGGCCTCGGTGAGGAAACCGTCGCGCAGCATGATGGTCTCGACGGCGCCGTGGTCGGCCGACATCTGGCGCGCGAGCACGTTGCCCAGCAGGCTGGTGCTCTTGATGTCCCCGCGCTCCCAGCGGAAGTCGCGCGCGGTGATGCAGGCCACGCCGTGGTGGCGCTGCTCGGCCGTCGCGTGCTTCAGCGGGTTGACCATCATGAAGACCGTCGGCTCCAGGCCGTCGGGCATCACGTGGTCACGCGGGGCGACGCCGCGCGTGACCTGGATGTAGACCACCTGGTCATCGACGCCGCGCGTCTCGGCCAGCGTCTGCACCAGGCAGCGGCAGCGCTCCAGCCACTCGTCGCGCGTGTGCGGGTTCGGGATGCGGATCTTCGCCAGGCTGCGCTCCAGCCGCGCCAGGTGCTCGTCGAAGCGGAACAGCCGCCGGCCGTAGACCGGCACGACCTCGTAGATCCCGTCGCCGAAGATGAAGCCGCGGTCCAGGACCGGGATCTTCGCCTCGGCGAGCGGGGTGTAGTGGCCGTTCAGGTAGCAGAGCGTGTCGGGCAGGGCGATCGCCATGACGGTCTCGGTGTGGACGCCGCGTGAAGGCCCCAGATTACTTGATCCAGAGCCGCACGGCATCCCAGGCGCGGCCGAAGATGCCGGCCAGGCCCACCGGCTCGAGCACCTGCAGCGGGATCTCGGCCACCGGCGTGCCGCCGGCGGTCGTCACCTTCAGCGTGCCGACGCGCTGGCCCTGCTGCAGCGGCGCGACCAGCGGGTCGGTGCGCTGGATCGAGGTCTTCAGCTTGTCGCCTTCGCCGCGCGGCACGGCGACGAAGATCGCGCCCGGCGCGCCCAGGCGGGCTTCGGACTTGTTGCCCTTCCAGACCGGCACCGTGGCCACCGCCTTGCCGGCGTCGAACAGCCGGATCGCGTCCCAGGCGGCGTAGCCCCAGTTCAGCAGCTTCTGGCTCTCGTTGGCGCGGGCCTGCATCGAGGCCGTGCCCATCACCACCGACAGCAGCCGGCGCTTGCCGTTGGGCATGTCGCGCTGGGCGCTGGCCACGAGGCAGTAGCCGGCGGCTTCGGTGTAGCCGGTCTTCATGCCGTCGACGCTCGGGTCGCGGCCCAGCAGCAGGTTGCGGTTGTCCTGGCGGATGTTGTTGAACGCGAAGGCCCGCTCCGAATAGATCGGATAGAACTGCGGGTGGTCCTGGATGATGCGCGTGGCGATGTAGGCGATCTCACGCGGCGTCGTCTTGTGGCCGGCCTCGGTCAGCCCCGAGGGGTTGCGGAACTGGGTGTTTTTCAGCCCCCAGGCCTGGGCCTGCTTGTTCATCATCGCGACGAAGTTCTCGACCGTGCCGCCGACCGCCTCGGCCAGCGCGACCGTCGCGTCGTTGCCGCTCTGCACGATCATGCCGCGCAGCAGCTCGTCGACACGCGGCTGCATCCGGGTGTCGATGAACATCAGCGAGCCGCCGTACTTGCGCTCGTCCCAGGCGCGGGTGGACACCGGCACACGCTGGTCCAGCGCCAGCTTGCCGTCGCGCACGGCGTTGAACACCAGGTAGGCGCTCATCAGCTTGGTCAGCGAGGCCGGGTCGGCCGGCGTGTCGGCGTCGCGTTCGGCGAGCACCTGGTTGGCGCTGACGTCGATCAGGATGTACTGGCGCGCGGCGACCTCGGGCGGCACCGGGGCCTGGGCGTGGGCGCCAGCCACGAAGAAGGCCAGCGCCAGGGACAGGAGTCGTTTCATCGGGAAGGAATGGGGTGGGTCAGCGGTGCCAGGCACCGACGACGATCTGCTTGAGCAGCGTGAGCTGCCCGTGGAAGAAGTGGCCGGCGCCAGGCACCACCGTCAGCGGCAACGACTGGGGACGCGCCCAGTCGAGCACCGCCGCCAGCGGCACGACCTCGTCGGCCTCGCCGTGGATCACGACGCTGTCCTGAGGCACCGGCGCGGCGCGAAAGTTCCGCACCGCCGGCGCGACCAGCACCTGGCGCTCGACCGGCGTGCCGGCGTCGGCCAGGCGCGCAGCCAGCTGCGTGGCGATCGCGCCGCCGAAGGAGAAGCCGCCGACGGCCAGCGGCAGCGACGGGTCACGGAAGGCGGTGGCGACGGCCAGCGCGTCGTCGAGCTCGCCGACGCCGGCATCCCATTCACCGCCGGAGCCGCCGACACCTCGGAAGTTGAAGCGCACCGCGCGATAGCCCAGCTGGACGAACGCCCGCGCCAGCGTCTGCACGACCTTGTTGTCCATCGTGCCGCCGTGCAGCGGATGCGGGTGGCAGAGCACGGCCACGCCGCGCAGGCCGGCTGCGGGAGCGTCGATCGCGACGTCCAGCGCGCCGGCCGGGCCGGGGATCGCCCGGCGCTCGGTGGCCGAGTTCATCGGCCGACGTCGGGGGGCAGCATCAGGCGCTCGACGGGCCGCCCGTTTTTCAGGTGCGACTCGACGATCTCGTCGATGTCCTCGCGGTCGACGTAGGTGTACCAGGTGCCTTCGGGGTAGACCACGGCCACCGGGCCGCCGGCGCAGCGGTCCAGGCAGCCGGCCTTGTTGACGCGCACGCCGCCGGCGCCGGCCAGGCCTTCGGCCTTGACACGCGCCTTGCAGTGATCGAACGCCTCCTGCGCGCCATGGCGGGCGCAGCTCGACTCTCCGGCGGGCCGCTCGTTGAGGCAGAAGAAGATGTGATGCCGGAAATAGCTCATGGCGGGATTGTAGGCACCGCCCCCGGCACGGCCGGCGCGCGGGGCCTCAGTCGCGGCTGGCCAGACGACCCAGCAGCCAGCCGCCCGCGGCATACGGCCAGAGCCAGCCGATCCACTGCGCCAGCCCGTGGAAACGCACGAAACGCCCCTGCTCCCAGCTCTGCAGGCTGTCGGCGAAATACGGGTCGGCAGGCGCCTGCGCGACCAGCGTCACCAGCACCGTGAGCACCACCAGCCCCAGGCCGCAGGCGACGCGGCGCCCCACCGGCGCGAGCAGCAGCGCGCCGCCGGCCGCGGCCAGCAAGGCCGGGCCCACCATCGGCGTCAGCCAGGCCAGTGCATGTTGCGGGCCGAAGTTCAGCAGCGTCGACAGCGTCATCGTCGCCGCGGCCAGCGCCAGCGCGCCGGCGGCCAGCACCACGCGCCGCCAGCCCGGCGCAACGACCGAATAGGCCACCAGACAGGGCGCCAGCAGGCCCAGCGCCGTGACCGCGCCTTCGGCCGGCGGCCACAGGCGCTCGCCGGGCGTCGGCACCGCGGCCAGCATCTCGTAGACCGGGTCGGCCCAGGGCACTTCGTCGAGCCAGTCGAGCGCATAGCCGCGCAGGCGTTCGCCGAACTGCCCCAGGCCCAGCGGCACCGGCGCCGGGAACAGCAGCCCCAGCGGCCACAGCGCCAGCAGCGCCAGCGCCCCGGCGCTGCGCGGCACGAACCAGCGCTGGCGCAGCCCGTGCCAGCGGTCGATCAGCCCGGCGGCATGCAGCGCCGCACCGGCCAGCGCGCCGACGGCGCCGCCGGCCGAATTGAGCGCGAAGTCCTTCAGCGACGGGTGGCGCGTCGGCAGGAACTGCTGCGTGACCTCCGCGCCGTAGGACAGCGCCGCCGGCAGCACCAGGCCCAGCGCCAGCGACGGCAGCGGCGCCCAACCGCTGCGCCGTGCGGCGATCAGCACGAGGGCGCCAAGCGGCACGTAGCCGACGAAGTTGGACCAGTCGTCGAACGGCGTCACCCAGCGCGGCCAGGGCAGCGCCAGCAGCGCCGTCAGCTCCTGCCCCGGCGGCCAACGCCAGCCCTCGAACGGGAACAGGCTGGCGTAGACGATCAGCGCCGCGAACGCCGCCGCCAGCGGCGTGGCCGAGCTGCGGTGACGGTCGCTCGTCACGCGTGCGAAGCGCCCGCTAGAAGGGCTTGACGACGACCAGCACGACGATCACCACGAACAGGATCACCGTGACCTCGTTGAAAACGCGGAACCACTTGTGCGAACGTTTGTTGGCCGAGTTCTCGAAGTCCTTCAGCACGCGGCGGCAGAACTCCTGGTAGACGAGGATGCCCGCCACCAGCGTCAGCTTGGCGTGCAGCCAGCCGGCGCCGGCGCCGATGCCGAAGTGCAGCCACAGCAGCAGCCCCAGCACGAAGGCCGGGACCATCAGGATCATCATGAAGCGGTACAGCTTGCGCGCCATCAGCAGCAGGCGCTCGCGCTCGGCGTGGCTGTCCGGCGGCACCATCGCCAGGTTGACGAACAGACGCGGCAGGTAGAACAGCCCGGCGAACCAGCTCGCCACGAAGATGATGTGGAAGGCCTTGACCCAGAGGTAGCTCATCGGGCCATTATGGCGGGCGCCACGAGGCTGAAAAAAGGAGGCCCCGGCGCGGAGCCGGGGCCAGCAAGCCTTATCGCTGTCATCACGGTAAGGCACCTGCTCAGGGAGGAAAAGCAGGGAATGACCACCGCGCGTGCGGCTATCATTCATCGGTCACTTTAGCAGAGTGACCGGCGAAGAGCCAACCGAAATCCGTCGGGCCTTCGCAGGCGTGTGACACGCTCCAGAACCCCCAGGACAGCTCGTGCGTACCCTTCCCCCGTTCCCCGCGAGCCGGCCGCGCCGGCTGCGCCGCGATGCCTTCACCCGCGCCCTCGTGCGCGAAAACCGGCTGGCGCCGGAAGACTTCATCTACCCGGTGTTCGTGCTCGAGGGCACGGGTCAGGTCCAGGACGTGCCGAGCATGCCCGGCGTGCAGCGCATGAGCCAGGACATGCTGTTCGGCGTCGCCGAGCAGTGCGTCGAACTCGGCATCCCGGTGCTGGCGCTGTTCCCGAACATCGACGCGTCGCTGAAGACGCCCGACGGCCGCGAAGCGACCAATCCCGACGGCCTGATCCCGCGCACCGTGCGCGCGCTGAAGGAGCGCTTCCCCGAGCTCGGCGTGATGACCGACGTCGCGCTGGACCCGTACACCAGCCACGGCCAGGACGGCCTGCTCGACGAGACCGGCTACATCATCAACGACGCCACCGTCGAGGTGCTGACCGCCCAGGCGCTGACGCACGCCGCGGCCGGCGTCGACATCGTCGCGCCCAGCGACATGATGGACGGGCGCATCGGCGCGATCCGCAACGCGCTGGAAGCCGGCGGCCACATCCACACGCGCATCATGGCCTACAGCGCCAAGTACGCGAGCGCCTTCTACGGCCCGTTCCGCGACGCCGTCGGCACGCGCGGCACGCTGGGCAAGAGCGACAAGAAGGTCTACCAGATGGACCCGGGCAACTCCGACGAGGCCCTGCGCGAAGTGGCGCTGGACATCGCCGAAGGCGCCGACATGGTGATGGTCAAGCCCGGCCTGCCGTATCTGGACATCGTGCGCCGCGTGAAGGACGAGTTCGGCATGCCGACCTTCGCCTATCAGGTCAGCGGCGAGTACGCGATGATCAAGGCCGCCGCCGCCAACGGCTGGCTGGACCATGACGCCGTGATGATGGAAGCGCTGCTCGCCTTCAAGCGTGCCGGCGCCGACGGCATCCTGACCTACTTCGCGCTCGACGCCGCGCGGCTGCTGCGCCAGCGCTGATCCCGCCCGCATGCGGGTCTTCCACGTCGGCGCGCCGGGCTTCCGCGAACTCGACGCGCTGCCGCAGGCGCTGCCGGCCGAGGGCTTCCTCTGGATCGGCAGCGCACGCCGCGTCTTCGAGCTCGGCCAGGCCGATCTCCAGGCGGCGCTGCAGCGCTGGGGCCTCGGGGCGCTGGTCGACCTGCACGTCTCGGACCTGCTGAACCACCAGCTGCCGAGCCACTACGACTACACCTCCTGGTACGACCTGCTGGTCTTCCGGCGGCTGGCCGCCGCCGCCGGCAGCGAGGACCTGTTCGTCGACGACGAACACGGCACGATGGCCAGCGCCGAACGCGCGCTGCGTGCGATCGACACCAGCCCGGTCGGCTTCGTCGTCTTCGACCGCGTGCTGATCACCGTGCACCCGACCGACTGCGCCGTGCGCGAGCACTTCGCCACGCGCCTGGCCGGCGCCGGCACGCGCCTGCCGGCCAGCCCGGCGGACCTGATGCTGCGCATGGTCAACCACATGGTCGACAGCTACCTCGACCTGCGCCGGCTGCTGACGCGCCAGCTCGGCTACCTGCAGCAGCGCCTGCTCGACCCGAAGAGCCGCTTCGGCGACTGGAGCGTGCTGCTGCAGTCGCGCACCGCGCTGCACACGCTGGAGGACACCTGCGAGGACCAGCGCAGCGCGGTGCAGGAGTGGGTCGACGCGCTCGACGAATGGCCCGAACCCGCCGAAGCCGCCGCGCAACGCGAGCGCGAGCTGCTGCGCGTGCGCTCGCGCGACGTGCTCGAACACGTCGAACGTGTGCTCTCGCACGTGCGCCGGCTCGAGCACTCGGCCGAGACCGCGGTGCAGATGCACTTCTCGGCGGTGGCGCACCGCACCAACGACATCATGCGCACGCTGACGGTGCTGACCGCCGTCTTCCTGCCGCTGAACCTGATCACCGGCTTCTTCGGCATGAACTTCGACATGCTGCCGCTGGTGCACTCGAGCAACGGCATCTGGGTCGCGATCTGGCTGATGCTGGCCGTCGGCGTCGGGCTGGCGGTGTTCTTCTGGCGCAAGCGCTACCTCGGCGAACAGCGCCGCTGAATCCCGTTCTCCGATGAGCCGCCCGACACGCCGCCAGCTGGCGGTCCTGCTGCTGCTGACCCTGATCTGGGGCCTGAACTGGCCGGTGATGAAACTCGGCGTCAGCGGCTTCCCGCCGCTGTCCTTCCGCGCCGTGTCGATGCTCGCCGGGCTGCCGCTGTTCGGCCTGGCGCTGCTGGCGCTGCGCGTGCCGCTGGCGCTGCCGCGCGAGCACTGGGGCGAGCTGCTGCGGCTGACGGTGTCCAACATGCTGGTCTGGCACGTCGTCGTGATCCTCGCGATCCCGTCGCTGAGCTCGGGGCGCGCGGCGATCCTCGGCTACTCGATGCCGGTGTTCGCGGCGCTGTGGGGCCGCTGGCTGTTCGGCGACCGGCTGGGCTGGCGCCAGCTCGCCGGCGTCGCCGCCGCCGGGCTGGGTGTCGTGCTGCTGCTGGCGCACGAGGCCGGCCGCCTGGCCGGCGCGCCCTGGGCGGCCGCGGCGATGCTGCTGGCCGCGGCGACCTGGGCCTACGGCACGCATCGCCTGCGGCGCAGCACGATCCCGGTGCCGCTGCTCGCGGTGGCGTTCTGGATGACGGTCGTGACGACCGCCGTGATGAGCGTGCTGGCACTGGCCTTCGAGTCGCACAGCTGGACCCTGCCGTCGGCGCCGGTGGCCTGGGCCATCGCCTACAACGCCGTCGGCGTGTTCTGCTTCGCGCAGGCGGCCTGGTTCTACCTGGCGCGCACGCTGCCGCCGGTGGCCAGCTCGATCAGCGTGATGATGATCCCGGTGCTGGGCACCTTCTCCGGCGCGCTGGTGCTCGGCGAGACGCTGCACTGGCAGGACTTCGCGGCGATGCTGCTGATCGTCGCGGCGATCGCCTCGGTGCTGATGCGGCCGAAGGCCGGCTGATCAGCCGCGCGCGTAGGGGTCGGCGAAACCCAGCGCCGCGAGCAGCTCGGTCTCGCGCGCTTCCATCGCCTCGGCCTCGCCGTCGTCCTCGTGGTCCCAGCCCTGGGCGTGCAGCGTGCCGTGCACCAGCAGGTGGGCGTAGTGCGCCTCCAGCGTGACGCCCTGCTCGGCGGCTTCGCGCTCGACGACCGGCGCACAGAGGACCAGGTCGGCGACGACCTCGGGCTCGTGCTCGTAGTCGAAGGTCAGCACGTTGGTCGCGTAGTCCTTGCCGCGGTAATCGCGGTTGAGCGTGCGGCCCTCGTCCTCGTCGACGATGCGCACCGCGATGCGGCCGTTGGATTCGAGCGCCGTGCGCACGAAGCGCGCGACGCGGTGGCGCGCCAGCGCGCCGCGGTGGCGGGCGTCGGCGAACTGCAGCGACAGTTGGAGTTCAGGCTTCACGCGGCTCCCGGGCGGCGTCGTAGGCCTCGACGATGCGCGCCACCAGCGGGTGGCGCACGACGTCGGCGGCGGTGAAATCGGTGAACGCGATGCCCGGCACGCGCTTGAGGATGTGCCGCGCCTCGACCAGGCCGCTGGCCATGCCCTTGGGCAGGTCGACCTGGCTGACGTCGCCGGTGACGACGCACTTGCTGCCGAAGCCGATGCGCGTGAGGAACATCTTCATCTGCTCGCGCGTCGTGTTCTGGGCCTCGTCGAGGATCACGAACGCGTGGTTGAGCGTGCGCCCGCGCATGAAGGCCAGCGGCGCGATCTCGATCTGGCCGCGCTCGAAGGCCTTGGTGACGCGGTCGAAACCCATCAGGTCGTAGAGCGCGTCGTACAGCGGGCGCAGGTAGGGGTCGACCTTCTGCGCCAGGTCGCCGGGCAGGAAACCCAGGCGCTCGCCGGCCTCGACGGCCGGGCGCGTCAGCACGATGCGCTGCACGCCGTGGCGCTCGAGCGCGTCGACGGCGCAGGCCACGGCGAGAAAGGTCTTGCCGGTGCCGGCCGGGCCGATGCCGAAGGTGATGTCGTGCGACAGGATCTGGCGCAGGTACTGCACCTGGTTGGGCGTGCGGCCGACGAGGTCGGCATGGCGCGTGTGCAGCACGATGCGCTCGGCGCCGCCGTCAGCCGGCGTGCCGGGCGCGGGCGGCGGCATCGCGCCGGCTTCGGCCAGCGCGAGCTGCAGCCGGCGTTCGCCGATCGGCGCTTCGGCCAGCGCGTACAGCCGGTCGAGCAGCGCGACGGCGCGTTCGACCGCGGCGCGTGCGCCGTCGATGCGGAAGCTGTCGTCGCGGCGCGCGAGCGTCACGCCGAGGCCGGCCTCGATGGCGCGCAGATGCGCGTCGAGCGGGCCGCAGAGATGGGCGAGCCGACGGTGGTCGGCCGGGGCGAGCGTGTGGCGGCGGATCAAGCGGCGAGGATGCGGGGGGACGGCAGGAAGCGCCATTGTCGCAGCGCCGCCGGGCCGGCGGCATGCCTCAGAATCGGTCGACATGTCGTCGCCCGCCGCCCTGCTCCGCCGCCTGTCGTCGCTGCTGCTCCTGCTGATGTTCGCGCTGGCGGCGCTGCCGGCGGCGGCGCAGACGCTGCGCATCACCTCGGCGCTGGTGGCCCCCGGCGACACGCCAGGATTCCCCGGCGACGCCGACGCGCGCCCGGTCACGCTGCCCGACGACTGGTCGCGCACGCGCCCCAACGAGGCCGGGCCGGTCTGGTACCGCGTCGGCTTCCGCGCGCTGCAGCGGCCCGGCGACGACGAGCTGAGCGCGCTGTACATCGAACGCGCCTGCACCAACCTCGAGGTCCACCTCAACGGCCAGCTCGTCTTCAGCGGCGGGCGCATGCGCGAGCCGGCGACCAACAACTGCGGCCAGCCGCAGCTGGTGACGCTGCCCTCGGCGCTGATCGCGCCGGAGCTGAACACGCTGGACATCAAGGTCACCGGCCAGCCGCTGGCGCGCGTGGGCTCACGCTGGCGCGCCGGCGGGCTGTCGGCGCTGGAGCTGGGGCCGCAGTCGCTGCTGCTGCACCGCCAGGCGCGCCAGCACACCTTCGCCGTGGCGCTGCCGCAGGCGCTGTCGGCGACGCTGCTGCTGATGGGCAGCTTCATGTTCGTGCTCGGCACGATCAACCGGCGCGAGTCGCACCTGGCCTACTTCGGCGCACTGTCGGTGCTGTGGTCGGCGCTGGAGGCCCGGCTGTGGCTGCGCACGGTGCCGGTGGACCCGGCGGTGGCGGAGTTCCTGCTGTGCTCGCTGCTGGCCTTCATCACGCTGGCCGCGGTGCAGTTCCTGCTGCGCTACGCCCGGCACCGCAGCCGCCTCGCCGACCGCCTGCTGCCGCTGCAGTGCGTGGCGATGCCGGCCTCGCTGGTGCTCGCCGGCGCGGCGCATCTGCACACGCTGACGATGCTGTGGTCGCTGCTGCTCGGCCTGCAGGTGGGCGCCGCGGCCCTGCTCTACCTGCGCGCGCAATGGCGCGCGCACTCGCGCTCGTCGTGGGTGATGGCGGCGACGCTGGGCACGCTGGCGCTGGCCGCGCTGGTGGAGTTCGTCTCGCAGCAGATCGGCGGCAGCCCGCTGCCGGCGCAGGCCGCGCGGCTGGTGGCGCCGCTGATGTTCGTCGTCGTCGGCCTGCGCCTGGTGCAGCAGCACGGGCGTGCGCTGCAGGAGGCCGAACTCGGCCGCGCCCACCTGGAGGAGCGCGTGCGCGAGGCCACTGCCGAGATCGAGCGCAACTTCCGCCAGCTCGCCGAGCTGCGTGTCGAGCAGATCACCGAGCGCGAACGCAAGCGCATCGCCGCCGACCTGCACGACGACCTGGGCGCCAAGCTGCTGACCATCGTGCACACCAGCGACGACCAGCGCATCTCGACGCTGGCGCGCGAGGCGCTGGAGGAGATGCGGCTGTCGGTGCGCGGCCTCACCGGCCGTGCGGTGCGCCTGGCCGACGCGCTCGGCGACTGGCGCGCCGAGGTCGTCAACCGGCTCGCGCAGGCCGGCATCCAGGCCGAGTGGGACGCCCCCGAGGACCTGACGCAGATGCTGTCGGCACGCGCCTTCGTGCAGACCACGCGCATCCTGCGCGAGGCGACGAGCAACATCATCAAGCACAGCGGCGGCTCGCACGCCTCGGTGACCTGCACCGTGGCCGACGGCGACTTCAAGGTCGTTGTCCAGGACGACGGCGACGGCATCAAGATCGAGAACGACGGCCGGCTGGACCGTGGCCACGGCATGGCGACGATGAAGAACCGCGCCAAGCAGCTGCAGGGGCAGTGCCTGGTGGAATCCGCTCCCGGCCGCGGGACCGTGATACGGCTCACGATCCCGCTGGACCGGGCGCTGGAGGGCGCCGCCTAGTGCGGCGCCGCGGCACCGGCTGCTGTTAGGATCAGTTTTCGGCCCCCACGAGCCCCAGCCCCATGAAGAACGTCCTGCTGCTCGAAGACCTCCCCGAAATCCGCGCCTGGATGCGCAAGCTGGTGCTCCAGGTGTTTCCGTCCGCGCAGATCTCGGAGAGCGCCCGCGTCCAGGACGCGATCTCGCTGGCCGCGGCCGTCAAGTTCGAGCTGGCGCTGATCGACCTCGGCCTGCCCGACGGCAGCGGCGTCGACGTCGTCACCAAGCTGCGCGACGTGCAGCCCGACGCGCAGTCGGTCGTCGTCACGATCCACGACGACGACGAGCACCTGTTCCCGGCGCTGCAGGCCGGCGCCTTCGGCTACATCCTGAAGGAGCAGCCGCGCGAGCTGATCGTCGAGCAGCTGCAGCGCATCAGCCAGGGCGAGCCGCCGCTGTCGCCGTCGATCGCGCGGCGCATGATGGCCCACTTCACGCAGAAGGCGAAGCCGCAGACCTCGCTGCTGCCGCACGTGCAGCTGACCGACCGCGAGAGCGAGGTGCTGCTGCGCGTGGCCAAGGGCTACACGCTGCCCGAGATCGGCGTGCAGCTGGGCCTGTCGCGCCACACGATCGCCGACTACGTCAAGCAGATCTACCGCAAGCTCAACGTGAGCTCGCGCGCCGAGGCGGCGCTGGAAGCGCAGCGCCTGGGCCTGTTCCGCTGATCCCCGGCCGGGCTCGCGGCCCGGCGCGGCGACAATCGCGGCCATGATCGGACGACTCTCCGGCACGCTGGCCGAAAAGACCCCCCCGCAGCTGCTCGTCGACGTCGGCGGCGTCGGCTACGAAGTCGACGTGCCGATGAGCACGTTCTATCACCTGCCCGCGCTCGGCGAGCGTGTCGTGCTGCTGACCGAGTTCGTCGTGCGCGAGGACGCGCAGCAGCTCTTCGGCTTCCTCACCGCGAGTGAACGCGCGACCTTCCGGCTGCTGGTCAAGATCAGCGGCGTCGGCCCGCGCATGGCGCTGGCGCTGCTGTCGGGGCTGTCGGTGGCCGAGCTGTCGCAGGCCGTCGCGGCGCAGGACGGCGCCCGCCTCGTCAAGGTGCCCGGCATCGGCAAGAAGACCGCCGAGCGCGTGCTGCTCGAGCTGAAGGGCAAGCTCGCGCCCGACCTGGGCCTGCCGTCGGCCGCCGGCGGCGCCGGCGATGCCCACGCCGACATCGTGCAGGCACTGATGGCGCTGGGCTACAACGAGCGCGAGGCCCAGGCCGCGGCCAAGGCGCTGCCGAAGGACGTCGGCGTCAGCGAAGGCATCAAGGTGGCGCTCAAGGCACTGAACCGTTAGCCCCCGAGCTCGCTTTCGCTCGCTACCCCCCGAGGGGGCCGTCCGCCAACGGACCGGCGGAGCCGGCCCGTGGCGGGAAGCTGGGTCGCGCGGGGATCAGCGGACCTCGCTCGCCGGACTCAGTGACCGCTGTGCTTCATCGCCGGCATCGCGGCGTTCATCGCCTTCACGGGCACCTGCAGCTCGACGCTCTCGCGCTTCTGGTCGGCGCCTTCGAAGATCAGCGTCACCGGCACCGTGGAACCCACGTCCAGCGCCTGCTTCAGGTCCATCAGCATCACGTGGTAGCCGCCGGGCTTGAGCTCGACGGTCTGGCCGGCCGGCAGCGCCAGGCCGTTGGCCAGCGCGCGCATCTTCATCACGTTGCCGTCCATCGCCATCTCGTGCACCTCGACGACGCCGGCCACCGGCGACGAGGCGCCGACCAGGCGGCCGCCCTGGGCCGAGCTGATCTGGGCGAACAGGCCGGTCGCCTTCTGCTGGGCCACGGTGCCGCGGATCCAGGCGTCCTTGACGGTGGTCTGGGCCGAGGCGGCCGCGGCGGCCAGGCTCAACAGCGCGCCGATCACGGCAGCGGTGCTACGGTTCATCGCGAAACACTCCTTGGGTCGTCGCCGGCGGCCGACACGGGCGCCGGGGCAGGCAGTCTAGCTCGCCATAATCCGGCCCCATGGCGATCAAGACCGACGACTTCGGCTCACTCCCGGCCCCGCGCGTGGTCAGCGCCGCCCCCGCGTCGCCCAACGAGGAGGCGATCGAGCGTGCGCTGCGGCCCAAGGTGCTGGACGAGTACGTCGGCCAGGCGCGTGCGCGCGAGCAGCTGGAGATCTTCATCCACGCCGCCCGCGGCCGCGCCGAGGCGCTGGACCACGTGCTGCTGTTCGGCCCGCCGGGGCTGGGCAAGACGACGCTGGCGCACATCGTCGCCGCGGAACTGGGCGTCAACCTGCGCCAGACCTCGGGCCCGGTGCTGGAGAAGCCGCGCGACCTGGCGGCGATCCTGACCAATCTCGAGAAGAACGACGTGCTGTTCATCGACGAGATCCACCGCCTGTCGCCGGTCGTCGAGGAGATCCTCTACCCGGCGCTGGAGGACTATCAGATCGACATCATGATCGGCGACGGCCCGGCGGCACGTTCGATCAAGCTCGACCTGCAGCCGTTCACGCTGGTCGGCGCGACGACCCGCGCCGGCATGCTGACCAACCCGCTGCGCGACCGCTTCGGCATCGTCGCGCGGCTGGAGTTCTACAACGCCGACGAGCTGACGCGCATCGTCACGCGCTCGGCCGGGCTGCTGGGTGTCGAGGTCGACCCGGCCGGCGCGCTGGAAGTCGCGCGGCGCTCGCGCGGCACGCCGCGCATCGCCAACCGGCTGCTGCGCCGGGTGCGCGACTACGCCCAGGTCAAGGGCGACGGCCGCATCGACGCGCCGATCGCCGACAAGGCGCTGGCGCTGCTGGACGTCGACCCGCTGGGCTTCGACGTCATGGACCGCAAGCTGCTGGAGGCGGTGATCCACCGCTTCGACGGCGGCCCGGTCGGGCTGGACAACGTCGCCGCGGCGATCGGCGAGGAGGCGGGCACGATCGAGGACGTCATCGAGCCCTACCTGATCCAGCAGGGCTACCTGCAGCGCACGCCGCGCGGCCGTGTCGCCACGCTCGCGGCCTACCGCCACCTGGGCCTGTCGCCGCCCCAGCGGGCCGGCGGCGACCTGTTCGGCACCGGCTGAACAGGCCGGCCGGGCCGGCTGCGTGAAGGCTGTCACACCGCACCGCTCGGTCTTACAGCCGGTCACCACCTCCCCGGCATACTTTCTCAACCCGCGTCCGACGTGGCCGAAGACCCGTCGGAGCGGATGGCCAGGGCACGGGCCGGTCCGTGCCTCCCGCCCGACGCAGTCGACCCGCCCGAGACCCCGATGACGCCACGTTTCCGCCCCGCGCCTGCCGGCTTCACGCTGATCGAACTGATGATCGCGCTGGCGGTGCTCGCCATCCTGACGGCGGTCGCGCTGCCGTCCTACAACAGCTACATCCGGCGCGCCAAGGTGCCCGCCGGGCTCGACGCGCTGTCGGCCTTCGCCACGCGCATGGAGCAGCGCTACCAGGACGTCGGCAACTACGGCACCGACGACTGCGCCATCGCGAACCCGACCAACATCGCGAACTTCGCCGTCAGCTGCGAGCTGACCGACGGCGGCCAGGGCTTCACCGCCACGGCCACCGGCAGCGGCCCGGTGTCGGACTACGTCTTCACGATCGACGAAAGCGGCGCGCGCACGACGACCTACAAGAGCAACTCCCTGAACTGCTGGAGCACCAAGGGCACGGTATGCGACACCTGAGGCAGCGCGGCCTGACGCTGATCGAGCTGATGGTCGCACTGGCCATCGGGGTGCTGCTGCTGTTCGCGGCGGCACCGCAGTTCGGCGACATGGTGGCCAACTCGCGCCTGCGCGAGGCCGGCAACGTGCTCTACACCCAGGCGCTGTTCGCGCAGAGCGAGGCGCTCAAGCGCAACGGCACGGTGCGGCTGTCCATCGACGGCGGCACGATCGAGGTCATCGACCGCAGCAGCGGCGCCGACACGACGCTGCGCACCATCGAGCTGGGCGGCGGCGTCACGGCCAGCGCGGCGGCGACCCTCGACTTCGGCAGCAGCGGCATGCTCGGCGCCGATGCCTCGGTCAACCTGTCGATGCCGGGCCAGACCTGTTCGTCGGACCTGCGCTGCCCCGGGCTGCGGGTCGAAGGCGGTGGAGCGATAAGACTATGCGGCGACCGCACCGGAACCTGCTGATGGCCCCCCGCGCACGCGCACGTCGGCGGCTGGCCGGCTTCGGCCTGTTCGACGCGCTGATCGCGCTGGTCATCCTGTCGGTCGGCCTGCTCGGGCTGACGCGGCTGCAGGCGCGCTCGCTGAGCTACGGCACCGAGGCCGACCAGCGCGTGCGCGCGGTGCAGCTCGGCAGCGAGCTGCTGGGCACGGCGATGATCGACGCGGCCAACGCCGCCTGCTACACGCTGCCGGCCAGCGGCACCTGCGGCAGCGATTCGGCCAGCGACTACGCCGAGGATTTCGAGACCCGCGTCGGCCAGGCGCTGCCCGACGGCACGGTCTCGGTCAGCTACAACGCCGGCACGCGCCGGATGACGCTCGTCATCACCTGGACCGCCAAGGGCCAGCGCGAAGACGGCGCCCAGACCGAGGACGACGACGAGAGCACCCGCCGGATGGAGGCCAGCACCTATGTCTGAGCACGCCCGCCGTGCCCAGCGCGGCTTGTCGATCATCGAGGTGCTGGTCGGCATGGTCATCGCGCTGATCATCAGCCTGGCCGCCGCCGGCAGCGCCAAGATGTTCGGCGCCGCGCAGCGCCAGGGCATCAGCGTCGGCGGCGTGAGCGTCGGCGCGGCGACGGCGATCTCGGCGATCAAGAACGAGGCCTCGTCGGCCGGCCTGGGCTTCTTCGGCACGCGCGACGACCAGAACCGCTCGCTGTTCTCCTGCCACCGCATGAACCTGACGCTGGGCGGCACGGTGCGCTCCGACGCCGCGTCGTTCGTGCCGGTGCGCATCGGCACCTCGGGGGCCAACAACAGCCTCGACGTCGTCTACGCGACGAGCATCGACGGCGGCGCCGACGTGCTGCTGTCGGGCAGTGCCGACGCCTCCAGCGCGCAGACGATGTCGCGCCTGCCGGTGGCCAACGGCCAGCTGGTGATGCTGGTGCCGGGCACCGCATCCGGCTCGTCGCAGCCCTGCCTGGTGCGCACCGTGACGAGCTCCGTCGCCGCCACCGACGACACGCCGCAGACGATCAACTTCGGCGCCACCGGCGTCTACAACCAGGGCACGTTCTCCAACACGCCGAGCTTCGACGAGGAGGACAAGGACCGCGTCGTGCTGCTCGGCACGCTGCGCTGGAGCCGCTTTGCCGTGAACGGCACGACGCTGGTGCGCACCGAGCCGCTGACCGGGACCTCGGCGACGCTGCTGCGCAACGTGATGTCCTTCCGCGTCCAGTACGGCGTCTCCACCAACGGCGTGCTCAACGACCTGAGCTGGCAGGACGCCACCGGCACCCCCTGGGGCAACGTCTCCGGCGACGACGTCAACCGCATCCGGGCGCTGCGCATCGGCCTGGTGACACGCTCGCTGCAGCGCGAACGCCCCGACGCCTCCGGCACCTGCCAGGCCAGCACCGAGAAGCCCCGCGACCCGCTGGACGCGGCCGTCGAGGTCGAGCCCGACGTCGCCGCGCCCGACGACTGGCGCTGCTACCGCTACCGCAGCGAACTGGTGGTCGTGCCGCTGCGCAACCTGGTGTGGTGACGACGATGAGGCTGCGAACCCTGAAGCGGCGGGCCGAACGCGGGGTGACGATGCTGCTGGTGCTGATCCTGCTGACCGTGATGCTGCTCGGCGGCCTGGCGCTGGCGCGCATGGTCGAGGTGGGCACGCTGTCCGGCGGCAACGTCGCCTACCGCGAAGCGGCGCTGCAGGCCAGCGAGGTCGGCGTCAACACCGCCTTTGCCGCCGTCAACGCGCTGACCAACGAGAACAGCGCGGCGGGCTCTTGGTACTCGCCGGTCGAGCTGGCCAAGGACAACAACGGCCTGCCCAGCACGGTCAACTGGTCCAACAACGCGATCCCGGCGATCACGGTGGGCACGATGACGGTGCAGTACGTCGCCGAGCGCGCCTGCACGGTGGCCAACGTGACGTATCCGTTGCGCCAGTGCCTGGTCAAGCAGATCCCGCAGCCCAAGAGCCAGAAGGCCGGCCCCGAACCGCCGGACCCGCCGCATTCCAAGCAGTTCCGCATCACCGTGCGCGTGACGAACCAGAAGGGCACCGAGACCTTCGTCCAGGCCCTTGTCACCAGGGAAGGCAGCTGAGCCATGAAGACCGCATTCCAGATCGGCGCGTGCTCGTTCGCACTGGCCGCGTTGCTCACCGGGCCCGCCTCGTCGGCGACGAACATCGCCGACCTGCCGCTGAAGACCTCGGTGCTGGCCAAGCCCAACGTCATCTTCGCGATGGACGACTCGGGCTCGATGGACTGGGAGGTGCTGCTCGACACCAGCTCGGGCCTGTTCTGGTGGAACGGCAGCACCGGCTGGAACTCGAGCACCGGCAAGCCGGTGAGCACCAACAACTCCTACGTGCCGTACGCCTACCTGATGCCGGTCGGCACGGCCAGCGGCGGGCAGATCTACGGCACCAACAGCAGCTACGGCCAGGCCTTGCCGCCGACGCTGCAGTTCGCCTGGCTGCGCTCCAAGCACTTCAACCCGATCTACTACGACAGCAACACGACCTACAAGCCCTGGGCGCCGGCCTACGTCTCGGGGGCGACGAAGAGCTTCTCGAACGCCAGCGCGTCGGCGGCGCTGTCGCATCCGCTGTACTCGACGGGACCGAAGCTGGCGCTGAACACGCAGTGGGACAGCGGCAACTCGAAGTTCAGCAACAACGGCTACATGTTCTACATGCAGGCCGGCATGAAGGTCCCGGTGGGCGCGTACGTCCCGGCCGAGCGAAGCAACCGCGACGTCTGCAGCGGCTCGACCTGGCGCACGCTGACCGCCGAGCTGACGGTGCCGTCGGGGTCGACCTGCTGGGCGGCGATCCCGTACTACCCGGCGACCTTCTGGCACGCGGAGGACTGCACCGTCGACGGCACGAGCTGCATCACCGGTCCCGACGGCACGACCAAGCTGAAGCGGTACGAGATCAAGAGCGGCAACACCTTCCCGTCCGGGCGGACCTATGACGCGGAGATGCAGAACTTCGCCAACTGGTTCAGCTACTACCGCAAGCGCAAGCTGATGCTCGGCGGCTCGATGGGCCAGGTGCTCGAGAACCTGACCGGGCTGCGGCTGGGCGTCGTGCCGTTCAACGCCAACAACACGGTGACGATGTACGACACCGACGGCACCTCGGCCAGCAGCAACGCGATGCGCGTGATGGGCCAGTTCTACGGCAACGCGATGTCGGCCGAGGGCACGCCGACGCACGCGACGGTGAAGTACATCGGCGGTGAGTACAACACCAACACCAGCATCATCCAGTACGCCTGCCAGCGCAACAACACCTTCGTCGTCACCGACGGCTTCTCGAACACGACCAGCATCTCGGTGCCGACCTACGACTCGAGCACCTACGGCGGCTCGGCGCCGTACACGACGATCCCCACCGGCTCGCTGGCCGACCTGGCGCTGTACCAGTACACCAAGCGGCTGCGCACCGACCTCACCGCCGGCCGCGTGCCGGCCAGCACCTCGACCGAGGCCAACGCCGACCGCAACCCCGACCTGCACATCAACACCTACGCGATCTCGCTGGGCGTGCGCGGCTCGCTGTGGCCGAACACCGAAGACCCCTTCGTGACCGCCCCGACCTGGACGACGCCGACGGCCGACAACCCGTCGATGATCGACGACCAGTGGCACGCCACGATCAACGGCCGCGGCAAGATGTTCCTGGCGACGAGCCCGACCGAGACCGCCACCAGCATCAAGGCCATCCTGGACGACATCATCAGCCAGGTCGGCGCGCAGAGCGCGGTCGCGGTCAGCACCGTCAACCTGACGCGCGGCGACGGTTTCGCCTACCTCGGCACCTACAACCCCTCGGGCTGGTCCGGCGACCTGACGGCCAACGCGATCGACCGTTCCACCGGCGACATCAGCGCCACGCCGACCTGGTCGGCTGCCACGCTGCTGGCGGCGCGCAACTACACGACGCGCCAGATCGCGACCGACGGCGGCAGCGGCGGCGTCGCCTTCACCAGCACCAATGTCGGCAGCCTCGTCGACCCGGACAGCAGCTACGGCGACGGCGCGGCGCTGTTCAACTACCTGCGCGGCGACCGCTCGCTCGAAGGCACGACCTACCGCCGGCGCACCAGCCTGATCGGCGCCGTGATCAACGCCGAGCCGGTGATCAGCAACACCGACAGCGTCGCCTACCTGGCCTCCAGCGAAGGCATGCTGCACGCCATCGACATCGCCAGCGGCACCGACCGCGGCCAGGAGCTGTGGGCCTTCGTGCCGCATGCGGCGCTGTCGACGATCGGCGCGGCCTCGCAGCGCGGCTACAACTTCGGCACCCACCTGGACGGCACGCCGGTCATCGGCAAGACCGGCAGCTCGTCAAGGCTGCTCGTCGCCGGCATGGGCGCCGCCGGCCGCGCCTACTACGCGCTGGACGTCAGCACGCCGCGCACCAACACCGAGAGCAACGCCGCGAGCTGGGTGAAGTGGCGCTTCCCCGGCGCCAGCACCTCCAGCTACGCGAGCAAGGTCGGCCAGACGCTGGGCAAGCCGGTGATCGTCAAGGTCGCCGACGACACCTACCGCGTGCTGGTGACCTCGGGCTACAACGCCACCGCCGACGGCTACGGCCGCCTGTTCGTGCTCGACCCTGCCGACGGCAGCGTGCTCAAGGAGTACGTCACGACCGCCGGGAGCGCGGACGCCGAGGCCGGCCTGGCCCACGTGTCGGGCTATCTCGAGCAGGACAACACCGTGCGCTACGTCTACGGCGGCGACCTGCTGGGCAACGTCTGGCGCTTCGACCTGTCGCTGGAGCCGAACGCCGACGGCGCGGTGCACAAGGTCGCCACGCTGCTGCGCTCGAACGGCGACGCGCAGCCGGTGACGGCAGCGCCCGAGCTCGCGCGCATCGGCACCCAGCGCGTGGTGCTCGTCGGCACCGGGCGCCTGCTGGACGTCGACGACTTCGGCCGCCCCGCGGTCCAGACCTTCTACGCGATCGCCGACGGCGCGACGATCACCGCGCCGCGCAGCACGCTGGTCCAGCGCACCTACACGCGCGACGGCACCAACGGCACCATCTCCGGCAACGACCTCGACTGGACCACCCAGCGCGGCTGGTACCTCGACCTGCCGGCCGGCGAGCAGGCCAACACCGAGCCGGCGATCGCCTACGGCGCGATCGCGTTCACGACCAACGTCATCGGCGCCACCGACTGCAGCGCCTCGTCGTGGATGTACGTGCTGGACTTCAAGACCGGCAAGGTCTACGAACACGCGGCCTTCGTCTCGACGCAGATCTCGTCGGTGGCGACGTCGTCGGGCGTGCGTGCGGTGCTCACCGACACCGGCGACATGCGCGGCCTGATCCAGACCGGTGATGGCCAGTCGCAGAACAAGCTGATCGGCTCCAACCCGCCGATCCCGGCGGCCAAGAACTCGTGGCGGGAGATCCGCCGCCAGTGAGCCCGCCAGGGCCTGCGCTCAGGCGCTGACGTCGTCCCGGCCACCCTCGAGGTGGCCGGCGTCGTTCCAGCCCACCAGCGCCAGCGCGCCGTCGGCGTGCAGCAGCCGGTTGATGCTGGCATTGCCCAGCATCCAGGTGCGCGGCGCGTCCAGCGCGATGCGCGTGGCGGCGCGGTACAGGCAGTCGAGCACGCCGCCGTGTGCCACCAGGGCCACGGTCTGGCCCGGATGGCGGGCGGCGATCGCCAGCGCCGCCGCGACGGCCCGGCCGTAGAAATCGGCCAGGCGCTCGCCGCCTTCGGCGCCCCAGTCCGGGTCGCGCCGGCGCCAGCGCAGCGCATCCTCGGGCCAGCGCTGCTGGATCTCGGCGAAGGTGAGGCCCTCGAAGCGGCCGAAGCCGCGCTCGCGCAGGCCGGGCTCCGGGTGCACCGGCAGGCCGGTGGCGCGGCTGATCGCCGCCGCGGTGTCGGCCGCACGCGCCAGATCGCTGCTGTAGATCGCCTGCAGGCCCTCGTCGAGCAGCGCCGCGGCAGCGCGGCCGGCCTGCCAGCGGCCGACACCGTTCAGGCCGATGTCGAGCTGGCCCTGGATGCGCTGGCCGACGTTCCAGTCGGTCTCGCCGTGGCGCAGCACGACGAGGCGGGTCGCCTCGTTCATGCGCCGGGCCCGGCGGCGGTGCCGCCCGCCGTCACGGCAGCAGGCGCCGGTTCAGCGTGTAGGTGCCCGAGAACGTGGCCTCGCCGCAGGTGTGGCCGGCCAGCGCGCGGCGCACCTGGGGGCCGGTGAAGTCGCCGTCGACCGGCAGGCGCTCGAGCGTCACGGCGTACAGCGTGAAGACGTAGTGGTGCACCAGCGAGTCGTTGAACGGGGGGAACGGGCCGTCGTAGCCGTAGTAGCGGCCGTCGAACCGGGCGTCGCCGGCGAACCAGCCGGTGTAGTCGTTGAGCCCCTGGCGCGCGCCGTTGGGCAGGCCGGGCCCGGGTTTGCCGCGGGCGGTGAAACCGCGGCTGTACTCGCCTTCGGCGATCACCGCCGGCCGCGGCGGCAGGTCGACGAGCACCCAGTGGAAGAAGTCCACACGATCGAGGTCGGCGGGGATCTCGCGGTCGGGCTGGTTGACGTCGTCGCCGCGGCTGGGCACGTCGAAGTCGTGGCAGATCAGCACCAGCGAACGCGCCTGCGCGGGCAGGTCGCTCCAGGCCAGGTGCGGGTTGAGGTTCTCGCCGAAGCCGACCTGGCCCGCCTCGTCCAGGCGTCCGGCGGCGTAACGCGCCGGAATGCGGTCACCGTTGGTCCAGCTGTCGCTCCACAGTTTCATTGCTCTTTCCTCTTGGTTGCGGTGCACCGCACCACGCCAGCCGGTTCAGACGCCCCAGACGACCGGCTCGTCGGCCTCGTGTGCGCGCCGCAGCATCTGGATCATCGGCCAGACGCGGCTGCGCAGCGAGACCTGGCGCGCGATGCGCGCGGCCTCCAGCTCGTCGCCGGCGCCGGCTTCACGCCGGGCCTCGTCGTCCTCGGCGGCGGCCGCCTCGAGCGCGGCGATCGCGGCCGGCATCGCCGCCGGCTCGATGATGCCCTGGGCCGCCGGCTCGCGGCCGAGCAGGCGCAGCACGCGGTCGCCGTGCGGCCCGAGCATGATCAGGTCGCCGGTGGCCTGGCTCTTGAACTTGTAGATCATCCGACGCGGTACCGAGGCTGGCGGTTGAACGGAGGCACCGATTGTGCTCCGCGCCGGGCCGAACGGACGGCCGGACGGCCGCTCAGCGCACGAGACGGATGTGGCGGCCGCCAGCCGTCGGCATCGGCCGCGGGCGCGGCGGCGGAAGGTGGCGGTCGAAAGCCGTGGCGTCCATCGCCGGGGCGTAGAGAAAGCCCTGGAAGGCGTCGCAGCCGAGCTCGGCGAGGAAACGGCGCTGGGCCTCGTTCTCCACGCCCTCGGCGATGACCCGCTTGCCCAGCGCCTGGGCCAGCTGCGTGATCGCCCGCACCAGGCCGACGTCGGTGTCGTCGTCGGGCAGGCCGGCGACGAAGCTGCGGTCGATCTTCAGCCGCCCGATCGGCACGCGCTTGAGCGAGCCCAGGCAGGAGTAGCCGGTGCCGAAGTCGTCCAGCGACAGCTGCACGCCCAGGCGCTGGAGCGCCTGCAGCCGCTCCAGCGCCTCGTCGGCCTTGTCGACGAGGATGGACTCGGTCAGCTCCAGCTCCAGCAGGTGCGCCGGCAGGCCGCTGACGGCCAGCACGTCGGCCACCTGCGAGACGAAGTCCGGCTGGCGGAACTGCAGCGCCGAGACGTTGATCGCCACCGTCAGCGAACGCCCGGCCTCGTGCCACAGCGCCGCCTGGCGCACCGCCTGCGACAGCACCCAGTTGCCCAGCGTGACGATGAAGCCGCTGTCCTCGGCCACCGGGATGAAGGCCGCCGGCGCGATCTCGCCCAGCTGCGGGTCGCGCCAGCGCAGCAGCGCCTCGGCGCCGCAGACGGCGCCGTCGCGGAAGCGGATCTGCGGCTGGTAGTGCAGGCGGAAGTGGCCCTCCTTCAACGCCTCGCGCATCGCGTGCACCAGGCGCACGTGTGAATGGGCCTCGCCGCCGGGCACCGGCTCGGCGAACCGGTAGCCGGCACGGCCGGCCGCCTTGGCGCTGCGCACCGCGGCCTCGGCCTGGCGCACCAGGTCGTCCAGCGCGTGGCCGTCCTGCGGGCACAGCGCGATGCCGATGCTGCAGGTCAGCGAGAACGGCGTGCCCTCGGCCTCGAAGGGCTGGCCGTTGACGATGTTGAGCACACGCAGCACCGCCTTCTGGGCGCTGGCGCGGTCGGCGTCCTGCAGCAGCACGGCGAAGTTGTCGCCGCCGATGCGCGCCAGCACGTCCTGCGAACGCAGCACCGCGCCGATGCGCTCGCCGACCTCGCAGAGCACGCGGTTGGCCACCTGCTGGCCGAAGCTGTCGTTGACGCGGCGGAAATGGTCCAGGTCGACGACCAGCAGCGCGAACGACTGCTGCTCGCGGCGCCAGCGCGCGGCCGCGTCGCTCACCTTCTCGGCCAGCAGCGCGCGGTTGGGCAGCCGGGTCAGCGCGTCGTGCGAGGACAGCGCCTCCGACAGCGCACGCACCTTGACCAGCTCGGTGAGGTCGGAGAACGAGTAGACACGCCCCTGCGGCCCGGCGCGGCCCCACAGCGGGCGCGTCACGCGCTGCACGGTCTGGCCCTCGACGAGCTCGAGCCGCTCGGTCGACGACAGCAGCGGTGCGGCCAGCAGCGCGGCCAGCCGGCGCTCGTAGCCGTCGGCGTCGAGCGCACGGCGGCGCATCCAGTCGTGGATGCCGGCGCTGTCGCGCGCTTCCAGCATCTCGTCGGGCACGCCCCAGATCTGCGCGAAGCGGCGGTTGAAGGCACGCACGCGGCCGTCCAGGTCGGTGACAAGGATGCCGTCGCCAGTGGACTCCAGCGTGGCCTGCAGCTCGGCGACGACGGCTTCGCGTTCGTCTTCGGCGCGCTGCTCGCCGCTGCGGTCGCGCAGCGTGACCAGCGCGTGCGTCGGCACGCCGGCGGCACCGCCGGGCAGCGGCTGCACGTGGCGCTCGACGTGCAGCATGCCGCCGCCGGCCGTGCACAGCAGGCTGTCGGAGCGCAGCGACGCGAAGCGCCCGGTGGCGATGTCGGCCCAGTACGCGAGGTCTTCCGGCGTCGCCAGCCAGTGCGTCACGCGGCGGCCGACGAGTTCGCCGCGCCCGGCCTGCAGCAGCCGTCCGGCCTCGGGGTTGGCGGCGACGACGGTCTGCCCGGCGAGCTCGACGATGCAGCCGGCCAGCGGCAGGCTGTCGAGAAGCGGCGTCCAGGCAGCGATCAGGTTCACGCCCCGATCTCCGCGTCGAGCGCCTCGACCTCGGAGACGGTCGGCGCGGGCTCGAAGAAGTAGGTCAGGCGGTGACGCGGCGCGAGGTACTCCAGCGCCTCGCGGGGCAGCTTGGCCGGGCTCAGGCTGCGGCGGATGCCGATCTCGGGCTCGGTCTCCAGGTCCAGGAACAGCGCCTCGTCGCGGGCGATGCGCGCGTCGTGCACCAGCAGCCGCGGCCGCAGCGGGCGCGAGGAGTTGACGCTGACGACCATCGCGTAGCGCTCGTCGGTCAGCTGCACCACCGAGCCGGCCGGATACACGCCCATCATCTTGATGAAGGCGTTGAGGATCGCCGGGTCGTACTTGGTGCGCGACTGGGCGAACAGGATCGACAAGGCCTCGTGCGGCGTCAGCGCGCGCGCCAGCAGCGCCGGGTTGCACAGGTTGTCGTAGCGGTTGACCAGCGACACGATGCGCGCGCCGGTGGCCATGCGCTCGACGCTCAGGCGCATCGGGAAACCCGAGCCGTCGGCGTTCTCGTGGTGCTGGGCCAGCACCAGCAGCGCCGCCGGAGTCAGCGCCATGCGCCGGCCCTGGGCGACGCCGCGCGCGACGTGGTCGCGGTAGGCGTTGAGCTCGACGCTGGTGAAGCCGTCGTCGAGGTGGTGCAGGCGGTCGGGGATGTCGATCTTGCCGACGTCGTGCATCAGCGCGCCGACGCCCAGATCCAGCATCTCGTCGCGCTGCAGGCCGAAGCAGCGGCCGAGCAGCAGCGAGATCACCGCGACGTTGAGCGCATGCGCCGTCGCGCGGTCACCCGCGCCGGTGCTCAGCAGGCGGATGCACATCTCGCCGTCGATCAGCATCTTGTCGAGCAGCGCGCCGGTCAGCGACTCGGTCGCGGTGCGTGCCTGCTCCGGGCGCTGCGGCACCGCGTCCATCGCGTCGCGCCAGGCGCGGCCGGCCTCGAGGTACTGGCGCTCGCACTGCTGGGCGGCGGCGCGCTGCGCGGCCAGCGCCTCGCGGCGGCGGCGCGCCTCGCGCTGCTCGGGCGTCTCGAACGGCGCCTCGGCACGCTCCTCGGCGGCCACGGGGGCCGGCGCCTCCTCGCCCTCCAGCACGCTGCGCTCGGGCACCCAGCGCAGCCGCTTCAGGCCGAGCGAGCGGATCGTCGCGATCTGCTCGGGCGAGCTGATGCGGAAGCTCGACAGCGGGAACGGATGCGACATCCACCCCAGATCGAGGTGGACGTACATGCCGACCCGCAGGTCATGGACGGCGATCGTTTGCGACATCGGTGGGTGACAAAGCCGGTTGCGCCGTGCCGTGGCGGGCACGACGGGCGGTATCGACACCATTTCGGCAGCCGCCAGCCGGACTTGAACGAAGAATGCCACGCTGCGTGACACGCTCACGGTCCCGGCGCTGCGCCCGGGAAGAGGCTCTGATTTATCACAATCCGGCATGGCCTGAGCGAGGTCAAACTGGCCGCCAGACCATCGGAGCGGGCCGGCCAAAAGCGGGCCTGTGGAGCCATGAGCGTTGTCGAGATCCTGAAAGCCCTGCTGCCCGACCTGGAATCGCAGCACGAACGCGACGAACACTACCTGGAGGCGGCCGAAGACGACGCCGACCTCGAGCGCCGCCTGCACGAGATCGAGGACCGCGGCCGCAACGTGCCGGCCCAGGCGATCACGCTGGGGCTGTACGAGCGCTGATCAGGACAGCCAGGTCGACACCGCCGCGGCGAGTGCCGCCGGGTCGGTGATCGCGACGAAGGCCAGCCCGGCGACCGCGCCGCCCAGGTGCGCGTCGTGGTTGACGCGGCCGAAGTCCTGGCGCGAAGCCCAGATCGTGTACGCCAGATAGCCCAGCGCGAACAGCGGCGCGGGCAGCGGCACCGGCAGCGGGAAGACGTAGAGCGAGCCGCTCGGGAAGTACAGGATCGAGGCGAACAGCACCGCCAGCACGGCGCCCGAGGCGCCGAGCGTGCGGTAGGCCGGCTCGCGCCGGTGCTGCAGCCAGGTGCCGAAGGCGCTGGCGACGATGCCCACCGCGTACAGCGTGGCGAACGCGCCGCTGCCGATGCGCCGCTCCAGCATGAACGCGAACGCCCAGAAGGTGAACGTGTTGAACAGCAGGTGCGGCCAGTCGGCGTGCAGGAAGGCCGAGCTGACGACCGTGCCCCACTGGCCGCGGCGTGTCACCCAGAACGGGCGGAACAGCCCGCGTTCGAGCCAGTCCTCGCGCCACTTCAGCGCCACCGCGCTGGCGACGACGATGACGAGCAGCAGCAGCGTCGCGACCGGGGCGCCGAACATCGTGCCGGCGCTCAATCCCAGGGCGCGTCCGTGCTGGCCGTCGCGGCGGCCGGGGCACCGGGCGCCACCGCGGGCACCGGCAGCGGCGCCGGCGCGGCGTCGCCGCGCTCCTGCCAGCCGCCCAGCGCCTCGGCCAGGTCGGCGATCAGTTGCGACAGCTCGCCGGTGACCAGCGCGACGTCGCCGTCGAAGTCGCGGCCTTCACGTTGCGCCTGGGCCTCGGCCTGCTCGAGCACGCCGTCGAGCAGCTTGATGCGCTTGATGGCCATCGATTCCGCGAGCACGAAGGACACCCGGCCCTGCCAGGTCAGCGCCAGCTGCGTCGGCAGCTTGCCGGCGCGGATGTGCTCGCCGATCTCGTCGAGTTCCAGCGTGTGGCGCGCGTAGCGCACCGCGGCCTTCTCGCTGTCGGGCTGCTTCAGTTCACAGTCGCGGTCGATCGTGAAGCCGGCCGGCGCTTCCTTGTCGGCCAGCCAGGCGGCCATCGCGGTGGCCGGCGCGAGCTGGGTCTGCGCCAGCCCGAGGCGGAACCCCCCGCCCATCAGCTCGACGAGGCGGGTGACGATGGCGTCGGCCTTCTTCGCGCCGGTGACGCCGAGCACGACGAGCCCGGCCTTCGGCGCGATCCAGACCATGGTCGCCGAGCGCTTGGGGAAGGCGCGCGGCAGCAGCTCGCGCACGATCTCCTCCTTCAGCTCCTTGGCGCGTTTGCCCTTGGGGCGGCGGCCGGTCTCCTGCTCGATGGCGTCGAGCCGGCGTTCGAGTTCGTCCTTGACGACGCCGCCCGGCACGGCCTTGGTCTCGGCACGCAGCTTCAGGATGATCTGGCCGCCGACGCTCTCGGCCAGCGCGCCGTGGTTCTCGCCGCGCGGCTCGACGAAGCCCGAGGACTCGGGGTCGGTGGCGCCGCAGGGCAGGAAGCGGGCGCCGGCCAGACGGTCCTCGATCTCGGCGAGATCGGGCGCGTCCCAGTGTTCGATGCGGTAGACGAGGGCGTTCTTGAACATGCGGCGGGAGAGGGGAGTCGGTCCCCGGCGGGCGGGGAAACGGTCGAATCTAGCAGGTCGGGCGACCGCGCCGCACGTCGGCGGGTCGCCGGGATAATCGCCCGGCGCCGCCGTGGCGCCCCGCCGACCGCCGAAGTGACGCCCGTCCCCGACCTCCCGCCGCCGCTGCCCGATCTCCAGGTTCCGATGCTCGACGCCGCCGTGCCGCGGCGCGGCCGCGCGCTGATGCTGCAGGGCACCGCGTCCGACGTCGGCAAGAGCCTGCTCGTCGCCGGCCTGTGCCGCGCCTACGCGCGCCGCGGCCTCGCCGTGCGCCCGTTCAAGGCGCAGAACATGAGCAACAACGCGGCGGTCAGCGCCGACTCCGACCTGCCGCCCAACGCCGACGGCAGCCTGCCGCGCGGCGAGATCGGCCGCGCCCAGGCGCTGCAGGCGCGCGCCTGCGGCGTGCCGCCGTCGATCCACCACAACCCGGTGCTGCTGAAGCCCCAGTTCGGCGTCGGCTCGCAGGTCGTGCTGCGCGGGCGCGCGCTGGGCAACTGGCCGGCGCGCCACTATCACAACCTCAAGCCGCTGCTGATGCCGGCGGTGATGGACAGCTACCGCCGCGTCGCCGCCGAGGCGGATCTCGTGATCGTCGAAGGCGCCGGCGCCGGCACCGAGGTCTACCTGCGCCACTGCGACATCACCAACATGCGCCTGGCCGAGGACGCCGACCTGCCGGTGGTGCTGGTCACCGACAACGACCGCGGTGGCGCCATCGCCGCCGTCGTCGGCACCCACGTGCTGCACACGCCGGCCGAACGCGCGCGCATCGTCGGCTACGTCGTCAACAAGTTCCGCGGCCACTTCTCGCTCTACGAACCGGCCTGCCGCGTGATGAGCGAACACACCGGCTGGCCGCTGCTGGGCGTCGTCGAGTGGTTCGACGCCGCGACACGCCTGCCGGCCGAGGACGCGCTGGCGCTGGAGCGTGCGCTGCCCGGCGGCAGCGCCGGCGTGAAGATCGTCGTGCCGCAGCTCGGCCGCACCGCCAACTTCGACGACCTCGACCCGCTGGCCGCCGAGCCCGGCGTCGCGCTGCACTGGCTGCTGCCCGGCGAGGCGCTGCCGGCCGACACCGACCTCGTGCTGCTGCCCGGCTCCAAGACGACGCGGGCCGACCTCGAGACGCTGCACCGCGAAGGCTGGGCCACCGACATCCTGGCCCACGTGCGCCGCGGCGGGCGGGTCGTCGGCCTGTGCGCCGGCTTCCAGATGCTGGGCCGCGTCGTGCGCGACCCCGACGGCCTCGAAGGCGCGCCCGGCGAGACGCCCGGCCTGGGCCTGCTCGACGTCGAGACCGTCATCACGCCCGACAAGCGCCTCGTCGAGGTCGACCGCCTGGACCGCGCCAGCGGCTGCCGCGTGCGCGGCTACGAGATGCACATGGGCCGCACCGCCGGCGACGGCCTGGCGCGCCCCTGGCTGCAGCTGGACGATGGCGCTGGCGGCACCACGCCCGAAGGCGCGGTCTCGGCCGACGGCCGCGTGATGGGCAGCTACGTGCACGGCCTGTTCGCCGCCGACGCTTTCCGCCGCCACTTCCTCGAACGCATCGGCGCCCAGCGTTCGGCGCTGGACTACGAGGCCCAGGTCGAGGCGACGCTCAACGCGCTGGCCGATCACGTCGAACGCGCGCTGGATCTGGACGCGCTGCTGGCGCTGGCGCGATGAACGACGCGCTGCCGTTCGACCCGGCGCCGGCCGTGCCGCGGCGCGCGCGACGGCTGATGGTGCAGGGCACCGGCTCGGACGTGGGAAAAAGCCTGCTCGTCGCCGGGCTGGCGCGCGCCTATGCACGCCGCGGCCTGGTGGTGCAGCCGTTCAAGGCGCAGAACATGAGCAACAACGCCGCCGTCGCCGGCGAGGCCGAAGGCGGCGGCAGCGGCGAGATCGGCCGCGCCCAGGCGCTGCAGGCGCGCGCCGCCGGCGTGCCGCGGTCGGTGCACCAGAACCCGGTGCTGCTCAAACCCGACAGCGACGTCGACGCCCAGGTCGTGCTGCGCGGGCGCGTGCTCGGGCGCTGGCCGGCGGCGGGTTACCAGGCGCTGAAACCGCGGCTGCTGCCGGCGGTGCTCGACAGCCTGGAGCGGCTGTCGCAGCAGGCCGATCTGGTGCTGATCGAAGGCGCCGGCTGCGGCGCCGAGGCTTATCTCAGGCCGCAGGACATCAGCAACATGGGCCTGGCCGAAGCCGCCGACCTGCCGGTGCTGCTGCTCGGTGACGAGTCGCGCGGCGGCGTCACGGCTGCAGCGATCGGGCACCACACGCTGTGGTCGGCGAGCGAACGTGCGCGGGTGGCCGGCGTGCTGGTCAACAAGTTCCGCGGCGACCCGGCGGTGTTCGCACCGGCCGCGGCGCAGATCGAGGCCGCCACCGGCTGGCCGGTGCGCGGCCTGGTGCGCTGGTTCGACGGTGCCGCGCGGCTGCCGCAGGAAGATTCGCTGGCGCTGGACGCCGCGGCCCGCCGCCGCGGCGGCGGCGGCCTCGTCGTCGCCGTGCTGCGCACGCCGCGCCTGGCCAACGCCGACGACCTGGACCCGCTGGCCGCCGAGCCCGGCGTCACGCTGCGCTGGGTGCAGCCGGGCGAGCCGATTCCGCGCGAGGCGCAGGTCGTCGTCATCGCCGGCTCCAAGTCGACACGCGCCGACCTCGCCTTCGTGCACGCCCAGGGCTGGACGCACGACCTGCACGCCCACGTGCGCCACGGCGGCCACGTCGTCGGCCTGTGCGCCGGCTTGCAGATGCTGGGCCACGTGGTGCACGACCCCGAGGGCCTGGAAGGCGAACCCGGCTCGACGCCCGGGCTGGGGCTGCTGGACCTGGAGACGACGATCACGCCGGCCAAGCGCCTGCTCGACGTCGACGCGCTGGACACCGCCAGCGGCGAGCGCGTGCGCGGCTACGAGATGCACATGGGCCGCAGCGAGGGCGCGGCGCTGTCACGCCCCTGGCTGCGGCTGGACGGCCGCGCCGAAGGCGCACAGTCGGCCGACGGCCGGGTCGCCGGCAGCTATCTGCACGGCCTGTTCGCCGCCGACGGCTGGCGCCGGCGCTGGCTGGCGGCCTTGGGCGTCACCGGCGGCGTCGACTACGACGCCCGTGTCGAGGCCCTGCTCGACGCCTACGCGGCCCAGCTCGAAGCCGACCTCGATCTGGACGCGCTGCTGGCGCTGGCGCGCTGAATCAGGCGCCGGTCGTCTCGTCGGGCAGCGCGTCTTCGGGCTGCTGCGGGTAGCGCCGCGTCTGCGGCAGGCCGCGCCAGTGCACCGGGCGCTCCAGCCACTTCTGGATGAAGTTCCAGGACTGGCGGTAGCCGTCGTGCGGCAGCGTGCAGGCCGAGCAGTCCTTGCGCTTGACGCCATTGGCGCTGACGAAGACCTGGTAGTTGCCGGGGCACTCCAGCGCGCTCAGCGGGCAGTAGCAGAACAGGCAGTTGAACTCGCGCTTGACACCCGGGTGGCAGGGGTAGAACGGGCAGTCGCTGTTCGTGAAGCCCTTGTAGGCTTCGTTGGTCGTCGTGTCCTTGGGCTGCATCGCGCGGGCTCCGTCGTGGAACGTCATGCTAACCAGCACCGCGCCGCCTTGCCTGACAAGGGGCTCGTATGATCGCCGGCCCTTGCCCGACGCCAGAACCTTGCATCCCGGACACGAACTGATCCTCGGCGGCCAGCGCAGCGGCAAGACGCGCCGCGCCGAGCAACTGGCCGCAGACTGGCTGGCCACGCCGGGCCACGAGGCCGTCATCGTCGCCACCGCCACCGTCAGCGACGACGAGATGCGCAGGCGCATCGAGCGCCACCGCGCCGACCGCGCCGCGACGCTGGCGCGCGCCGGCTGCATCGAGGAGCCGCTGGCGCTGGCGGCGGTGATCGCCGCGCACTCGGCGCCGCAGCGGATGCTGGTCATCGACTGCCTGACGCTGTGGCTGACCAATTCGCTGTGGCCGACGATCGTCGGCCTGGACGCGCCGGCGCTGGACGACGCCGGTTTCGACGCCGCCTGCCGCGAGCTGTGCACGGCGCTGCGCGCCGCGCCCGGCCCGGTGGTGCTGGTCAGCAACGAGACCGGCCTGGGCCCGGTGCCGGCCGACGCCGCGACACGGCGCTGGCTCGACGCCTTGGGCCAGTTGCACCAGGCGGTGGCCGCGAGCTGTGCGCGTGTGACCCTGGTCGTCGCCGGTCAGGCGCTGGCCGTCAAGCGCTGACGGCCGGGCGCCCGCTCAGATCCGGAAGACCTCGACCGCCTCGCGCAGGCGGCGCGCCTGTTCCTTCAGGCTCTCGGCGGCGGCGCCGGACTCCTCGACGAGCGCGGCATTCTGCTGCGTCGCGCGGTCGAGTTCGGCGACCGCCTTGTTGACCTCGCCGATGCCGGTGGACTGCTCGTGCGCGGCGCCGGTGATCTCGGAGATCGTCGTCGACACGCGCGCCACGCTCTGCTCCAGCGCGGCCATCGCGTCGCCGGCGCTGGTCACCAGCGCGCTGCCGGCGTCGACCCGTTCGACCGACTCCTGGATCAGCGACTTGATCTCCTTGGCCGCCTGGGCGCTGCGCTGCGCCAGCGTGCGCACCTCGCCGGCCACGACCGCGAAACCGCGCCCCTGCTCGCCGGCGCGCGCCGCCTCGACGGCGGCGTTCAGCGCCAGGATGTTGGTCTGGAAGGCGATGCCGTCGATGACATTGATGATCTCGGTGATGCGGCGCGAGCTGTCGTTGATCGCGCCCATCGTCTCGACGACCTTGCCGACGGCCTGGCTGCCGCTGACCGCCGACGACGCCGCCTGCTCGGACAGGTCATGCGCCTGACGCGCCGACTGGGCGGTGCTCTGCACCGTGCCGGTCAGCTCCTCCATCGCCGAGGCCGTCTGCTGCAGGTTGGACGCGGTCTGCTCGGTGCGCGCCGACAGGTCGGCGCTGCCGACGGCGATCTGCGAGGAGGCCGTGGAGATGCTGTCGATCGAACCGCGCACGCTGGCGATCGTCGAGCGCAGCGACTTGACGGTGGCGTCGAGCTCGGCCAGCAGGCTGTCCGGATGGGCGGCGTGCACGGCCACCGTCAGGTCGCCGGCGGCGACGGCCTTCATCGCCGCCATCGCCTGTTCGGGCTCGCCGCCGATCTGGCGCAGCACGACACGCGCGATCCAGAAGCCCGCGGCACCGAGCAGCAGGATCAGCGAGCCGGCCAGCGCCAGCGCCTTCAGCGCCGCGGCACGCACCTGCGCCGCGATGCCGTCCATGTACAGCCCCGAGCCGACCATCCAGTCCCAGCCCGGCACACGCTGCACGTACTGCAGCTTGGCCTGCGGCACGGTCTCGCCGGGCTTGGGGAACATCACCTCGACGAAGGTCCTGCCGTCGGGGCTGGCCTTGAGGCTGGCGATCATCGCGCCGATGACGTCGACGCCGTTGGCGTCGAGCACCTTGCCGACCATGCGCTGGCCGGCCCATTCCGGCTTGCTCGGCACGAGCACGTTCACCGAGTCCAGCGTCCAGATGTAGAAGTAGTCCTTGCCGTCGGGGCCGAAACGCGAGTCGCGCAGCGCGTCGACGGCCGCCTTCTGGGCTTCGTCGACGCTCATCTTGCCGGCCTCGGCCTTGGCCCGGTAGGCGTCGACGATGGTGTAGGCCGACTGCACCGCCGCCACCAGCTCGCCCCGCCGCCCCTCGATCAACTGGTTGCGCAGCTGCCAGAACGACAGCGCCGACAGCAGGCCCATGCCGGCGACGGCGAGCACGATCAGGCCGACGATCTTCGAGCGGAATGACGAGAAGGGATTCAACGCGGGCTCCTGCAATGCGGGTCGAGCCGCGCCAGCGCGCGACGGAAACTGCGTTCAAGTTCGGCATCGCCCCCGATCTTCTTGAGGCCGCCCGGCGCCGACCGCGGGGAAAAGAGTGAATTCGCTGGCATTCCGCCCGCGATCGGAGCGCCCACGCGGGCTGTCGGCCGGCCTTACAGAAGTTCCGCGTTGGCCACACGCCCGCTCATAACTCATTGACTGACAAAGGGTTGTGACACTGGCCCGCACTTTGCAGACGCCCGGGTTGCCCGGCACGAGCCGGATCTGGACCACACCACACCTGAGAAAGGTCAAGATGAACACGAGTCTCCGAACCCTGGCGCTCGCGGCAGCGGCAGGTCTGGCGATGGCGTCCGCCGGTGCCGCGACCGTCACGATCCCGCAGTCGGCGCTGAACGCCTCGCCGGGCGTCTACACCCCGGGCGGCTACTACACCGATGCCCTCGGCGCCAACATCGTCACCACCGGCGGCGGCAGCGCGGCCAACGTCGGCCAGGCCGACGGCCGCAACGACGACGGCTTCATGCAGCTGAACCTGGGCTTCGACTTCAGCTTCTTCGGCACGACGTACAACAGCCTGTACATCAACAACAACGGCAACGTCAGCTTCGGCGGCGGCATCTCGGCCTACGTCCCGAGCGGGCCGACCGGGGCCAACGCGCCGGTGATCTCGCCGTACTTCGGCGACGTCGACACGCGCGGCGAGAACTCCGGCGTCGTGCACTACAAGCTCTCGGCCAACGAGCTGGTGGTCACCTGGGACAACGTCGGCCGCTTCGCCGGCAGAGACGACCTGCTGAACTCGTTCCAGCTCGTGCTGCGCTCGGACGCGTTCGCGGTCCCCGTCGGCGAAGGCAAGATCGGCTTCTTCTACGAGCAGATGCTCTGGGAAGTCACCGACACCAGCCAGGTCGCGGCGGTGGGCTTCGGCGACGGCCAGGGCAACGCCGAGGTGCTGCAGGGCTCGACGCAGGCCGGCCTGTTCCGGGCGCTGAACAACAAGTACATCTGGTTCGACGCCAACCTCGACGTCGTCGACCCCAACGACGTGCCGGAGCCGACGACGCTGGCGCTGGCGCTGGCGGCGCTGGGCGCCGCGGGCTTCTCGGCGCGCCGCCGCAAGAGCTGAACGGCGCAGCAGAAGGCAAAGGGGCACCTCGGTGCCCCTTTCTTCTTGAGCCGGGCCGGCATCGATCCCGGATCACGCGGCGCCGGCCCGCGGCCTGCAGCTCAGGCCGGCGGCGGCAGCCGCGCCAGCGTGCCCCGGCGCAGCGACTCCGGACGCTCGCGCCACGGGATCTGCCCGTCGGGCAACGCCTGGTGGCGCGCCGCGGCGGCCAGCAGGTCGGCGGCGCTGGCCGCGTCGGCCTGCAGGTCGCCGAAGACGTAGCTGGTCTTGCCCGGCGCCTGCAGCGCGGCACTGCAGCCGCGGCCGCAGGCCGACAGGCAGGCGACGGCGCGCACACGCGGCGCATCCGGTGTCTGGGCGGCCAGCGCCTGCACGGCATCCAGCAGTTGCTGGCCGGCGGCGACACCGTCACGCGGCGCGCCCGGCGGGCGGCAGGTGTGGCAGACCAGCAGTTCGGTGGTGGCGCTCATCGTCGTTCTCCTTGGATCTGGTGGGCCGGCACGCAGCGCGCGCCCCAGCGTTCGGCCCAGGCGGCGCAGCGGCCGATGGCCACCGGGCCGTCGTCGTGGTCGACGACGACGACCTGGGCCGCGGCACGCGGCGCCGGCGGCTCGCCCGGGCAGCGGCCGTCGCTCAGCAGCCAGAGCCAGGCGCCGGGATGGCGCTGCAGCACCGGCTCGGAGGCCGCCAGCGCCTGCGCCAGCGGCGTGCCACCACCGCCGCCCAGCGGCGGCAGGCGCACGGCGGCGGCACGCCGCGCCGGGCCGGGAGTGATCAGCCACTGCAGCCCGGCGCCGCCGAAAGCCAGCAGACCGAGCTGATCGCCGTGGCGTGCGGCCTGCGCCACCAGCCAGGCGGCGACACCTTTGGCGCGCGCCAGCCGGCCGCCGCGGCGCATCGAGCCCGAGCTGTCGAGCAGCACCAGGTGGCAGCGCGGCGGCGGCGCGGCGGCGGCACGCCGGCGCAGATGCGCGGGGGCCAGCGGCTGCGGGCCTTTGGCGACCAGCGTGCGCACCCAGTCGGGTGCACCGCCGCTCGTGGCCGCGGCGCCGGCCAGGCGGCCGCCGGGCGCGGGAAGCGGCCACCGCGGCAGGCCGGCGTGCCGGCCCGGGCCGCGGCGGCCTAGGCTTTTGGGCGCCAGGCGCCGGGCAGCGAGGCCGGCTCGAAACCCGCCGGCTGCGGCGGCAGCGCGCCCCAGTCGCCGTCGCCGGCGTTGTCCGGCGCAGGCGGCTGTGGCGGCGGTTCCGGGCGCGCGGCCGGCGGCGGTGCCGGCGTGCGGCGGCGGTGCACCAGCGCGTCGTCGGCGACGGCGTCGACATCCTGGACACGCACGGCGTCGCGGCCGTCCAGCGCCGCCAGCGCACGTGCGGCACGCAGCATCACGAGGTCGGCGCGCAGGCCGTCGACGCCGGCGGCGTGCGCCAGGTCGGCGGCGCGCGCCAGCGCGGCGTCGCCGAGCTCGACCGCATCCAGCCGCGCGCGCGCGGCGGCGATCGCCCGCGCCAGCGCGGCGTCGCGCGCGGCGTGTTCGGCCTGTACACGCTGCGGGTCGCGGTCGAACGCCAGGCGGGCGCGCAGGATCGCCTGGCGCGCGCCGACGTCGGCCGGGTTGGCGATCGTCACCGACAGGCCGAAGCGGTCCAGCAACTGCGGCCGCAGCTCGCCTTCCTCGGGGTTCATCGTGCCGACGAGCACGAAACGCGAGGCGTGGCGCTCGGAGATGCCGTCGCGCTCGACCGTGTGCACGCCGCTGGCGGCGGCGTCGAGCAGCGCGTCGACCAGCGCGTCGGGCAGCAGGTTGACCTCGTCGACGTAGAGCACGCCGCCGTGGGCACGCGCCAGCAGGCCGGGTTTGAAACGCAGCCGGCCGTCGCGCAGCGCGTCCTCGACGTCCAGCGTGCCGACCAACTGCTCCAGGCTGGCCGCCAGCGGCAGCGTGACGAAGGGCGCGCCCGGCAGCAGCGCCGCCAGCGCGCGTGCCGCGGTCGACTTGGCGGTGCCGCGCGGGCCGCTGATCAGCACGCCGCCCAGGCTTTCGTCGACGGCGGCCAGCAGCAGCGCCTGCTGCAGCCGCGGCTGGCCGACGAGGGCGCTGAACGGGTAGGCGGGGAGTTCGGATGGGGCGGTCATGCGTTGTCTTCCAGGCGCTGCTCCAGCGCCAGCAGGTGCGCGGCGATGCGCTCGCGTTCGGCCCCGGGCTCGCGCCACAGGCCACGCTGCATCGCTTCCAGCAGGCGCTCGCCGACGGCGCGCAGCGCCTCGGGGTTGTGGCGCAGCAGGAACTCGCGTGTCGTCTCGTCGTGCAGATAGGCGTCGGCGACCAAGGCGTACTGGTGGTCCTCGACCAGCCCGGTGGTGGCCGAGAAGGCGAACAGGAAGTCCACCGTCGCCGCGATCTCGAACGCGCCCTTGTAGCCGTGGCGGCGGATGCCTTCGAGCCACTTCGGGTTCACCGCGCGGGCGCGCAGCACACGCGCGATCTCCTCGCGCAGCGGCCGCACCCGCGGCGCGCCGGGCACGCTGAGGTCGCCGTGGTAAAGCGCCGGCGCGCTGCCGCGCAGCGCCTCGACGGCGGCCGCCATGCCGCCCTGGAACTGGTAGTAGTCGTCGGAGTCGAGCAGGTCGTGCTCGTGGTTGTCCTGGTTGTGCGCCACCAGGTCCAGGCCGCGCAGCCGGGTCTCGAGCGCGGCACGCGCCGCCTCGCCGTCGCGGCCGCCGCCGTAGGCGTAGGCGCCGGCGCGCAGATAGGCCTCGGCCAGGTCGCCACGGCCCTGCCAGCGCCGGCCGGCAATCAGCTCCTGCAGCCCGGCGCCGTAGCCGCCGGGGCGCGGGCCGAAGACACGCCCGCTGGCCTGGCGCAGCGCGGCTTCGGCGTCCAGCCCTGCCTGCTGGGCGGCCCGCGCCTCGCGCTGCACACGCGCGCGCACCGGGTTCTCGTCGTCGCTCTCGTCTTCGGCCGGCACCGCGGCGACGGCACGCACCGCGGCGTCGAAGAGCTCGATCAGGTTCGGGAAGGCGTCGCGGAAGAAACCCGAGACGCGCAGCGTGACGTCGATGCGCGGCCGGCCGAGCACCGCCACCGGCAGCAGCTCGACGTCGAGCACGCGGCCGCTGCCGGCGGCCCATTTCGGCCGCGCGCCCAGCAGCGCCAGCGCCTGGGCCAGGTCTTCGCCGCCCGAGCGCATCGTGCTCGTGCCCCAGACCGACAGGCCGACCGTGGCCGGCAGCGCGCCGTGGTCCTGCAGATGGCGTTCGACCAGGCGCTCGGCGGCGGCGCGCCCGGTGGTCCAGGCGGCGACGGTGGGCACCGCGCGTGTGTCGACGGCGTAGAAGTTGCGCCCGGTCGGCAAGGTGTCGGCGCGGCCGCGCGAGGGCGCGCCGCTGGGGCCGGGCGGCACGACGCGGCCGCCCAGGCCACGCAGCAGTTGGCGCATTTCCTCGGCGCCGCAGGCGTCCAGCCGCGGCGCCAGCACGTCGCGCAGCGCGGCCAGCACCGGCGCCGTCTGCGGCCAGGCGGCGGCGTCGGCGGCCGGTGCGTCGGGCTGCAGCGCGTGCGCCTCCAGCAGGCGTTCGGCCAGCAGCTCCAGGCGCTCGCGTGTGTGGCCGGCGTGGCGCCAGGGCGTGTCGGCCAGCGACAGCAGCAGCGCCGGGCGCGGGCCGTCCCAGGGCCGGGCCCAGTCGGGCGCCAGCGGGTCGAAATCCAGCGCCAGGTCGGCGGCCAGCGCACGCAGCAGGCTGGCGTCGCCCGGCGCCGCGCCGCGCTCGAAACGCGCCAGCGCACGCAGCGTGTCGCGCCGCGCCCGGCCTTCGGGCGAGCGGCCGAAGACGTGCAGGCCGTCGCGGATCTGCGCTTCCTTCAGCTCGCAGAGGAAGGCGTCGAGGCGGCGCAGCAGGGCCTCGCGCTGGGTGTCGTCTTCGGGCGCGTCGAAGCCCAGTTCACGGTGCAGCCCGGCGCCGATCACCTGGCCGAGCAGCACCTGGCGCAGCCGGCGCGCGCGTGGCGGGTCCAGCGCCAGCGCCTCGTAGTACTCGTCCATCGTGCGTTCGATGTCGAGCAGCGCGCCGTAGGACTCGGCACGCGTCAGCGGCGGCATCAGGTGGTCGACGATGACCGCCTGCGTGCGGCGTTTGGCCTGGCAGCCTTCGCCGGGGTCGTTGACGATGAACGGGTACAGGTGCGGCATCGGCCCGAGCAGCAGGTCGGGCCAGCAGGCTTCGCCGAGCGCGACGCTCTTGCCCGGCAGCCACTCCAGGTTGCCGTGTTTGCCGACGTGCACGACGGCGTCGGCCGCCCAGTGGCGGCGCAGCCAGAAATAGAACGCCAGATAGGCGTGCGGCGGCACGAGGTCGGCGTCGTGATAACGCGCCAGCAGGTCGGGCCCGCGCGAACGCGCCGGCTGGATGCCGACGAAGACGCGCCCCAGGCGCAGCCCCGGGATCATGAAGCGCCCGGCACGCATCATCGGGTCGGCCTCGGGCGCGCCCCAGAGCGCGAGCACGGCGTCGCGGCAGACGGCCGGCAGGCGCTCGAACTCGGCGCGGTAGTCGGCCAGCGCCAGGCTTTGCAGCGCCGGGCGCGCGTCGTTGGCCTCGGTGTCGTTGGTGACGCCGGCGGCCAGCGTGTGCATCAGCGCCTCGCTGTCGGGCGGCAAGGCGCCGACGGCGTAGCCCGCGTCGTGCAGCGCCTGCAGGATCAGCAGCGTCGAGGCCGGCGTATCCAGGCCGACGCCGTTGGCCAGGCGCGCGTCGTCGTTCGGGTAGTTGGCCAGCACCAGCGCCAGGCGCTGTTCGGCCGGCGGCACGTGGCGCAGCCGGCACCAGCGCCGTGCCAGCTCGGCGACGAAGGCCATGCGCTCGGGTTCGGGCTGGTAGCGCACGACGTCGATCTCGGTGCGCTCGCAGCGCCAGGCCACGCCTTTGAAGCTGATCGCGCGCGTGGCGATGCGGCCGTCGACCTCGGGCAGCACGACCTGCATCGCCAGGTCGCGTGGCGCCAGGCCGTGCGGGTCTTCGGCCCAGCCTTCGCGGGTGCTGCCGGCCAGCAAGAGCTGCAGCACCGGCGCGTCGCCGGCCAGCGGCTCGAAACCGGCACCGGCGCCGCCGAGCGCGAACGCCGTCGCGTTGAGCACGACGTCGACCGCGTGGCGCGCCGCCAGCGTGCGCAGCAGCGCCAGGCTCTCGGGGTTCTTCAGCGTGTCGACGGCCAGCGCCAGCGGCTCCAGCCCGGCGGCGGCCAGCGCCGCGAGCTGGGCGTCGAAGACCGCCGTGTTGCCCGACTGCAGATGCGCCCGGTAGAAAACCAGCAGCGCCACCGGCGCACCGGCCGGGCGCGCCGGCCAGGCGGCGGCGTCGCGCGGCACGTAAGGCAGCGCGCAGGGCAGCGGCTCGGGCGGCGAAGGGCGTTCGCCGCGGCCGAAGGCGGCGTGCGCGATCAGCGCGAAGAAGGCCTCGGCCTGCGCCGGCCCGCCGTCGCGCAGGCAGCGCCAGAGCAGGCGGCAGTCGTCGGCCGCGGCCGTCGAGCGTGCGAGCAGCTGCGGGTCTTCGCCGAAGTCGCCCGAGAACAGCGCCAGCCACTGGCCGCGCCGGCGCGCGGTGCGCCCGGCCTGCTCGACGAGGTAGGCCCAGTCGGCTGCGTTGCCGAGGTGGTCGACGACGACCGCACGCGCGTGCTGCAGCACCTCGTCGACGTAGAGGTCCACCGACGCCGGCTGGCGCAGCGCCATCAGGTTGGCCAGGCGGATGCTCGGAAAGCCGGCCGGCAGCGCCGCGGCGGTGTCGGCCAGCAGCGCCAGCGTGCTGTCGGCGGCGCTGAGCACGACGATCTCGCCCGGCGTCTGCGCCAGGCGCACGACGCCGCGGCCCTCGTCGTCGACGAGGCCGGCGGCGCGTGTCGACAGCAGGTGCATCAGCCGGCGGCCAGCGCCTGCTGCAGCTCGGCCTGCAGCACGGCGGCGTCGAGCTCGGCGCCGATCAGCACCAGGCGCGAGACACGTGCCTCGCCCGCGCGCCAGGCACGGTCGAAGTGGCTGTCCAGGCGCGCGCCGACGCCTTGCACGACGAGGCGCATCGCCGCGCCGGGCAGCGCGACGAAGCCCTTGGCGCGGTAGATCTCGTGGCGTGCGACGAGCGCGGCCAACGCCTGCAGCAGGCGCTCGCGGTCGCTCACCTCGACCGTCAGCGCGACCGAGTCGAACTCGTCGTGGTCGTGGTCCTCTTCTGCGTCGTGGTGCGTGTGGCGGCCGTCGATCGCGTCCTCGACGGCGCGGCCCAGGCCCAGCAGCACGTCGGGCGCCAGGCGGCCGTGCTGCGCGGCGAGCAGCTTGACGGCCGCCGGCGCACCGGCGCGCACCTGGGCCTCGACGGCGGCCAGCGTCGCGGCGTCGAGCGCGTCGGTCTTGTTCAGCACGACGAGGTCGGCGGTGGCGAGCTGGTCCTCGAACAGCTCGGCCAGCGGCGACTCGTGGTCGAGGTTGTCGTCGGCGCGGCGCTGGACGTCGACGGCCTGCGGGTCGTCGGCGAAACGGCCTTCGGCCACCGCCGGCGCGTCGACGACGGTGACGACGGCGTCGACCGTGAACGCGTGGCGCAGCGTCGGCCACTGGAAGGCCTGCACCAGCGGCTTGGGCAGCGCCAGGCCCGAGGTCTCGATGACGAGATGGTCGATGCGCTCGCGGCGCTCGGCCAGGCGCTCCATCACCGGCGCGAACTCCTCCTGCACGGTGCAGCACAGGCAGCCGTTGGCGAGCTCGACGAGGTTGCCGTCGTCGCGGCCCGCTTCGTCGCAGCCGATGCCGCAGCCGCGCAGCAGCTCGCCGTCGATGCCGAGTTCGCCGAACTCGTTGACGATGACGGCGATGCGGCGGCCGCCGGCGTTCGTCAGCAGGTGGCGCAGCAGCGTCGTCTTGCCGGCGCCGAGGAAGCCGGTGACGATGGTCGCGGGAATCTTGTGCATGGGTTCTCAGTCCTCGATGCCGCGCTGCGCGGGCACGCCGGCGTCGTAGTGGTGTTTCAGCTTCGTCATCTCGGTGACCGTGTCGGCGGCCTCGATCAGCTCCGGCGGCGCGCCGCGCCCGGTCAGCAGCACGTGGACCTGCGGCGGGCGCGCGCGCAGGCAGGCCAGCAACTCGTCCAGCGGGATCCAGCCGTAGCGCAGCGGCGCCATCACCTCGTCGAGCACGACGAGAAAGTGCGCGCCCGACAGCACCGTGTCGCGCACACGCTGCCAGCCGGCCAGCGCCAGCTCGGCGGAGTGGCCGAGGTCGCGGCTCTTCCAGCTGAAGCCGTCGCCCAGGCCTTCGATCGGGATGCCCAGCTGCTCGAACAGCCGGTGCTCGCCGAACCGTGCCGAGGGCACCTTCATGAACTGGTAGACCTTCACCGCCTTGCCGCGGCCGTGGGCGCGCAGCGCCAGGCCGAAGGCGGCGGTGCTTTTGCCCTTGCCCGGCCCGGTGTGCACGATCACCAGCCCCCGGCGTTCGCCCTGAGGGCGCGGTTTGTCGCGATCGAACGGGGGCGTTTCGATCTGCATGGCGGCGGCCCGTCAGGCGGCGGCGGTGAGCCGCTCGTCCAGGCAGGCGCGCGCCCAGCCGGCTTCGCGCCAGCGGCGCACGGCGCGCACGATCAGCAGCGTGAACACCGGCTCCAGCGCCACCAGCACGAGGTAGGACGAAGCGAAACGCGCCCAGTCGGCCAGCGGCGTCGCTTCCTGGCCGATGGCCAGCCAGAAGCCGACCATCGCCGTGACGCCGGCGTAGTAGGCCGCGTCCAGGCGCAGCACGGTGGCGACACGCGCCTCGCTGACCTGCGCGGCCGACAGGCGGCGGCCGATGCCGAAGTGAACCGCGGTGAGCGGCACGACCAGCGACAGCGTGTTCACCGCCAGGTGCACCAGATCCTGCGGCTCGAACAGCAGGCCTTGCAGCAGCAGGCCGAGCGCGAAGCCGAACAGCGTCGGCAGATAGCCCAGCAGCAGGTAGATCGGCATCGCGCCGATGAAGTGCAGCTCCGACGGGCCGACGGCCATGTGGAAGGACTGCATGAACAGCGAGAAGAACACCGCCGCGAGCGCCGTGCGCAGCCACAGCGCCGGGCGCTTGGCGAGTGCCGGCAGGTGCGCCAGCAGCACGCCGCCGGCGGCGACGTTGGCGGCGAGGATCTTGGTCTGGGCGAGGACGCCGGGTTCGATGTGCATCGGGTGCTCCTGGGTCGAGACGGCGCGACGACGGCGGCCCGCCGCCGCACGACGGCTCGGGCGCGGCGACACGGCACGCGCTGGGAAGGGACGGCTCGGAAAACGTGAGACGGGTTCGACGCGCCTGGCCGCTTCCCCGCGGCTGGCGCTACACGGCGCGCCGCTCGCGCGGGCACGCCACCTCGTTGGCCGGTATCCGGGCTGGCGGACCTGTCCGTGACGCCTTCCCGGTGGCGACGCTGGCGCGCCGCCGTCCCAGTGGCCGTGTCACGGGCCGGAAGAGCCGGCACGAAGCCGTCTTTCCGTCCGCTTACCGTTGCGGGGGCAGCTCAGGTTGGGGCTCGCGCCGTGACGGCCTCGCCCTTCCTGATTCCCGTTGAACTGCCTCGGCGGAGAGCCTCGGCGAGCACCAACGCGGCGCATGATACAGGTCAGGTCTCGCGGCGGGGCCGCCGGCGGCGCTGGTTATGATGCCGGCCGTTGGTGCTCGCGCCCACCCTCCGGTGGATGCAGTTCAACGGGAATCAGGGAGGGGCCTCGTGCCCCCAACCTGAGCTGCCCCCGCAACGGTAAGCGGACGGGGCCTCACAGGCCCCAGCTCGTGTCGAAGCCACTGGGAGTCGTCTCCTGGGAAGGACACACGGGTCGTCTCCGCCAGCCCGGATACCGGCCAACGAGGTGGCGTGCCGCGCGAGCGGCAGGCCGTAAGGCGCCAGGCTGCGGGGAAGCGGCCAGGGCGCGTACGCCGGTATTCCCATGTCTTCCAACGCGCCGGAACTCCGGCCCGACGCCGCCACGCCCTGCGCCTGGGGCGAGGCCGAAGCCGCGTTCTACGCGCACACCATCGTGCGCTCGGGTTACGCCCGCGCCGTGCTGCCGCTGCTGCCGCGCTCGCTGCCCGATCTGCTCGACATCGGTGCCGGCAGCGGCGTGCTCAGCCGCCGCATGCTCGCGCCCGGCGCGCGCTGGCACGCCGTCGAACCACAGCCCGAGATGCAGCGCCGGCTGCTCGCGCGGCGACCGGCGCTGGCCGTGCGCGGCATCCGCCTGGAGCTGTCGCCCGTCGACTGGACGCAGCTCGAGCCCGCCGTCGCCGCCGACACGCTGCTGGCCGCGCACCTGCCGCCGGCGCAGCGTGAACCCGCCGCCTTCCACGACGCGATGGCCACACGCTGGCGCCGCTGCATGGCCTGGGTCGTGCCGGCGCAGGCCGGGCCGGCGACGTTCTGCCTGGCCGGCGTGCTGACGCCCGAACTGCACGGCGCCGACACGCGCCCGGTCGTCGAACGTGTGCTCGCCGCACTGGGCCCCACACGCGCGCCGCAGGCGCTGCACTTCGCCGACTGGCGCTACGAGGTGTGTTTCGAGTCGCTTGCCGCGGCCCAGGCGCACGTCATCGAGCGCCTGCGTCTGCCGCCCGGCGACGACCGCCGGCCGCAGGTGCTGGCCCAGGTCGCCGCCTCGGCGCGGCCCGGCCGCCGCGGCCTGCGCCTGGGCTGCGCCAAACGCAGCGCGGTGCTGCTCTGGCACCGCGACTGACCCTGTTTCCCTCCCTCCAGAAGAAGAGACGATGAAGATGAAGCCACAGGAAAGATCACCGTCGCGCCACTGGCGCCCTGCCGTGCTGGCGCTGCTGCTGCCGGCCGCCGCCCAGGCCCAGAGCGAGGCCGTCGAGACGGTGCAGATCACCGCCGAGCGCCGCGTCGTCACCGCGACACGCGTCGCCGAAGACCCGCTGGATCTGCCGTTCAGCACCTACGCCGTCGGCCGCGACGAGATGGACGCCGTCGGCGCGCGCACGCTGGAAGACGCACTGCGCGCGGTGCCCGGGCTGCAGCACGGCACCCAGGGCAACTACTTCACGCGGTTCGAGACCCGCGGCCTGCGCGACACCCAGGACGTGCTGGTGCTGATCGACGGCGTGCCGCTGCGCCTGCTGCAGGGCAACGCCGACCTGACCTTGGTCGCGCCCGACCTGCTGGAACGCATCGAGTTCATCAAGGGCCCGGCTTCGGCGCTGTACGGCCGCAACGCGATCGGCGGCGTCGTGCAGATGTTCATCGAACCCGAGGCCGAAGGCGGCAGCGCGCGCGCGACGCTGGGCAGCTTCGGCCGCCGCGACCTCGGCCTGCGCCAGCGCTGGGACGGCGAACGCGGCCATCTGTCGGTGGGCGCCGCCTACAGCCGCGTCGACGGCTTCCAGGACGGCACGCCGCGCGACCAGGCCACGGCCAGCGTCGGCGGCGAGCTGGCGATGACCCGCGACTGGGCCAGCAGCGTGCAGCTCTTTTCCAGCCAGGTGAACGCCAAACGCGGCTCGATCGTGCCGCTGAAGGACGGCCATCCGATGTTCGGCATAGCCCCGGAGGACAACTACGGCATCCCCGGCGCGCACGTCGACGGCGAGTACCTGAGCCTGGCCTGGCGCAACCGCGTGCGGCTGACGCCGGCGATCAGCTTCGAGCACCTGAGCAGCATGGCGCGCTACGACCGCCTGTTCCAGGGCGGCATCACCATCGTGCCGCCGCCGGCCGCCGTCACCAAGGGCTGGTCGGAGACCGACACCCAGGACCGCGGGCTGTTCCACGAGTTCACGCTGAACGCCAAGGCCGAACTCGGTGTGACACGGCACGCGCTGCAGCTCGGGCTGAACCTCGAGTCCGGCTGGCAGGACCAGGCCTCGCCGTCGTTCAGCGGCGCACCGACCTATCGCGGCCCCGACTACGACACGCCGGTCAGCAACGTCGGCAGCGATCCGCGCGGCATCCGCGGCCCGGTGACCGACTCGCGCTTCGACCAGCGCGTGCGCAGCCTGTACCTGCAGGACCGCATCGACATCGGCGCGCTGAGCCTCAGCGCCGGCCTGCGCCACGACCGCTTCGAGCAGACGCTGCAGCGCAGCGGCACCGCCGTGCAGGCGGGCCAGGAGGCCAGCCGCACCAGCCCGCGGCTGGGCGCCGACTGGCGCTACGCGGCCTCGGCGGCGAGCGAGAACGCGCTGTTCGCCAACTGGGCCGAAGGCTTCCGGCCGCAGGCCGTGGCGCTGAACACGCGCTCGGGTGTCGTCGTGCCGGCGCTGCTGCGCCCGGAAGTCACGCGCAGCCTCGAGATCGGCGCCAAGGGCCGCGCGCTCGACGACCGCTGGAGCTACCAGGTGGCGCTGTTCCAGGCCGACAAGACCGACGGCCAGCGATCGTTTCGCACCGGGCCCGACAGCTTCATCTTCACCAATGCCAGCTCGCGCGTGCGCGGGCTGGAGACGCTGCTGCGCGCGCGGCTGTCGGCGGCCTGGTCGGGTTACGCCCACTACACCTGGCAGGACGCGCGGCTGCGCGACTTCCCGACCTATGACAGCGCCGGCAACCCGGGGCCGAACTACGCCGGCAACCGCATGCGCATGTCGGCGCGCCACATCGCCGGCGCCGGCCTCGCCTGGTCGCAAGGCGACTGGCAGTGGACGGGCAGCGCCAACCACGTCGGCCGCCGTCCGCTGCGCGACAACGTCGAGCACTCGCAGATCCTGCCGTCGTACACGCTGCTGGCGACGGCCGTCACCTGGCAGGCGACGCCGCGGCTGTCGGTGCAGGCCGGCGTCGACAACCTCGCCGACGTCGAGTACATCGCCGACGACTTCTCGTCGCAGGAAGCAGGCTGCTTCGGCACGCCGCGCAGCCTGTTCCTGCGGCTGAAGGCGCAGTGGTAAGCGGGCCTTCGTCGCCGGCGCGGCGGGCGCTGCTGGCGGGTGCCGCGCTGTGCTGTGCCGGGCGCGAGGCACAGGCCGCGGACACCTGGCCGCGCAGCGTCGTCGACGCGCTGGGGCGCAGGCTGCGGCTGGCCGCGCCGCCGCAGCGCATCGTCGCGATCTTTCCGAGCAACATCGAGATCGTCTTTGCGCTCGGGCTGGAGGCGCGTGTCGCGGCGATCGGCGGCCGCGTGCGATATCCCGAGGCGGCGCTGGCCAAACCGTCGGTCGGCGGCGCGCTGGGTTATTCGCCCGAGGCGCTGGCGGCGCTGAAGCCCGACCTGATCGTGCTGACGCCGTCGCACGGCAGCGCGCTGGGCCTCGTCGAGCCATTCGAGCGCGCCGGCGTCGCGGTGCTGGTGCTGGCGCATCCGGACCTGGCGGCGGTGCGGCGCAACATCGACCTCGTCGGCCGCGCCACCGGCTGCGAAGCCGCCGCGGCGGCGCTGCTGGCGCGTTTCGACGGCGCGCTGGCGGCCATCCGCCAGGCCTGGCAGGGCCGGCCACAGCCGAGCGTGTACCTGGAGACCGCGGCCGCCGCACGCGGCGCCTACCAGACCGTCGGCCGCGGGCACTACGCCGACGACGCGCTGGCCTGCGCCGGCGGGCGCAACGTCTTTACCGACCTGGCCGGCGCGCAGCAGGTCAGCGCCGAGGCGGTGCTGCTGCGTGACCCGGAGGTCATCGTGTCGCTGCAGGCCGTGCCACGGCCGGCCGAGGAGATCGCGGCCCGGCCGGGCTGGTCGCGGCTGCGCGCGGTGCGCGAAGGGCGCGTCGTCGTGCTGCCGCGCAGCCACTTCCTGATCCCCGGGCCGCGCCAGGCCGAGGCCGTGCTGGCCTACGCGCGTGCGCTGCATCCGCAGGCTTTCGGAGCGGCGGCATGAGGGCGCGGCAGGCGATGCCGCTGCTGGCCGCGGCGCTGCTGGTGGCGCTGGTGCTGGCGCTCAGCGGCGGCGCGGCCTGGGTGGCGCCGGCGCAGTGGCTGGGCGGCGACGGGCTGATGCACGACCTGGTCTGGGTCTGGCGCGCGCCGCGTGTCGCGGCGGCGTTTTTCGTCGGCGCCTGCCTGGCGCTGGCCGGGCTGCTGTTCCAGGGCGTGTTCCGCAACCCGCTGGCCGAGCCCTATCTGCTGGGCAGCGCCTCGGGCGCCGCGGTGGGCGCGGCCGTCGCGCTGCTGCTGCCGCAGTGGCTGCCGCCGGGCTGGTCGCTGCCGCTGCTGGCGTTCGCCGGTGCCTGGGGCGCAAGCTGGCTGGTGCTGGCCGTCGGCCGCGCCGGCGGCGGCTGGCAGCCGGCACGGCTGCTGCTGGCCGGCGTCGCGCTGGCGGCCATCCTATCGGCGCTGCGCGGGCTGCTGCTGATGCTCTTCGGCGACGAGTCGACCAATCTGCGCGCGCTGATCTCCTGGCAACTGGGCGGCGTGCAGACACCGACCGCAGCGCAGTGCGCGGCTTTCGTGCCGCTGCTGGTGCTGCTGGCCGCCGGCGCCCGGCGGCTGGCTTTCGGGCTGGACGCGCTCGGCCTGGGCGAACAGGCGGCGCACGGCATGGGCGTGCGCGTGCCGCGGCTGGTCGCGCAGGCGGTGCTGCTGGCGGCGCTGGCCACCGCGCTGGCGGTCTGCTGGGGCGGGCTGATCGGCTTCGTCGGCCTCGTGGTGCCGCATCTGCTGCGCTGGTGGCTGGGGCCGCTGCACGGCCGGCTGGTGCCGGCCTGCGTACTCGCCGGCGGCACGGCGATGGTGCTGGTGGACCTGATCGCCCGCGCGGCGCTGGCGCCCAGCGAAATCCCGGCCGGGCTGCTGACGGCGCTGGTCGGCGGGCCATTCTTCCTGGGCCTGCTGCTGAGACGGCGGGAGTGACGATGGACACGACGACATCGCCGGCCCTGGCGACGCACGGGCTGGAAGTGCGAGCCGGCGCGCGCACGCTGCTGCTCGGCATCACCGCGTCGTGGCCGGCGCGCGGCCTGTTCGCGCTGGTCGGCGCCAACGGCGCCGGCAAGAGCACGCTGCTGCAGGCCTTGATCGGCCTGCGCCCGGCACACGCCGGCGAGGTGCGCCTGCTCGGCCGCCCGCTGGCCGCCTGGAAGCCGCGCGCGCTGGCCCAGGCCATCGGCTACCTGCCGCAGCAGACGCACAGCCACTGGGACCTGACGGTCGAGGAGTTGCTGCAGCTGGCGCTGGCGCCGCCGGACGCGGCGCTGATCGAGGCCTGCGAACTCGGGCCGCTGATGCGGCGCCGGCTGCACACGCTGTCCGGCGGCGAGGCGGCGCGCGCCGCGCTGGCGCGCGCGATCGCGCACCGCCCGCCGCTGCTGCTGGCCGACGAGCCGGCCGCGCACCTGGACCTGCCGCACCAGCACCAGCTGATGCGCCTGCTGCGCGCCTGCGCCGCCGACGCCGCGGTCCTGGTGGTGCTGCACGACCTGCACCTGGCGGCACGCTACTGCGACCACGTGACGCTGCTGGCAGGCGGCCGCGTGCTGGCCGCCGGCCATCCGGACGAGGTGCTGAGCAGCGCTTCGCTGAGCCAGGCCTACGGCAGCGCCGTGGCGCGCTGCGACCTGGGCCGCCAGAGCTTCTTCACGGCCGAGAGCTGAAGCGGGTCGCGGAAAAGACAAAGGGCCCGGCTTCTTACGAAACCGGGCCCTCGAATCTTGGAGCGGGATAAGAGGCTCGAACTCTCGACCTATACCTTGGCAAGGTATCGCTCTACCAACTGAGCTAATCCCGCTTGGTGGCCTGGGGCGGAATCGAACCACCGACACGCGGATTTTCAATCCGCTGCTCTACCAACTGAGCTACCAGGCCAAGAGCCCGCGACTATAGCACAGGTTTCAGGAAACGCCACGCTTGTTGCGCGTGAGATCGACACCCAGCTGCTTGAGCTTGCGATACAGGTGGGTGCGCTCGAGGCCGGTCTTCTCGGCCACGCGCGTCATCGAGCCGCCTTCCTTGGCAAGGTGGAACTCGAAGTAGCTCTTCTCGAACGCGTCGCGCGCCTCGCGCAGCGGGCGGTCGAGATCGAAGCTCTGCTCGGGGCGCGGCCCCGGGGGCACCGCCGGCACCGGCGCAGCCGCGACACCGGTGGACACCAGGGCCGGGCTGCCGTTGAGGAACGGCCTCGACGCCGGCAGCGGCTCGCGGGCACCGCCCGGCGCGACGCCGGCCGCGGCCAGGCGCTGGCCCGGGCGCACCAGCGCCTGCTCGACGGCGCGCAGCAGCTTCTGCAGCGTGATCGGCTTCTCGAGGAAGGCGACGGCCCCGTGTTTGGTGGCCTCGACCGCGGTGTCGATCGTGCCGTGGCCGCTCATCATGATGACCGGCATCGTCAGCAGACCACTCGTGCCCCACTCCTTGAGCAGCGAGATGCCGTCGACGTCGGGCATCCAGATGTCCAGCAGCACGAGGTCGGGGCGCAAGGCCTCGCGCACCTGGCGTGCCTGAGCCGCGTTTTCCGCCAGCTCGACCGTGTGGCCTTCGTCGCTGAGGATCTCCGAGAGCAGGGCGCGAATGCCCAGCTCGTCGTCCACTACCAGAATCGTTGCCATGCGCTGAGGTCAAAGCACCTGTGTTGCGTCACCGGAAGCGGTGGCCGGACCGCCGTCGGTCTCGGGGTTCGGCGCAGGTGCGAGTAAGGAAAATGATAGCGAAACTCGGGCCCCGGTCACCGGGGATTCCGGGGCTTCGTCCAAGTGCATGTTGACGGCCCGCAGCCGCGCGTGATGTTCGTCGGCGATCTTCTTGACGACCGCCAGCCCGAGACCGGTGCCCTTGGCCTTGGTCGTGACGTAGGGCTCGAAGGCGCGCTTGAGCACCTTGTCCGGGAACCCGGGGCCGTTGTCCTGCACGAACAGCCGCACCGCACGCAGCTCGCCGTTGTCGCCCAACGAGCGCGCGGTGCCGATCTCGACGCGGCCGTCGGCACGCTCGGACACCGCGTCCAGCGCGTTCTGCACCAGGTTGTGGATGACCTGGCGGATCTGCGTCGCGTCGCCCAGGATGCGCGGCAGCGGCTCGGTCAGACGCACGACGAGCTGGCCGCGATCGTGCGCCTGGCCGTACAGCGCCAGCACCTCGTTGGCCAGGGCGTTCAGGTCCAGCGGCTTCATCTGCGCGGCCGGCAGCCGCGCGTAGTCGCGGAACTCGTTGACCAAGCGCTGCATCGCGTCGACCTGGGCGACGATGGTCGCCACCGAGCGCAGCAGCAGCGCCTGGTCGCTGCCCTCGAGCTTGCTCTCCAGCCGGTGCTGCAGCCGCTCGGCCGACAGCTGGATCGGCGTCAGCGGGTTCTTGATCTCGTGCGCCAGCCGCCGCGCGACCTCGGCCCAGGCCTGCGAACGCTGCGCCGAGACGACCTCGGTGATGTCGTCGAAGACCATCAGCCGCTGCTCGCCGGGCAGCGGTGCGCCGCGCACCAGCAGCGTCAGGGTCACGCCTTCGGGGCGCGCGAGCTCGAACGCGTCCTGCCAGTGGTCGCCGCCGAGTTCGCTGCGGTCGGCGAGCTGCTCGTAACGCTGCTCGACGCTGCGCGCGAAACCCTCGAGTTCGGGCAGCTCGCCCAGGTGGCGCCCGCGCCAGGCGGCCACCGACAGGCCGAGGATGCGCGTCGCGCCCGGGTTGACGGTGTCGATGCAGCCTTCGCGGTCGAAGACGATGACGCCGGCGGTCAGCGTGTCCAGGATGGTCTGCAGCCGGGTGCGCGCGCCTTCGAGCTGGTCGACGCCGCGCTGCACCTGCTCGCGCGCGTCGGCCAGCTGCGCCGTCATGTCGGCGAACGAGCGCGTCAGCCCGCCGAGCTCGTCGCCCGAGGCGAACACCGGCTTGGGCTTCAAGTCGCCGGCGGCCACCTGGCGCATGCCGTCGGCCAGCAGCAGCAGCGGCCGCGCGAGCTGGTTGCCCAGCAGGATGGCCAGCAGCACGGCGCCGAAGACGGCGAGGATCAGCGCCAGCGTCAGCGTGCCGATGTACATGCGCGACAGGCTGTCGCGCGCCAGCGCGCGCTGCTGGTACTCGCCGTGTGCGGCCTGCACGGCCAGCGCGTCGACCGCCAGCTTGCGTGGCAGCGGCTGCACCACCATCAGGAAGCGGTCGTCGCCGGGCGACAGGCGGATGCTGGCGTCGGGCAGCAGCGCCAGCGCACGCAGGCGCGGCGCCCCGCCGGCGCCGTCGCTGGCGCTCAGCGCCTCGTCATCCAGGCCCTCGATCTGGCTGGCCACGCCCAGCGAGCGCGCCTGGCGCAGCAGCGTCGTCGGCGGCCGCTCCGGCGGCGACGAGCCCGGCGCGACACCGGCCGTGGCAAGGATCTGGCCGCTGTGGTTGAGCAGCGCGATCTCGCGCACCCCGGTCTGCTCGCGCAGGCGTTCGAGCACCAGCGGCGACGGCTGGCGCGAGTCGCCCAGCCGCTCGGCGGCCAGGCGCGCCTTGCCGGCGACGTCGGCCTGCAGCGCGTCCAGCGTCGTCTTGCCCAGCGCCAGCCCGGCGTCCAGTGCGCCGGCGACCTTGACGTCGAACCAGGCGTCGATGCTGCGCGAGACGAACTGGTAGGACACGGCATAGATCACCAGGCCCGGCAGCACGCCGACGAGGGCGAAGATGCCGGCCAGCTTGATCAGCAGCCGGCTGCCGAACTTGCCGCGCTTGAGCCGCAGCACCAGGCGCACCGCCGCCACGCCGATGACCAGCACCAGCAGCGCCGCGACCGCCGCGTTGACCCAGAACAGCCAGACGAAGTGGCGCTCGTAGAAGCCGCCGCCGGCCGTCGACAGCGACAGCACGAAGGCCAGCACCAGCGCCGCGCCGATGCCCGCGACCAGCGCGACGATCCAGATCCAGCGCGCCGGACGGTTCATGGCAGCTCGACCGGCAACTCGCGCTCCGCGCCGATCGCCCAGTCGGCCTGGCCGCCCAGGCCGATCTGCATCGGGCTGGGCAGCTGGCTGGTGTCGAGCCGCCAGCTGAACTCGATGTAGTAGTCCTTGCCCGGCTCGAGCTGCGACAGCTCGGCGATGCGCCAGCCGGCGCTGCGCGTGACCGCGGCCATCGCCTCGGCCAGCGTCGCGTAGGTCTGGTTCAGGCCGCCCAGGCCGACACGCCAGCTGGAGGTGAGCGGCTGGTAGACGACGCGCCAGCTGCGCGAGACCCGCGCCACACGCTCGTCGCGCCAGTACCAGCGGTCACGCCGCAGCGTGGCCTGGGCGACGAAGTAGACCGGCACGCCGCGTGCCATCGCGTCCTCGACGGCCTTGGGCAGCGTCACGCGGGCGGCGAACTCCAGCGTCAGCGCGCCGTCGCTGCGGCCGGACTGCAGCTGGATCAGCTCGACGCCCTGGGCCCGTGCCGGCGCGGCCCCCAGGCCGAGCCAGCCGAGCACGGCCCACAGCCCCAGGCCCAGCAGCAGTCTTCGGCGGACCGGCGGCGATCGCATGACGGGTGGTGCTCGGGCGTCAGGCCTTGTGGACGAGGGCGTAGTAGAAGCCGTCGTGCAGCGCCTGGCGCGCCGACGGCTGCGAGGGATTGTCGGCCAGCGGCAGCAGGTGCCCGGGCGACAGCGGATCCAGGCTCGCGCCGCTGTCGGCGTGGCGTTGCAAAAACGCGTCGATCTGTTCGGCCCCCTCGCTGCGGAACAGCGAGCAGGTGGCGTAGACCAGGCGGCCACCAGGCGCGAGCAGCGGCCACAGCGCGTCGAGGATCTCGCCCTGCAACCGTGCCAGCGCGGTGATGTCGTCGGGGCGGCGCAGCCAGCGCACGTCGGGGTGGCGGCGCACGATGCCTGCGGCGCTGCAGGGCGCGTCGAGCAGGATGGCGTCGAAGGGCCGGCCGTCCCACCAGCGTGCGGTGTCGCGGGCGTCGCCGGCGCGCAGCGTGGCCTGCAGCTGCAGCCGGTTCAGGTTCTCCTGCACACGCGCCAGGCGCACCGGGTCGCTGTCCAGCGCCAGCACGTCGAGATCGGCCAGCTCGAGCAGGTGCCCGGTCTTGCCGCCCGGGGCGGCGCAGGCGTCGAGCACACGCGCGCCGGCCGGCAGCCCGTCGCCGACGAGCAGCGGCGCCGCACGCTGCGCCGCCGCGTCCTGCACCGAGACCTCGCCTTCGGCAAAACCGGGCAGCTGCGTCACCGGACAGGGCTCGGCCAGCACGACGGCCTGGCCGCCCAGCGCCGCGTCGTCGACCAGCGTCGCGGCTCGGCCCTGGGCCGCCAGGCGCTGCACATAGGCCTCGCCGCTGCCGCGGCGGCGGTTGACACGCAGCGTGAACGGCGGATGCACGTTCGAGGCCTGCAGCAGCGCCTGCCACTGCGTCGGCCAGTCGTGGCGCACGCGTTCGATCCACCACAGCGGGTGGTTGAACGCGCCCAGCGGCTGGTGGCGCGCCGCCGCAGCGAGCTTGTCGCGCTCGCGCACGAAGCGGCGCAGCACGGCATTGATGAAGCCGGCGGCCACCGGCGTGCGCTGGTGGGCGGCGTGCACCGCCTGGTCGACCAGCGTGTGGTCGGCATAGGGCGAGGGCTCGCCGGTCGGCCAGAGCAGCGCCAGCGCCGTCAGCAGCAGCGACTCGACGTGCGGCGGCGGCGACTTCGGTGCCATCAGCGCGCGCGCCTCGCCGGCACTGCCGAGCCAGCGCATGACGTGGAAGCTGAGCGCCTGCACGCCTGGGCGGGCGTCGGGCGGCACACGCGCCAGCACGTCGGTCAGCGAGCGGCCCTGGCGCACCGCGTGCACGGCGTCGGCGGTCAGATCGAGCAGCCGCGACAGCGGCACGGACGAAGTCGGAGTGGTCACCAGGGCAGTCTAAGCGCTGCCTGCACGCCGACGAAGCGCGCCGCACAATACCGGCTCCCTTCGCCCCCGGCCGACCGGCCCGCCCATCCCCATGGCCAAGACCGTCCCGCTCCCGGAGTCCACGCCGCCGCGCCTGCTGCGCAGCGAGGAGGAACTGGCCTCGATGCCGGTGTCCGAGCGCATCCGCTACCGCCTGGTCTGCGCCGACAAGCGCTTCCACGCCAACGACAACATCGCCGACTTCGTGCGCGAGGGCGAGCTGCCCGAGCTGAAGAAGGAAGTCCAGGCCAAGCTGGAGGAGCTGCTGCGCGCGCTGGTCATCGACACCGAGAGCGACCACAACACGCAGGAGACGGCCAAGCGGGTGGCCAAGATGTACATCGACGAGGTCTTCCGCGGCCGCTTCCACCCGATGCCGGCGGTGACCGAGTTCCCGAACGCCGAGCGCCTGAACGAGCTGATGATCGTCGGCCCGATCACCGTGCGCAGCGCCTGCAGCCACCACCTGTGCCCGATCTTCGGCAAGGTCTGGATCGGCCTGCTGCCCAACGAGCACAGCAACCTGATCGGGCTGTCCAAGTACGCCCGCATCACCGACTGGATCATGAGCCGGCCGCAGATCCAGGAAGAGGCGGTGACAATGCTCGCCAACGAGCTGCAGGAGCGTGTGCGCCCCGACGGCCTGGCCATCGTCATGGAAGCCGACCATTTCTGCATGCACTGGCGCGGCGTCAAGGACACCGACAGCGCGATGGTCAACAGCGTGATGCGCGGCGCGTTCCTGAAGGACCCGAACCTGCGGCGCGAATTCCTCTCGCTGCTGCCGCGCAAGCAAGACTGAAAGGGCCGCGATGCTCGTCCGCCTCATGTACGTCAGCCGCGCCGTGCCGGCGCTGGACCCCGAGGAGCTGCAGGCCATCCTGCGCGCCTCGCGCGCGCAGAACCCGGCGCTCGGCATCACCGGGGTGCTCTGCTACTCCGACGGGATCTTCGTGCAGGTGCTCGAAGGCGGCCGCAGCGCCGTCAACCGCCTGTACGCGCGCATCGTCGGCGACCCGCGCCACACCGAGGTCGAGATCCTGGTCTACGAGGAGATCGCCGAACGCCGTTTCGCCGGCTGGTCGATGGGCCAGGTCAGCGTCGCGCGGCTGAACCCGGCGCTGCTGCTGAAGTACTCGGAGACCGCGACGCTGGACCCCTACGCCGTCTCGGGCCAGGTCAGCAAGGCGCTGTTCGACGAACTGGTGGCCACCGCGGCCATCGTCGGCCAGTCCTGAGTCAGAGCCGCCCGGCGGGGCCGAAGCGGTACAGCCGGATCAAGAGCCGCGTCGGGAACTCGGCGATCGCCTCGTCGTAGGCGGCGCCGGCTTCGTTGAAACGCTGGCGCGCGAAGGCCAGCCGCGAGCCGCCGTCGGCCAGCACCGCGGCCTGCTCGGCGATCGCCGGCTCGACCTTCAGCAGCGGGTGCTGCTCCAGCAGCGCGAGCACGCGGCTGGCGGCGGCGCCCATCGCCGCCTCGCCCTTGACCAGCACCAGCGCCGCTTCCAGCCGCACCGGGCGTGCGCCCAGCGCGTCGGCGGCCTCGCGCACCTGGGCCTCGGCGGCGAGCAGCGCGTCCAGCGCCTTGGCCTCGCCGGCCATCGGCTCGCGCAGCGCCTGGGCCAGGGCCTGCGCCGCCTCGCCGCGGCGCGCCAGCGCCTCGGCGACTTGCTGCCAGGCCGCGGCGATCGCCGTGCGCAGCGCCATCAGCCGGTTGTAGGCACCGACCATCCAGAACACGAGCACGGCCGCCAGGGCCAGCACGAGGATCTGCCCGGAGGACACGGCGTCAGCGCCGGATCTCGCCCTGGCCGAGCACGATCCACTTCAGCGAGGTCAGGCCCTCCAGGCCGACGGGGCCGCGGGCGTGGAACTTGTCGGTCGAGATGCCGATCTCGGCGCCCAGCCCGTACTCGAAACCGTCGGCGAAACGCGTGCTGGCGTTGACCATCACGCTGGCCGAATCGACCTCGCGCAGGAAGCGCATCGCGTTCGGGTGGTTCGTCGTCAGGATCGTGTCGGTGTGGTGCGAGCCGTGGCGGTTGACGTGGGCGATGGCCTCGTCGAGGCTGGCGACGACCTTGATGCTGATGACCGGCGCCAGGTACTCGGTGTCCCAGTCGGCCTCGGTGGCGTCGACGACGCGCGCGCCGGGCACGGCGGCGAGCATCGCCTTGGCCGCCGGGCAGCAGCGCATCTCGACGCCCTTGGCGGCGAAGACGGCGCCGATGCGCGGCAGGAAGGCCGCCGCCTGCGCCGCATGCACCAGCAGCGACTCGGTCGCGTTGCAGGGGCTGACCTTCTGCGTCTTGGCGTTGTCGGTGACGGTGACCGCCTGCTCCAGGTCGACCTCGGCGTCGACGTAGACGTGGCAGTTGCCGTCCAGGTGCTTGATGACCGGCACACGCGCCTCGGCGGCGATGCGTTCGATCAGGCCCTTGCCGCCGCGCGGGATGACGACGTCGACGTGCTGCGGCATCGTGATCAGCCGGCCGACCGCGGCGCGGTCGGTGGTCTCGACGAGCTGCACCGCGTCGGCCGGCAGGCCGGCTTCGACCAGCGCGCCCTGCACCAGCTTCCACAGCGCGAGGTTGGAATGCAGCGCCTCCGAGCCGCCGCGCAGGATGCAGGCGTTGCCGCTCTTGATCGCCAGCGACGCGGCCTCGATCGTCACGTTCGGGCGGCTCTCGTAGATCATGCCGAAGACGCCCAGCGGCACACGCATGCGGCCCACCGAGATGCCGGTCGGGCGGCGGCGCAGCTCGCTGATCTCGCCGATCGGGTCGGGCATCGCGGCGATCTGCTCGCAGCCTTCGGCGACCGTCTCGACGACCTTGGCCGTGAGCTTGAGCCGGTCGACCATCGGCTCGGCCAGCCCGGCGGCGCGCGCGGCGGCGAGGTCGAGTTCGTTGGCCTGCTGCAGCGGGCCGAGGTTGGCGCGCAGCGCGGCGGCCAGGCGGCGCAGCGCGTCGTCCTTGGCCGCGGAGCCGGCACGCGCCATCGCGGTGGCGGCCACACGCGCGGCGGCGCCGACGCGGTCCATGTAGGCGGCGATGTCGTCGGTCGGGTTCATGGCGCGGGATTGTCCCGCAATGCGCCGGCGGCACCTCGGGGCGGGGTCAGGTCTCGCGCGAGCAGGCGGGGTCAGGTCTCGCAGGGGTCAGGTCTCGAGGAGCAGGCGGGGTCAGGTCTCGTGAGACCTGACCCCCTGGCCGCAGAGACCTGACCCCAGATCGAAATCAGCCGCGCAGCGTGCCCGGCGGCACGAGGCCGCGGCGCGGGATCGGTGTCGAGAACACGATCTGGGTGCGTGTCTCGCCCCAGGCGTTGATCGAGCCGAGGAAGGCCTCCAGCGCCGGCAGGTCGGCGGCGACGACGGTCAGCAGGTAGGAATCGGCGCCGGCGACGTGGTGGCATTCCAGCACCTCGGCGGCGCGGCCGATCTGCTCGAGGAAGGCCTTCTTCGCCGGCTGGCCGGCGACGGTGAGGCCGACGATCGCACGCACCGTGTAGCCGGCGCGCGCCGCGTCGACGTCGGCGACGACGCCGCGCACGACGCCGGCGTCCTGCAGGCGCTTCAGCCGCTCGGCGGTGGCCGGGATCGACAGCCCGGCGGCTTCGGCCAGCACCTTCAGCGGCGCGCGGCCGTCACGCTGCAGCGCGAGCAGCAGCTTCCAGGCCTTGTCGTCGAGCACGTTTTCAGTCATGCAGCAGTTTGGCCTGAAATTTCAACTACAAGCAACCAGACCACCTGAAGAATCATCTGGATCGAGCGCCAGCAGCTTCTCACAATGAAGCCGTGGACCCGCAACTCACCCTCTTTCTGCAATCCGCCGCGATCGGCCTGTCGATCGCCGCGCCGGTGGGCCAGATCGGCCTGCTGGCGATCCAGCGCACGCTGCAGTACGGCTCGGCCGCCGGCATCGCCACCGGGCTGGGCGCGGCGGTCGCCGACGCGATCTACGGCGCCGTCGGCGCCTTCGGCGTCACGGCGCTGATCACCTTCCTCGTCGAGCAGCGCACGCTGCTGGCCGGCGGCGGCTCGGCGCTGCTGCTGTGGATGGCCTGGCGCATCGCGCGCCAGCCGCCGGCGCGGCGCGACGGCGGCCCCGGCGAACGCGCGCCGCTGGCGCGGCTGTTCGCCGGCACCTTCGTGCTGACGCTGGCCAACCCGACGACGATCCTGTCCTTCATCGCCGTCTTCGGCGCGCTGGCCGGGCGCAGCGCGGTCGCCTCGCCGTGGGTGATGGTGGCCGGCGTCGCGGCGGGTTCGGCGCTGTGGTGGTTCATCCTGGCCGGCGCGGTGGGCCGGCTGCGCACGCGTTTCGACGCGCGCTGGCAGCACCGGGTGAACCTGGCGTCGGCGGCGCTGCTCGCCGGCTTCGCGCTCTGGCAACTGGCGGCGCTGGCGCGCTGATTCAGGCGCCGAGCACGCGCGCCAGCCAGGCCGCCACGGCCTCGGGCGCGGCGTCGAGCTCGATCGTCTTGCGGCGGCCGGTCTGGCCGTGCGTCAGCCGCACCGCCCGTTTGGGCAGGTCCAGCTCGTCGGCCAGCCAGGCGAGCAGCGTGTCGTTGGCCTTGCCGTCGACCGGCGGTGCGTTCAGTCGCACGCGCAGCGCGCCGTCGTGCAGGCCGTCGGCGCCGGTGCGGCGCGCGTTGGGCACCACCGCCACGCGCAGCCGGCTGGCCGCCGCGCCGGCCGCACTCAGGCACGGCGGCGCGTCGTTCACGCCGCGGTCTTGCGCGCCGGCGCCTTCTTCGCCGGCGGCCGCGCGGCACGCGGCTCGAACTCGAAGCCGACCTTGCCTTCCTTGGCGTCGTAGACGAGGAAGGCCTTGAACTTGCGCTTGGTCTTGTTCGAGACGAAGTCCTCGAGCAGCTTGGTGCGGCCGGTGGTCAGCAATCGCGTCATCTCCTCGTGGGTGACGGGCTGCTGCAGGATCACGGCGCCGCTCTTGAAGTCGCAGGTCGTGTGCGCGCCGACGGCGTGCTCGCAGACGTAGCTGCTGCCGTGTTCGTAGACGTGGCTGCGGCACTTCGGGCACGGGCCCAGGCTCTGCTGGCCGCTGAAGTCGACCGGCTCGCCTTCACCTTCGGCGGGCTTGTCGTCGTCGCCGAAGTCGAACTCCAGCTTCCAGTTGCCGATCTCCTCGTCGTGCACGATGCGCAGCTCGGCGCTGAACGGCCAGCCGGCCTTGGAGCGGAAGCCGTCCAGCGGGCCCAGGCGCTTGTCGCGCAGCAGCGCATCGGCCTCGGCGACCTCGAAGGTGCGGCCGGCAGGCAGCTTGGTGATGCTGAAGCCGCAGCCGCTGCCTTCGGGCGAACCGGCGGCTCCGGTGCAGGCGAAGCGGCGGTAGTTCTCCTTGACCACGCCGCCGCAGTTCGGGCACGGCGTTGACAAGGTCGCGTAGTCGCCCGGGATCGTGTCGCGGTCGTATTCCTTGGCCTTCTTGACGATGCGCTCGGCCATCTTGGCGATCTCGGCCATGAAACGCTCGCGGCTCAGCTTGCCGTGCTCCATCTGCGACAGCTGGTACTCCCAGTTGCCGGTCAGCTCGGGCTTGGTCAGGTCCTCGATCGCCAGGCCGCGCAGCAGCGTCATCAGCTGGAAGGCCTTGGCGGTGGGCTGCAGCTCGCGGCCCTCGCGCAGCATGTACTTCTCGAGGATCAGGCCTTCGATGATCGCGGCGCGCGTGGCCGGCGTGCCCAGGCCCTTCTCGGCCATCGCCTGGCGCAGCTCGTCGTCGTCGATCAGCTTGCCCGCACCTTCCATCGCCGACAGCAGCGTCGCCTCGGTGTAGCGCGCCGGCGGCTTGGTCTTCAGCTGCTTGACGTCCACGCCCTCGGTGCGCACGGTCTCGCCCTGCGTCACCGGCACCAGGTTGGCATCCTCGTCCTGGGCTTCCTTGCCGTAGACGGCCAGCCAGCCCGGATTGACCAGCACCTTGCCGTTGGTCTGGAAGTGGTGCGTCGCCTCGGCCACCGCGACCTTGCTGATGCGCGTCGTGACCATGTACTCGGCCGCCGGATAGAACACGGCGATGAAACGCTTGACGACCAGGTCGTAGAGCTTGGCCTCGATCTCGGTCAGGCTCTTCGGGGCCTGCAGCGTCGGGATGATGGCGAAGTGGTCCGAGACCTTGGTGTTGTCGAAGACCCGCTTGGTCGGCTTCACGTAGCCGGCGTCCAGGCCCTTGCGCGCATGCTGCGACAGCGCCGCCAGCGGCCCCGGCAGCTCTTCATCGGCAAGCATCGCGAAGGTCTGCTTGACGACGCCGACGTAGTCCTCGGGCAGCGCGCGCGAGTCGGTCCGCGGGTAGGTCAGCACCTTGTGCTTCTCGTACAGCGCCTGGGCGATCGACAGCGTGGTCTTGGCCGAGAAGCCGAAGCGCGAGTTGGCCTCGCGCTGCAGCGTCGTCAGGTCGTACAGCAGCGGGCTGCTCTGCGAGCTGGGCTTGGCCTCCTCGGTGACGGTGGCCGGCTGGCCGCGCACCGCGGCGGCGATGGCCTGGGCATCCGCTTCGTTCCACAGCCGGTCGGCACGCGCTTCGGCATCGTCGGGGTTCTTCTTCCACTTCGGGTCGAACCACTTGCCCTCGTACTGCCCGGCCTGGGCGTCGAAGGCGGCGCGCACCTCCCAGTAGTCGCGTGCGACGTGCTTGCGGATCTTCTCCTCGCGCTCGACGACGATCGACAGCGTCGGCGTCTGCACCCGGCCGACGGTGGTCAGGAAGAAGCCGCCGTCGCGCGAGTTGAACGCCGTCATCGCCCGCGTGCCGTTGATGCCGACCAGCCAGTCGGCCTCGGAGCGGCTGCGCGCGGCGTCGGCCAGGCCCTGCATCTGCTCGTCGCTGCGCAGCTTGTCGAAGCCGTCGCGGATGGCCTGCGGCGTCATGCTCTGCAGCCACAGGCGGCGGATCGGCTTGCTGAACGGCTTGCCGGCCGCGGCGTACTGGACGATCAGGCGGAAGATCAGTTCGCCCTCGCGCCCCGCGTCACAGGCGTTGACGAGGTCGGTGACGTCCTTGCGCTTGACCAGCTTGACCACCGCCGACAGCCGCGACTTGGACTTGTCGATCGGCGCCAGCTCGAAATGCGGCGGCACCACCGGCAGGTGGGCGAAGCTCCACTTGCCGCGTTTGACGTCGTAGGCCTCGGGGGCCTTGATCTCCACGAGGTGGCCGACCGCCGAGGTCACGACGTACCGGTCGTTCTCGAAATGGTCGGCGTGTTTTTCGAACTTGCCGGCCACCGGCGTCAGCGCTCGCGCGATGTCCTGCGCGACGCTGGGCTTCTCCGCAATGATGAGAGTCTTGGTCATGTCTGCCTTGGCTCACGGCGACGCAAGCCGTGCCTACAATCCGCCGTCTTTCGCGCGCACGCACACACGCGCGCGCCCCTGTAATTTCAATGTACCCAATGAATAAGACCGTGCAACCGGCGGCGCCAAAGAGCGATTCGCGGCGCATCCAGGTGCGGCGCAGCGGGGTGCACGGCAAGGGTGTCTTCGCGCTGCAGGCCATCGCCGCGGGCACCCGGCTGATCGAATACAAGGGCGAGCTGATCGACTGGCCCGAGGCGCTGCGCCGCCACCCGCACGACCCGGCGCAGCCCAACCACACCTTCTACTTCCACGTCGACGACGAGCACGTCATCGACGCCAACGTCGGCGGCAACGCCTCGCGCTGGATCAACCACGCCTGCGACCCGAACTGCGAGGCCCAGCAGCTCGACGATGGCCGCGTCTTCATCGACGCGCTGCGCGACATCCAGCCCGGCGAGGAGCTGTTCTACGACTACGGCCTGGTGATCGACGAGCGTTACACCGCCAGGCTGAAGAAGGAATACGCCTGCCATTGCGGCAGCCCGAACTGCCGCGGCACGATGCTCGCACCCAAACGCCGCTGACCCGATGGACGCCCCGGTTCCCTCGCCTTTCCACACCAGCAGCGGCGCGCCGCTGCGCTGGGGCGCCGAGGACATCTGGCAGCAGCTGCAGCCGCTGCTGCCCGGGGTCAGCGTCGAGGTCGTCGCGCGCACCGACTCGACGAACACACGCCTGATCGAACGCGCCCGCGCCCAGGCCGGCCAGCGCGACGCGCCGGTCTCGCGGCCGGGCGAGCTGCGCGACGTCGGCGACGTGCCGCGTGCCCCCTACGGCCGCCGCGCCGGCGACACCGAACCCTGCCTGCTGGTGGCCGAACACCAGACCGGCGGCCGCGGCCGCCTCGGTCGCGACTGGCTGGGCTCTGCGGGCGCGTCGCTGACCTTCTCGCTGGCACTGCCGCTGGCGCCGCGCGACTGGTCGGGGCTGTCGCTCGCGGTGGGCGTCGCGCTCGCCGAGGCACTGGACATCGCGCCGCCGCGCATCGGGCTGAAGTGGCCCAACGACCTGTGGATCCTCGACGGCCCGGGCCGCGGCCGCAAGCTCGGCGGCATCCTCATCGAGACCGTGCCGGTCAACCAGCGCCGCATGTGCATCGTCGGCGTCGGCCTGAACGTGCTGCCGCAGCCGGCCGAGGGCCTGACACACGGCTACGCCTGCCTGCAGGAGCTCGACGGCGACACCAGCGCGCCGCGTGCGCTGGCCGCGGTGGCCGCGCCGCTGGTGCGTGCGCTGCAGCGTTTCGAGGCCGAAGGCTTCGCCGCCTTCCAGGCCGGTTTCGAGCGCCGCGACCTGCTGGCCGGCCTGCCGGTGACGACCACCGGGGCCGAACCTCTGCACGGCGTGGCCGAAGGCGTCGACGAACGCGGCGCGCTGCGCGTGCGCGCCGGCACGCTGCACACGCTGGTCAGCGGCGAGGTCAGCGTGCGCCTGCGGGACGACGCATGCTGAGAGCGCTGGCCGCCCTGCTGATCGGCGCCAACCTGCTGTTCTTCGCCTGGGCCCGGGGCTGGCTGGACCCGGCGGTGCCGCCGCCGCAGCACGGCCAGCGCGAGCCGGCGCGGCTGGCCGCCCAGCTCAACGCCGACACGCTGCGCATCGTCAGCCCGCAGGCCGCCAGCGCGGCGGCAGCCAGCGTCGCCTGCGTCGAGGCCGGCCCGTTCAACGACGCCGACGTCGGCAGCGCCGAGCAGGCGCTGATCGCCGCCGGCCTGCCCGGCGACCTCTGGAAACGCCGCGAGCTGCAGCCGCCGCCGGTCTGGCTGGTCTACATGGGCCGCTTCAACGACGCCGCGCAGCGGCGCGCCCGCAGCGACGCGCTGCAGAAGCTGCGTGTGGCCCACGAAGCGCTGGACGCGCCAGCCGAACTCGCCCCCGGTCTCGTGCTGTCGCGCCACGGTTCGCGCGAAGACGCCGAACGGGCGCTGGCCGCCGCCTCGGCCAAGGGCGTGAAGACCGCGCGCGCCGTCGCGCTGCCGCCCCCGCCGCCGCAGCACTGGCTGCGTGTGCCGCGCGCCGACGCCACGCTGCAGGCCCGCCTGGGCGAGACCGCGCTGCCCGGCGGCACCCGCTTCCACCGCTGCCCGCGCTGAACGCGCCGCCCATGAAAAACGGCCCCGCGTGGGGGCCGTCGTCATCGCCAAGCCGCCGAACTCCCCTCGGGGACAGACCGCCGCAGGCGGTCAGGGGGAGCGGCGTCACCCGGCGCGGGCCGAACCCGATCCGGGTCTCCCGGTCGGGTTCGGAGCCCCCTCGGGGGGCGGCCGCCAGGCGGCCGGGGGCTCAGGCGATCACGCGCACCATCTCCAGCACCTTGCAGGAGTAGCCCCACTCGTTGTCGTACCAGGCCACGACCTTCACGAAGGTCTTGTCCAGCGCGATGCCGGCGTCGGCGTCGAACACCGAGGTGCAGCTCTCGCCGCGGAAGTCGGTGGCGACGACCTTGTCGGTGGTGTAGCCGAGCACGCCCTTCATCGGGCCCTCGCTGGCGGCCTTCATCGCCGCGCAGATCTCCTCGTACGAGGCGTCCTTGTTCAGCTCGACGGTCAGGTCGACGACCGAGACGTCGGAGGTCGGCACGCGGAAGGACATGCCGGTGAGCTTCTTGTTCAGCTCGGGGATGACCTTGCCGACGGCCTTGGCAGCGCCGGTGGAGCTGGGGATGATGTTCTCGAGGATGCCGCGGCCGCCGCGCCAGTCCTTGTTGCTCGGGCCGTCGACGGTCTTCTGCGTCGCGGTGGCGGCGTGCACCGTGGTCATCAGGCCGCGCTTGATGCCGAAGGTGTCGTTGAGCACCTTGGCGACCGGCGCCAGGCAGTTGGTCGTGCAGCTGGCGTTGGAGACGATGGCCTGGCCGGCGTAGGTCTCGTGGTTGACGCCGTAGACGAACATCGGCGTGTCGTCCTTGGACGGCGCGCTCATGATGACCTTCTTGGCGCCGGCGGCCAGGTGCTTCTCGGCGGTTTCCTTGGTCAGGAACAGGCCGGTCGACTCGACGACGATGTCGGCGCCGACCTCGCCCCACTTCAGCTCGGCCGGGTCCTTGATCGCGGTGAGGCGGATCTTCTTGCCGTTGACGATCAGCGTGTTGCCGTCGACGGCGATGTCGCCCTTGAAGCGGCCGTGCACGCTGTCGTACTGCAGCATGTAGGCCAGGTAGTCGGGTTCCAGCAGGTCGTTGATCGCGACGACCTCGATGTCGTCGAAGTGCTTGATCGCGGCGCGGAACACCATGCGACCGATGCGGCCGAAGCCGTTGATGCCGATCTTGATGGTCATGTCGTCTCTCCTGAACGGTGAAGGTGAACGGGCTTCGGCGCCTGGGCGACCGGGCCTCGCGGCCCGGCCGGCGCCATTAGGGAGCGATCTTGCCGCAGGCGGCGCGAGGGGTCACGCGCCGGCCCGCGGGCGGTGGAGGGCAAACGCGAGTGGCGCAGCCCACGGCGGTCAGCGGTCGAGCACCTTGCGCACGACCGCGGCGACGTTCTCCGGCGTGAAGCCGAAGAGCTTGAACAGCACGCCGGCCGGCGCGCTCTCGCCGTAGCGGTCGAGGCCGACGACGGCGGCGCAGCCGTACTTCCACCAGCCGTCGGTGACGCCGGCCTCGACGGCGATGCGCGGCAGCTTGGCCGGCAGCACCGAGAGCTTGTACTCGACGCTCTGGCGGTCGAAGGTCGTCGTGCTGGGCATGCTGACGACACGCACGGCGATGCCGGCGGCGGCCAGCTGGGCCTGGGCGTGCAGCGCCAGCTGGACCTCGCTGCCGGTGGCGATGATCACCGCCTGCGGCGCCTTCTTCAGGCCCACCTCGCTGGGCTCGGCGAGCACGTAGGCGCCCTTGCCGATGTCCTCCAGCGTCGCCTTCGGCGCGTACGGCAGGTTCTGGCGCGACAGCAGCAGCGCCGTCGGGCGATCGGTGTTGCCGATCGCCACCGTCCAGGCCACCGTCGTCTCGGCGGTGTCGGCCGGACGCCAGACGTCCAGGTTCGGGATCAGGCGCAGCGACGCGGCGTGCTCGACGCTCTGGTGCGTCGGGCCGTCTTCGCCGAGGCCGATCGAGTCGTGGGTGAAGACGTGCACGACACGCTGCTTCATCAGCGCCGCCATGCGGATCGCGTTGCGGCTGTAGTCGCTGAACGTGAGGAAGGTGCCGCCGTAGGGGATGAAGCCGCCGTGCAGCGCGACGCCGTTCATCACCGCCGCCATGCCGAACTCGCGCACGCCGTAGTTGATGTGGCGGCCGCCGTTGGCCGCGCCGTCGTCGCCGAAGCGCAGCGCCGGCGTCGAGCTGGTGTTGGTCAGGTTGGAGCCGGTCAGGTCGGCCGAGCCGCCGAGCAGCTCGGGCAGGGCCTGGGTGAAGGCTTCCAGCGCCAGCTGGCTGGCCTTGCGCGTGGCGACCGTCTCGGCCTTGTCGTGGGCGGCGATCGCGGCGTCGGCGGCGATGCGCGCGAAACCGGCGGGCAGCTCGCCCTTCATGCGGCGCTCGTACTCGGCGGCCAGCTCGGGGAAGGCGGCGCGGTAGGCGGCGAAGGCCTTGTTCCAGGCGGCCTGCGCGGCGGCGCCGGTCTTGCGCGCGTCCCAGGCGGCGTAGGCGGTCTTGGGCACGACGAAGGGCTCGTGGGCCCAGCCCAGGCCTTCGCGCACCAGCGCGATCTCGGCGGCGCCCAGCGGCTCGCCGTGCGCCTTGGAGGTGCCGGCGCGGTTCGGCGAGCCCTTGCCGATCGTCGTCTTGCAGATCACCAGCGTCGGCTTGGTGGCCGAGGCGCGAGCCTGGGCCAGCGCCGCGTCGACGGCGGCGACGTCATGGCCGTCGACCGGGCCGACGACGTTCCAGCCGTAGGCGTCGAAACGCTTGGCGACGTCGTCGACGTACCAGGGCGCGACCTGGCCGTCGATCGAGATGCCGTTGTCGTCGTACAGCGCGACCAGCTTGTTCAGCTTCCAGGCACCGGCCAGCGCGCAGGCCTCGTGGCTGATGCCTTCCATCAGGCAGCCGTCGCCGAGGAAGACGTAGGTGCGGTGGTCGACGATCTCGTGGCCCGGGCGGTTGAACTGCTGGGCCAGCAGCTTCTCGGCCAGCGCCATGCCGACGGCGTTGGTGATGCCCTGGCCCAGCGGGCCGGTGGTCGTCTCGACACCCGGCGTGACGTCGACCTCGGGGTGGCCCGGCGTCTTGCTGTGCAGCTGGCGGAAGTTGCGCAGCTCCTCGACCGGCAGGTCGTAGCCCGTGAGGTGCAGCAGCGCGTAGATCAGCATCGAGCCGTGGCCGTTGCTCAGCACGAAGCGGTCGCGCTCGGCCCACTTCGGGTCGGCCGGGTTGTGCTTGAGGTGGCGGCCCCAGAGCGCGACGGCCATCTCGGCCATGCCCATCGGGGCGCCGGGGTGGCCGGAGTTGGCTTGCTGCACCGCGTCCATCGCGAGCGCTCGCACCGCGTTGGCCATCAGCGCGGTGTCAGGGGAGGAGGTCTTGGCCATGCTGCGCCGGCAACCGCGAGGGCGCCGCCGTGGGTGAAGAAAGCCTTCGATTCTAGGGCGCCCCTACACTGCCGGCCGATGAGCGCCCGAGCCCTGATCCTCGCCGCCGGCCGCGGCGAGCGCATGCGACCGCTGACCGACACCACACCGAAGCCGCTGCTGCCGGTGCGCGGGCGGCCGATGATCGAGTGGCATCTGCTCGCGCTGGCCAAGGCCGGCGTGCGCGAGGTCGTCATCAACACCGCCTGGCTGGAGGAGCAGTTCCCGGCCGCGCTGGGCGACGGCTCGCGCTGGGGCCTCGTGATCCGCTGGTCGGCCGAGGGGGCGGCCTGGGGCGGTGCGCTGGAAACGGCCGGCGGCATCGCCACCGCGCTGCCCTGGCTGGCGCCGAACGGCGACGAGGCCTTCTGGGTCGTCTCGGGCGACATCGTCGCGCCAGATTTCGGCTTCGACGACGCCGAGCGCCGCCGCTTCGAGGACAGCGGCGACCTGGGCCACCTGTGGCTGGTGCCCAACCCGGACTTCAACACCCGCGGCGACTTCGCGCTCGGCCCCGGCGGCCGCCTGTCGCGCGATGGCGAACGCGCCTGGACCTACGCCAACCTGGCGCTGCTGCGCCCGGCGATCGTCGCCGGGCTGCAAGCCGGCACGCGTGCGCCACTCGGCCCGCACCTGTTCGCCGCTGCCGCGGCGGGCCGCCTGTCGGGCGAGCCCTGGCGCGGCGAGTGGCACAACGTCGGCACGCCCCAGCAGCTCGCGGCGCTGGACTGAGCAGCGCCGACAGCGGCCTCAGGTCCCGATGATCCCGCCGTCGTCTTTGGTGATGACGACGACCGTCGAACGCGGGCGCCCGCCCGGCAGCGGCGTCACGCCGTCGGACTCGACCGACCACTGCGACTGCGGCCAGTTCGAGTACTGCGTCGGGTTGGCCGCGCTCGAGTCCTCGCCCGGGTGCTGGACGCCGACGAACATCGTGCGGCCGTCGGGCGTCATCGTCACGCCGGTGACCTCGGCGTTCGGCGGCGCGGTCAGGAAGCGGCGCGTGGCCCCGGTGGCCGGGTCGGCGCAGACCATGCAGTTGGCGCCGATGTGCACCCAGTCGCCCTGGGCGTTGCCGGCCTGGTCGGTCTGCACCCAGAGGCGGCCGAAGGGGTCGAACCACAGGCCGTCGGGCGCGCCGTAGTCGGCGCTGCCGTTCGGGTCGTCGGCGATGTTGCCGCGGTAGTCGTTGCTCGGCTTGGCGGTCTTCGTCGTCGCGCTGTCGCCGGCCTGCACGAACAGGTCCCAGGCGAAACGCGTCGCGGCGACGCTCCTGCCGGCTTCGCGCCAGCGGATGATGTGGCCGTAGACGTTGTCCTCGCGCGGGTTGGCCGCGTCCACCGGCGGGCGCGCCGAGCCGGCGGCGGTGCTGCCGTCGGCGGCGTTGGACGAAGCGGTGCTGGTGCCGCGGCGGTTGTTGTTGGTCAGCGTGCAGTAGACCTCGATCTCCTCGAAGCCGCCGATGCGCGGGCGTGCGCCGGTCCACTCCGGGCGGTCCATCATCGTCGCGCCGACGGCGTCGGCGGCCATGCGCGTCTTGATCAGGATCTTGGCCTGGACCTCGGCGTCGTCGGCGCCGGCGAAGTTCGGGTTGTCGCGCAGCTTGACGCCGTCGATGCCGACGGTGTCGGGCGCCAGCGCGATCCAGACGCCGGTCAGGTCGCTGTCGAAACGCGCGACGTACAGCGTGCCCTCGTCGAGCAGGTTGCGGTTGGCCGCGCGCAGCGCCGGGTTGTAGCGGCGCTTGGCGACGAACTTGTAGATGTACTCGTTGCGCTCGTCGTCGCCCATGTAGAAGGCGATGCGGTGATCGTCGTCGACGACGTGCTGCACGCTCTCGTGCTTGAAGCGGCCGAGCATCGTGCGCTTGACCGGCGTGCTGTCGGGGCGGAAGGGGTCGATCTCGACGACCCAGCCGAACAGGTGCGGCTCGTTCGGGTTGGTGCTGAGGTCGAAACGCGGATCGGTGGTGTGCCAGCGGTAGCCGTTGCCCGAGGTGCTCAGGCCGTAGCGGCGGTTGAGCTTGGCCGTCTCGGTGGCGGTCGTGGTGTCCAGGGCGCCGGTGGCGCCGAAGTTGCCGTTCCAGTTCTCCTCGCAGGTCAGGTAGGTGCCCCAGGGCGTCCAGCCGTGGGCGCAGTTGTTGATCGTGCCGTAGGCCACCGTGCCGTCGGTCGTGCCGCCGGTGGGCGTGGTCGCGGCGTCGGTGATCGTGAACTCGCGCGTCTTCAGCAGCGCGTGGCCGGCCGCCGGACCGGAGATGCGCATGAAGGTGTTGGCGGTGATGCGGCGGCCGAACGGAGAGCGCCTGACGACACGCCACTGGCCGCGCACACGCGCCGCCTCGACGATGGACACGCCGTGTGCGGCCTGCGACTTGCGCGTCTTGGCCAGCGTGTAGCCGGCGCCGACCAGCCCGTCGGGGTGCAGCACCTCCTCGTGCGTGTATTCGTTGTTCACGCACAGCAGGCCGTGCTCGGGGTTCTCGCGGCCGTCGCGGCGCGGGAACGGGAAGAAGTGCATGCCGTCGTTGTGCATGCCGAACTGCAGCGCCTGCTCGGCGGCGCTCTCGCGCGCATCGCCGGCGAAGGCCGGGCCGCCCGGCATGATCGGGTCGCCCCAGGCGACGAAGGCGCGCGCGGTGTAACCCGCCGGCACGGTGACGCGGTCGGCCACCGGCGCCAGGCTCGGCGGCACGCTGGTGAAGCCGATGCCCGGCAGGCCGCCGTCCGCTGCGGCGGGGCGGCCCAGCGGACGCGCCTCGACGCTGTCGACCAGGCCGCCGAGCGTCAGCCCGCCGGCCGAGGCCAGCGCCGCGGCGCCCAGGCCACCGCCGACGAAACGCCGGCGCGCCGGGTCGACGGCGTCGACGACGGCGTGGATGTCACGCGAGGTCGACGGATTGAGGGAGACGTCGTTGCGCGGATGCTGCTTGCCCTTCATGCCTGGCTCCTGCTGGGGTGCTGGGCAGGCGGGGGCCTGCCGCGAAACCCCGGATGCTCCCGGGCGCCCGCGACAGATGCATGACAAACGTCAGTCCGCTAGACCCTGGGTAACCCCGTTGATGCGGGACAGGACTTCCGGCGTCAGGCGCTCGACCAGCGCCATCGCGCCGAGGTTGGCCTTCAGCTGCTCGACACGCGAGGCGCCGGTGATGACGCTGCTGACCCGCGGGTTGTGTGCCACCCAGGCGATCGCCAGCTGCGCCAGCGTGCCGCCGAGCTCGGCGGCGATCGGCTCGAGCTTCGCGACGGCCTCGTTCTTGGCCGCGTCGGTCAGGCCGTCGCGCAGGAAGGCCATGTTCTCCATCGCGCCGCGGCTGCCGGCAGGCACGCCGCCGCGGTACTTGCCGGTCAGCAGGCCCGAGGCCAGCGGGCTCCAGGTCGTCAGGCCCAGGCCCAGGTCTTCGTAGAGGCGGGCGTACTCCTGCTCGACGCGGCGGCGGTGGAACAGGTGGTACTGCGGCTGCTCGACCACCGGCTTGTGCCAGCCGTGGCGATCGGCCAGCTCCCAGGCGGCGCGGATGTCGGCGGCGCTCCATTCGCTGGTGCCCCAGTACAGCGCCTTGCCCTGCACGATGAGGTCGTTCATCGCGCGCGCGGTCTCCTCGATCGGCGTGTTCGGGTCCGGGCGGTGGCAGTAGATGACGTCGATGAAGTCCAGGCCGAAGCGCTGCAGCGAGCCGTCGACGGCCTGCATCAGGTACTTGCGGTTCAGCGTGTCCTTGCGGTTGACGGCCTCGCCGCTGCGGTCCAGGCCCCAGAAGTACTTGCTGGTGACGACGTAGTTCAGCCGCGGCCAGCCCAGGCGGCGCAGCGCCTGGCCCATCACGAGCTCGCTCTGGCCGCCGGCATAGGCCTCGGCGTTGTCGAAGAAGTTGACGCCGGCGTCGTAGGCGGCGGCCATCATCTCGACGGCGGCGTCGACGTCGACCTGGTTGTGGTACGTGACCCAGGAGCCCAGCGAGAGCGCGCTGACGCGCAGGCCGGAGCGGCCCAGACGGCGGTATTGCATGGTGGTGGCGGAAGGCACGATGAGAGACAGGAGGCCGATGCTAGTGGGTCGCTGCGGCGACAGCCGGCCCGGCGGCGGGCGTCCACAATCGGCGCGATGGGAACGCTCTACCTCGTGCGCCATGGCCAGGCCTCGTTCGGCGCCGACGACTACGACGTGCTCAGCGAGCTGGGCCAGCGCCAGTGCCGCCAGCTCGGCATCTGGTTCCGCGAGCGCGGCATCCGCTTCGACGCCGCCTTCCACGGTTCGCTGAAGCGCCAGCGCGCCTCGTACGAGGCGATCGCCGAGGGCCACGGTGCGGTGCCGCCGGCGGCGCTGCGGCCGCAGCTCGACGAGTACGACAGCCTGGCGCTGCTGAAGGCCGCGCACCCCGAGCCGCTGCCGGCGGCCGACACGCCCGAGTCCTACCGCCGCTACTTCCAGCTGCTGCGCGCAGCGCTGGCGCGCTGGATGGCCGGCGAGATCGCACCGGCCGGCATGCCGAGCTACGTCGACTGGCGCGCCGGCATCGTCGCCGTGCTCGACGAGGTGCAGCGCGTCCAGGACGGCAACGTGCTGCTGGTCGCCAGCGGCGGGCCGATCTGCACCGCGCTCGGCCACCTGTTGCGCACGCCGCACGAGGTGACGATCGACCTCAACCTGCGCCTCCGCAACAGCGCGCTGACCGAGGTCGCGATCACACCGAAGCGGCTGATGCTGGTCGCCTTCAACCACCTGCCGCACCTGGACCATCCGGAGCGCCGGGGCTGGGTGACCTCGACCTGAGCGGGCCCAAGCCGGCCGGCGAGAATCGGCCCATGCACGAGGTCCACATCGCCGTCGTCGGCGCCGGCCCGGTCGGGCTGGCGCTGGCGCTGCACGCCGCGCGCGTGCTGCCCGCCGCCCGCATCACCGTCTTCGACGCCCGCGCGGCGACACACGACGTCGCCGCCGACCCGCGCACGCTGGCGCTGTCGCTGGGCAGCGTGCAGTTCCTGCAGCGCCTCGTCGACTGGACGCCGCCGCAGGCCATCGCCGAGGTGCAGGTGTCGCAGCAGCCGCCGTCCTTCGGCGACGCCGAAGTGCACATCCGCGCCGCCGAGCTCGGCGTGCCGCTGCTCGGTGCGGTGGCGACGTACGGCGAGGTCGTCGCGCCGCTGCAGCGCGGCTGGGAAGCGGCGGTGGCCGCCGAGCCGCGCAGGCTGCGGCTGCGCCTGGGCACCGCGGTGCAGGCGGTCAAGCCGATGGCCGGCGGCGTCGAGCTCGACGCCGACATCGCCGAGTGTTTCGACCTCGCCGTCGTCGCCGAAGGCGGCGTCTTCGCCGGCCAGGTGCGCAAGGCCGTCGTGCACGACTATCGCCAGACGGCCTGGGTCGGCACGCTGGCGCTGGACGGGCTGCCGCAGGGCGTGGCCTTCGAACGTTTCACGCGCGAAGGGCCGCTGGCGCTGCTGCCGCGCGCCGACGGCCGCGCCTCGCTGGTCTGGTGCGTGCCCAGCGACGACGACCCGGTGCGCCCGCTGGCCGCGCGCCAGCGCCTGGCGCTGCTGGCCGAGCGCCTGCCGGCGGCCGCCGGCCGGCCGCGCGAGATCACGCCGCTGAAAGACTTCGCGCTCGGCCTGAACGCCGAACGCACGCTGGTCGACGGCCGCTCGGTGCGCATCGGCAACGCCGCGCAGACGCTGCACCCGGTCGCCGGCCAGGGACTGAACCTCGGCCTGCGCGACGCGCACGAACTCGTCGCCGCGCTGCGGCACGCGGCCGATGTCGACAGCGCCTTGGCGCGTGTCGAATGGGCACGGTCGCCCGACCGCTGGGCGACGATCGCGACGACCGACTTCCTGGCACGCAGCTTCACCTGGCAGCTGCCCGGGCTGGGCCTGGCGCGTGGCCTCGGGCTGGCAGCGCTGCAGCAGATCACGCCGGCGCGCCATTGGCTGGCACGCAGGATGATGTTCGGATCGCGCTGACTACAGCCGCCGGTGCGCCAGCGCCGGCAACTGCGTGCGCACCTCGGCCAGGCGCTGCGGCGAGACCTCGGCGAGCACCACGCCTTCACCTTCCGGCCGCACCGCCAGCACCTCGCCCCAGGGGTCGGCGACGAGGCTGTGGCCCCAGGTGCGGCGACCGCTCTCGTGCTGGCCGCCTTGCGCCGGCGCGAGCACGTAACACTGGTTCTCGACGGCGCGGGCGCGCAGCAGCAGCTCCCAGTGCGCGCGGCCCGTCGTGTAGGTGAAGGCCGCCGGCACGCACAGCAGGTCGCAGGGCGGCGCCATCAGCGCGCGGTACAGCTCGGGGAACCGCAGGTCGTAGCAGACCGACAGGCCGACACGCAGCGGCCCGCACTGCAGCGCGATCGGCGTGTCGCCGGCGGCCAGCGTCGTCGCCTCGGCATAACGCTCGCGGCCGTTGTCGAAGGCGAAGAGGTGGATCTTGTCGTAGTGCGCGGCTTCGACGCCGTCGGGGCCGTAGACGCAGCAGCGGTTGTAGACGCGCTGGCCGTCGGGCGCACGCAGCGGCAGCGTGCCGCCGACCAGCCAGACGCCGTGGCGGCGTGCGATGTCGGCGAGGAAACGCTGGATCGCGCCGTCGCCCTCGGGTTCGGCAAACGGCAGCTTGTCGGTGTCGCGCAGGCCGATCAGGCAGAAGTACTCGGGCAGCGCGACGAGCCCCGCGCCGGCGGCCGCGGCTTCGCCGACGAGGCGGGCGGCGGCTTCGAGATTGCGCCCGAGATCGGGCGTGCTGACCATCTGGACGGCGGCGACCTTCATGCAGGCCATTCTGCGTCAGGGCGGCCCCACAGGGCCCGGACTCAGCCCTGCCGCCTGCACGCCACGGGGCTTCAGCGCAGAATCGGCGCCCTCGACAAGAGCAAAGACCTTCGGAGGGTCGTCCATGTCAGCCGTCCAGAGCGCCGCAGTGTCAGCGGCGCACAGCCGATTCGTGCAGCGCATCCGGCGCCGCTACGAAGCCGAGCGTGCGTTGCTGCCGCCGGGAGCGCCCGGTTTCGAGACCATCGTCACGCTCGTCGCCACGCTGCGCGAACGCGGCCGCGAGCTGCCGGCCGCGCTGCGCGTCGCGCGCCAGCTGGTGCTCGAACGCCTGGCGGTGCTCGACGTCGAGGATGGCGCGCCGCTGGAGACCGTCACCGCGACGATGACCTGGCTGGCCGAGGCCGCGCTGGAGCTGGCGCTGGCCCAGGCCCGGCTCGACGCCGACGAACGCTACGGCGCGGCAATCGACGCCGACGGCCGCCCGGTGGACCTGTGGGTCATCGGCATGGGCAAGCTCGGCGCACGCGAGCTCAACGTCTCGTCGGACATCGACCTGATCTACGTCTACGAGGACGAAGGCCAGACCACGGGGCCGCGCCCGGTCTCGTTCCACGAGTACTTCGCCTTCGTGGCCAAGCGCCTGTACACGCTGGTTGGCGAGACCACCGAGGACGGCTTCGTCTTCCGCGTCGACCTGGCGCTGCGGCCCAACGGCAACTCGGGGCCGCCGGTCGTCAGCCTGGGCATGCTGGAGGAGTACTTCCAGGTCCAGGGCCGCGAGTGGGAGCGTTTCGCGTGGCTGAAGAGCCGCATCGTCGCGCCGCGTGCGGCGGTCGGCACGCAGCGTGCGCTGGCGCTGCGTTCGCTGGTCACGCCTTTCGTCTACCGCCGCTACCTGGACTACGGCGTCTTCGAGGGCCTGCGCCAGCTGCACCGCAAGATCCGCGACGAGGCCCAGCGCCGCGCCGCCGGCCGCCCCGAGCGCGCCAACGACGTCAAGCTGTCGCGCGGCGGCATCCGCGAGATCGAGTTCATCGTCCAGCTGATGCAGGTCGTGCGCGGCGGCCAGTTCCCCGAGATCCGCACGCGCAGCACCTTGCGTGCGCTGGGCAAGCTGGCGGCACGCGGGCTGATGTCGGCCGAGACCGCGCAGCGCCTGGCCGACGCCTATGCGCTGCTGCGGCGCATCGAGCACCGCATCCAGTACCTCGACGACCAGCAGACGCATCTGCTGCCCACCGGCGACGAGGACCTGGCCTGGATCGCCGCCAGCCTGGACGGCGGCGACACCGGCACGATGCTCGACCGCCTCTGCGAGGCGCGCGAGACGGTCGCCGCCGAGTTCGACGCCTTGCTGATGGAAGGTGCCGCGGGCGGCAACGGCCAGGGCCGCAACGGCTGCCGCCAGTGCGGCACCGGGCCGTTGCCGATCGACAGCGAACAGCTGCTCGAGAAGATGCCGCCGGCGCTGGCCGAGCGCCTGCGCCACTGGGCGACGCAGCCGCGCGTGCAGGCGCTGCGCGACGAGAGCCGGCTGCGCCTGGGCCGGCTGATGCAGGCCGCGGCGCGCGGCATCGCCGACGGCGGCTGCACCGAGCAGGCGGCGCTGCGTTTCGTCGACTGGGTCGAGCCGCTGCTGCGCCGCGAGAGTTATCTCGCGCTGCTCGCCGAGCGCCCCGAGGTCCAGCGCCGGCTGCTGCGCCTGCTGGGGCTGGCGCGCTGGCCGATGCAGTACCTGATGCGCCACCCGGGTGTCATCGACGAACTGGCCGACGCCCGCCTGCAGCACCAGCGTTTCGACCGCGAGAGCTTCGCCGCCGAGCTGGAGGAGCGGCGCCTGGCCTGGGAGCGCGCCGGCGAGTGCGACGAGGAGCGGCTGCTGGACATGCTGCGCCAGGCGCACCACGCCGAGGTCTTCCGCACGCTGGTGCGCGACGTCGAAGGCGAGCTGACGGTCGAGCAGGTCGCCGACGACCTGTCGGCGCTGGCCGACACGATGCTCGCGATCACCGTGCGCTGGGCCTGGAGCCGCTTCCGCCAGGCCCACCGCGAGCAGCCGGCGCTGGCCGTCATCGCCTACGGCAAGCTCGGCGGCAAGGAGCTGGGTTACGGCAGCGACCTGGACGTCGTCTTCCTCTTCGACGACGCCGACGAGGCCGACCCGGCGCGCGCGCAGGAGATCTACGGCGCCTTCGTGCGCAAGCTGATCACCTGGCTGACGCTGCGCACCGCGGCCGGCGAGCTGTTCGACATCGACACCGCGCTGCGCCCCAACGGCAACTCGGGGCTGCTGGTGACCTCGATCGCCTCGTTCGACCGCTACCAGGTCGGCCGCGGCAGCAACACCGCGTGGACCTGGGAGCACCAGGCGATCACACGGGCGCGCTGCGCCGCCGGCGGCCCGGCGCTGGCCACGGCCTTCGACGCCACGCGGCGTGCGGTGCTGGTCGCCGAACGCGACCCGCAGGCGCTGCGCGAGGAGATCGGCGCGATGCGCCGCAAGGTGCGCGACGCGCACCCGGTGCGTGCCGGGCGCTACGACGTCAAGCACTCGCCGGGCGGCATGATGGACGTCGAGTTCGCCGTCCAGTACCTGGTGCTCGCGCACTCGCGCACGCATCCGGAGCTGATCGGCAACCTCGGCAACATCGCGCTGCTGGTGATGGCCGAGGACGGCGGCCTGCTGCCGGCCGGCGTCGGCCGCGCCGCCGCCGACGCCTACCGCGAGCTGCGCCGCGCGCAGCACACCGCGCGCCTGGACGAGCAGCCGACGCAGTTCGAGCCCGAGCGTCTGGCGCCGCAGCGCGACGCCGTGCTGGCGCTGTGGCGCGCGGTCTTCGGCGAAGGCTGACGCGCCCGATGTCCCCGACCGACCGCCGCGCGCGGCTGGACGCGCGCGCCATCGTGCTCGTCGTCGTCTGCTGCGCGCTCTGGGGCCTGAACCAGGTGGCGACCAAGCTCGCGCTGGCCGAGATCCCGCCGCTGATGCAGGCCGCGCTGCGTTCGGCGGGCGCCGCGCTGCTGGTCGCGGCCTGGGCGCGCTGGCGCGGCATCCGGCTGTTCGAGGCCGACGGCACGGCACGCGCCGGGCTGGCGATGGGGCTGCTGTTCGCGCTCGAGTTCGGCTGCATCTTCATCGGCCTGCAGCACACCGCGGCGTCGCGCATGGTGGTCTTCATCTACCTCGCGCCCTTCGTCGTCGCGCTGGGCATGCCCTTCGTCGTGCACGACGAGCGCCTGCAGCCGGCGCAGCTGGCCGGGCTGGCGGCGGCTTTCGCCGGCGTCGTCTGGGCCTTCGCCGAAGGGCTGCAGGCGCCGACGGCCGGCGAGCGCCAGTGGCTGGGCGATGCGCTCGGCGTCGCCGCGGCGGTGATCTGGGGGCTGACGACGCTGACGCTGCGCGGCAGCCGGCTGGCGAGCGCGGCGCCGGAGAAGACGCTGCTGTGGCAGCTGGCGGTGTCGGCCGTCGCGCTGGCCGCGGCGTCGTGGGCCGGCGGCGAGACGCTGGCGGCGATGCCGGGGCCGGCCTCGCTGGCGCCGCTGGCCTTCCAGATCGTCGTCGTGACCTTCGCCAGCTACCTCGTCTGGTTCTGGCTGCTGCGCCACTACCCGGCGACGCGGCTGTCGGCGTTCACGCTGCTGACGCCGGTGTTCGGGCTGCTCGCCGGCGTGCTGCTGCTCGGCGAGCCGGCGACGGCGCAGCTGCTGGTGGCGCTGGCCGCCGTCTGCGCCGGCATCGCGCTGGTCAACCGCGGCTGATCGCGCGCGGCGGCGGCGCTGCGCCGGGGTTCAGGCCGGCTGGGCGCCGCGGCCCAGTTCCTTGCGGTAGCGGTTCAGGTCCTGGACGTTGGCGAAGCTGCGCCCGAACAGCAGGCCGAGGTTGTGCAGGATGCGTTCGACGACGCGGCCCTCCCACTCGGCGTCGAAGCGGATCTGGCGGTCCAGCCAGGCCTCGAGCCACGCCGGGTCGGGCAGGCGGCTCTGCACGGTGTCGTTCGGGAACAGGCTGGCGTTGACGTGCAGGTTGGTCGGGTGCAGGGCCTGCGCGGTGCGGCGCGCGCTGGCCATCAGCACGCCGACCTTGGCGAAGGCGGTGCGCGCCTCGTCGCCGAAGCGCACGAGGGCGCGCTTCATGTAGCGCAGGTAGGCGCCGCCGTGGCGCGCCTCGTCGCGTGCCAGGGTCTCGTAGATCGCCCGGATCACCGGCTCGGTGTGCCACTCGGCGGCGCGGCGATACCAGTGGTTGAGACGGATCTCGCCGCAGAAGTGCAGCATCAGCGTCTCCAGCGCCGGCGCCGGGTCGAACTCGAAACGCACCGCGTGCAGCTCGTCCTCGGTCGGAACGAGCTCGGGGCGGAAGCGCCGCAGGTACTCCATCAGCACCAGCGAGTGCTTCTGCTCCTCGAAGAACCAGACGCTGATGAAGGCCGAGAAGTCGCTGTCGCCGCGGTTGTCGCGCAGGAACATCTCGGTGGCCGGCAGCGCCGCCCACTCGGTGATGGCGTTCATCTTGATCGTCTGCGCCTGCTCGTCGCTGAGCAGGGCGGCGTCGAAACGCTCCCACGGGATGTCCGTGTCGAGGTTCCAGCGCACGGCTTCGAGCTGCTTGAAGAGTTCGGGATACAGCATGACGGGGCAAAGGTGTCGCGACGCTGCAGTCTAGGCAGCGGCGGCCTCCCGCGTGCGCGGCGGGTTGTTCCGGCTTCATCCCCGCGCTTCGCGCCAGCGCTGCAGCTCGACGCCGATGCGCTCCAGCGAGTCGAGGGCGGTGACGCCGTCGATGCGGCGGCGGAACAGCACCGGCGCGCTGCCGCCGACCCACAGCCCGGTGCCGGCCGGCAGCTTCTCGCGCAGTTCGGCCAGGCCGTCGACGACCTGGTTGGGGCTCATGCAGCCGGAGAAGCTCAGCGCGACGACGTCGGCGCGGTAGCTGCGCGCGGCCAGCACGATGTCCCACAGCGGCGTCTGCGTGCCCAGCGCGACGCAGCGGCAGCCGTCCATCGCCATCAGCGTCTCGCACATCAGCAGGCCCAGGCCGTGCGGCTCGCCGGGGAAGGTGGTCAGCAGCACCGACGGCGCACCGCCGTCCAGCGGCTCGGGCACCGAGGCGATGGCCTGGCGCAGCAGGCTCTGCACGGTCTCGGTGTACAGGTGCTCCTCGTAGACCTCGACCTGGCCGCGCAGCCAGGCGTCGCCGACGGCGGTGTTCAGCGGCGCGACGACGTCGACGACGAAGCGCGAGATGCCGTGGCGCACCAGCATGCGGCCGAGCTCGCGACGCAGCGCGGCGGGGTCGTGGCGGCGCAGCAGTTCGAGCGCGCGGTCGAGATCGGCCGCCGCCACCGGGTTCTCGGCGCGGCGCTGGGGCTGGTCGACGGTCGACGCGGTGAGCTCGTTGAGCTCGGCGGCCGGCATCGGCACGATGCGGCCCGGCCGGTGCCCGGCGTCGAGCAGGCGCTTGATGAGGCGGAGCTTCTCGACCTGCTCGAGCGGGTAGGCCCGCTCGCCCTGCGCGTCACGCGACGGCGACGGGAAGCCGTAGCGCCGCTCCCAGACCCGCAAGGTGTCTTTGCTGAGCCCGGTGTCGCGCTCGACAGCGGCGATCGACAGCGTCAGCGCTTCAGCCGTGGTGCGATCGCTCATCCGTTCCGCCTTGTGGTTGTCCTGGACAAAACCATGCTTGATTTCAAAAGTTGGCCTAATATAGGCCCAAGCCCAGGTTTTGAACAGGACACGGCCTCGTCAACGACGTGGCATGAACTGCAAGACCTGAAAGATGACTGTATAGTCATCCTCATACCGAGAGGTTCACATGACACCGAAGCCGCAGCCGATCCCCAGGTTCGCCTCCCCCGCGTCGCCATTGGCCGCGGAACTTTGCGCGACGGTCCCGGTCACAGCGGGCAAGCAGGTCGCCACCGCGGCCACGGTTCTCACGTCGTGCGGACTCACGGGTTCCCTGTCTGCCAAGCCTGAGCGTTTCTCCTCCTCCTCCCTCCCTCCCTCGTTCGCTCAGCGCCGCCGCACGACGGCTTTTCTTTCCCGGCGCACCGCCTCGCGCGGTGCGCCGGCCCTGCGGGGCCACGGCCCGCTGAACGCGCATGGCGCGGCGGGGAGCCGCTGATGCGCCGCGTCGCCGTCGTCGGCTCCGGAATCTCCGGCCTCGCCGCTGCCTACGAGCTGTCCGCCGATGCCCGCGTCACGCTGTTCGAGGCGGGCGACTACTTCGGCGGCCACACCAACACGATCGACCTGACGATCGGCGGCGTCACGCACGGCGTGGACACCGGCTTCCTGGTGTTCAACCACCGCACCTACCCCAACCTGCTGCGCCTGTTCGCCGAACTCGGCGTCGAGACGGCGCCGTCGGACATGTCGTTCTCGGTGCAGGCGCGCGAGCACGACCTGGAGTGGAGCGGCTCGGACCTGAACACGGTCTTCGCGCAGCGCCGCAACCTGCTGCGCCCGCGCTTCCTGAAGATGCTGGCCGAGATCGTGCGCTTCAACCGCCTGGCGACGGCGATCGCCGAAGCCGCCGCCGAGGACGCGCTGGCCGAGCCGATCGGCGAGTTCCTGGACCGCCACGCCTTCGGCAACGATTTCCGCGACTGGTACTTCCTGCCGATGATCGGCTGCATCTGGTCCTGCCCGACCGACCAGATGCTGCGCTTCCCGGTGGCGACGATGATCCGCTTCTGCCACAACCACGGGCTCATCCAGGTGAACGACCGGCCGCAGTGGCACACGGTCAAGGGCGGCGCCCGCAACTACGTCCGGAAGATGCTGCCGCGCATCGCCGACGCGCGTGTCTCCTGCCCGGTGTTCGAGATCCGCCGCGACGCCGACGGCGTGAGCGTCACCTCGCCGGCCGGCACCGAACGGTTCGACGAGCTCGTGCTCGCCTGCCACAGCGACCAGGCGCTGGCGCTGCTGGCCGACGCCAGCGACGACGAGCGCGCCGTGCTCGGCGCGATCCGCTACCAGCCCAACCGCGCCGTCGTGCACAGCGACGCTTCGGTGCTGCCCAAGCGCAAGCTGGCCTGGGCGTCGTGGAACTACGTGCGCTCGCCCGACCGCGGCCGCGAGCAGGCGGCCGTCTGCCTGCACTACCTGCTCAACCGGCTGCAGCCGCTGCCGTGGACGACGCCGGTCGTCGTCTCGCTGAATCCCGTCACCGAGCCCGCACCGGGCACCGTGTTCCGCGAGATCGAGTACGCGCACCCGGTGTTCGACCTCGGCGCGATCGAGGCCCAGCGCCGCGTGCCGGCGCTGCAGGGCCGCGCCCGCACCTGGTTCTGCGGCGCCTGGACCCGCTACGGCTTCCACGAGGACGGGCTGGCCTCGGCGCTGGACGCGGTGCGCTCGCTGCGTTCGCACTGGCAGGCCGGCCGCCCGGCGCTGCACGAGGCGACGTGATGGACGGCACCACCCCGCAGGCCTTGCTGGGCACCGGCGTCGTGCGCCACCGGCGGCTGAAGCCGGCCGGGCACACGTTCGAGTACCCGACCTACTTCATGCTGCTGCCGATGCGGCGGCTGCGGGCGCAGCCCGAGGCCGCGGTGCGGCGCAACCGCTTCGGCCTCGTCGCCTTCCACGACGCCGACCACGGCGACGGCCGCGCCGACTCGCTGGCCTGGCTGGAGGAGCTGCTGGCCGCCGAAGGCATCGCCGACGCCGACGGCGAGATCTGGCTGCACACCTACCCGCGTGTGCTGGGCTACGTCTTCAAGCCGGTCAGCTTCTGGTACTGCGAGCGCCGCGACGGCTCGCTGGCGGCGATCGTCGCCGAGGTCAACAACACCTTCGGCGAGCGCCACTGCTACCTGCTCGCCGGCGAGGACCTGCGCTGGGGCCGAGAGCTCGTCGCGCGCAAGGTCTTTCACGTGTCGCCGTTCTGCCGCGTCGAAGGCCGCTACCGTTTCCGCTTCCTGCGCACCGCCGAGCGCACGGTGGCGCGCGTGGACCACGACGACGACGAAGGCCCGCTGCTGCTGACCAGCGTCAGCGGCCGCCTGGCCCCGCTGACCACGGCCGCCGCGCGCGCGGCCTTCTTCGGCATGCCGATGATGTCCCTGGGCGTCATCGTGCGCATCCACTGGCAGGCGCTGCAGCTGTGGCTCAAGCGCGTGCCGTTCTTCAGCAAGCCCGAACCGCCCCGGGCCTTCACCACCCGCTGACCCAGGAACCGCCATGACGACGACGACCGCCGACGCCTTCGCCCTGCCCGAGTCCGCCCCCGCGGCCGCACGCACCGTCTTCCGCCTGCTGCGCCGGCTGGCCGTCGGCACGCTGGACGTGCAGCTGCCCGACGGCAGCCTGGCCCACTTCGGCACCGGCCGCGACGGCGAGCCCCGCGCGTCGATGCGCATGATCGACTGGGGCGTCTGCTCGGCGACGCTGAAGAGCGGCGACATCGGCTTCGCCGAGGCCTACATCGACGGCCAGTGGACCTCGCCCGACGTGGTCGCGCTGCTGCAGCTGTTCATCGCCAACCGCGATGCGGTCGAGGAGGCGATCTACGGCCGCTGGTGGGGTTCGCTGCTGCACCGCTTCAAGCACCTGCTGAACCGCAACTCGCGCCGCGGCAGCCGCAAGAACATCCACGCCCACTACGACCTGGGCAACCCGTTCTACCGTCTCTGGCTCGACGAGACGATGAACTACTCCAGCGCCTGGTTCGACGGCGACACGGACAAGCCGATGCCCGAGGCCCAGCGCGCCAAGGTGCGGCGCGCGCTGCGCGAGTGCGGCGTGCGCGCCGGCGACCGCGTGCTCGAGATCGGCTGCGGCTGGGGCGCGGTGGCCGAGGCGGCGACCAACGAGTTCGGCGCCCGCGTCACCGGCGTCACGCTGTCGACCGAGCAGCTGGCCTACGCCCGCGAACGCCTGGCGCGCCTGGGCCTGGGCACGCAGGCCGACCTGCGGCTGCAGGACTACCGCGACATCCAGGACGGCCCCTTCGACGCCGTCGTCTCGATCGAGATGTTCGAGGCCGTCGGCCGCGAGTACTGGGGCAGCTACTTCCGCACCGTGCGCGACCGGCTCAAGCCCGGCGGCCGCGCCTGCATCCAGTCGATCACGATCCGCGACGACCTGTTCGCGCGCTACGTGCGATCGACCGACTTCATCCAGCAGTACGTCTTCCCCGGCGGCCTGCTGCCCAGCGCGTCGGCGTTCCGCGCCGAAGCCCGCAAGGCCGGGCTGGAGGTCGTCGGCGAGCTGGCTTTCGGTGCCGACTACGCCGAGACGCTGCGCCGCTGGCGCGTCGCCTTCCTCGCGAACGAGAACACGGTGCGCGCCCAGGGCTTCGACACGCGTTTCGTGCGCATCTGGGAGTTCTACCTCGCGTACTGCGAGGCGGCCTTCGCCACCGGCAACACCAACGTCGTGCAGTTCACGCTGCGCCGTGCCTGAATGGACCGCACCCGCCGCGCCCTGCTCGCCGCCGCGCTGGTCCCGGCGTACGCGGCCGCGGCCCGGACGCCGCCGCCACCCGAGCTCGCCGCCTACGCGCCGCTGGCACTGCAGGGCGAAGGCCGGCTGCGCGTGCTGGGCTTCGCCGTCTACGACGCCCGGCTGTGGGTCGGAGAGGGCTTCACGCCCGAGCGCTGGGCCGACGCGCCGCTGGCGCTGGAGATCCGCTACACCCGCGCCTTCGACGGCGCGGACATCGCCTCCCGCTCGCTGGACGAAATGCGTCGCCAGGGCGAACTGCCCGAGGCACAGGCGCAACGCTGGCGCCAGACGATGGCGGCACTGTTCCCCGACGTGAAGCCGGGTGACCGCCTGGTCGGCGTGCGCCGCGCCGACGGCGGCACACGCTTCTACGCCAACGGCCGGCGCCTGGGCGAGGTCGACGACACCGAGTTCGGCCGCCGCTTCTTCGGCATCTGGCTGGCGCCGCAGACCTCGCAGCCGACGCTGCGCGCGCGCCTGTTCGGGCAGACGGCATGAACACGGCGGGCCTGGACGCACGCGGGCCCGCAACCCCGGCGGCCCGCTGGCGCGGCGGCTTGGCCGACGGCCTGCGCTACGGCGCGCTGGGGCTGCCGCTGGCCTTCGTCGCGCTGCCGCTGTACGTGCTGCTGCCGCCACACTACGCCGCCGAATATGGCGTGCCGCTGGCGACGCTGGGCGCGCTGCTGCTGGCGGTGCGGCTGCTCGACGCCGTCATCGACCCGGCGCTCGGCCGCCTGGTCGACCGTTTGTTCACCGGCTCGCCGGCTCGGCTGCTGGCCGTCGCCGCGGCGGCGGCGCTGCTGCTGGCCGCGGCCTTCCACGGCCTGTTCTTCCCGCCGGTGACGGCCGGCACGGCACTGCTGGCTTGGTGCGCGGCGCTGCTCGTCGCCGCCTACCTGGCCTACAGCCTGCTCGCCGTGCTGCACCAGGCCTGGGGCGCGCGCCTGGGCGGCGACGCCGCGGTGCGCGCACGCATCGTGTCCTGGCGCGAAGGCCTGGCGCTGGCCGGCGTGCTGGTGGCCAGCGTGCTGCCGTCGACCGCCGGCCTGGCGGCGACCAGCGCCGTGTTCGCCGTCACGCTGGTGATCGGCCTCGTGCTGCTGGCCGGCGCACCGCGCGCCGAGGCGACGCCGGCCGCGGCCCGGGTCGACTGGCGAGCGCCGCTGGCGACGCCGGCCTTCCGCCGCCTGCTCGCCGTCTTTCTCGTCAACGGCATCGCCAGCGCGGTGCCGGCGACGCTGGTGCTGTTCTTCGTGCGCGACCGGCTGCAGGCCCCGGCCTGGGAGCCGGTGTTCCTGGCCGCCTACTTCGCCGCCGGCGCGCTGGCGATGCCGCTGTGGGTGCGGCTCGTGGCGCGCCTCGGGCTGGCCGGCGCCTGGCTGGCCGGCATGGCGCTGGCCGTAGCCGCCTTCGTCTGGGCGGCGACGCTGGGGCCGGGCGACACCGCCGGATTCGTCGCGGTCTGCGTCGCCAGCGGCGTCGCGCTCGGCGCCGACCTGGCGCTGCCCGGCGCGCTGCTGGCCGGCATCGTGCGCCGCGCCGGCCACGGCGGCGGCGAAGGCGCGTACTTCGGCTGGTGGAACCTGGCCACCAAGCTCAACCTGGCGCTGGCCGCCGGGCTGGCGCTGCCGCTGCTCGGGCTGCTGGGCTACGCGCCCGGCGCACGCGAACCCGAGGCGCTGGCGGCGCTCACCGCCGCCTACTGCCTGCTGCCCTGTGTGCTGAAGACCGCCGCCGCCGCACTGCTGTGGCGTTGGCGGCACCGACTCGACGAGGAGAACCCACGATGAAGCGACGCCTGCTGCTCGGCCTGGCCACCGCCGCGGTACTGGCCGGCTGCGCCGGCCCGACACCGGCCGACTACGCCGCCGAGACCCCGAAGCTCGACCTGAAGACCTTCTTCGACGGCGAGATGACGGCCCACGGCATCTTCAGCGACCGCTCGGGCAAGGTCGTGCGCCGCTTCACGGTGCAGATGACCGGCACCTGGAGCGGCGACGACGGCGTGCTCGACGAGCACTTCACCTACAGCGACGGCAAGACCGAGCGCCGCGTCTGGAAGCTGAAGTCGCTGGGCAACGGCCGCTACGAAGGCCGCGCCGACGACGTCGTCGGTGTCGCCCAGGGCACGGCCGCCGGCAACGCGCTGAACTGGCGCTACACGCTGCGGCTGCCGGTCGACGGCAGCGTCTACGAGGTCCAGTTCGACGACTGGATGTTCCAGATGGACGACAAGGTGATGCTGAACAAGGCCGAGATGAGCAAGTTCGGCGTCCGCCTCGGCGAGGTCACGCTCGCCTTCCACAAGCGCTGAACACCATGCCCCTGAACCCACCGCTGCGCGACTGGCAGGGCCGCAGCGCCTGGCTGGTCGGCGCCTCCACCGGCATCGGCCGCGCGACGGCCTCGCGGCTGCACGCGCTGGGTGCGCGTGTCACCGTCTCGGCGCGCGACGCCGACGCGCTGGCGCGTTTCGTCGCCGCGCATCCGGGCAGCGTCGCGCTGCCACTGGACGTGACCGACCGAGCCGCGGTGCAGGCCGCGGCCCGGGAGGTGATCGCCGGCTCGGGCACCCCCGACCTGGCCCTGTACTGCGCCGGCACCTACACGCCGATGCGCGCCACCGCCTTCGACCTAGACGTCGCGCTGCGCCACGTCCAGGTGAACTACGCCGGCGCGCTGCACTGGCTGGACGCGCTGCTGCCGGCGATGCGCGAGCGCGCCGCCGCCGGCCAGGGCGCGCACCTGAGCCTGGTCGGCAGCGTCGCCGGCTACCGCGGCCTGCCGCAGTCGCTGGCCTACGGGCCGACGAAGGCGGCGCTGATCAACCTCGCCGAGACGCTGTACCTGGACCTGCACCCGGCCGGCGTCGGCGTGTCCATCGTCAACCCGGGCTTCGTCGAGACGCCGCTGACGGCGAACAACGGGTTTCGCATGCCGGCCCTGCTGACGCCCGAAGAAGCCGCCGAGGCCATCCTGCGCGGCTGGGCGCGCGGCGACTTCGAGATCCACTTCCCGCGCCGCTTCACGCTGTGGCTGAAGGCGCTGCGCCACGTCGGCTACGGCCCCTATTTCGCCGCGGTGCGGCGCTCCACCGGCCTGTGACGATGAAGAGCCCGCATCCCGACCCGCGTGTGCAGCGCCTGGTGGAAGCCTTCGAGACGCTGTCGCCGGCCGCGCTGGCGCGGCTGGGCGAGGTCTACGCGCCCGACGCCGTCTTCAAGGACCCGTTCAACGAGGTGCGCGGCGTGCCGGCGATCGCCGCGATCTTCGAGCACATGTTCCGCTCGCTGGAGGCGCCGCGTTTCGTCGTGCACGAGGCGGTGGCTTCAGGCGACCAGTGCTTCCTGACCTGGGACATGCACTACCGCATGAAACGCTTCGTGCAAGGCGAGCAGACGATCCGCGGCGCAACCCACGTCCGTTTTGCCGCCGACGGCCGCGTCGTGCTGCACCGCGACTACTGGGACGCCGCCGAGGAACTGTACGAAAAGCTGCCCGCCGTCGGTGCCGCGATGCGCTGGCTCAAGCGCCGCGCGTCGAGCTGATCGCGGGGCGTGCCTCGCGCGCACGCACGCCGCCCATCGTCAAACCGTCTGGAGCCTCCCTCGCGGAGGGAGGCTGGAGGGTGCCGTCGAACGAGCTGGAGCACCCTCCCGGAGGGGGCTCGGGGGAGCTCAACGGTCACCGCAGCGCTAGACGCGGGCGGCTTCGCCGCCCGCGTCTAGCGCTGCCCTTCGGTCAGCGCGTCGACCTGGAAGCGCCCGCTCTTGTCGACGAGCCAGATCTCGGTGAAGCGTGCGCCGCCCAGGCGCGCCGGCGCCGGGTAGGGTGCGGCGCGTTTGATCATTGCCACGACCCAGGGCGCGACCTCGTCGGCCGCGGGCTTGCGCACGACGTGCACGCCGGCGACCTGGCCCGTCGCGTCGATCTCGGTCTCGACGACCATCACCGAGTACAGCAGCGGCGGCAGCCGGCCCTTGTAGATGCGTGCCGGATAGGCGGCGTAGACGTGCCGCGCAGCCTCGACGCGGTACTGCTTCTCGTGCTCGGCGGACGAGGCCGCCGGCGGCAGGTCCAGCACGGGCGCGGGCACGGTGGCGAACTGGGCCCGGGCCGGGCCGGCGAACGCCAGGGCCGCCAGCGCGGCCACCGCGGCGGCATGTCGCAGGCGGGCACTCGCGGTCAGGGGCGGGAGTCGATTCATGGGTCCTGCGTCCGAATCGTGGAGGCGCGGCCGCAGGGCGCGGCCGCGACAGGAGACTACACGATGGTCGGTGGCGCACGCATGCTGACGCGGATGCGCCGGCGCCGCAATGAGCGAGCAGGAACTAACGCAACCAGCCTTTTCGGCGGAAGTACAGGAACGGCGCGGCGACCGAGGACACCATCACCGCGATCGCGAACGGATAGCCGTACTGCCACTCGAGCTCGGGCATGAAGCGGAAGTTCATGCCGTAGATGCTCGCGATCAGCGTCGGCGGCAGCAGCCCGACCGAGGCCACCGAGAAGATCTTGATGATCTTGTTCTGGTTGATGTTGATGAAGCCGACGGTGGCGTCCATCAGGAAGTTGATCTTGTCGAACAGGAACGCGGTGTGCGAGTCCAGCGAGTCGATGTCGCGCAGGATCTGGCGCGCCTCCTCGAACTGCTCGGCGTTGAGCATGCGGCTGCGCATCAGGAAGCTGAGCGCGCGCCGCGTGTCCATCATGTTGCGGCGGATGCGGCCGTTCAGGTCTTCCTCGCGCGCGATCGCGGCCAGCGCCTCGCCGGCGCTGCGGTCGTCGACGTCCTGGCGCAGCACGCGCGCGCTGACCTTCTCCAGGTTGTCGTAGACGCCCTCGAGCGCGTCGGCCGAGTACTCGGCGTCGGCGTCGTAGAGCTTGAGCAGCACGTCCTTGGCGTCCTCGATCAGCGCCGGGATGCGGCGCGCACGCAGGCGCAGCAGGCGGAACACCGGCAGGTCCTCGGCGTGCACCGAGAACAGCACCTTCTCGTAGAGGATGAAGGCCACGCGCACGTTGCGCGAGCCCTGGCCGTCGGGGCCGTTGTCGCCGTCGATCAGGAAGTCCGAGCGGATGTGCAGCTCGCCGTTGTCTTCCTCGTAGAAGCGGGCCGACTCCTCGAGATCCTCGTCGACGACGTCCTCGGGGATGGCCAGGCCGAAGCGGGCGCGGACCCAGCCCTTCTCCTCGGCGGTGGGGGCTTCGAGATCGACCCAGACCGGCTGCACGCCGGCCAGCGCCTGCGGGTTGTCGATCTCTTCCTGGAACAGCCGGCCGTTGGCCAGCGTGAAGACGTTGAGCATCGCGAGTCTCGGCGTCGTGCCACGGCGGAACCTGCGTCCGCAGCGGCCGGTCGATGGGCTGAAGGGGCTGGACGGACCGCCGCGCTCCAGGTTCGACGCCGGAGCCGACGGTCAGCGACTAGGTGGCTGTTCCATGAGGTGTCCCGGTGGACGGGGAAGGACAGATTATTGCACCGCGCCCGCGGTATCGGGGCTCCACGGCAGGGCCGCGGCGGCACGCGACAGCGGCAGCCACAAGGTCACCGTCGTGCCCCGTCCGGGGGTGCTGGCGACGTCGACGCGACCGCCCTGCAGCTCGACGATCTCCTTGACCAGGCTCATGCCCAGCCCGGTGCCCGGAATGTTGCCGGAGGGGTCGGCGCGGTAGAAGCGCTCGAAGACGCGCGCCAGCTGCTCGGGCGTCATGCCGATGCCGTGGTCGGTCACGCGCACGCCGACCGCCGGCTCGCCGTGCAGCTCGCCGGACTGCGTCGTCACCAGGATCGTGCCGCCGTCGGGCGAGTACTTGACGGCGTTGGACAGCACGTTGGTCAGCGCGCGGTTGGTCTTCTCGGGGTCGACGTCGAGCACGCAGTCGGGATGGGCGACGTCGATCTGCAGCTCGTGCGCGCCACCCTGGATCAGCATCGGCCCGACGGCCTGCGTCACCAGACTGTCCAGCCGGCAGGGCTCGCGCTTCAGGTCCTTGCCCTGGCGAGCCTCGATGCGCGCCAGGTCCAGCAGCTCGTTGACCATGTTGATCAGCAGCGAGGCCTGGCGGTGGATGGTCTGCAGCATGTCGCGGCGGCGCTCCTCGGAGACCGGACGGCGCAGCAGCAGCTCGGTGAAGCCGAAGACGCTGACCATCGGCGTGCGCAGCTCGTGCGCCGCGGTGCTGAGGAACTCGCTCTTCATGCGGTCGACCTCGGTCTCGCGCGTGATGTCGCGGAAGAACAGGATGGTCTCGTGGTGGCCGGCACCGGCGCGGCGGGCCATGCGCGCGAGCACGCGCCGCTCGGGGCGCACCAGCTGCAGCAGGTCGGGGCCGTCGGCACGGTCGCCGGCGGCCAGCGCCAGCGACACCGGGGAGTAGGGCGTCGAGGCGTCGCACTGCTTGAGGAAGCGGCGGTCGAAGTCGTCGACGCCGAGCCCGGCGTCGAGCACGCCGGAGTCCCAGCCGGTCATCGCGAAGAAGGCCGGGTTGCCGTAGACGAGGCGGCCGCCGTCGACGCCGTCGAAGACGACGAAACCGTCGGGCGACAGGTCGAAGACCGCGTTCAGCCGCTCGCTGCGCTCGGCGATCGCCATGCGCGCGCGCTCGCGTTCGGTGACGTCGTTGAGCACGCCGACGTAGTGCTGCGGCGCGCCCTCGGCGTTGGGCACCGGCGAGACCGTCAGCTCGTTGAAGAACAGCGTGCCGTCCTTGCGGTAGTTGCGCAGCACGACCTGGGTCGACTCACCGCGGCCGATGGCCCGCGTCAGCTCGGCGAGCTGCGGCTGGTCGCGGTCGTCGCCCTGCAGGAAGGCGCAGCTGCGGCCGGTCGTCTCGTCGGCGGCGTAGCCGGTGATGCGGCCGAACGCCGGGTTGGCGTAGAAGACCGGATAGCCCGGCAGCGACATGTCGCAGATGACGACGCCGTTGGTCGTGCACTCCAGCGCCCGGCTGTACAGGTTGAGCATCGAGAAGGTCATGCGCTGCTCGGTCATGTCGCGCACCACGGCGGCATAACGCAGGCCGTCGGCGGTCTCGGTGCGCGACAGCGACACCTCGGCCGGGAACGGCGTGCCGCCGCGGCGCAGCGCCTCGATCTCGAAGCGCGCGACGTAGGTGCCGCTGGAGCGCATGTACAGGCCGGCCAGCGTGCGCCGCTCGGCCTCGTCGCAGTCGAGCCCGGGCAGCAGGTCGCACACCGGGCGGCCCAGCGCCTCCTCGGGCTGCAGGCCGAAGATGCTGCTCACGCCAGGGTTGACGACGCACACGCGGCCGCCGGCGTCGAGGCCGAGGATGACGTCGGGCACGGCCTGCAGGATGGCCTCGTTGCGCGACTCGGCGCGGCCGATCGCCGCCATCTGGTCGCGCAGCCGCGACGAGGTGTCGTTCAAGGCCTCGGCCAGCTCGCGGAACTCGCGGCTGCCGCCGTCGATCTCGAGACGGGCGCCGGCGTTGCGGCCGAGCTCGGTGGAGAAGCGCACCAGCCGCTGCAGCGGCGCCAGCGCACGCTGGATGAAGCCGTAGCTGACGACGATGGTCAGCAGGCTGACCAGCGCGATCGCCAGCACCGCCTCGTACGACAGCGCGCCGAGGCGCTCGCGCTCGGCCTGCAGCGAGTAGGTCACGCCGAAGCTGCCGAGGCGGCCGCCGGGGCCGACCGGAGCCCAGACCTGGACCGCGTCGTCACCGACGCGCGCGGCACGGCCGGCCACGGCCGGCGCGCCGCGTGCCGGCGCCGCGCTCGGCGTCTCGCGCGCGACCAGCCCTTCGGCCGACTGGCGCAGCGACAGCAGCTGCACGCCGCGCGAGTCGACGACCTCCAGCCGCTCGACACCCGGCATGCCGGCGAAGCTGCGCAGCACGCTCTCGAGCTCGGCGTCGTCACCGGCCTCCAGCGGCACGGTGGCCGCGGCCGACACGCCCTGGGCGATCGACTCCGCCCAGCGCAGGCTGGTCAGCGTGGCCACCTCGTCCAGGCGCGAGGCCGAGACGCGGTGCAGCAGCAGCATCGCCAGCGCCGTGCTGAGCACCAGCAGCGCCAGCAACTGGTGCCGCAGCCGCCGCGGCCAGGCCGCCAGGGGCCATGGCCGCGGGGCCATCAGGCGGTCTCCAGCAGGCGCTCGATGGTGTCGATCAGCTGCAGCGGGCTGAACGGCTTGACGAGGTACTCGTCGGCGCCGGCGGCCTGGCCGGCCTCGCGGTCGCGGGCCTGGCCACGCGCGGTCAGCAGCACGATCTTCATGCCCCGCGTCGACGGGTCGTTCTTCAGCCGCTGGCAGACCTGCAGGCCGTCGAGCTCGCCGGGCATCATGACGTCGAGCAGCACGAGGTCGGGCTTGACGGCCAGCGCCAGGCGCAGCCCGTAGGCGCCGTCGGCGGCCTCGTGGATCTCGTAGGCCTCGAACTCCAGCGTCATGCGGATCAGCTTGCGGATGTCGGCCTGGTCTTCGACGATGAGAACACGCTTCATGGCGGCTCCTGGTGAAACGGGTGGGAGGCTGCTCAGCGCGCGGCGGCGTCGCGCTTGCGGGCACGCGACATCAGCTCGGCCAGGTCGCGGGCGTACTGCTGGGCCTGCATGATGTCCAGCTGCGGCTGCTCGCTGCGGTGCGGCGCGCCGGTGGGCAGGTCGATGACGAAGTTGCGCATGCCGTCGTCGTCCTCCTCGCGCAGCTGGCCGCCGTGCAGCGAGACGATGTGCTGGCAGAGCTTGAAGCCGATCTGGTCGCGGGCGTCGCGTTTGGCCGGCGCGCGGCGGCCGGACGGCGGATTGCGCGGCAGGTCGACGGCATCGGCCACGCGCGGCGCGAACATGCCGCAGTCGCGGAACACGATCACCGCACGCGGCCCCATCTGGCGGTGCTCGATGTCCAGCACCGCGCCGGACGGCGAGCTGCGCAGCGCCGACTCCAGGCACTCGAGGAAGACGCGGCGCAGCCAGTGCTCGCTGCCGTACAGCGTCGCCAGGCTGGCGGCGTCGGACTGGGCGCGAAAACGCACCTTGATCTGGCGCGCCAGCGCCACCGGCTCGACCTCGGCCCAGACCGACTGCAGCAGCGCCCACAGCTCGATGCGGTCGTTGGCGAACAGCGCGCCGCTGCCCCACAGCTGCGCCAGGTCGACCAGCTTGTCGAGCACACGCACCAGCTCCTGCACGCCGTCGACCAGCGCGTCGAGCTCCGGGCCGCCGCCGTGCTCGCGGGCGAGGGCCATCGCGCCGCGCGTCTCGGCCAGCGGGTCGCGCAGGTCGGCGCGGATCACCTGCATCAGGTTGTCGAAGGCCGAGCCGGCGTCGTCGGCGGCCTCCGGCGCGATCAGCACGAAGGCGTCCTCGCGCGACAGCCCCGGGATCACGCGGCACTGCAGGTCCGGCGGCGGCAGCCCGGGCGCGGGCGCCACACCGACCGAGACCAGCTTGCGCGCGGTCTGCTGCGTCACCGCGGCGGCCACCGCGGCGGCGAGGTCGGGGTCGAAGAGCCGGTGCCCCGGCGCCAGCCCGGTGCGCAGGCCGGCATCACTGTTGGCATAACGCACCGTGGCGTCGCGGTGAACCCACAGCAGCCCCGACTTCATGTTCTCAAGCAGTTCGGTCAGCGTGGAATGCATGATCAGCGTTCGTCCCTTGGGATCGCATTTTGCATCTTTATCACTTTTGCACGCGGTAATCGGTCACGCTTTCAAGCCGGGGGCCGGCCGCCGCGGCCCGCCGCAGGCCGTGCCGCGGCCCGCTCGTTATCCTGGGCGCCCCGCATCGCTGGAAGGCCGCGCCGTGATCCGCCTGCTCCTGTCCGCCGCCTCGCTGCTCGTCGCCGTCGCGGCGCCCGCCTCGCCCGCAAAGGCCCCCGACGCCGGCAGCCCGCGCCCGGTCGTCGAGGCGTTGCACGGCATCGAGGTGGCCGACCCGTTCCGCCACCTCGAGAACGTGCGCGACCCGGCGGTCGCGGCCTGGATGCGGGCGCGTTCGCGCGAGGCCCGGCGCACGCTCGACAAGATCCCCGGCCGCGCCGCGATGGCCAGCGACGTCGCGCGCCTGATGGCCGACGCCGGCACGCGGCTCGGCGAGGTCCAGCGCCGCCCCGGCGGGCGGCTGTTCTACGAGAAGCGCGGCGCACGCGACGACCAGTTCCGCCTCTACCTGCGCCAGGGCGGGCGCGAGCGCCTGCTGGTGGACCCGCAGGCGCTGGGCCGCCCGCGCGGCACGCCGCATGCGATCGACTACTTCGTGGCCTCGCCGCAGGGGCGCTACGTCGCCTTCGGCCTGTCCGCAGGCGGCTCCGAGAACGCCCGGCTGCACGTCGTCGACACACGCAGCGGCCGGCGCGTGCTCGGCCCGGTCGAGCGCGCCCAGTACGGCAACGTCGCCTGGCTCGACGACGAGAGCGGCTTCTTCTTCACCCGGCTGCGCGCCCCGGCCGCCGACGCCGCGCCGGCCGACAAGTACGCCGGTTCGCGCGCCGTCTTCGTGCGCCTGGGCGCCGACCCCGAACACGCCCCGGTGGCCTTGTCCTTCGAGTCGCCCGGCGTGGCGATCGACGAGGCCCAGGACTCGCCGTCGGTGCTGCCGGTGCCCGGAACGCGCTGGGCGCTGGGGCTGGTCAGCCACGGCACCGACCGCGAGCTCGCGGTCTGGGTGGCGCCGCTGGCCGACGCCGTCGCCGGCACCGCACGCTGGCGCCCGGCGTTCGGGCGCGAGGCCGGGGTCACGGCGCTGGAGACCGCCGGCGAGCGGCTGTTCCTGCTGAGCCACCTCGGCGCGCCACGCTCACGCTTGCTGGAAACCTCGGTCGCGGCGCCGGACCCGGCCGGCGCGCGTGTCCTCGTGCCCGAGGGCGAAGGCGTGCTGACGGGGCTGGCGCGCGGCGCCGACGCGCTGTACCTGCGCCGCCGCGACGGCAGCGCCTCGTCGCTGCTGCGCCTGCCGCTGGACGGCGGCGCCGCACCCACGGAAGTCGCGCTGCCGCTGCGCGGCGCCTTCGAGTTCGCCGGCGCGGACCCGGGCCTGCCCGGCGTGATGCTCGCGCTGCAAGGCTGGACCGAGCCCGAGCGCCTGTGGTCGGTGGCCCCCGGCGCCGACGGCGCGGTGACGGTGACCGACACCCGGCTGCTGCGCCCGGGACGCACGCCCGCGGCCGGGCGCTACGTCGTGCGCGAGGTGCTGGTGCCCGGCCACGACGGCGTGCGCGTGCCGCTGGCCATCGTGCACCGCGCCGGGCTGAAGCTCGACGGCCGCGCGCCGGCACTGCTCTGGGGCTACGCCAGCTACGGCATGACCGACGAACCCTGGTTCTCGGCCACCCGGCTGGCCTGGCTGGACCGCGGCGGCGTCTTTGCCGTCGCCAACCCGCGCGGCTCGGGCGCCTTCGGCCAGGACTGGTACCGCGGCGGCCTGCGCGAGACCAAACCCAACAGCTGGAAGGACTTCATCGCCACCGCCGAGTACCTCGTCGCCGAGGGCTACACGACGCCGGCGCGGCTGGGGGCCTGGGGCGCCAGCGCCGGCGGCGTGCTCGTCGGCCGCGCGATCACCGAGCGGCCCGACCTGTTCGGGGCCGCGGTGCTGTCGGTCGGCGCGCTCGACATGGTGCGTGCCGAGCTCGAGCCCAACGGCCCGCCCAACATCCCCGAGTTCGGCAGCGTCGCCACCGCGGACGGACTGCGTGCGCTGCTGGCGATGAGCAGCTACCACCAGGTGCGCGACGGCGTGCGCTATCCGGCGGTGCTGCTGACGCACGGCGTCAACGATGCCCGCGTCGAGGTCTGGCAGAGCCTGAAGATGGCCGCCCGGCTGCGGCAGGCCACGGCCAGCGGCAAGCCGGTGCTGCTCCGGCTGGACTACGCCGGCGGCCACGGCGGTGGCGCGACCCGCGCCCAGCAGGCCGCCGAGACGGCCGACATCTACGCCTTCCTGCGCTGGCAGGCGACGGGCAGCGCACGCTGACACGCGGCGAGGGCGGGCCGGACCGGCCGGCGCGGCGGCCGTGCCGTCTCAGCCGGCTTCGACGATCGCCAGCAACGCGCCGCGCAGCAGGGCCCAGCCGTCGCGCGCGGCCGCCGCGTCGCCGGCAGCCGACGCGCGGTCGAGCGCCGCGGCGCGTTCGGCGTCGGCGGCGTAACCCAGCGTCAGCAGCACCGACTTCAGGCTGTGCGCCAGGCGGCGCAGCGCCGCCAGGTCGCCGGCGTCCAGTGCTGCGTCACCCTGGCGCACGTCGCGCAGGAACTGCGGCAGGCAGCTGGCGCGATAAGCCTCGTACAGCACGGCGTCGCCGGCGAAGAACTGCGCCACGGCGCCCGGGGCGGGCACCGGTGGCGGGGCGGCCGGATCGTGCAGCGCCCGGCGGGCGCAGGATTCCAGCTCGTCCAGCGGCACCGGCTTGGACAGGACCTCGTCGACACCCAGGGCCTCGAGTTCGTGGCGGCGCTCGGCCGAGATGCCGGCGCTGAAGGCGACGAGCCGCGGCCGCGCGGGGCCGGTGGCGGCCAGCTCGTGCAGCAGGTCCACGCCGTTGCCGTCGGGCAGCATCAGGTCGCAGATCACCAGCCTGACCGGCTCCCGGGACAGCGCGGCGCGCGCTTCGGCCAGCGTCGCCGCCTCGACCAGATGCAGCGGCAGTTCCTCCAGCGCGATCTGGACGAAACGGCGGATGGAAGGATCGTCCTCGACGAGCAGCACCCGCGGCAACGACGCCGTGACGTCGTCGGCGGGCGCCACCGTCATGCGGCCGCCGTGGTGGCTTCGAGTGCCGCCTTCAGCAGGCCGGGCAGTTGCGCGACGAGCTGCGGCTTGTGCACGACGGGCACGCCCTCCAGCGCGAAGGCATAGGGCGCGCGGCCGGCCTCGTCCAGCGAGGTCACCACGACCAGCCGGCTGCGGCTGAACTGCGAGTGCGAACGCAGGCTGGTGATCAGCGTCGCGCCGTCGATGCCCGGCAGCAGGATGTCGACGATCAGCACGTCGGGCTGCAACTGGCCGGCCAGCGCCAGGCCGGCGATGCCGTCGTCGGCGACGTGCAGCTCGACGCCGGGCAGGTGCTGCCGCACGAGCAGCGACACCAGGTTCTGGTAATGCGCGGAGTCTTCGATCAGCAGCACGCGCCGCGCCGCCGGGACGGCTCGCGCCACGGGCGCCGGGCGCGCCGGACCGGAGCGCCGACCCTCGCGCCAGCGTTCGACCGATTCGCGCGAGATGCGGCGGTGTCCGCCGGGTGTCTTCCAGGCCTCGAGCTCGCCGCGGTCGACCATCATCTGGACCGAACGCACGGCCATTCCGAGCAGGCGCGCGACTTCCAGCGTGCTGAAGGTGTCTCGTACGTCGTCGGGCATCGGGGTCTCGGCCATCGAGTAATTCTGCCGAATTTCCGGGCTCGCGGAACGCCTGGGAGCAAGTGATAAAAACATCATTGCTGATAATCCATCACGACCGATGAACGATTCTTCGCCCATGGCCGCCGCGACAGGCCACCCCAGCCCCCCGGACTCGAGCGCGTCAGCAAACCGCTTCGACGAGGCCGCGCATGCACAGATGGAGTGTTTCCTGCGTGACTTCGGCGAGATGTACCAGGAGGTCACGCGCGCCCACCACGAGACGCTGTTTCGCCTCGCGCTGGCGGCCGAGTACCGCGACAGCGACACCGGCGAGCACATCATCCGCATGGGTTTCCTGTGCGAGGCGCTGGCGCTGGCCGTCGGGCGCAGCGACCGCTGGGCCGCGATGCTGCGCAAGGCCGCCCCGATGCACGACGTCGGCAAGATCGGCATCCCGGACAAGGTGCTGCAGAAGCCCGGCGTGCTCGACGAGCAGGAGCGCGCGACGATGAACGAGCACGCGCGCATCGGCGCGGAGATCCTCGGCCAGTCGCGCATTCCGCTGTTCCGGCTGGCGGCCGAGGTCGCGCTGTCGCACCACGAGCGCTGGGACGGCACGGGTTATCCATCGGGGCTGAAAGGCGACACGATTCCGCTGTCGGGGCGTATCGTCGCCGTCGTCGACTTCTTCGACGCGCTGACGATGGACCGCTGCTACCGCAAGGCCTTCTCCGACGCCCAGGCCCTGCAGATGCTTCGGGAGCAGGCCGGACGCGCCTTCGACCCGCGCATCGCCGCGGCATTCCTGGACCATGCGCCGCAGCTGATCCGGCTGCGCGACACGATCAACCGCCGCAAGCCCAGCTTCGGCGAACTCGTCGACGGCCCGACCCCGGCCGAAGCCCTCGCGCCATGAGCCGGGGCTCGTCGCTGCCTGGCGGAACCGGCCGCGGGTTGTCGCCGTGAACACGCAGGCGGCCAACCCTCGCCGCCGACGCCCGCGGCCGCTGACCGCACGCCTCGTCATCGGCGGCGGCGCGGCGCTGGTCGCGCTGCTGCTGGCCGTCACGGGCGCCATCGCCGCCTACGAGTACGGCGAAGCGCGGGACGTTCAGCTGGACCGGGCCGAACTGCTGGCCCGCATGGTCGAAGAGCACGCGACGCACGAGTTCGAAGACGCCGGCCGGGTGCTGGCCGCCGCCGCAGACGTGGCGAGCCGCGTGCCGGTGGAGCGCCATGCCGAACTGGGCACCGCGTTCGCGCAGACCGCCGCCGGCCAGCCGCTGGTCGCCGCCACCGTCCTGGTGGACAGCCGCGGCCTCGTCCTCGCGTCCAGCGTGCCGGGCGCACGCGGACGCACGATCGAGCTGGCGCGGATCTCCCGGCTGCCGGCGCCCGGGCAGCTGGCCTATGGCGGCTACCTCGCCGACGCGTCGCCGGTGCTGCCGGCTCGGGCGGCGGTGCCGGTGCTGCGCGGCGTGCTCGCCGCCGACGGCCGGCCGCTGACGCTGGTGGGCCTGCTGGACCCCGCCGAGCTGGCGCGCTTCCAGCGCCACGCACTCGAGGACCCGGGCACCAGCGCGATGCTGGTGCGGCGCGACGGGCTGGTGCTGAGCGCGACGCCCGCGGCCGTCGGGGCCGCCGGCGAACGCATCGCCGCCGGCGAAGACGGCCGCTTCACGGTTGACGACCTGCCGCAGCACGTCACCGCGGCGCGCACGCTGGCCTCGCAGCCCGAGCTGACGGTGCTCGTCACGCGCGACCTCGACGTCGCGCTGGCCACCTGGCGGCGGATGGTCGCGTGGCTGGCCGCCGGGGCCGCCGCGGCCGCCGCCCTGATCGCGGCGATGACCTTCGTCGCCGAACGCAGCGTGCGCGCACGCGAGGCCGCCCGGCGCCAGCGCGACGCCGCGCAGCTCGCGGTGGCGCTGCGCGAACGCGAGCTGAGCGTCATCGTCAAGAGCGTGCAGGAGCTGATCTTCCGCACCGACGCCGAGGGCCGGCTCACCTTCGTCAACGCGCGCTGGCTGGCCGCCACCGGGCAGCCGGGCGAACGGCTGATCGGCCAGGCCCTCGTCGACCTGATGGCGCCGTCGTCGCGCGAGGCGGTCGCGGCGCTGCTGGCGCCGTCGGCCAGCGGCTCGCGCGCCGCCCAGGTGAGTTTCGCCGGCACCGAGCAGCGCCTGTTCGACCTCGCCGTGTCGCCGCTGATCGAGGGCGGCCGGGTCGTCGGCCACGCCGGCAGCGCGGTCGACGTCACCGAGCGCTGCGCGGCGCAACGCGAGCTGCAAGAGCAGCTCGCGCTGTCGGCGCTGATGCTCGACACGATGCCGCTGCCGGTGGCGCTGATGGACCGCGAGGCCGCCTACGTGACGGTCAACCGGGCCTGGGAGCAGCAGTCGGGCATGCCGCGCGAGGACCTGGTCGGCAAGCGGGCGAGCGACTACCTGCTGCCGGCCGAGGCCGAGGTGCACGAACGCCACAACCGCGAGGTGCTGGAGCGTGGCGGCTCGCTGAGCTACGAGTCCGAGGTCTCGCAGGCCGACGGCACGCGGCGCACGATGGCCGTGACCAAGGCCGCCGTGACCGACGCCGACGGCCGCCCGCGCGGGCTGATCGCGGCGCTGACCGACATCACCGAGTTCCGCGAGGCCGACCGCACGATGCGCGAGGCGCGCGACATCGCCGAGGAGGCCTCGCGCGCGAAGTCCGAGTTCATCGCCAACATCAGCCACGAGCTGCGCACGCCGCTGCAGGCGATCATCGGCTTCTCCGAGCTGGGCATGGTGCGCGGCCGCGCGCACGAGCGCCTGGCGTCGATGTTCGGCGACATCCACGCCGCCGGGCAGCGCATGCTGGCGCTGGTCAACGACCTGCTCGACGTCTCCAAGATCGAGAGCACGGTGGGCACCTTCCACCTCGAGCGCACCGACCTGCGGCCGCTGGTGCGCGAGGTCGCGCGCGAGATCGACCCGCTGCTGGCGCGGCGACGCCTGCACCTGGACCTGGCGCTCAGCGAAGGCCCGCTGGTCGCCAAGGTCGACCCGATGCGCTTCCAGCAGGTGGTGCGCAACGTGCTCGCCAACGCGGTGCGCTTTTCGCCCGACGGCGAGACGATCACGGTGCGCGGCGACGTCGACGCCCGCAACCAGATCGTCGTCGCGGTGCGCGACCACGGCCCGGGCATCCCGCCGGGCGAACTGGAGAAGATCTTCGAGGCCTTCGTGCAGTCGAGCAAGACGAAGGACGGCTCGGGCGGCACCGGGCTGGGCCTGGCGATCTGCCGCAAGATCGTCGAGGCGCACGGCGGCAGCATCCAGGCCGAAAACGCCGACGGCGGCGGCAGCCGCTTCACGATCGCGGTGCCGGCGCGCGGCTTCGCGGATACCGTCGTCTGACCGGACAACTGCCCATCATGCCGCGCGGCAGCGGCCGGCGGGGGTTGTGGATCGTGTGTTTCTGCGCGCCGTCAAGGGCTTTGAAACCGCCGTTCGGAACGCCCTCACGACCGCTCCGGAGCCCGCTTGTCATCGTTCTGCAACGGGTGCACACTGGCCCGGACGGCCCTCGAAAAGCCCCTTCCGCCCCCCTCCCAGCACCGCTACCGAACTCCCGCCTTTTCACCCAGCCGGGCCCGCTCGCACCACCAGGGCACGGCGCGTTCCCACCCCTCTCAAAGGAGGTCTAGATGAACCTGACGATCAGCGGCCACCACCTCGAAGTCACGCCGGCCCTTCGTGAGTACGTGCTCACCAAGCTGGATCGCGTCACGCGCCACTTCGACCAGGTCGTGGACGTCACGGTGCTGCTCACCGTCGAGAAGCTCAAGGAAAAGGAACGCCGCCAGAAGGCCGAGGTGACGCTGCGCGTGAAGGGCCGCGACATCTTCGTCGAGCAGGCCCACGAGGATCTGTACGCGGCGATCGACCAGCTGATGGACAAGCTCGACCGCCAGGTCGTGCGCCACAAGGACAAGGTCCAGGATCACCACCACGCCACGGCCAAGCGCCTGGAGGCCAACGCCGGCTGACGCCGCCGCGCCCGGCCTCTGCGACGGCCCCGAGGGGGCCGTTTTTCATGGACCGCCGCGGCGCGCGGGCACAGGGTTTTTCATCTGCCGCAAACACTTGTTGTGATGCAGCCGCAAGAATTCTCGGTTCCCCTGCATCGGGTGGCCCGCTCGCGAGCCGGTCGGAACCCCGATTGCTATCATCCATCGTCTAGCAACACGACGCGGCAGCAGCGCAGCAGAAACGCGGCCCGCGAGGGGAAGTCCCCATGAACCGACTCGCCGCCATCCTGCCTGCCAGCAACGTGCTGGTGAACGTCGAAGCGACGAGCAAGAAGCGTGTCTTCGAACAGGCGGGGCTGCTGTTCGAGAACCAGCATTCGATCGCACGCGGCCTCGTCACCGACAACCTGTTCGCTCGCGAACGCCTGGGCTCCACCGGTCTGGGCCACGCCGTCGCGATCCCGCACGGCCGCATCAAGGGCCTGAAGAATCCGCTCGCCGCCGTGCTGCGGGTGCAGCAGCCGATCCCGTTCGACGCCCCGGACGACGAGCCGGTGTCGCTGCTGATCTTCCTGCTCGTGCCCGAGGCGGCGACGCAGCGGCATCTGGAGATCCTCTCCGAGATCGCCGAGATGCTGTCCGACCGCGAACTGCGCGAGAAGCTCAAGACCGAGGCCGACGCGGCCGCGGTGCACAAGCTGATCCACGACTGGGAACCGCTGAAGTCCGTCGCATGACGGCGCACGCGCGATGAAGCCGACATCGATCAGCGCCGAGGCACTGTTCGAGGCGCATCGCACCGCGCTGCGCTGGGAGTGGATCGCCGGCCACGCGCACCCCGAGCGCCGCTTCGACGACAGCGCGGTGCGCGACGCACGCTCCGCGGCCGACCTCGTCGGCTACCTGAACTACATCCACCCGTACCGGGTGCAGATCGTCGGCCGGCGCGAGATCGCCTATCTCGTCGCCAGCGCGCCGGAAGACCAGGAACGGCGCATCGCGCGCATCGTCACGCTGGAGCCGCCGGTGCTGATCGTCGCCGACGAGCAGGTGCCGCCGGACCGGCTGGTGGCGATGTGCGACCGCGCCGAGATCCCGCTGTTCATCACGCGCGAATCGGCCGGCCACGTCATCGACGTCGTGCGCGCCTACCTCGCGCACCTGTTCGCCGAACGCACGACGCGCCACGGCGTGTTCATGGACATCCTCGGCCTGGGCGTGCTGCTCACCGGCGAATCGGGCCTGGGCAAGAGCGAACTCGGGCTGGAGCTGATCTCGCGCGGCCACGGGCTCGTCGCCGACGACGCCGTCGACCTGTACCGCACCTCGCAGACCGCGCTCGAGGGCCGCTGCCCCGAGCTGCTGATGAACCTGCTCGAGGTGCGCGGCATCGGCCTGCTGGACATCAAGGCGATCTTCGGCGAGACCGCGGTGCGGCGGAAGATGCGCCTGCGCCTCATCGTGCACCTGGTGCGCAAGGAGACGATGGAGCGCGAGTTCGAGCGCCTGCCCTACGAGCCGCTGTACGAGGAGATCCTCGGCCTGCCGGTGCGCAAGGTGGTGATCGCGGTCGACGCCGGGCGCAACCTCGCGGTGCTCGTCGAGGCCGCGGTGCGCAACACGGTGCTGCAGCTGCGCGGCATCGACACCTACCAGGAATTCATCGAGCGCCACCAGCGCGCGATGGAACGCGGCCAGGGCTGACGACGTAACGCGCGCCGGCCGCGCGCGCCGCTCACTTGCCGTGGCGGTGCTTGCAGTCCGGCCGCGTGCAGCGTGCGTACAGCGCCAGCGCGTGGTCCTGCAGCTCGAAACCGCGCTGCGACGCGATGGCGCGCTGGCGGACCTCGATCTCCGGGTCGTAGAACTCCTCGACGCGGCCGCAGTCCATGCACACCAGGTGGTCGTGGTGCTGGCCCTCGTTGAGCTCGAAGACCGACTTGCCGGACTCGAAGTTGCTGCGCGACAGCAGGCCCGCCTGCTCGAACTGCATCAGCACGCGGTAGACGGTGGCCAGGCCGATGTCGGCGCCTTCGTTGAGCAGCGCCTTGAAAACGTCCTCGGCCGTCATGTGGCGGCGCTCGGCGCTCTGGAAGACCTCCAGGATCTTGATGCGGGGCAGCGTGGCCTTCAGGCCGCTGCTCTTCAGTTCTTCGGCATTGGACATGTCGGAAATCCTCGAGGGCCGGCGCCCGGACTCGCCGGCTAGAATGCCGAGCATCATAGCCAGCCTCACGCGCCGTTCTCTGCGGCCGCGCAGGAATCCCCTCATGCTTCGACTCCTGGCCCTGCTGTCCGGCTCTCTGTTGCTGGGCGCATGCTCGTCGACGCCGTCGTCCGGCAACAGTTTCCTCGGTTTCATCACGCCGTACCGCATCGACATCGTCCAGGGCAACGTCGTCACGCGCGAACAGCTGCAGGCGCTGAAGCCCGGCATGTCGCGCGACCAGGTGCGCAACGTGCTCGGCACGCCGCTGGTCACCGACCCGTTCCACGCCGATCGCTGGGACTACATCTTCACGATCCGCCGCCCCGGCACCGAACCGCAGCGCCGCAGCGTCGTCGTGCGCTTCGACGCCTCCGGCGCGATGAGCGGCGTCGAGGCCCCGGACGACCTGCAGACCGAACGCGAGTTCGTCGAGTCGATCACGCGCCAGCGCGACGAGAAGCCGGCCGTGCCCAAGCTCGAGCTGACCGAGGCCGAGCGCCTGGCGCTGCCGCGGCCGCCCAAGCGCGACGACGGCGCCGCCGAAGCCGAGCCCGAGGGCCCGGCGCGCCAGTACCCGCCGCTGGAGGCCTCTTGAACCCGGTGGCGATCGCGGTCGCCGGCGCGTCCGGCCGCATGGGCCGCATGCTCGTCGAGGCGGTGCTGGACAGCGAAGGCTGCCGCTTGAGCGGCGCGCTCGACGTGCCCGGCAGCCCCGCGCTGGGCCAGGACGCCGGCGCCTTTCTCGGCCGCACGACCGGCGTCGCCGTCACCGCCGACCTGCGCGCGGGCCTCGCCGGTGCCGACGTGCTGATCGACTTCACCCGCCCCGAAGGCACGCTGGCGCACCTGGCGCTGTGCCGCGAACTCGGCGTGCGCATGGTCATCGGCACCACCGGCTTCACGCCGCAGCAGAAGGCCGAGATCGCCGCCGCCGCGCAGCAGGTCGGCATCGTCTTCGCGCCGAACATGAGCGTCGGCGTCAACGTCGTGCTCAAGCTGCTGGAAACCGCCGCCAAGGCGCTGGCCGACGGCTACGACATCGAGATCGTCGAGGCCCACCACCGCCACAAGGTCGACGCCCCGAGCGGCACCGCGCTGGCGATGGGCGAGGCCGTGGCGCGCGCGCTCGGCCAGGACCTGTCCGAACACGCCGTCTTCGCGCGCGAAGGCCACACCGGCGAGCGCCAGCCCGGCACGATCGGCTTCGCGACGATCCGCGGCGGCGACATCGTCGGCGACCACACGGTGCTGTTCGCCGGCACCGGCGAGCGCATCGAGATCAGCCACCGCAGCAACAGCCGCGCCAACTACGCCGCCGGCAGCGTGCGCGCGGCGCGTTTCCTCGTCGAGCACGGCCCCGGGCTGTACGGCATGGCCGACGTGCTCGGCCTGTAGCCGGCCGCCGATGCAGGGCCTCGAACACTTCTGGGCCGAGGCCGACGCGGTCGGCCGCATCGTCGCGCTGCTGCTGTTCACGATGTCGGTCGCGGCCTGGCTGCTGATCGTCTGGAAGAGCCTGCTGCTGCGCCGCGCCGGCGCCGACATCCGCCGCGCCGTGCCGGCCTTCTGGGACTCGGCCTCGGCCACCGACGGCCGCAGCCGCGTGCAGGCGCTGGACCGCGAAGGCGTGCTGCTGCCGCTGGTCGACGCCGCCGTCGCGCCGGCCACCGGCGGCACGCTCGAAGGCGCCGCGGCGCTGGAGGCTCGCCTCACCCGCCGCCTGCGCGACGCGCTGCACCGCGGCCTCGCGCACCTGCAGTTCGGCCAGGTGATCCTGGCCTCGATCGGCAGCACCGCGCCCTTCGTCGGCCTGTTCGGCACCGTCTGGGCGATCCACCACGCGCTCACCGGCATCGGCGACGCCGGCACGCTGACGATCGAGCGCGTCGCCGGCCCGGTCGGCGAGGCGCTGGTGATGACCGCCGCCGGCATCGCCGTCGCCGTGCCCGCGGTGCTCGCCTACAACGCGCTCGGCAAGCGGGTCGCCGCCTGCGAGGCCGAGCTCGAAGGCTTCGCCCACGACCTGCGCCGCATGGTGCTGGACGCGGCACACGACTGAGGCGCGCGGCGATGGCCTTCGGACGCCTGGAACGCTCGACCCCGCCGCCGCCGATCAGCGACATCAACGTGACGCCGCTGATCGACGTCATGCTGGTGCTGCTGGTGATCTTCATCGTCACCGCGCCGCTGCTGGCCTCCAGCCTCAAGCTGGACCTGCCGCGGGCCGAGGCCTCCGGGCCGTCGGAGCCGGCCCGCTTCGTCGCGCTCGGCCTCGACGCCCAGGGCACGCTGTACCTCGCCGACCGGCCGGCCGGTCGCGAGGAGGTCGAGCGCGCGCTGCGCGAGGCCGCGGCGGCCGACGCGCAGACCGAGGTGCGGCTGCGCGCCGACCGCGCCGTGCCCTACGGCCGCGTCGCCGAGCTGATCGACGCCGCCCAGCAGGCGGGCCTGACACGCATCGGCTTCGTCACCGAGCCCGAGGCACCCAGGTAGCTCCCTACAATCCGGGGGATGAACGAAAAGTACGTCCCCGCGGAAGTCGAAGCCGCCGCCCAGGCGCACTGGAACGCCACCGGCGCCTTCAAGGTCGCCGAGGATCAGAGCAAGCCCAAGTTCTACGCCTGCTCGATGCTGCCCTACCCCAGCGGCAAGCTGCACATGGGGCACGTGCGCAACTACACCATCAACGACATGATGGCGCGCTACCTGCGCATGAAGGGCATGAACGTCCTGATGCCGATGGGCTGGGACGCCTTCGGCCTGCCGGCGGAGAACGCGGCCATCGACAACGGCGTCGCGCCGGCCAAGTGGACACGCGCCAACATCGCCGACATGAAGAGCCAGATGCAGCCGCTGGGCCTGGCCTTCGACTGGAGCCGCGAGGTCGCCACCTGCGACCCCGGCTACTACAAGTGGAACCAGTGGTTCTTCCTGAAGATGCTCGAGAAGGGCATCGCCTACAAGAAGACCCAGGTCGTCAACTGGGACCCGATCGACCAGACCGTGCTGGCCAACGAGCAGGTCGTCGACGGCCGCGGCTGGCGCTCGGGCGCGATCGTCGAGAAGCGCGAGATCCCCGGCTACTACCTGGCGATCACGAAGTACGCCGACGAGCTGCTGGCCGGCGTCAACGACAGCACCAGCGCCCACTACCTCGACGGCTGGCCGGAGCGCGTGCGCCTGATGCAGGAGCACTGGATCGGCAAGAGCGAGGGCGTGCGCTTCGCGTTCACCCATGACATCCGCGGCGCCGACGGCGAGCTGATCCAGGGCGGGCGTTTGTACGTCTTCACGACGCGCGCCGACACGATCAAGGGCGTCACCTTCTGCGCCGTCGCCGCCGAGCACCCGCTGGCGCAGCACGCCGCGCGCGACAACCCCGAGCTGGCGGCCTTCATCGAGCAGTGCAAGAAGGGCGGCACGACCGAGGCCGAACTCGCGCTGAAGGAGAAGGAAGGCCGCCCGACCGGCCTCTTCGTCACCCACCCGCTGACCGGCGAGCAGGTGCCGGTGTGGGTCGGCAACTACGTGCTGATGAGCTACGGCGACGGCGCGGTGATGGGCGTGCCGGCACACGACGAGCGCGACTTCGCGTTCGCCAAGAAGTACGGCCTGGGCATCGTCCAGGTCGTGCACGTCGACGGCGAGCACTACGACTACGAGCGCTGGCAGGACTGGTACGCCGACAAGACGCGCGGCGTGACGATCAACTCCGGCAACTACAGCGGCCTGCCGTACAAGCCGGCCGTCGACGCCGTGGCCGCCGCGCTGCAGGCCAAGGGCCTGGGCGAGAAGAAGACCACCTGGCGCCTGCGCGACTGGGGCATCAGCCGCCAGCGCTACTGGGGCACGCCGATCCCGATCATCCACTGCCCGCACTGCGGCGACGTGCCGGTGCCCGAGAAGGACCTGCCGGTCGTGCTGCCCGAGGACCTGGTGCCGGACGGCAGCGGCAACCCGCTGAACAAGTGCGAGTCCTTCCTGAACGTCGCCTGCCCGACCTGCGGCGCCGCCGCGCGGCGCGAGACGGACACGATGGACACCTTCGTCGACTCGTCCTGGTACTACATGCGCTACTGCTGCCCGGACAGCGACGGCGCGATGGTCGACGCGCGCAACGAGTACTGGATGCCGATGGACCAGTACATCGGCGGCATCGAGCACGCCGTGCTGCACCTGCTGTACGCGCGCTTCTGGACCAAGGCGATGCGCGACATCGGCCTGGTGAGCTTCAGCGAGCCGTTCACGAAGCTGTTCACGCAGGGCATGCTGCTCAACGAGTCCTACTACCGCGAGGACGCGTCGGGCAAGAAGCGCTGGTTCTACCCGAGCGAAGTCGACGTCAAGTTCGACGAGCGCGGCCAGCCGGTGGGCGCCGTGGCCAAGGCCGACGGCCTGCCGGTGCAGCTCGGCGGCATCGAGAAGATGTCCAAGAGCAAGAACAACGTCGTCGAGCCGCGCGACATCATCGCGAAGTTCGGCGCCGACACCGCGCGCACCTTCACGATGTTCGCCGGCCCGCCGGACCAGAGCGCCGCGTGGTCGGACTCGGGCGCCGAAGGCGTGTTCCGCTTCCTGCGCCGGCTGTGGAGCTTCGGCGTCAAGGTCGCGCCGCGCATCACCGCGGTCGACACCGCGGCGCAGGGCACCAACCCGCTGCGCTACGAGGTGCACACGCTGCTCAAGCAGATCGGCGCCGACTACGACCGGCTGCAATACAACACCGTCGTCTCCGGCGCGATGAAGCTGCTGAACGCGCTCGAAGACGGCGCGGCGGCCGCCGACGACGCGACGCTGCGCGAAGGTGTCGGCATCCTGCTGCGTGCGCTGTACCCGGCGGCGCCGCACGTCACGCACGCGCTGTGGGGCGAGCTCGGCTTCACCGCCGCGCTGGGCGACCTGATCGACGCCCCGTGGCCCGAGGTCGACGAAGCCGCGCTGGCGCGCTCGGAGATCGAGCTGGTGCTGCAGATCGCCGGCAAGACGCGCGGCAGCGTGCGCATCCCCGCCGACGCCGACCGCAAGGCGATCGAGGCGGTGGCGCTGGCCTCGCCCGAGTTCGCCAAGTTCAGCGACGGCAAGCCGGCGAAGAAGGTCATCGTCGTGCCCGGCCGGCTCGTCAATGTCGTCGTCTGACCGCCGCCGCGCGCTGGGCGCGATCGCCGCGCTGGGCGCGCTCGCGCTCGGCGGCTGCGGCTTCCAGCTGCGCCGGCCGCAGCAGCCGAGCTTCGAGCGCATCGCGCTGGTCGGCTTCAGGCCGAAGTCGACGGTCGGCGCGGCGCTGCGGCGGGCGCTGGAGCCCGGCGTGCACGTCGTCGACGTGCCGGCGGCCGCCCAGGTGATCCTGGAGGTCACCGAGGACCGGCGCGAGAAGAGCGTCGTCGCGTCGACCTCGGCGGCGCAGGTGCGCGAGTTCGAGATCCGCGTGCGCCTGCACTTCAGCGCGCGCACGCCCGACGGCCGCGAGCTGATCGCACCGACCGAGCTGCTGCGCGAGGAAGACCTCAGCTACAGCGAGAAGGCCGCGCTGGCCAAGCAATTCGAGGAAGCCGACCTGTACCGCGACATGGAGAACGACATCGTCATCCAGGTCATGCGGCGTCTGGCGGCGATCCGTCTGTAACGATGCAACTGCGTCCGGAACAGCTCGAGCAGCGCCTGCAGCGCGGGCTCGACACGCTCTACACGATCCACGGCGACGAGCCGCTGCTGGCCCAGGAAGCGGGCGATGCGATCCGCGCCGCTGCGCGCGCCGCCGGCTTCGTCGAGCGCCAGGTCTTCACCGTCGGCCAGCACTTCGACTGGAGCGGCCTGCTCGGCGCCGCGCAGGCGCTGTCGCTGTTTGCCGACCGCCAGCTGATCGAGATCCGCATCCCCAACGGCAAACCCGGCAAGGACGGCTCGGAGGCGCTGCAGCGCTACTGCCAGCAGCTCTCGCCCGACGTGCTGACGCTGGTGACGCTGCCCAAACTCGACTTCCAGCAGCAGAAGTCGGCCTGGTTCGCGGCGCTCGACGGCGCCGGCGTGACGCTGAAGGTCGAGCCGGTCGAGCGCAAGGCGCTGCCGGCCTGGCTGGCGCAGCGCCTGGGCCGCCAGGGCCAGCGTGTGGCCAGCGGCGAGGCCGGGCAGCAGACGCTGGCCTTCTTCGCCGACCGCGTCGAAGGCAACCTGCTGGCGGCACACCAGGAGCTGCAGAAGCTCGCGCTGCTGTACCCGCCGGGCGAACTGAGCTTCGAGCAGGTCGAGGCGGCGGTGCTGGACGTCGCACGCTACGACGTCTTCAAGCTCGGCGAGGCGGTGCTCGCCGGCCAGGTGGTGCGTGCGCTGCGCATGCTCGACGGCCTGCGCGCCGAAGGCGAGGCGCCGGTGCTGGTGCACTGGACGCTGGCCGAGGACCTGCGCGGCCTGGCGCGCGTGCGTGCCGCCGTCGACGACGGCAAGCCGCTGCCGCTGGCGCTGCGCGAGGCGCGGGTCTGGGGCACGAAGGAAAAGCTCTACGAGCGCGTGGTGCCGGCGCTGGCCGGCCACCAGACGCAGCACCTGGTGCAGGCGGCGAGCATCGTCGACGGCATCGTCAAGGGCCTGCGCCACCCCGACTGGCCGGCCGAACCCTGGGACGCGCTGCGCCGCCTGGTGCTGATGACCGTCGAAGCCGCCGCCGCAGCCGGCACGCCGACGCGCGGCACGCGCGCCAGCATGCCGCGCGCGCTCGCGCTGCACGCCTAGGAATCGGGGCGGCTTCGCCGCCCCGATTCCTAGGCTGCGCTTGCACCTTGGGCTCCCCCTAGTCCCCCTCCGAGAGGGGGCTCCAGCTGGTCGGACCGCACCCTCCAGCCTCCCTCCGGGAGGGAGGCTCCAGTCAGTCTGACGATTGCGGTGCGCGGTTCAGCCTGCGTCGGCATCGCCGGACTCCGCCGCGCAGCCTGCTGGCTCAGTAACCGCGACTGCGATCGACGAGGTGGGCGACGGGCCGGCCGTCGCGCCAGGCGCGCAGGTTGGCGGCGACGACGGCGCTGGCGCTGCGCGGGTCGGTGGCCGCCGCCGCGTGCGGCAGCACGGTGACCCGCGGATGAGCCCAGAACGCGTGGCCCGGCGGCAGCGGCTCGTGGCGGAAGACGTCGAGCACCGCGTGGTGCAGCCTTCCGGCGTCCAGCGCCGCCAGCAGGTCGGCTTCGACGACGTGGGCGCCGCGGCCCAGGTTCACCAGCGAAGCGCCTGCGGGCAAGGCGGCCAGGAAACGCGCGTCGATCAGATCGCGTGTGGCCGGCGTCAGCGGCAGCAGGTTGACGACGATGTCGGCGCCGGCCAGCAGCGGCGCCAGCTCGCAGCCGCGGTGCCAGTGTTCGACGCGGTAACCCAGCGCCGCCAGCCGCGCGCCGACCGTGCCGCCCATCTCGCCGCGGCCCAGCACCCGCACCGCGACCTCGTCGGCACGGCGCTGCGCGTGCGGCCGCCACAGGCCTTCGCGCTGGCGCGCGGCGTAGGCGAAGAAGCCGCGATGCAGTGCCAGCACGGCCCAGGTCGCGGTCTCGGCCATCGCGGCGTTCATCGCCGGGTCGACCATGCGCGCCACCGGCACGCCGGGCGGCAGCGTCGCATCGGCCAGCAGGCGGTCGACACCGGCCCACAAGGACTGCACCAGCGCCAGCGACGGCATGCCGGCCAGCGCGCCGGGCGGCGGGTTGGCGACGACGGCCAGTTCGGCGTCGCCGTCGTCGCACCAGTGCGCTTCGGGCAGCGCGGCGGCGAGCTCCTGCCGCCAGCGTGCGTCGATCTCGCCGGCGAGGCGGACCTTCATGCGTGCGCCGCCGCCGTCAGCGCGGCCAGCGCGGCGTCGACCGTCGCCTCCCGCACCGCGGCCCGGTCGCCGTCCAGCTGCAGCAGCCGCGCCTCGGTGCGCCCGGCCACGGCCCAGGCGATCCAGACCGTGCCGACCGGCTTGCCGGGCACCGCGCCGCCAGGGCCGGCGATGCCGGTGACGGCCAGCGTCAGCTCGACCGGCGCGCGCGCCAGCAGGCCTTCGGCCATCGCGCGGGCGACCTCCTCGCTGACCGCGCCGTGCGCGTCGATCGTGGCCGCCGGCACGCCGAGCAGCGTGGTCTTGGCGTCGTTGCTGTAGCTGACGACGCCGCGTTCGAACCAGTCGCTGGAGCCGGCGACCGCGGTGCAGGCCGCGGCCAGCAGGCCACCGGTGCAGCTCTCGGCGCAGGCGAGGCGCCAGCCGCGGGCGCGCAGCGCGTCGGCCAGCGCCAGCACCGCCGGCTCGAAACGGGTCAGCGCCACAGCGCGACCCCGATCGCGATGACCAGCAGCGTGCAGCCGGCGGCCACCAGGTCGTCGAAGACGATGCCGAAACCTTCGCGCCAGCCGATCGTGCCGTCGGGCCGGGGCTTGAAACGCCGGTCGGCCCAGCCCACCGGGCCGGGTTTGGCGGCGTCGAAGAAACGGAACAGCGCGAACGCGATGGCCTGCATCACGAAGCCGGCCGGCGTCACCAGCCAGAGCACGAGCCAGAACGCGACGACCTCGTCCCAGACGACGGCCGACGGGTCGCCGACCCCCAGGTTGCGCGCGGTGACGGCGCAGACCCAGGGCGCGACGAGCAGCGCCGCGCCGATGACGAGCGCCCAGCCCAGCGTGCCCAGCCACGGGTCGAGCAGCCAGAACGCGCCCCAGGCCCACAGCGTGCCGAAGGTGCCCGGCGCCTTGGGCGCCAGGCCGCTGCCGAAGCCGAGCGCGATGCAGTGCGCCGGATGGCGCAGCATGAAGCCGGTGCTGGCGCGGGACGCGGCCATCGCGCGGCGTCAGGCGAAGTGGTCGAAGCCGCGCAGCGCGACGTCCAGCGGCCGGCCCTGGCCGTCGACGACACGCAGCACGTCCTCGGCGTCGATGGCGCCGATGCAGCTCACCGCGACCTGGGCCTCGGCGGCCGCGGCCAGCACCGCGTCGCGGCGCGACGGCGGCGCGGTGAACAGCAGCTCGTAGTCGTCGCCGCCGGCGAGCAGGCATTCACGCTGCAGCGCGTCCGACTGCATCGCCAGCACGGTGCTGCGCGGGATGGCGTCGTAGTCGACCGTCGCGCCGACGCCCGACAGCCGCATCACGTGGCCCAGGTCGCCGGCCAGGCCGTCGCTGAGGTCGATGGCGCTGGTGGCGACGCCGCGCAGCGCGATGCCCAGCGGCACCCGCGGCTCGGGGCATTCCATCGACCGCCGCACCTCCTCGAAGGCGCTGCCGGGCAGCGTCGCCGCGCCGCGGAAGACCTCCAGCGCCAGGCGCGCGTCGCCCAGCCGGCCGCTGACCCAGAGGTCGTGGCCGGGGCGTGCGCCGCTGCGCAGCAGCGCCTGCTCGGGCGGCACCTGGCCGAAGACGGTGATGCAGATCGACAGCGGGCCGGCGGTCGTGTCGCCGCCGACGAGCTCGATGCCGTGGCGCTCGGCGAGCGCGAACATCCCGCGCGAGAAGCCGGCGAGAAAACTCTCGTCGACACGCGGCATCGAGATCGCCAGCGTGAAGGCCAGCGGCTCGGCGCCGCAGGCGGCGAGGTCCGACAGGTTGACCGCCAGCGCCTTGTGGCCCAGGCGCTCGGGGGCGACAGTGGACAGGAAGTGCCGCCCCTCGACCAGCAGGTCGCTGGAGATGGCCAGGCGCTGGCCCGGCTCGAGGTCGAGCAGCGCGCAGTCGTCGCCGACGCCGACGGCGGCCCGGCGCGGCGCGCGGCCGAAGTACTTCTCGATGAGTTCGAATTCGCCCATGGTCGACAGGATGCGGGCGGCCTTGGCGGGCAGGCCGCGGGCCTCAGGCGCCGGATTCTCGCAGCAGGTTCGCGAGCTCGATCGCCGACTTGACGTTCATCTTCTCGAACACGCGCGCGCGGTGGACCTCGACGGTGCGCACGCTGATCGCCAGCTGGTCGGCGATGCCCTTGTTCGGCCGGCCCTCGACGACCAGGCGCATGACCTCGCGCTCGCGCTCGGTCAGGTCGGCCAGCGAGCGCTGCACCGCCTCGGCGGCCCGCCGCCGGCCCAGCGCCTCGGCGCTGACCAGCAGCGCCTGCTCGACGCGGTCGACCAGCGTGTTGTTCGAGAACGGCTTCTCGACGAAGTCGAAGGCGCCGCGCTTGACCGCCGCCACCGCGGTCGGCACGTCGCCGTGGCCGGTGAGGAAGATCACCGGCAGCGTCTCGGTGAGGCCGCTGTCGGCGAGCTGCTCGAACAGCGCGAGGCCCGACTGGCCGGGCATGCGCACGTCCAGCAGCAGGCACGACGGCGCGTCGGGCCAGGGCGCGCGGCAGCCGGCGCGGAAGGCCTCGAAGGCCTCGGCGCTGGCGAAACCTTCGGACAGCAGGCGACGCGAACGCAGCAGCCAGGCCAGCGCGTCGCGCACGACGTCCTCGTCGTCGACGAGGTAGACGACGGGAATGCCGAGGGCGGGATCGGGACGCATCAAGCGCGAGTATCGCCGCTCAGCCGCCGGCGACGGCCTGGCGCGGCGGGCCGCCCGGCGCTGCCGGCGTGCGGGCCGCCGGCAGCGTGAAGCGGAACTCGCAGCCGCGGCCGTCGGCCCCGGAGCCGAACTCCAGCGTGCCGCCGTGCTGCTCGACCACCGTGCGGCACAGGCTCAGGCCCAGGCCCATGCCCTCGGTGCGCGTCGTGTAGAACGGCGTGAACAGCTTTTCGGCGACCTCGGCCGGGATGCCCGGGCCGCGGTCGGCGACGACGATCTCCACCCGCTGCGCCGAGGCCTGGCGCACGCGCAGCGCGAGCACGCGCTCCTCCAGCGGCGTGTCGTTCTCCATCGCCTGGATGCCGTTGCGCGTCAGGTTCAGCAGCACCTGCTCGAGCATCGTGCGGTCGCACTCCAGGCGCGGCGCGCGTTTGGGGATGTCGACCTCGACACGGGTGCCGCTCTTGCGCGCCTGCAGCCGCACCAGCGGCAGCACGGCGTCGATCAGCTGGTCGGCACCCAGCGTCTCGCGCTGCTGCACGCGCCGGCGCACGAAGTGGTGCACGCTCTTGATGATGCGGCCGGCACGTTCGGCCTGCTCGGCGATGCGCTCCAGCGCCTGGCGCAGCATGGCGTCGACCGGGCCCGGCGGCGTGCCTTCGCGCGCGGCGTCCTCCAGCAGGTTCAGCGAGCCGCTGGAGTAGCTGGCGATCGCCGCCAGCGGCTGGTTCAGCTCGTGGCTCAGCAGCGAGGCCATCTCGCCGACGGTCGCCAGGCGGGCGCTGGCCTGCAGCCGGTCCTGCTGCTGGCGCGACAGCTCCTCGATGCGGCGCTGGGCGCTGACGTCGAGCACGGTGCTCATCCAGCCGCTCTGCCGGCCCTGGCCGTCGACCAGCGCGGCCTCGTAGATCATCACCGGGAAACGTTCGCCGTTCTTGCGCATGAAGACGGTCTCGAAGCCTTCACGCGCCTCGCGCGCCGGGCGCCCGGCGCCGACCAGCCGGCCGCGCTGGCGCTCGGCGTAGACCTCGACGAACTCCGGCGGCCAGTACGGCGGCAGCGGCTGGCGCATCTCCTCCTCGCTGAAGCCGACCATCGCGCAGAACGCCGGGTTGACGTAGGTGATGCGCCCCTGCAGGTCGCGCGCGCGCAGGCCGGTGACCAGCGAGTCCTCCATCGCCTTGCGGAAGGCCAGCGCCTCGCCCAGCGCCCGTTCGACACGCGCGCGCCGGCGCACGTCGCGCGCCAGCAGCAGCACGACGGCGAACAACGCCAGCGACAGCCCGAGCACCAGCGCGGTGGCGACGTTGGGGATCAGGCTGGGGCGGCCGGCGGCGCTGTCGGCGCGCAACTGCAGCACGGTGCCGGGCACGTCGATCAGGCGTTCGGCCTGGTAGATGCCGGCGCCGCGCACCAGGCCGGCCCGCGCGAGCCGCGTGCCGTCGCCCTCGACGAAGCTGAGCTCGTGGCGGCGCGTCTGGCGCGGGCCGAGCGCACCGTCGAGCAGCTGCGGCAGGCCGATGCTGCCGACGAGATAACCGACGTCACGGCCGGCACGCTGCAGCGGGATGCAGACGTCGACGACCTCCTCGCCGATGCCACCTTCGCCGGGCACGAAGTAGCTGCGCGAGAAGGCCGGCGCGGCCATGTGGCGCGCCGCGGTGCAGGCGATGCCGGCCTCGACGTCCAGCGACGCGCGCGCCATCGCCGAGAACAGCGGCAGCGCGAACGGCCCGTCGACCGCGTCATCGACACGCATCTGCACGTCGCGGCGCTCGATGCGCAGCAGCAGCCGCTGCCCGCGCAGCAGCGCCGCGGCGTCGGCGCGCCAGCGCTCGGCCGGTGGATCGCCCCAGCTCAGCGCCTGCAGCGAGCGCATCGCCGCGAGCAGGTCGCGCTTGACCTCGGCCGCGGCCTCGGTGGCGATCTGGTCGGACTCCTCCTGCGCGCGGCTGGACTCGTGGCGCAGCGTCAGCCAGACGAGCAGCGACTGCGCCACCAGCAGCAGCAGCACGAGCGCGATCCACGGCAGCCAGCGCCGCAGCCGCGGCACGCGGACGGGATCTTCGGAGTCGGTCATCGCGGGAGGGATTCGGAGCGCGCAGTATCGGCGCCGGGCGGGCGCGCACGCTACGCAGTTTTGCGCATCGCGGCAGGGCCGGACCCGGCTGCCTAGAATCCCTGGCCCCTCGCGACGCCAACAGGAGACCGGGATGTCCAGCCCAGAAGACAAGCGCGCCGAGCTGCGTCGCGCCGCGCTCGAGTACCACGAACTTCCGACCCCCGGGAAACTGGCCGTCGCGCCGACCAAGCAGATGGTCAACCAGCGCGACCTGGCGCTGGCCTACTCGCCCGGTGTCGCCTTCGCCTGCGAGGAGATCGTCGCCGACCCGGCGGCCGCCTTCCGCTACACCTCGCGCGGCAATCTGGTGGCCGTCGTCACCAACGGCACCGCGGTGCTGGGCCTGGGCGACATCGGCCCGCTGGCGGCCAAGCCGGTGATGGAAGGCAAGGCGGTGCTGTTCAAGAAGTTCGCCGGCATCGACGTCTTCGACCTCGAGGTCCAGGAGAAGAACCTCGACCGCCTGGTCGAGCACATCGCCGCGCTGGAGCCCACCTTCGGCGGCATCAACCTCGAGGACATCAAGGCGCCGGACTGCTTCTACGTCGAGCGCAAGCTGCGCGAGCGCATGAAGATCCCGGTCTTCCACGACGACCAGCACGGCACGGCGATCGTCGTCGGCGCCGCGGCGCTGAACGCGCTGAAGGTCGTCGGCAAGCGCATCGAGGAGATCAAGGTCGTCGCCAGCGGCGCCGGCGCCGCGGCGCTGGCCTGCCTGGGGCTGCTGGTCAAGCTCGGCGTGCGCCGCGAGAACGTCTGGGTCACCGACCTGGCCGGCGTCGTCTACCAGGGCCGCACCGAGCTGATGGACGAGGACAAGGCCCAGTTCGCCCAGGACACCGCGGCGCGCACGCTGCGCGAAGTGATCGAAGGCGCCGACCTGTTCCTCGGCCTGTCGGCCGGCGGCGTGCTGAAGCCCGACATGGTGCGGGCGATGGCGCCGCGGCCCATCGTCTTCGCGCTCGCCAACCCGACGCCGGAAATCCTGCCGGAAGAGGTCAAGGCGGTGCGCGACGACGCCGTCATCGCCACCGGCCGCACCGACTACCCGAACCAGGTCAACAACGTCCTGTGTTTCCCGTACATCTTCCGCGGCGCGCTGGACTGCGGCGCGACGACGGTGACCGACGAGATGGAGATCGCCGCGGTGCACGCGATCGCCGAGCTCGCCCAGGCCGAGCAGGACGACGCGGTGGCTGCGGCCTACGGCGGCCAGACGCTGTCCTTCGGCGCCGAGTACCTGATCCCCAAGCCCTTCGACGCGCGGCTGATGATCAAGATCGCGCCGGCGGTCGCCGCCGCGGCCCAGGCCAGCGGCGTCGCGCTGCGCCCGATCGAGGACTTCGACGCCTACCGCGAGAAGCTGCAGGCCTTCGTCTACGCCTCGGGCCAGACGATGCGGCCGATCTTCAACATCGCCAAACGCGCCGCCGCGCGCCGCGTCGCCTATGCCGAGGGCGAGGACGAACGCGTGCTGCGCGCGGTGCAGGTCGTCGTCGACGAGGGCCTGGCGCGGCCGACGCTGATCGGCCGGCCGGCGGTGATCGAACGCCGCATCGAGAAGATGGGCCTGCGCATCAAGGAAGGCCTGGATTTCGAGGTGGTCAACGTCGAGCGCGACGACCGCTACCGCGACTTCTGGCAGACCTACCACCGCATGGCCGAGCGCAAGGGCGTGACGCAGCAGGTGGCCAAGATCGAGATGCGTCGGCGGCTGACGCTGATCGGCTCGATGCTGCTGGCCAAGGGCGACGTCGACGCGATGCTCTGCGGCACCTGGGGCACGACGGCCAGCCACCTGCACTACATCGACCAGGTCATCGGCCGGCGCGAGGGCGCCAGCGTCTACGCCTGCATGAACGGGCTGATCCTGCCGGGGCGCCAGGTCTATCTCGTCGACACCCACGTCAACTACGACCCGACGGCCGAGGAGCTGGCCGAGATCGCGGCGATGGCCGGCGACGAGCTGCTGCGCCTGGGCATCCAGCCGAAGGCGGCGCTGCTGTCGCACTCCAACTTCGGCACCAGCGACCAGCCCAGCGCGGTCAAGGTGCGCCGCGCGCTGGCCATCCTGCGTGAACGTGCGCCCTGGCTGGAGGTCGACGGCGAGATGCACGGCGACATCGCGCTGGACGCCCATGCGCGCGCCGCGCTGATGCCGCACAGCACGCTGCAGGGCGACGCCAACCTGCTGGTGCTGCCCAACATCGACGCCGCCAACATCGCCTACAACCTGCTGAAGACGGCCGCCAGCGGCGGCATCGCGATCGGCCCGGTGCTGCTCGGCGCCGCCAAGCCGGTGCACGTGCTGACGCCGTCGGCGACCGTGCGGCGCATCGTCAACATGACGGCGCTGGCCGTCGCGGACGCCAACGTCCTGCGCTGATTTTGCCTGGCTGCGGCGCGCCTCGGAGGCGCGCCGGCAGAGAGGCGGTCAACATGTGGGCGCCTACTCACGTCGCACGCCGCTTGCCTTTTTTTGAGGCAAAACCTTGAGTTTTCCGCGTCCGGGCGGTACCATCGCGGTTTGTTCTTTCAGGGTTGACCCGTGTTCTGGTCCGGTCTGGCCGACAGGAGTGGCGCGCTTCGACAGGCGGTTTGCAGAGGGGCTCTCGCGATCGCCGTGGCCACGAGCCTGGCGTGCGGCGCAGCGGTTCATGCACGCCCGAGTTCGCCCCCGGCCGAAGCGGCCGACGTCGTCTCCCTGAACGAGCTCCCGGCCCAGGCCCAGAAGACCTACCGCCTGATCCACGCTGGCGGCCCCTTCCCGTACCAGAAGGACGGCACGGTCTTCTTCAATCGCGAACGTTTGCTCCCGGCCAAGGCCCGCGGCTACTACCGCGAGTACACCGTGCCGACCCCGGGCGCGCGCAACCGAGGCGCCCGCCGCATCGTCTGCGGCGGCCAGCAGCCGACCGCGCCGGACACCTGTTTCTACACCGCCGACCACTACGCGAGCTTCAGTCGCATCGCGGAAACGGGCGCGCGGTGACACCGATTTCTGAACCCACGAGGAGGCACGCGACCATGCAGTTGCAGACCGTCCGATCCAACATCGTCCAGGCGATACGGGCCTACCGTGTCGACGACCTGATGCAGGCCGCCGGCAGCGCCGGCCAGCATTTCCTCTACGCCAACCTGTCGGCGGCGCAATCCAAGCCGGAGGTGCTGGAGGCGATCGCCGAGGCGTTCCTGTTCCCCGCCCACTTCGGCAAGAACCTCGACGCGCTGTACGACTGCATGACCGACCTGGTGCACAAGGCCGGCCCGCAGCCGGGCTTCGTCGTCGTGCTCGAGCAGATCCCCGACAACCCGCGTTTCGACCGCGAGGCGCGCGAGCAGCTGCTCGACGTCTTCCGCGACGCCGCCGACTTCTGGGGCGAACGGCGGATACCGTTCCGGTGTTTCTATTCTTTTCAGTAGCCCGCTCCCAAGATAACGGGTCATGGGAGCGGGCTGCTGAAACGGCCCAGAACACCACCGCGGCCAAGCCGGCCGCGAAGACGGTCTCGAAGAACGGTCAGAACCCCAACTTCGGCATGAACATGCCGATGATGTGCAGCGCGTTCGACACCGCGGCCTGGCTCAACGCCGCCTGAGGGCGGCGGCGATCGTTCAGCCGGCGGCCACCGCGCGCGCGAGCGCCAGGTAGTCCGCCACCGGCACTTCTTCGGCGCGGCGCTGGAGGTCGAACCCGACCTCGGCGCCGCGTTGTTCCATCCAGCGTCCGAGCGTGTGGCGCAGCAGCTTGCGCCGCTGCGAGAACGCGACCGTCACCAGCTCGCCGAGCAGTGCCGCGTCGACGCCCTCGGGCGCCGGCAGCGGCAGCATGCGCACGATCGCCGAATCGACCCGCGGCGGCGGGTCGAAGGCCTCGGGCGGGACGTCGAGCACCGACTCGATGTCGTAGCGCCACTGCAGCATCACCGACAGCCGGCCGTAGTCCTTGCTGCCGGGGCCGGCGGCCATGCGGTCGACGACCTCCTTCTGCAGCATGAAGTGCTGGTCGACGACGTGCTCCACCGCGTCGAGCAGATGGAACAGGATCGGCGTCGAGATGTTGTACGGCAGGTTGCCGACGACCCGCAGCGGCCGCCCGGCGGCCGCCGCCAGCGCGGCGAAGTCGACCTTCAGCACGTCGGCCTCGACGACCTCCAGCCCTTTCACACGGCGCAGCCGCGCGGCCAGGTCGCGATCGAGCTCGACGACGGTGAGGCGCTCGATGCGCTCGAGCAGCGGCATCGTCATCGCGCCCAGGCCCGGGCCGATCTCGACCATCGCCTCGCCCGGCTGCGGGTCGATGGCGTCGACGATGGCGTCGATGATCGCGTCGTCGGCCAGGAAGTGCTGGCCGAAACGCTTGCGCGGCTGGTGCTTCACGCGGGGCTCAGACCGGGGGCTCGCGGAACTCGATGTACGAGCGGTCGCGCAGGTCCTTGGCCCACTCGGTGTAGGCGTCGTCGAACTTGCGCTCGCGCAGCACGTTGCGCGCCTGCTCGCGCACCTGACGCGCCTCGACGGCCGTGTCGCGGCGCTCGAGCACCTGGATCAGGTGCACGCCGAAGCGTGAACGCACCGGCGGCGACACGCCCTCGATCGGCAGCCGGTTCATCGCCTCCTCGAACTCCGGCACCATCGTGCCGGGCGCGAACCAGCCGAGGTCGCCGCCCGACGGCGCCGAGCCGTCTTCGGAATACTGGCGCGCGACGTCCTCGAAGCGGCGCTGGCCGGAGACGATCTGGCGGCGGAACTCCGCCAGGCGCTGCGCCGCCATCTCGGGCGACACCCGCTCGGACGTGCGCACGAGGATGTGCCGGGCGTGCGTCTGCGTCACGCGCACGGCCATCGTCTCCTTGCGCTCGACGACCTTCAGCACGTGGAAGCCGGCGCCGGAGCGCACCAGCTCGGGCTTGACCTCGCCGGCCGGCACGTCGCGCACGGCCTCGACGAACAGGTCCGGCAGCCGCGCCGACGGGCGCAGGCCGATGACGCCGCCACGCTCCTGGTTCGCGTCCTCGGAGATCTCGCGTGCGACCGCGGCGAAGTCCTCGCCGCCGCGCACCCGCGCCAGCGCCTGCTCGGCGCGCGCCTTGCGCGCCGCCAGCACCTGCTCGTCGCCGCCCTCGGGCACGATGACCAGGATCTGCGCGATGTTGAGCTCGACGTCGGCCTGGGTGGCGATGTTCTGCTGCGCCAGGTAGCGGTCGACCTCGCCGTCGGTGACGCGGATGCGCTGGTAGACCTCGCGCTCGCGCACACGCTCGATGAGGATCTGGTCGCGCAGGTTGGCGCGGAAACGCGCGTAGTCCAGGCCGTCGGCGCGCAGGCGCTCGCGCAGCTGGTCGGCCGTCAGCTGGTTCTGCGCCGCGACGCTCTGGATCGCGCGGTCGACCTCCGGGTCCTCGACACGGATGCCGCTGTCGCGCGCATAGGTGACGATCGCACGCTCCTCGATCAGGTCGTCGAGCACACGCTTGCGCACCACCTCCAGCGACGGCTGCGCGCCGCTGCGGGCGGCCGCCTGCAGCACGCGCTGCACACGCGACTCGACCTCGGCGGCGGTGACGGCCTCCTGGTTGACGATGGCGACGATGTAGTCGCCGTTGCGCTCGCGCTGCTGGGCGGAGGCCCCGAGGGCCGCGGCGCACAGCGCGAGCGCCAGCGCGGCGCGGCGCCAGACGTGGATGGAATCGGTCATTCGGCGGAGGAGATGGGGTCGCGGCGGTCTTCGCGCAGCAGGGTGTAGCCCGGGATATTGTCCTTCAAGACCCCGAGCGGATTGGAGCCCAGGCGCGACAGGCCGACGAGCTCGAGCTGGAACATCAGCCGGGTCGTGGCCTCGCTGCGCCCGGTGGACAGCCGCTCGGCGACGAAGCGCCCGATCCAGCAGCCGGCGTCGTACTCGACGCCGAGGATCGAGTCGGTGATGCGGCTGTCGCGCATGCTGTAGTTGAAGCGCCCCACGCCGTACCAGGTGCCGCTGCAGCTGCCGGCGCCGGCGGCCGCCGCGACGCCGGAGCGTGCGCCGCGGTCGGTCGCGGTCGGCACGCGGCCCCACAGCGGCCACTGCCAGCCGACCTCGACCTGCTCGCTCAGCCCGCGCGCGAAGCGGTAGGTGGTGCTGATCGTGCGGAACGGCCCGGGCGAGTAGCGCGCCCCGACCACCGAGCGCACGGTGCGCGAGATCTCGGGGCTGTACTGCACCGTGCCGTCCAGCGTCCAGGACGGCAGCAGCGAGGTCGAGCCCAGCAGCAGCACGTCGGAGAAGCGGCGGTCGTAGGTCTGGCCGTCGGGCGTGCCGTCGGCCTGGAGGGTCACGCGCTGGTCGGTGAACAGGTAGCGCTGCACGACGCCCAGGCGGAACAGCTCCTTGCCGTTGCCGGCGTCGACGACACGCGAGGTCACGCCGGCGGTCAGCTGGTTGGCGTCGGACACCCGGTCGACGCCCGAGAAGACGTTGGGCGAATAGATCGACTGGAAGTTGAAGTCCTTGCCGAAGGAGTCGAAGTTCGGCAGGTCGGACTGCTTCTCGTAGGGCGTGCGCACGTACAGCAGGCGAGGCTCCAGCGTCTGGCGCAAGGCGCGGCCGAAGCCCGAGGTCTCGCGTTCGAGCTCGACGCCGAAGTCCAGGCTGAAGGTCGGCACCGAGCGCGAGGCGCTGCGGTCGCCGTCGGCCATGCGCTGGTCGGTGCGGTAGCCGGCGGCGTTGAGTGCCAGCCGCGGCTCCAGCCACCAGCCGGGGGCGCCGAAGCGGTGGGCCACCGACGCCAGCAGGTGCACGCGGTCACCGGTCAGGCGCGTGCCGTCGTCCTCGCCGGAGGGCAGCGTGAAGCGGTTGAACTCGGTCTCGGCGCTGTAGTCCAGGCCCGCGGCGCTGCCGCCCAGGCGCACGCCGGTCTGCGGGCTGCGCTGGTACGGCGAGAACACACGCTGGTCGCTGTCCTGCAGCACCTGCCAGCGCTGCACGCGCAGGTAGGCCAGGCCTTCGGCGTCGCCCAGGCGCAGCGGCTGCTCGACGTCGGCGGCCGAGCTGAGCAGGCGCGGCGTCAGGCTGCGGCGGGTGTCGGGGAAGTCCTTCCACCAGCCGTCGTCGGAGACGCGGCGCAGGTCGGCGGCATAGGTCGCCGAGCTGCCGAGGCGGCCCTCGTGCTGCCAGTGCCAGGCGCTGCGCGAACGGCCGGCGACACGATCGTTGGGCAGCAGGTCCAGGTCCAGCGTGCCGCCGAGCGAAGGCTCGAGGTAGCGGAACTGGCTCTGCACGCCCAGCCCGCGGCGGGTGGACAGCCAGGGGGCGATCGTCGCGTCGCGGTTCGGCGCGATGTTCCAGTAGTAGGGCACCGTCAGCTCGAGGCCGCTGCGGCTGTCCAGGCCGATCGACGGCGGCAGCCAGCCCGACTTGCGCTCGTCGGTCAGCGGGAAGCTGATCTCCGGGCCGGCGAGGATGGGCGTGCCCAGGAAACGCAGCACGGCGCCTTCGGCGACACCTTCGTTGGCGTCGAAGTCCATGCGCACCTCGCGCGCCTCGAGCACCCAGGCGGGCTCGGCACCGCCGTCGCGCGGGCAGCTGGTGTACAGCGCGTTCTTCAGCTGAGCGCGCGAGCTGTCGAGAAAGTCGATGCGGTCGGCACGGCCGCCGGAGCCGAACTGCAGCAGCTCGAACTCGGGCTCGAGGAAGAAGCCCTCGAAGCGCTGCACGCGCAGCTGCAGCTCGGGGCCCCAGTAGACCGAGCCTTCGCGCTCGATGCGCACATGGCCGCGCGCGACGGCCAGGTCCTCGGCCTGGTCGTAGCTCAGGCGGTCGGACTGGATGACGGTGCCGCCGCGGCGGAACTCGGCGTCGCCTTCGGCGACGGCGTCGAGGTTGGGGCGCGCGCGGATCTCGTTCGCGCGCAGCACGATCGGCAGGCGACGGCCCGCCTCGCCGCCGGGCGCGGGCTGGAGCTTGCGGTCGGGGATCAGCTGCGGCGGGGACGGCGGCCCGTTTTCGGCCGGGGCATCCGGGGCTTGCGCCCGGACACCCGCGCCGACGAACGCCAATCCCGCCGCCAGCGCCAGCGGTGTCAGTCGCATTTGTAGAATCGATTATCCATGAGCGACAGCCTGCCCACCGCCGTCGTCGCGTGGCCCGACGAGGGCCGCCGACTCGCCTTCGAGCGCTGGCTCGACACCATCGCCGAGCGCCACCGCATCGACCGCGCCTCGCTCGTGCCCGCCTCCGCCGACGCCAGCTTCCGCCGCTACCTGCGCGTGGCCGCCGGCCGCGGCAGCCTGATCGTGATGGACGCGCCGCCGCCGCAGGAGGACGTGCGCCCCTTCGTGCACGTCGCCGGCCTGATCGAGGCCGCCGGGCTGAATGCGCCGAAGGTGCTGGAGTGCGACGCCGAGCAGGGTTTCCTGCTGCTCACCGACCTCGGCCGCAGCCTGTACCTGGACGCGCTGCGCGACACCGAGGGCCGCCATGCCGACACGCTGATGCGCGACGCGCTGCGCGCGCTGGTGCAGTTCCAGGGCCATGTCGACGCCTCGACGCTGCCCGAGTACGACGAGGCGCTGCTGCGCCGCGAGCTCGCGCTGTTCCCCGAGTGGTGCGTGCAGCGCGAGTTCGGCATCACCTGGGGCGACAAGGAACACGCGGCCTGGAACCGCGTCTGCGACGCGCTCGTCGCCAGCGCGCTGGCGCAGCCGCAGGTGGCCGTGCACCGCGACTGGATGCCGCGCAACCTGATGGTCGCCGAGCCCAACCCCGGCATCCTCGACTTCCAGGACGCGGTGCGCGGCCCGATCACCTACGACGTGGCGTCGATGCTGCGCGACGCCTTCCTGTCCTGGGACGAGGCGCAGGAGATCGACTGGGCCGTGCGCTGGTGGGAGCAGGCGCGCCGCGCCGGGCTGCCGCTGGGCGACACGATGGGCCACGACTTCGGCGAGTTCTGGCGCGCGCTCGAATGGATGGGGCTGCAGCGCCACCTGAAGGTGCTGGGCATCTTCTGCCGCCTGAAGCACCGCGACGGCAAACCTCGCTACGCCGAGGACCTGCCGCGTTTCTTCGACTACGCGACCCGGGTCGCGATGCGCTACGCGCCGCTGAAGCCGCTGCTGCCGCTGCTGCAGCCGCTGTCGGGCCGGCGCGTCGAGACCGGCTTCACGTTCTAGCCCGGAATCCTCGCGGCAGGACGGATCCCGCACCGGCGATAGCGCCGAACTGGCAGCGCATGACGGTGCTCGGCATGGCCGGAGAGGCGCAGAACCACCCGTCGGACTGACCGGAGCCTCCCTCGCGGAGGGAGGCTGGAGGGAGCCGTCGAACGAGCTGGAGCACCCTCTCGGAGGGGACTCGGGGAGCCATCGCCCAGGCGCCTGCGCGGCAGAAGCCGCGCAGGCTCCTAGGCCACCAGCGCCAGCGGGCCGCCGCAGGCGGCCAGCCAGGGGTCGCGGTCGTCGCCGCCGAAGGCCTGCACCAGGAACTCGATCAGCGCGCGTGTGCGCGCCGGCACGTGCTTGCGGCTGGGCATCGCGGCCCAGATCGACAGCCCCGCCAGGCGCCACGACGGCAGCACACGCTCGACACGGCCGGCAGCCAGCGCCTCGTCGAGCATCAGCGTCGGCAGCGCGGCGACGCCCAGCCCGGCCTGGGCGGCGGCGAGCTGGGTCTGCAGGTCGTCGCAGTGCAGCGCGCCGGCCTGCTCGGGCACCACCGTCTCGGCGGCCTCGCCGGCGTCGCCGCGGAAGAACACCAGCCCGCGCGGCTGCACACCCGGCTGGAACAGCAGCTCGTGGCGCGACAGGTCGCGCGGGTGGCGCGGCCGGCCGTGGCGCGCCAGGTAGCTCGGCGCGGCGCAGAGCAGCACCTCCGAACGCGCCAGCCGGCGCGCGACGAAGTCGCCGTCGATCGGCCCGCGCAGCGTCAGCAGCGTGACGTCGTAGTCCTCGTCGACGGTCTCGACACGGCAGGGCGACACCAGATCGATCGACAGCCTGGGATGCTGGGCCGAGAAGCGCGCCAGGTGGCGCACCAACTGGTGCGCCGCCAGCGCCGACGGGCACAGCAGGCGCAGCGGCCCGCTCAGCTCGCGCGTCGATTCGCCGGCCAGCGCGTCGGCCTCGTCGACGTCGGCCAGGATGCGGCGTGCACGCTCCAGGTAGCTCTCGCCGACCTCGGTCAGCGCGACGCGGCGCGTGGTGCGGTTCAGCAGCCGCGCGCCCAGGTGCGCCTCGAGTTCGGCGACGACCCGCGTGACGACCGGCGGCGCCATGTCCAGCGCCCGCGCCGCACGCGCGAAGCCGCCTTCGTCGACGACGCGCACGAAGACCTTCATCGCGCGCAGCTGGTCCATCGCGGCTCCCGGCCCTGGGTTCAGCGGAAGGCGGCGACCACCTGCGCCACCGCGGCCGTCAGGCGCTTGGCGTAGGGTACGTGCAGGAACTCGTTGGGCCCGTGGGCGTTGCTCTTCGGGCCCAGCACGCCGCAGACCATCATCTGCGCCTTCGGGAAACCGGCCTGCAGCATGCTCATCAGCGGGATCGTGCCGCCCTGGCCGATGTAGCCGACCGGAGCGCCGAAGTGCGCGTTCGACGCCGCGTTCAGCGCGTCTTCCAGCCATGCCGGCAGCTCGGGCGCGTTCCAGCCGCTGGCGCCCAGCGCGCCGGCGCGGCCGTCGGGCACGAAGGTCACACGCGCGTTGTACGGCGCGTTGTCTTCCAGCAGCGCCTTCAGCCGGATGCTGGCCTCGTGGCCGTCGACCAGCGGCGGCAGGCGCAGGCTGAGCTTGAACGCGGTGTACGGCCGCAGCACGTTGCCGGCGCTCTTCAGCTCGGGGAAACCGTCGACGCCGGTGACGCTCAGCGTCGGCCGCCAGGTGCGGTTGAGCAGGCCTTCGACCGGGTCGGTGGTCGTCGGCAGCGCCGGGTTGCCGTCGGCACCGCAGACCCAGGGCATGCGCTTCCAGACGTCGTCGCCGAGGATCGCCGCGGTGGCCCGGGCCTGGGCGACGCGCGAAGCCGGCACCTCGCAGTGGAAGAACTCGGGCAGCAGCTGGCCGGTCTTCGCGTCCTCCAGCCGGTCGAGCACCTGGCGCAGGATGCGGAAGCTCGACGGCACCAGGCCGCTGGCGTCGCCGGAGTGGATGCCCTCGGTCAGGATCTCGACCTTCAGCACGCCGCTGACCATGCCGCGCAGGCTGGTCGTCAGCCAGAGCTGGTCGTAGTTGCCGGCGCCGCTGTCCAGGCAGACGACGAGGCCGACCTCGCCGAGGCGGGGCTTCAAGGCGTCCAGATAGGCCGGCAGGTCGTGCGAGCCGCTTTCCTCGCAGGTCTCGATGACGCCGACGCAGCGCGGGTGCGCCGTGCCCTGGGCCTTCAGCGCCTCGATCGCGGTGACCGCGGCGTAGATCGCGTAGCCGTCGTCGGCGCCGCCGCGGCCGTAGAGCAGGCCGTCGACGTACTTCGGCGTCCAGGGGCCCAGGTCGTGGCGCCAGCCGCTGAACTCGGGCTGCTTGTCCAGGTGGCCGTAGAACAGCACCGTGTCGCTCGCCGCGCCGGTGGCCGCGACCTCGAAGAAGATCACCGGCGTGCGCCCGGGGATGCGCACGATCTCGATCGAGAGACCCGGCACGCGGCGCGATTCGACCCAGGCCACGGCGTCCTGCACGACGCGTTCGATGTGGCCGTGGGCCTGCCAGTCGGCGTCGAACATCGGGCTCTTGGCCGGCACGGCGATGTAGTCGGTGAGGGCGGGCACGATGCGCTCGTCCCAGGCGCGGTCGACGAAGTCGGCCAGCGGCAGGTGGCGGTCGGGTGCGTTCATGGGCGGCTCCTGCGTGAATCGGGCAATCCCACCAGTGTAGGCCTGCGCCCCCGCGCCCCGAGGGGAAGCCGGGCTTCGCAGCGCCGGGGGCCGCCGCTATCCTGGCCCGATGACGACCGACTTCTTCCGCCTCGAGCTCGCCGACACCGGCGTCGCCCACCTGCAGCTCGCCCGCCCCGAGCGGCTGAACACGATGACGCCGGCCTTCTTCCCGGCGCTGCGCGAGGTCGTCGAGTCGCTCAACGCCGAGGGCCGCACGCGCGTGCTGGTGATCTCGTCGACCGGCAAGCACTTCAGCGCCGGCATGGCGCTGGACGTCTTCGCCAGCGACCTGTCGCTGCTGGACACCGGCAACGCACGCCGGCGGCTGGCCTTCCAGGACTCGCTGCGCCAGCTGATGCGCTGCTTCGACGTGCTGGAGTCGGCGCGTTTCCCGGTCATCGCCGCAGTGCAGGGCGGCTGCATCGGCGGCGCGCTCGACCTGGCCGCAGCCTGCGACCTGCGCGTCTGCTCGGCCGACGCCTTCTTCACCGTGCAGGAGATCCAGATCGGCATGGCCGCCGACCTGGGCGTGCTGCAGCGCCTGCCGAAGATCGTGCCGCCGGGCGTGGCGCGCCAGATGGCCTACACCGGCGAACGTGTCGGCGCCGAACGCGCGCTGGCCGTCGGCCTGGTCAACGCCGTGCTGCCCGACGCCGCGGCGACGCTGGACCACGCCATGACGCTGGCCGCCGAGATCGCCGCCAAGTCGCCGCTGGCCATCGCCGGCAGCAAGCTGGCGCTGAACTACGCCATCGACCACCCGACGGCCGACGCGCTGGAGCAGATGGCGCTGCTGCAGAGCGCGATCTTCGACATCGGCGAGATGGCACAGGCCATCCAGGCCTGGCAGAGCAAGCAGCCGGCGGGCTTCGACCCGCTGGCCCCGGTCCCGCGGGTCTAGGACGCAATGCGGCCAGGGGAAGAACGGGGTCAGGTCTGTTGAGACCTGACCCCTACCACCCGAGCCCCTCCAGGCGTGCCATTGGCGGCGGGACGAACGGACGAACGGACGAACGGGGTCAGGTCTGTTAAGACCTGACCCCTACCCCCGGTGCCGCGCGTCTAGCCTTCGGCTTCGCGCTTCGCACGCAGCGCAGCCAGCACCTCGTCGGTGTCCTGAAGAACGGAAGAACGGGGTCAGGTCTGTTGAGACCTGACCCCTACCCCGGTGCCGCGCGTCTAGCCTTCGGCTTCGCGCTTCGCACGCAGCGCCGCCAGCACCTCGTCGGTGTCCTGGCCCAGCGCCGGCGCGTTGCGGCGGTGGCTGCCCGGCGTGCGCGACAGCTTGGGCACGATGCCGGGCACGGTCAGCGTGCTGCCGTCGGCCATCGTCACCGGCAGCAGCATCTCGCGCGCCGCGTAGTGCGGGTCGTGCGCGATGTCGGCGGCGGTGTAGATGCGGCCGACCGGCACCGCGGCGGCGTCCAGCGCGGCCAGCACCTCGTCGACCGTGCGCCCGGCGGTCCAGGCGCCGATCGCGGCGTCGATCTCCTGCACACGCACGACGCGGCCGGTGTTGTCGGCCAGTGCCGGGTCGGCGGCCAGGTCCTCGCGGCCGATGGCCGTCATCAGCCGGCGGAAGATGCTGTCGCCGTTGCCGGCCACCAGCACCTGGCCGTCGCGGCAGGCGTAGGCGTTGCTCGGCGCGATGCCCGGCAAGGCGCTGCCGGCCGGGCCGCGCACGGCGCCGAAGGCGCTGTACTCGGGCAGCAGGCTCTCCATGCAGTTGAAAACCGCCTCGTAGAGCGCGACGTCGATGATCTGGCCGCGGCCGCTCTGGCCGCGCTCGTGCAGCGCCATCAGCACGCCGATGACGCCGTGCAGCGCCGCCAGCGTGTCGCCGATCGACACGCCGACCCGCACCGGCACGCGCCCGGGTTCGCCGCTCAGGTGACGCAGGCCGCCCATCGCCTCGGCAACGACGCCGAAGCCGGGTTTGTCGCGGTACGGCCCGGTCTGGCCGTAGCCGCTGACACGCAGCACGATGAGCCGCGGGTTGGCCTCCATCAGCGCCTCGGGCGCGAGGCCGAAACCTTCCAGCGCGCCGGGGCGGAAGTTCTCGATCAGCACGTCGGCTTCGAGCGCCAGCTCGCGCACCACGGCCTGGGCCTCGGGGTCCTTCAGGTCCAGCGCCACCGAGCGTTTGTTGCGCGACTGCAGCTGCCACCAGACCGAGGTGCCGTCCTTCAGCAGCCGCCAGCGGCGCAGCGGGTCGCCGCCGTCGGGGGGCTCGATCTTGATGACCTCGGCGCCGAAGTCGGCCAGGGTCTTGGCGGCAAACGGCCCGGCGATCAGCTGGCCGAGTTCGAGCACCTTGAGCCCGGCCAGCGGGCCGCCGGCGGCGGGCTCAGCCCATGCAGAAGACGTTGAGCTTGTGGCCATCGAGATCGCGGAAGTAGCCGGCGTAGAAACCTTCGCCGCGCGGCCCGGCGGCCCCTTCGTCGGCACTGCCGAGTTCGAGCGCCTTGCGGTAGACGCGGTCGACGGCCTCGCGGCTGTCGACCTGGAACGCGACCATCACGCCGTTGCCGACGCTGGCGGCCTGGCCGTCGAAGGGTTTCATCACGCCCAGCATCGGCTGCGCCATCGATCGCCCCCAGGCGTAGCCGCGGCCGAAATCCATCATGCGCTTGGCGCCAATCTCGGCGAGCAGCGTGTCGTAATACGCCGCGGCGCGCGGCAGGTCGTTGGTGCCCAGGGTGACGTATCCGATCACGGCCAGCTCCTCGTGCCAAAGGTGCCCGAGTCTAGGCGCGGCCGGCCGCGCCGGGAGCGCGTGCCGACCCGGCCCCCGCTCACCGCGCTCGAACTGGTGCATCGGGGTCAGGTGCATCGGGTGCATCGGGGTCAGGTGCATCGGGGTCAGGTCCCGTGAGGTGCATCGGGGTCAGGTCCCGTGAGGTGCATCGGGGTCAGGTCCCGTGGGACCTGACCCCGGACGGACGCGGACGGACGCGGCCCGCAGCTGGCAGGATGCATCGGGGATGCATCGGGGTCAGGTCCCGCGGGACCTGACCCCACCCGGCGCTGACCCCACCCGGCGTCGGCTCACCCGCGCTGGAACTTGAACACCGCGACGCTGGCGCGCAGGTTCGGCAGCGTGCGCACGACGCGCCCGGCCTGCAGCCCGAAGGCGTCGCTGATCTGCAGCCCGTTCTTGCGCGCCAGCACCTCGAAGTCGGCATAGGTGCCGACGCGGATGTTGGGCGTGTCGTACCACTCGTAGGGCAGGGCCCGCGTCACCGGCATGCGGCCGCCGACGACACGCACGCGGTTGGGCCAGTGGGCGAAGTTCGGGAAGCTGACGATGCCGATGCGGCCGACGCGCACCGTCTCGTGCAGCATGCGCTCGGCATTGCGCAGATGCTGCAGGGTCTCGATCTGCAGCACGACGTCGAAGCTCTGGTCGTCGAACAGCGCCAGCCCTTCCTCGAGGTTGAGCTGCACGACGTTGACGCCGCGCTGCACACAGGCCAGCACGTTGGCGTCATCGATCTCGATGCCGTAGCCGGTGCAGCCCTTGTGGCGCTGCAGCCAGGCCAGCAGCTCGCCGTTGCCGCAGCCCAGGTCGAGCACGCGGGCACCGTGCGGCACGAGGTCGCCGATGATCTGCAGGTCGCGGCGTTCAGACATGGGCGGCCTCCGTCTTCACCGCGCCGACGCGCGCGGCGACACCCTCGAAGTAGGCGCGCATCACCTGGTGGTAGCGCGGGTCCTCCAGCAGGAAGGCGTCGTGGCCGTGCGGGGCGTCGATCTCGGCGTAGCTGACGGCGATGCGGTTGTCGACCAGCGCCTTGACGATCTCGCGCGAACGCGCCGGCGAGAAGCGCCAGTCAGTCGTGAAGCTGACGACGAGGAACCGTTTGTCGCGTGCCGGCGCGAAGGCCGCCGCGAGCCGGCCACCGTGTTCGCGCGCCGGGTCGAAGTAGTCGAGTGCGCGCGTGATCAGCAGGTAGGTGTTGGCGTCGAAGTAGGCGCTGAACTTGTCGCCCTGGTGGCGCAGGTAGCTCTCGATCTGGAACTCGATCTCCTGCGTGCTGTAGCCCAACTCGGCGGCACGCAGCTCGCGGCCGAACTTGGCCTCCATCGCGTCGTCGGACAGGTAGGTGATGTGGCCGATCATGCGCGCCACGCGCAGGCCGCGCTGGGGCACGACGCCGTGTTCGTAGAAGTGGCCGCCGTGGAAGTCGGGGTCGGTGACGATCGCCCGGCGCGCGACCTCGTTGAAGGCGATGTTCTGCGCCGACAGGTTGGGCGCAGTGGCCACCGCGATGCAGTGCTCCAGGCGCTCGGGGTGGCGCATCGCCCAGGACAGCGCCTGCATGCCGCCCAGGCTGCCGCCCAGCACCGCGGCCAGCTTGGGGATGCCCAGCCGGTCCACGAGGCGCAGCTGCGCGTCGACCCAGTCCTCGACGGTGACGACCGGGAAGTCCGCGCCCCAGGCCTTGCCGGTGGCCGGGTTGACGTGCGTCGGCCCGGTCGAGCCGAAACACGAGCCCGGGTTGTTGACGCCGATGACGAAGAACCGCTCGGTGTCCAGCGGCTTGCCGGGGCCGACCAGGTTGTCCCACCAGCCGGTGGCGCCGCGTTCGTCGACGCCGGCGACGTGGTGGCTGGCGTTGAGCGCATGGCACACCAGCACCGCGTTGCTGCGCTCGGCGTTGAGCGTGCCGTAGGTCTCGTAGACCAGCGAGTAGGAGGGGAGCGACGCCCCGCTGCGCAGCGGCAGCGGCTCGTCGAAGTGCATCGTCTGGGGAGTGACGCGTCCGACCGAAGCCATAAGCAAAAACCCGGCGCCGCCGTCAGCGGGCACCGGGTCTCGGTGTCCTCTTTAGCGGCATTTGTTGAAGCGCCCGCAATCAGGATCAAATCGGCGCTGGAGGAAGGAGTATAGCCACCGGCACATCGCTGCCGGCGCCGCGCGTCAGCCCCTGGGCGGCGCGGTGTCGATGAAGCTGGGGCGTGCCGCCAGCTTCTCGGCCAGCCTGGCCAGGTTCGGGTAGGGGCCGCGCCAGTCGACCTCGGGGAAGCGGAAGTCGAGGTAGCCCAGCGCGCAGCCGACGGCGACGTCGGCCAGCGTGTAGTGGGTGCCGGCGCACCAGGGGCGCTCGCCCAGGCCCTGGCTCATCGCCTTCAGGCTGGCCTGCACCTTGGCCATCTGGCGGTCGATCCAGGCCTGCGAACGCTGGCCTTCGGTGCGGCCGTTCCAGGTGGCTTCGAGGCGGGCGAGGATCAGCGCGTCCAGCACGCCGTCGGCCAGCGCCTCCCAGGTGCGCACCTCGACCCGTTCGCGGCCCGACGGCGGGATCAGCTTGCCGACCGGCGACAGCGCCTCCAGGTACTCGACGATGACACGCGAGTCGAACACCGCCTCGCCGCCTTCCATCACCAGGCAGGGCACCTTGCCCAGCGGGTTGGACTTGAGGATCGTGTCGGTGCCCCAGACGTCTTCCAGCACGAGCTGGAAGTCCAGCTTCTTCTCGGCCATGGCGACGCGCACCTTGCGGACGTAGGGGCTGGTGAGCGAACCGATGAGTTTCATGGGGGGAGGAGAGTTACAGCTTTGGGCTTGCCAGGGCCGATCGATTCTAGCCAAGCCCCCCTGAACCCCCCGGGGCACCCCGCCCCTAGGACCGCTGTAGCGTGAAGTCGACGCTCGCCGGCCGGCCGGGCAGCGCCAGCTCGGCCGTCGCCGGCGCCGCGCGCGACAGCACGCGGCCGCCGCGCACCACCAGCAGGCGCTGGGCGCGCAAACGGATCGCCTCGGCCGGCGAGCGCGCCTGCAGCAGCACGAAGTCGGCGCGGCAGCCGGGCTCCAGCCCGTAGCCCTCCAGCCCGAGGATGCGCGCGTTGTTCACCGTCACCGCGTCGAAACACTGGCGCATGCCGGCCTGCGAGGTCATCTGCGCGACGTGCAGCCCCATCGCCGCCACTTCGAGCATGTCGCCCGAGCCGAGCGAATACCACGGGTCGAGCACGCAGTCGTGGCCGAAGCCGACGTTGACGCCCGCGGCCAGCAGCTCGGGCACGCGCGTCATGCCGCGGCGCTTCGGATACGTGTCGTGGCGGCCCTGCAGCGTGATGTTGATCAGCGGGTTGGCCACCGCGTGCAGCCCGGCCTCGGCCATCAGCGGCAGCAGCTTGCTGACGTAGTAGTTGTCCATCGAGTGCATCGACGTCAGGTGCGAGCCGGTGACGCGGCCCTGCAGCCCCAGGCGCTGGGTTTCGCAGGCCAGCGTCTCGACGTGGCGCGACAGCGGGTCGTCGCTCTCGTCGCAGTGCATGTCCACACGCAGGCCGCGGCGCGCGGCGATCTCGCACAGCAGCTTCACGCTGGCGGCACCGTCCGCCATCGTGCGCTCGAAGTGCGGGATGCCGCCGACGACGTCGACGCCCAGGTCCAGCGCCCGCTCCAGGTTGGCCAGCGCACCCGGCGAACGCAGCACGCCGTCCTGCGGGAAGGCGACGAGCTGCAGGTCGAGGTAGGGCGCGACGCGTCTCTTCACCTCCAGCAGCGCCTCGACGGCCAGCAGCCGCGGGTCGCAGACGTCGACGTGGCTGCGGATCGCCAGCAGCCCGCGCGCCACCGCCCAGTCGCAGTACTGCAGCGCCCGTTCGACCAGCGCCTCCTGCGTCAGCAGCGGCTTGAGTTCGCCCCACAGCGCGATGCCTTCGAGCAGCGTGCCGCTGGCGTTGACACGCGGCAGCCCGTAGCTGAGCGTCGCGTCCATGTGGAAGTGGGCGTCGACGAAAGGCGGGCTGACGAGCCAGCCGCCGCCGTCGACGACCGGCGTGCCTTCGGGCGCGGTGAGCGCGGGGCCGACGGCGGCGATGCGGCCGTCCTGGACGAGCAGGTCGAGGCCGCTGCGGCCGTCGGGCAGGGTGATGTTGCGAACGAGCATGGGGAGGTCGGCAAGGCGGTGGACGCCGCCGAGCATACGGCGGCGACCGGGGCCGAAGATGCGGTCGCCGGCACGCATCACGTTCCGCCCGGACGGGCGGACGACGGCCGACACCGCGCCCGCCGGAAGGTTGCGGGCTTCCCCGCCTGCTTGAGGGTGTGCCGCGCCAGCACGGTGTTCGGTGGCACGCCGTTTGCGCCGGCGCGCCGCGAGCCCGAATCACACCAGGAGGATCCCATGGCCCGAACCCCGCGCCTGCCGGCGCACCACGCCGTCGCAGCCGCCGCGATCGCCGCGCTTCACCTCGGTGCATCCGCACAGTCCGCCGACGACGCCGAAGCCGGCAAGCTGCAGACGATCTCGATCACCGCCGAACGCCGGCTGGAGAACATCCAGGAAGTGCCGAACTCGGTCAGCGTGCTGCAGGGCGAGACGCTGGAGGTGCTGAACACCAGCGGCCAGGACATCCGCATGCTGTCGGCGCGTGTGCCCAGCCTGAACATCGAGTCCTCGTTCGGCCGCGCCTTCCCGCGCTTCTACCTGCGCGGCTACGGCAACACCGACTTCCGCCTGAACGCCTCGCAGCCGGTGTCGCTGGTCTACGACGACGTCGTGCAGGAGAACGCCATCCTGAAGGGCTTCCCGGCCTTCGACCTGGAGCGCATCGAGGTGCTGCGCGGCCCGCAGGGCACGCTGTTCGGGCGCAACACGCCGGCCGGCGTCGTCAAGTTCGACTCGGTGGCGCCGACGCAGCGCTTCGAGGGCTACGGCAGCCTGTCCTACGGCCGCTGGAACACCACCAACCTCGAAGGCGCGCTGAACGTGCCGACCTCCGACAGCTCGGCGCTGCGTGTCTCGGTGCTGAACCAGACGCGCAGCGACTGGGTCGAGAACACCAACCCCGACGGCCCGACGCAGGACCTGGAGGGCTACCGCGACAGCGCCGTGCGCCTGCAGTGGAAGACGCAGCCGACGAAGGACTTCAGCGCGCTGTTCAACCTGCACGCACGCGACTTCGACGGCTCGGCGCGGCTGTTCCGCGCCAACATCATCCAGGCCGGCAGCAACGACCTCGTCGCCGGCTTCGACCCCGGCAAGATCTTCATCGACGGCGTCAACCACTCCGAGCTGCAGAACCACGGCGGCAGCGCCCGGCTGCGCTGGGACCTGGGCCCGGTGGCGCTGTACTCGGTGACCGGCTACGAGAGCGTCGAGACCTACAGCCGCGGCGACATCGACGGCGGCACGCCCGGCGGCCCGGGCGTCATCTACTTCCCGTCGGAGACCGCCGACGGCATCCCGAAACACTCGCAGTGGACGCAGGAGTTCCGCGCCGAGTCGACCGGCGACGCGGCGCTGGGCTGGCAGGCCGGCGTGTTCCTGTTCCGCGAGAACTTCGACTTCGAGAACTTCGGCTACGACTCGCTCAGCGCCGGCAACCCGCAGAACTCGTACGAACGTTCGCGCCAGAAGAACGACGCCTGGGCGGTGTTCGGCGCTGCCACCTGGCAGGCGACGCCGGCGCTGTCGCTGCGTGCCGGGTTGCGCTACACGCGTGACAAGAAGGACTTCGACGTGCTCGAGTACTCGGGCGGGCTGGGCAGCCTGGACAAGATCGCCGCGAACACCGAGGACAAGAAGCTCAGCTGGGACCTGAGCGCGACCTACGCGCTGTCCAGGGACGTCAACCTGTACGCACGCGCCGCCACCGGCTTCCGTGCCAGCAGCGTGCAGGGCGCCGGCGCGTTCAACGGCCAGTCGATCGCCACGCCCGAGACCAACACCTCGTTCGAGGCCGGCGTGAAGGCCGACCTGTTCGAGCGCCGCGCGCGCCTGGCCTTCAACGTCTTCCGCTACACCGTGAAGGACCAGCAGCTCACCGCGGTGGGCGGCGCGGCCAACTCGAACATCCTGCTCAACGCCGACAAGGCCACCGGCCAGGGCTTCGAGCTCGACCTGCAGGCCTACCTCAGCGAGAACCTGCTGGCCACGCTGGGCGTGGGCTACAACCTGACGAAGATCCACGACAAGGACCTGCTCGTCGCCACCTGCGCGCAGTGCACGGTGAACGACCCGAAGACCGTCATCGGCACCACGACCTACGCGCTGATCGACGGCAACCCGCTGCCGCAGGCGCCCAGGCGCACCGTCAGCTTCACGCTGAAGTACACCCAGCCGCTGGCCGCCGGCGACGCCTACGTGCTGACCGACTGGGCCTACCGCAGCGCGGTCAACTTCTTCCTCTACGAGTCCACCGAGTTCACCAGCAAGTCGCTGCTCGAAGGCGGGCTGCGCGTCGGCTACACCTGGGGCAACGGGAAGTACGATGCGGCGGCTTTCGTGCGCAACCTGACGGACCAGGTCCGGGTCGTCGGCGGCATCGACTTCAACAACCTCACCGGCTTCATCAACGACCCGCGGACCTACGGGGTGCAGTTCAAGGCCAGCTTCTGACGACGATGAAACGCTTCCTCCTGGCCACCGCGACGCTCGCGGCGGCCGCCACCGCCGCTGCGCAGCCGGCGGTGATCTACGAACTCGGCGGCAAGAACGACAAGTCCTTCGGCGAGGCGGCCTGGCGGGGCGCGGAACAGTGGAAGAAGGAGACCGGCAAGCCGTACCTCGAGTTCGAGATCGCCAACGCCGCGCAGCGCGAGCAGGCCGCGCGGCGTTTTGCCGAACGCGGCGCCGACCCGGTGGTCGGCGTCGGCTTCCCGCAGGCCTCGGCGATCGAGAAGGTGGCCAAGGACTTCCCGAAGCAGCGCTTCGCGATCGTCGACATGGTCATCAAGCTGCCCAACGTGCAGAGCTTCGTCTACCGCGAGCACGAAGGCAGCTTTCTCGTCGGCATGCTGGCGGCGATGGCCAGCAAGTCGGGCAAGGTCGGCTTCGTCGGCGGCCAGGACATCCCGCTGGTGCGCAAGTTCCTCTGCGGCTACGAGCAGGGCGCGAAGTACGCCAACCCCAAGGTGCAGGTGCTGTCGGCGATGACCGGCACGACCAACGCCGCCTGGACCGATCCGCCGCGCGGCGCCGAGCTGACCAAGGCCCAGATCGCCCAGGGCGTGGACGTCGTCTTCAGCGCCGCCGGCAGCACCGGCTTCGGCATCATGCAGGCGGCCAAGGACGCCGGCATCTACGCCATCGGCGTCGACAGCAACCAGAACCACCTGCACCCGGGCACGATGCTGACCTCGATGGTCAAGCGCGTGGACCTCGCGGTCTACCAGGCCTTCAAGGGCGTGCAGCCGGGCGTGACGGTGCTGGGGCTCAAGGAAGGCGGCGTCGACTACGCGATCGACCAGTACAACGCCAAGCTCATCACGCCGGCGATGAAGGCCAAGGTCGAGCAGGCGCGTGCCGACATCGTCGCAGGCCGGCTGAAGGTCATCGACTACACCGCGGCCGGCGCCTGCAAGTAAGTCAGGCCGGCAGCGACACGCCCAGCGCCGCGGCGTGCGCACGCACCACAGCCTCGGCGGCGGTGCGCTCGGCCTCGCCGAGGAAGGAATGGCGCGCCGCCTGGACCGTCATCGCCAGCAGGTCGGCCGTGGACAGCGGCGTCTCGCGCAGCAGCGCCGCGGCTTCGGACGAGTGGCTCAGGCTGGACATGAGCCGGTTGTCGGTGTGATAGCTGAGGCTCACGCCGGCGCGCCACAGCGCGGTGATCGGGTGCGCCGCCACCGAGGCCGCGGCGCCGGTGTGCACGTTGCTCGTCGGGCAGACCTCCAGGTGCAGCCCGGCGTCGCGCACGCGGTCGAGCATCTCGACACGTGCCGGGTCGGACAGCACCTCGACCAGGCGCACGCCGTGGCCGACACGCCGTGCGCCATGCTGCAGCGCTTCGAGCACCCGTTCGGCGCCGTCGGCCTCGCCGGCGTGCAGCGTCAGCGGCAGGCCGGCGGCACGCGCGGCGGCCAGCGCGTCGGCGTGGTCGGTCAGCGGGTGGCCGTGTTCGGGGCCGGCGAGGTCGAAACCGACGACGCCGCGGTCGGCCCAGCGCAGCGCCAGCTCCAGCGCGCGGAAGGTCTGCACCTCGGGCAGCTGGCGCATCGCGCAGACGATGAGCCCCGACGGCAGCGGGCTGCGCTTCAGGCCGTCGACGATGGCTTCGACCGCCGCGTCGCCATCGACGCCGTGGGCCTCGAACAGCAGCGGCGCGACGCGGAACTCGGCCAGCAGCGCGCCGTCGGCACGCGCGTCCTCGGCGGCTTCGTAGGCGACACGCGCCAGCGCCTCGGGCGTGGCCATCGCCGCCACTGTCAAGGCGAAACCTTCGAGGTACTTGGGCAGGCTGCCGGCGTGCGCGTTGGCGTCGAACCAGGCGTCCAGCGCGGCGACGTCGGCCGCCGGTGACGGCAGGCCACGCTGCTGCAGCAGCTCGTGCAGCGTCGAGACACGCAAGCCGCCGTCCAGATGCTCGTGCAGCAGCACCTTGGGCAGCGCGTGGGCCAGCGGGGTGTCGGGGTCGTGCATCGCGGCGGTTTCAGCAAGGCGCGTGCCGGTCAGGCGCCGCGGAGGCAAGGCTTTTGCTACAGGACGTCTTGTATCCTGACCGCCCCATTCCCCACTGCCGTCGCGCCATGCCGCTCCGTACCCTCGCCGCGCTCGCGGCCTGCGTCGCCGCCGTGCAGGCGGCCTGGGCCGCACCGGCCGTGGTCTACGACACCGGCGGCAAGTTCGACCGATCGTTCAACCAGTCGGCCGCCGAAGGCGCCGAGCGCTGGAAACGCGAGACCGGCCAGCCCTTTCTCGAGTTCACCGTCACCAACCCGGCGCAGCGTGAACAGGCGCTGCGGCGCATGGCCGAACGCGGCGCCGACCCCATCGTCGGCATCGGCTTCGCGCAGAGCAGCGCCGTCGAGAAGGTGGCGCGCGACTTCCCGAAGCTGCGTTTCGTCATCGTCGACGCCGTCGTCACGCTGCCCAACGTGCAGAGCATCCTGTTCAAGGAACACGAGGGCAGCTTCCTCGTCGGCGTGATGGCGGCCACGGCCAGCAAGACCGGCACCGTCGGCTTCGTCGGCGGCATGGACGTGCCGCTGATCCGCAAGTTCCAGTGCGGCTACGAGCAGGGCGTGAAACACGCCGACCCGAAGGCCCGGGTGCTGGCGGCGATGACCGGCACGACGCCGGCCGCCTGGAGCGACCCGGCCCGCGGCGCCGAACTGGCGCGCGCGCAGTTCGCCCAGGGCGCCGACGTCGTCTTCGCCGCCGCCGGCGCCACCGGCGTCGGCATCCTGCAGGCGGCCCGCGACGCCGGCAAGCTGGCGATCGGCGTCGACAGCAACCAGAACCATCTGCACCCGGGCACGGTGCTGACCTCGATGGTCAAGCGCGTGGACGTCGCGGTCTACCAGGCCTTCCAGGGCGTGACGCCGGGCGTCACCGCGCTGGGGCTGAAGGAAGGCGGCGTCGACGTCGCGATCGACGAACACAACGCGAAGCTCGTGACGCCGGCGATGAAGGCCAAGGTCGAGCAGGCGCGCGCCGACATCGTGGCCGGCAAGCTGAAGGTCGTCGACTACATGGCGCACAACGCCTGCCGCTGATGCCGACGACGGGGCCCGACACGCGCGGCGCCGCGGTGCGCCTGCGCGGCATCCGCAAACGTTTCGGCGCCGTGCAGGCCAACGACGGCGTCGACCTGACGGTGGCGCCGGGCCGCGTGCACGGCATCGTCGGCGAGAACGGCGCGGGCAAGAGCACGCTGATGGCCATCCTCTACGGCTTCCACCCGGCCGACGAGGGAACGATCGAGGTCGACGGCCGCGAGGTGACGATCGCCAGCGCGCGCGACGCGATCGCGCTGGGCATCGGCATGGTGCACCAGCACTTCATGCTGGTGGACAGCCTGAGCGCGCTGGACAACGTGCTGCTCGGCGCCGAAGACGGCTGGCAGCTGGGCCGCGCCCGCGCCGCGCTGCGCACGCGGCTGGACGCGCTGATGGCCGAGACCGGCCTGCAAGTGCGCCTGGACGCGACGGTGGCCGAGCTGCCGGTCGGCGAGCGCCAGCGGCTGGAGATCCTCAAGGCCCTGGTGCGCGGCGCGCGCTGCTTGATCCTGGACGAGCCGACCGCGGTGCTGACGCCGCAGGAGACCGAGCAGCTCTTCGTCACGCTGCGCCGGCTGCGCGAACGCGGCACGACGATCCTGCTGATCACGCACAAGCTGAAGGAGATCCTGGCGCTGTGCGACGCGGTGACGGTGATGCGCGCCGGCCGCGTGGTGCTGGACGGCCCCATCGCCGGCATGACGCTGGACGGGCTGGCCGAGGCGATGGTCGGCCGGCGCGTGCAGCTGGGCCGTGGTGTCGATGCCAGCGCGGCGCCGGGCGAGGAGCTGCTGGCCGCGCGTGATCTGCGCTGGCGCGACTCGCTGGGCGTACCGAGGCTGGACGGCGTGTCGCTGTCGCTGCGTGCCGGCGAGATCGTCGGCGTGGCCGGTGTCGCCGGCAACGGCCAGGGCGAGCTGCTGGACGTGCTGGCCGGGCTGCTGGCGCCGCAGGAAGGCGAACTGGCGCTCGGCGGCCGGCGCTTCACGCCGGCGCGCTGGCTGGACCCGGCGACGGCGCGCACGCTGAAACTCGCCCACGTGCCCGAAGACCGCCACGCACGCGGGCTGGTGATGCCCTTCCCGATGTGGGAGTCGGCGGCGCTGGGGCACGAGGCGGGCTACGCGCGCGCCGGCTGGCTGGACGGCGGCCGCATGCGCGCCGACTGCGCAACGATGATGGAACGCTACGACGTGCGCCCGCGCGACCCGGCGCTGCGTTCGTCCAGCTTCAGCGGGGGCAACCAGCAGAAGCTGATCCTGGCGCGCGAGACCTGGGGCGGCCCGAAGGTGCTGCTCGTCGGCCAGCCGACCCGCGGCGTCGACATCGGCGCGATCGAGTTCATCCACGGCCGGCTGCGTGCGCTGCGCGACGGCGGGGCGGCGGTGCTGGTCGTTTCCTCGGAACTCGACGAGATCCTGGCGTTGGCGGATCGGGTGCTGGTGATGGCCGGCGGGCGCGTTGTCGGGGAGCTGCCGGTTTCGGAGTGCAGTGAGGCGGTGTTGGGGAGGTTGATGGGGGGCGCTGTTTCGTGATGCTCGTGGGTGTCGTCCGCCAGCATCGGCGCGCGGGCGCAGGGATCGATCGCCTGCATCGGCGCGAGGCACGCCAGGAGGCCGCCGCCGGGGGCTCCGGCTCGCGGACCGGCGCTGCGCGCCGGCTTCGTTGCGCTGCTCGGATTCGGGGTCGCGCGGCCCAACTCGCTGCGCTCACTTCGTTCGCTCCGCTCAAACAGTCGGCCGCGAGCCAGATCACGATGCGCGCTGCGCGCGCCGACCCCGAATCCTCCGCTGCTCACCCGCGAAAGTCGCCCCCAACGACGGCCCCCTGCCGTGCCCACAGCGAGCGGTGCCGCACCACCTGTCTGTGCGCCACCAGCAGTGGTGGAGCCGGGCGTCGGGGCGTGTCCCGGAGTGAAGTATTAGGAGGAGGGCGGGCTTGCCCGCCCGGGGGACATGAACGCAGGGGCACGCCCCGGCGGCCGGCTCTCGCGCCTGCGGTGGCAAGCGGTCTTGCCGTTGCCTCCGGCATCGGCGGCCTGCGGACGCGCCGATGCATGAATGCGCGGCAGTCGACTGGAGCCACTGCATGACCCGCACCCCCGACCTCCCCCGCTGGGTCGACGTCGCCGTGCTGCCGCTGGTGAACCTGGCGGCGGCGCTGCTGGTGGCCGGCGGCGTGATGGCGCTGGTGGGCTTCGAGCCGCTGCAGGTGATGAAGCTGCTGGCGCAGGGCGCGTTCGGCAGCCGCATCGGCTGGGGCTACACGCTGTACTACGCGACGACCTTCGTCTTCACCGGGCTGTCGGTGGCCGTGGCCTACCACGCCGGGCTGTTCAACATCGGCGGCGAAGGCCAGGCGATGCTGGGCGGGCTGTGCGCCGGGCTGGTGGCGCTGGCCGCCTCCAGCGTGCTGCCGGCCTGGGCGATGCTGCCGCTGATGGTGGCCGCCGCGGCGGCCGGCGGCTGCGCCTGGGCGGCGGTGCCGGGCGCGCTGCAGGCCTGGCGCGGCAGCCACGTCGTCATCACGACCATCATGTTCAACTTCGTCGCCGCGGCGCTGCTGGGCTGGCTGCTCGTCGGGCCGCTGAAGGAGCCCGGCAACATGACGCCCGAGAGCGCCGCCTTCGCCGACTCGGCGCACCTGCCGGGGCTGCACGAGGCGCTGGGCTGGATCGGCGTCGAGTGGCCGAAGACGCCGCTGAACCTGTCGCTGCTGCTGGCCGCGGCCGCCGCGGTCGGCGTCTGGGCGCTGCTGTGGAAGACACGCGCCGGCTACGCCATCCGCGCCGTCGGCTTCGCCCCCGAGGCCGCGCGTTATGCCGGCATCGCGCCCAAGCGCACGGTGCTGCTGGCGATGGCGATCTCGGGCGCGCTGGCCGGGGGGGTGGGGGTCAACGAGATCGCCGGCGTGCACGGCCGGCTGATCCCGGACTTCGTCGCCGGCGCCGGTTTCGTCGGCATCGCCGTCAGCCTGATCGGGCGCAACCACCCGCTGGGCATCGTGCTCGCGTCGCTGCTGTTCGGCGCGCTGTACCAGGGCGGCGCCGAGCTGGCTTTCGAGCTGCCCGGTTTCTCGCGCGACATGGTCGTGCTGCTGCAGGGGCTGGTGGTGCTGTTCGCCGGGGCGATGTCGCGCATCGGCGCGCCGGCGCTGGCGCGGCTGTTCGGGAGGCCGGCGCGTGGATGAGCTGGCGATCGGCTCGCTGGTGGCGAGCACGCTGCGGGTGTCGGTGCCGCTGATCCTGTGCGCGCTGGCCGGGCTGCTGTCCGAACGCGCCGGCGTCATCGACCTGGGCCTGGAAGGCAAGATGCTCGCGACCGCCTTCTCCGCCGCCGCCACCGGCGCGGTGACGCAGTCGCTGCCGGCGGCGCTGGCCGTGGCGCTGGCCGTCGGCCTGGCCTTGTCGATGCTGCAGGGCTACGCCTGCGTCACGCACGGCGGCGACCAGGTGGTGTTCGGCATGGCGATCACGATGACCGCCGCCGGCGCCACCGTCGTGCTCGGGCTGGCCTGGTTCCAGCAGGGCGGGCAGACGCCGCCGCTGCCCGACGCCGTGCGCCTGGGCCCGTGGTTCACCGCGCTGGGCGAGCAGGTGGCGCGGCTGCCGGGCATCGGCCCGGGGCTGGCGCTGGCGCTGTTCGGCCACACGGCGCTGGTCTACGGCGCGCTGGCGCTGGTGGCCGCCGTCTGGTGGCTGCTGTGGCGCACCCGTTTCGGGCTGCGGCTGCGCGCCGTCGGCGAGAACCCGGCGATGGTCGACGCGGCCGGGGTCGGCGTCGCGCTGCTGCGCTACCAGGCGCTGGCGCTCAACGGCCTGCTGTCGGCGCTGGCCGGCTGCTCGCTGGTGCTGGCGCAGAACCCGTCGTTCATCCCGAACATGACCGCCGGCCGCGGCTACATGGCGCTGGCGGCGATGATCTTCGGCAAGTGGCACCCGGCCGGCGCGCTGGCGGCCTGCCTGCTGTTCGGCTTCCTCGACGCGGTGTCGATCCGGCTGCAGGGCGCCGAGCTGCCGCTCGTCGGCACGGTGCCGGTGCAGGCCATCCAGGCGCTGCCCTATCTGCTGACGGTGGTGCTGCTGGCCGGCTTCATCGGCCGCTCGCGCGCGCCGGCGGCGCTGGGCCGGCCCTACGTGAAGGAGCGCTGATGGAGCAGCCCGACGACGAGACGATGCAGCGCCTGGTCGACGCCGCGCGTGCAGTGCGCCTGAACGCCTACGCGCCCTACTCGCGTTTTGCCGTCGGCGCCGCGCTGCTGGACGCCGAAGGCCGTGTGCACGCCGGCGCCAACGTCGAGAACGCCGCCTACCCGCAGGGCTGGTGCGCCGAGACCTCGGCGCTGGCGGCGATGGTGGCCGCCGGCGGCCGGCGCGTGCGCGCCGTCGTCGTCGTGGGCGCCGGGCCGCGGCCGCTGACGCCCTGCGGCGGCTGCCGCCAGAAGCTGCGCGAGTTCGCCGCCGACGACTGCCCCGTCTGGAGCGCCGACGAACACGGCATCACCGCGCGCCACACGCTGGGCGCGCTGCTGCCCGCGGCCTTCGGGCCCGACCATCTGCAGGAGAACACGCCATGAACGAGAGCATCGCCGCCAGCGTGCAGCGCCTGGCCGCGCTGGGCCCGGCGCCCGCCGTCGCCGTCGTGCTGGGCAGCGGCTGGGACGGCATCGCCGCGCTGGTCGACGACCCGGTCGACGTGCCGTATGCCGAGCTGCCGGCCTTCCCGCGGCTCGGCGTCGCCGGCCATGCCGGCGTGCTGCGCGCCGGGCGCGTGCGCGGCACGCCGGTGTGGCTGCTGCGCGGGCGCAAACACGCTTACGAAGACGGCGACGCGGCCGGCATGAAAGGCGCCATCCGCTCGCTGGCCGCCGCCGGCTGCCGCACGCTGGTGCTGAGCAACGCCGCCGGCAGCCTGGACGCGGCGATGCCGCCGGGCTCGTTGATGCTGATCGCCGACCACCTGAACGTCGTGCAGCGCACGCCGCTGCACGGCGAGCCGGGCAACGATCGTTTCGTCGACATGGGCCGCGCCTACGACCCGGCGCTGCGCGAACGCGCGCGCCAGGTGGCGGCGGACCAGGGCATCACGCTGCCCGAAGGCGTCTACGCCTGGGTGCTGGGGCCGCAGTTCGAGACGCCGGCCGAGATCCGCATGCTGGCGGCGATGGGTGCGCAGGCGGTGGGCATGAGCACCGTGCCCGAGACCATCCTGGCGCGCCACGCCGGGCTGCGCGTGCTGGGGCTGTCGATGTTCACCAACATGGCCGCCGGCCTGTCGGCCGAGACGCTGAGCCACGAGCACACGATGGCCGTGGCGCGCGGCGGCGCCGACGACGCGGCGCGGCTGCTGGCGGCGCTGCTGCCGGTGCTGGCCGCGGCCTAGAAAGCGCGCCTCTTTAGAGCTGGTAACCGAGCACCATCGCGACCCCGGCTTCCTTGTTGGGGCGCACGATGCTGTCGCGTGTCATCCGGCTCATGCGGATGGCCAGCTTGTCGCCGACGAACCACTTGCGATAGAGCGTGTCGGCCTCGCCGCTGGCGTACAGGCGCGCCAGCGTGCGGTCGACGGCGGCGAGCAGCGCCTTGTCTTCCTTGCGCACCATGACGCCGTAGGGCTCCACCGACAGCGCCAGCGTGCTGAGCTGGAACTTGTCGGCCGCGCCGTCGGCCGAGGCCAGGCCTTGCAGCAGCGCGTCGTCCTGCGCGAACGCGCGCACCTTGCCGGCCTTCAGCGCGGCATAGGCTTCGGTGTTGCTGCCGAAGACCTGCAGCTTGAGGTTGACCTCGGTCTCGGCCAGGCGGGAGAAGAGCTTCTCGGACGTCGTGCCCTTGCTCAGCGCCAGCGGCAGGCCGTCCAGGTCCTTCAGCGTCGTGACCGGCGTGTCCTTGGGCGTCAGCACGCGCATCTGGGCGACGAACATCGTGTAGCTGAACGCCACCTGCTCCTGCCGCGCCTTGGTGTTGGTGGTGGAGCCGCACTCCAGGTCGATCTCGCGCGCCAGCAGCTTGGGGATGCGCTCGGCGCCGCTGACCACCTTGTACTGGACCTGCAGCTCGGGCAGCTTCAGCTCGCGCTTGAGCTCCTCAACGGCGGCCAGGCACAGGTCGACCGAGTAGCCGACCGGGCGCTTGTTCTCGTCGAGGTACGAGAAGGGCCGCGCCGCTTCGCGCACGCCCAGGGTGATGGTCTTGGTGGACTTGATGCGGCTGAGCGTGTCGCCCGGGGTCTGGGCACTCGCAACACCGCAGGCCGCCAGCAGCGTGATGACTGCCAGCCGGCCGAAACGCAGGGACGCCATGGGGGGCCGTCTTTCGGGAGATCGGGGAGGGCGAGATGGTAAATCTCGGACGGCGTCCATCCCATGACCAGCAGGGGGTGCTGCGTCGTTGGCGGTTCGGCGGGGTGTGACCGATTGCTCGCCTCGGGTGCGTCGTTGTGGTGCACGTCCGCCGGCAGTGGTGGGGGCCGGCCGCCGGGGCGTGTCCCTGCGTTCATGTCCCCCGGGCGGGCTGCGCCCGCCCTCCTCCTAATACTTCACTCCGGGACACGCCCCGACGACCGGCTGGCGGCGCAGAGGTGTGGCGCGATCAGGAAGCCGGTGCGCGGGCGCGCGCTAGGAAGGCGCTGGCCGGCGACAGGCTCACTGCTTTCGGCTGCGTTCGGCCTTGTGGTCGTAGCCGGGGTCCCGATCGAGTTTGCCGAAGAGGCCTGTCACCCGCGCTTGCTCTCGCCGGGCGATGAACTCCTTCAGGGCGAGATTCACTGCCGCATCCGGCGTCGGCTCGCCGCTGACGCGGAAGGCGCGCTCGAGCAGTTCGGGGTCGATGGCTAGGTTCGTGGCCATTCGGGTTGCTCCCGTCGAACGGTTCGCTTGGCTGTCGTGCATTGCGTTCAGCGAGGCAGGGCCTTGAACTCCAGCCCCAGCGCGCGTACGAGCTTCGCGACGGTCTCGAAACGCGGCTTGGCGCCCGGCGCCAGCGCCTTGTACAGGCTCTCACGGCTCAGGCCGGCGTCGCGTGCGACCTGCGTCATGCCCTTGGCCCGCACGACGTCGCCCAGCGCCAGCAGCAGGAAGTCGGGGTCGTTCGCTTCGAGCGCGGCCGACAAGTACTCGGCGATCGCGTCGTCGTTGTCGAGGTAGCGCGCGGCGTCGATGTCGACCGGCGCTTCGGCGGAGGCTTGGTCTCGGTCAATGAATGGGCTCGCTCCGCCTCTCGCCTCAGTCGAAAGACATCGCGCTGAGGCGTTATCCAGATTGCGAAAAGCTCTGGCATGGCGGACCGGCAGTTGCTACTTTTAGATTATGGCGCCGGCAACAGCGGGCTTGGCTTCCCCGCACGAGCGCAGCATAATCTTCCTGCCTAGCGATTGTTCGACCTCGGTCGAACCGGGTTGCGGGTCGCAACCCGCCTTGCATTTTTGCCCATCTGGCGATGGAGTCCGCTTCGGCTCCCCGCCAGTCGGCAGGGAGCCGAAGCGGACTCCATCGACGCTCTAGTAGGCATGCTGATACGCGCGATCAAACAAGAGAACAGCGCAATCGGCGCTCGGGTTAGAAAGTTTGGGCTGGCCATCGTGGCCAGCCCACCTCTTTTGGCCCGATCAAATCAGCTTATGTTCTTGTGCGGCGCCAATAGATCAACTGGCATGCCGTCAGCAAGACGAGAAGCGATTAAGCGATTCGTCGAGAGGCTGTCGCCCGAGTATCGGGTTATATACGCCGAAGCCGTATTTAACGAGCTCACGAAGATCGGCCATTCAAAGAACGTACTCGACCTTGAGCACGAAATCTCTGACATTGCCGACAAAATTCTTATCGTCCTCGAAAGCCCAAGCGCGTTCTGCGAACTCGGCGCATTTGCGCATCAAAACTTCCGCAAGAAGCTGATTATCGTTAATAACTCAGAGTTCAAAACCCAGAACTCATTTATTAACACCGGACCCATTGCCGCAGCGAACGAGGTAAAGTCACCCGTACTGTGGTACCCCATGGCACCAGATGGGGTCTACAACATCGATGGAATTGGCGCCACGTTCAACGAATTAAAGGCCGCAATCGATGTCAAGCCAGCAAGTCGAGGAACCCGTGTTGCCGGGGACATTTCTGCACTTGAGGCAAAGAAAGTCAGCCTCTATTTTGTTCACGACATCGTACTGCTAACCGGCCCCATAAGCCACGAGGAGCTAGTCGAATTCTTCGTGGCCGCTTTCGGCAAGAAAAGCTACGACACGCTAAAGAAACTGCTAGGTGTACTCCGCTCGGCAGAGCTTATTCGAAGCTTTGACGCCAACGGGAGCTGGGTTTATGAATCAACAGTCGGAACAGCGTTCTTACAGTACAACTTCAAAACCAGCGCTCTCTTATCAACATTTCGGAGTTTTCACTTACAAAACCAACCAGCGAGATTGCCCCGATGACCGATTTCCCCGCACTCATCGGAGAAAAGACCAACGTACCCACCGAGATCATTAAATCAGCGGTGGACCTCGCTCACATTCGGTTCAGAAAAATAAAAGTCAAGAAGAGATCAGGCGGCGAGAGGATAATTATTCAACCCGCAGCAGAACTCAAACTGGTCCTTGCTTGGCTTAACAACGAAGTCATCTCAAAGCTGCCGATTAGCCCGATTGCCACAGCATTCCGAAAAGACGCGTCGATCCTAAAGAACGCTAGCGAACACAAGGCGTCTCTATATTCGATCAGAGTCGACATCAAGGAGTTTTTTCCTTCGATTCGCTCAAGCGACCTCGTGCTGGCCATAAAGAGCAGCCCAATTGAACTGCCACCTTTTACAGCAGAGGCTGGCTTCTTCGATTTTATCCAACGATGCTGCTTTGATAGAGACGGGCGCCTACCAATCGGATACCCGACATCTCCCGCCATAGCAAACGCAGTTATGCGCAATATTGATGTCGCGCTACTGAACAAAATTAACATCGACCCCACAAAATTTGGCCAAGCGCGCCTCACCAGATACGCAGATGATTTTGTATTTTCAAGCGACAAGCCTGGCGCATGTAGGTCATTTCTCGATACGCTTCAGGAAACTCTAATAAGGACAACCAGCCCCAGGCTAGCAATAAATTCCAAGAAGACCCGCTTCATGAGTCGACGCGGGGGCTCAACTCTGGTAACTGGGCTCCGCATCAACCAGGACGGCCTAGTCCGAGTTCACCCAAAATATAGAGACCACGTCCGCCTGCTGTTGAAGCACTTTGCAAATGGCAGCATATCCGCCGATGACGTGCCTCGACTCGTAGGCCATCTGGCCTTCGTACAGCACGCTGACCCTCGCCTGTTCACTCGCCTTTCATTCCGCTACTTCGAGGAAATTGCACGGCTACGGGGAAAGCAAGAAAACACATAAGACAAAGGCGCCCTCAGTCACTGCTTAACCACTGAGATCATCTGCTTTACCCGCATCTCAAACTATGAGCATCGGGTTGTTTGCGTAGAAGATGGCTTGAGCACGCCCTGCCGCGGACGTCGGGTGGCCGGTGTAGGGAAGTATTAGGAGGAGGCCCGGCGCAGCCGGGCCGGGGGACATGACCGGAACCGGCCACCCGGCGGCCGCGGCACGCCTCGGCGCTCGCACGCGATAAGCACCGACGCACCGCAAACCATCACCCGCCACGCGCAACCAAACAAAAGGCAGGGCGCCGCCAACCACTGCGCCATCAACCAACCGACAACGCCCCGGTGTCAAACTCCACCCCGACACCCATCCCCGTCCCCCACCCGAAATGAAAGACCTGATCGCCACCTCCCGCACCGCGCTCGCCTGTCTGGACCTGACGAGCCTGAACGACGCCGACACGGCGGCTGACGTGGAGCGCCTGTGCCAGCGCGCCGAGGGGCCGCAGGGGCGGGTGGCGGCGGTGTGCGTCTGGCCGCGGTTCGTGGCGCAGGCGCGCGCGGCGTTGCCGCCGGCCGTCAAAGTGGCGGCGGTGGCCAACTTTCCGGACGGCAGCACCGATGTCGAACGCGCCGTGCGCGAGGCGGCCGAGATCGTGGCCGCCGGCGGCGACGAGGTCGACGTCGTGATGCCCTGGCAGGCGCTGGACCAGGCGCGCACGCTGCTCGCCCAGGTGCGGCGCGAAACACGCGGCCGCACGCTGAAGGTCATCCTCGAGACCGGCGAACTGCGCGACCCGCTGCTGATCCGCAACGCCGCACGCATCGCGCTCGACGCAGGCGCCGACTTCCTGAAGACCAGCACCGGCCGCACGCCCCACGGCGCGACGATCGACGCCGCGCGCCTGCTGCTCACCGCCATCAACAGCGGCGGCTACCGCCAGGCGGGGCTCAAGGTCTCGGGCGGCATCCGCACCGCCGAGCAGGCGCAGAACTACGTCTACCTGGCGCGTGCGGCGCTCGGCCAGCCGACGCCGGCGCGCTTTCGCATCGGCGCCAGCAGCCTGCTCGACGACCTGCAGGCCGTGATCGGCGGCACGGCGCGGCCGGCGGCGGCCGGCAGCTACTGATGGCCGCACGCCGGCCGGCCGCGCAGCCGGTGCTCGCCGCGCTGGCGCTGGCCGCCGCGCTGCTGGGCGGCTGCGCCGCGGCACCGCCCGCCGCCCCGCCCACCACCGCCCCCGCGGCCACCGTGCCGCTTCGCCTGCTGGCGATCAATGACTTCCACGGCCACCTGCTGCCGCCGCCCGGCGGTTATCGCGAGGTGGACCCGGCCGACCCGGCGCGCAGCCGCAGCATCCCGGCCGGCGGCGCCGCGGCCATGGCCAGCGCGGTGCGCGAGCTGGCGGCCGGGCACCCGAACCACGTCTTCGTCGCCGCCGGCGACCTGGTCGGCGCGTCGCCGCTGCTGTCGGCGCTGTTCCACGACGAGCCGACGGTCGAGTCGCTGTCGGCGATGGGCCTGGCCTACGCCGCCGTCGGCAACCACGAGTTCGACGACGGCGCCGACGAGCTGCTGCGCCTGCAGCGCGGCGGCTGCCATCCGGTGGACGGCTGCCGCGGGCCCAGGCCGTTCGCCGGCGCCGGCTTCCAGTACCTGGCGGCCAGCACCGTCGTGCGAGCCACCGGCCAGACGCTGCTGCCGCCGTACGCCATCCGCCGCTTCGACGGCGTGCCGGTGGCTTTCGTCGGCCTCACGCTGAAGGGCACGCCGCAGATCGTCTCGCCCGCCGGCGTGGCCGGGCTGGCGTTCCGCGACGAGGCCGAGACCGTCAACGCGCTGGTGCCCGAGCTGCAGCGCCAGGGCGTGCAGGCCATCGTCGTGCTGCTGCACGAAGGCGGCGAGGCCGACGGCGGGCGCGACGGCTGCGGCGACCTGCGCGGCGCCATCACGCGCATCGTGCCGCGGCTGCACCCGGCGGTGGACGTCGTCGTCAGCGGCCACACGCACCGCGCCTACGTCTGCCGCGTCGACGGGCGGCTGGTCACCAGCGGCGACCGCTACGGCACGCTGGTCACGGCCATCGACCTGGAGCTCGACCGCGCCAGCGGCGAGGTGCTGCGCTCGCAGGCGCACAACGTCGTCGTCGACACGCGCCGCTTCGCGCCCGACGCCGGCCAGACGGCGCTGATCGCCGCCTACGAACGCCTGGCCGCGCCGCTGGCCAAACGCGTGGTGGGCAGCATCGCCGCGTCGTTGACACGCGAGAGCGACGACTCGGGCGAGTCGGTGCTGGGGCGCGTCGTCGCCGACGCGCAGCTCGCCGCCACGCGCGCCGCCGGCGCCCAACTCGCGCTGACCAACCCCGGCGGGCTGCGCAGCCCGATCCTCAAACCCGCCGACGGCCGCGTGCGCTACGAGGACGTGTTCGAGGCCCAGCCCTTCGGCAACCGGCTGGTGACGATGACGATCAGCGGCGCGCAGCTGGCGGCGCTGCTGGAGCAGCAGTTCCAAGGCGAGCGCCCGCGTGTGCTGCAGGCCTCGCGCGGCCTGCGGTACGAATGGGACGCCACGCGCCCGCCCGGCGCGCGGCTGCTGCCGGGCTCGCTGACGCTCGACGGCCAGCCGGTCACGCCCGATCAGCCGGTGCGCCTGACGGTCAACAGCTACCTCGCCGAAGGTGGCGACCGTTTCCCGATGCTGCGCGACGGCCGCGAGCGTGTCGTCGGCATCGGCGACGCCGACGCGCTGGCCGACTACCTGGGCCGCCACCCCGGGCTGCAGCCGCCGCAGAACGCACGCGCCGTGCGCCGCCGCTGAACGAGGAAACACGATGCTGGCTGCCGAAGTGATCGCCAACAAGCGCGACGGTCGCGTGCTGTCCGACACCGAGATCCGCGCCTTCGTCGCCGGGCTGACCGCGCCCGAAGGCGAGGCGCGCTGGAGCGACGCCCAGGTCGCCGCGCTGGCGATGGCCGTGCTGCTGCGCGGCATGGAACGCGCCGAGACGGTGGCGCTGACGCAGGCGATGACCGACTCGGGCGAGCGCCTGCGCTGGGCCGGTTTCGGCCGCCCGGTGCTGGACAAACACAGCACCGGCGGCCTGGGCGACAAGACCAGCCTGCTGCTGGCCCCCATCGTCGCCGCCTGCGGTGGCCTGGTGCCGATGATCAGCGGCCGCGGCCTGGGCCACACCGGCGGCACGCTGGACAAGCTGGAGGCGCTGCCCGGCTACGGCGTCGACCCGTCGCCCGAACGCCTGCACGCGGTGCTGCGCACGGCCGGCTGCGCCATCGTCGGCGCGTCCGCGCGCCTGGCGCCGGCCGACCGCCGGCTCTACGCCATCCGCGACGTCACGGCCACCGTCGAGTCGCTGCCGCTGATCACCGCCAGCATCCTCAGCAAGAAGCTCGCGGCCGGGCTGGACGCGCTGGTGCTCGACGTCAAGGTCGGCAGCGGCGCCTTCATGCGCGACGCGGCGGCGGCGCAGGCGCTGGCCACCAGCCTGGTCGACACCGCGCGCGGCGCCGGGCTGGCCGCGGCGGCGCTGGTCACCGACATGAACCAGGTGCTGGGCCGCACGGCCGGCAATGCGCTGGAAGTCGCCGAATGCCTGGCGCTGCTGCGCGGCGAGCCGGGCGACGCGCGGCTGCTCGACGTCACGCTCGGTCTGGCGGCGCGGCTGCTGGTGCTGGGCGCGCTGCAGGCCGACGAAGCGGCGGCGCTGGCCGCGGCGCGCCAGGCGCTGGCCAGCGGCGCGGCGGCGGAACGTTTCGCGGCGATGGTCGCCGGGCTCGGCGGCCCGGCCGACGTGCTGAAGAATGCGCGGCTGGCCACCGCGCCGGTCATCGCCGAGGTGCCGGCGCTGCGCGACGGCGTCGTCGCCGCGATCGACGCGCGCGCGCTGGGTTATGCGATCGTCGAACTCGGCGGCGGCCGGCGCCGTGGCGGCGACGTCGTCGACCCGCGTGTCGGCCTGGACGAGATGGTCGCGCTGGGCGAGACACGCCGCGCCGGCGAGCCGCTGGCGCGCGTGCATGCGGCCGACGAAGACAGCGCCGCGCGTGCCGTGGCCGCCGTGCAGGCCGCCGTCACGCTGGCCGACACGGCACCGCCACCGCCGCCCTGGCTGCATCAACGGATTGACGGAGACAGTGCATGAAGCCTGTGGTCAAGATCTGCTGCATCGCCAGCGTCGACGAAGCGCGGCGCGCGGTCGCGGCCGGCGCCTCGGCGCTGGGCCTGGTGTCGGCGATGCCCAGCGGCCCCGGCGTGATCGCCGACGCGACGATCGCCGAGATCGCCGCCGCAGTGCCGCCGCCGACACGCACCTTCTTGCTGACCTGCCGCACCGACGCGGCCTCGATCGCCGCGCAGCACGCCGCCGCCGGCACGACGACGCTGCAGCTGGTGGACGCGGTGGCCGTCGAAGAGCTGCAGGCGCTGCGCAGGCTGTGCCCGGACGTCGAGATCGTGCAGGTGATCCACGTCACCGGCGAAGCGTCGATAGCCGAGGCGGTGGCCGTGGCGCCGTATGTCGACGCGATCCTGCTCGACTCGGGCAACCCGGCGCTGGCGGTCAAGGAGCTGGGCGGCACCGGCCGGCGCCACGACTGGGCGATCAGCCGGCGCATCCGCGACACGATCGGCCCGCTGCCGCTGGTCCTGGCCGGCGGCCTGAACCCGGCCAACGTGCGCCAGGCCGTCGAGACGGTGCAGCCCTACGGCCTGGACCTGTGCAGCGGCGTGCGCTGCAACGGCCAGCTCGACGACCGCAAGCTGGCCGCGTTCTTCGCCGCGCTGAAGGATTAGACCGGCATGGGAACGCAAGAGCAGGCCCGCGAGCGCCTCCCCTCGTCAGACTGACTGGAGCCTCCCTCGCGGAGGGAGGCTGGAGGGAGCCGTCGAACGAGCGGGAGCACCCTCCCGGAGGGGGCTCGGGGGAGCCCAAGGTTCAGCCGCAGGCTAGGAGTTCGCGCCGCCGCGCGAACTCCTAGCGTTCGCCCTGGCGGTACGGCTTCATCAAAGCCTGCGGATACGCGGCGCGCCGCGCCATCACGACCAGCGCGACGATCGCCATCGCGTACGGCAGCATCAGGTAGACCTGATACGGCAGCTCGACGCCGAAGACACCGCCGCCGGCCTGCTGCAGGCGCAGCTGCAGCGCGTCGAAGAAGGCGAACAGCAGCGCGCCGGCCAGCGCCTTGCCCGGCCGCCAGGACGCGAACACGACCAGCGCCACGCAGACCCAGCCGCGGCCGTTGACCATGTTGAAGTAGAAGGCGTTGAAGGCCGACAGCGTCAGGAAGGCGCCGGCCACGCCCATCAGCGCCGAGCCGGCAGCCACCGCACCGAGGCGCAGGCGCACGACGTTCAGGCCCTGGCCTTCGGCGGCGGCCGGGTTCTCGCCGACCATGCGCACCGCCAGCCCCAGCGGCGTGCGGTAGAGGAACCAGGCGATCGCCGGCACCCCCAGCAGCGCCAGCAGCACCGGCGGCGTCTGCTCGTTCAGCACGGGAATCGGCAGCCAGGACATCGGCTCGAAGGGCTGGATCGTCGGTGGCGTCTCGACCTTGGGGAAACCGACGCGGTAGGCGAAGCTCGCCAGGCTCGTCGCCAGCAGCGTGATGCCCAGCCCGGCGACGTGTTGCGACAGCCCGAGCACGACGGTCAGGCCGCCGTGCAGCAGGCCGAAGACGGCGCCGACCGCCGCGGCGACGGCGACGCCGGTCCACAGCCCCGCGCCCTGGTAGACCGCCAGCCAGCCGGCGAAGGCGCCGGCGACCATGATCCCCTCGATGCCGAGGTTCAGCACCCCGGCGCGTTCGCACATCAGCACGCCCAGCGTGCCCAGCACCAGCGGCGTCGCGATGCGCAGCACCGCCACCCAGAAGGGCGCGGCCATCAGCAAATCAAGCGTTTCGCTCATGCTCTGCGAACTCGATATTGGGTCAGCATCGTCGCCACCAGCACGCTGATCAGCGACACGGCGACGATGACGTCGGCGATGTAGGTCGGCACGGCGACGGCGCGGCTCATGCTGTCGGCGCCGACCAGCATGCCGGCGACGAAGACCGCGGCGGCGACGACGGCCAGCGGGTTCAGCATCGCCAGCATCGCGATGACGATGCCGCTGTAGCCGTAGCCCGGGCTCATGTCCAGCGTGACGTAGCCGGTGCGCCCGGCGACCTCGACGGCGCCGGCCAGCCCGGCCAGCGCGCCCGACAGCAGCGCCACCTTCACCGTCGTCCAGCCCACCGGCATGCCGGCGAAACGTGCGGCGCGCGGGTTGGCGCCGACGGCGCGGATCTGGAAGCCCAGCGTCGTGTACTTCAAGAGCGCCCACAGCGCGACGGCCAGCACGACGGCGGCGACGAGGCCGGTGTGCACGCGGCTGCGTTCGAGCAGCTTGTCGAGCTGCAGCGCGTCCTGCAGCGCCACGCTCTGCGGCCAGCCCATGGCCATCGGGTCCTTCATCGTGCCGTCGAGCATCGCCGAGACGAAGAGCAGCACGATGAAGTTCAGCAGCAGCGTCGTCACGACCTCGTCGACGCCGAAGCGGCTCTTCAGCAGCGCCGGCCCCAGCAGCAGCAATGCGCCGGCCAGCGCGGCGGCAGCGAACATCAGCACGAAGAGCAGCGCCGGCGCGATCTCGTAGCCGACGCCGTCGTGCAGCCCGCCGACGGCCACCGCCGCCAGCGCGCCGGCGTAGAGCTGGCCTTCGGCGCCGATGTTGAACAGCCGCGCGCGAAACGCGACCGCGGCGGCCAGCCCGGTGAAGATCAGCGGCGTGGCGCGGGTCAGCGTCTCGGTGATCGCGAAGCGCGAGCCGAAGCCGCCTTCGAGCAGCAGCGCATAGGCCCGGCCGACCGGCGCGCCGGCCCAGGCCACCAGCAGCGAGGTCACGAGCAGCGTGAAGGCCACGGCGGCCAGCGGCGCGGCGACGAGCAGCACCCGCGGCACCTCGGTGCGTCGTTCAAGCCGCATGCGCCACCTCCCGGCCGGCACCGGCCATCGCCAGGCCGATGTCGGCCAGCGTCCAGTCGGCCGCGGCACGCGGCGCGCCGAGCACGCCGTGGCAGATGACGGCGACACGGTCGGCGAGCGCGAAGATCTCGTCCAGGTCTTCGCTGATCAGCAGCACCGCGGCGCCGGCGGCGCAGGCGTCGAGCAGCTGCTGGTGCACGTAGGCGACGGCGCCGACGTCCAGGCCCCAGGTCGGCTGGTTGGCGACGACCAGCCGCGGCGTCGTGCCGCTGCCCCGCAGCGCGCGGCCGAGGATCAGCTTCTGCATGTTGCCGCCCGACAGCGAGCGCGTCGTCGTGTCCAGGCCGCCGCCGCGCACGTCGAAACGTTCGACGACCTCGCGTGCGAAGGCGCGCGCGGCGGCGCGGCGCACGACGCCCCAGCGGGCGAAGGCCGGGCTGGCGTGGCGCTCGAGCACCGCGTTCTCCCAGATCGGCAGGTCGCCGACGACACCGACGGCGTGGCGGTCTTCGGGGATGCGCGCGACGCCGGCTTCGACAAAACGCCGCGGCGACGGCGGCAGCGCCTGGCCGTCCAGCCGCACGGCGCCACCGGGTGGCGCGTGCTCGCCGCACAGCGCCTCGGCCAGCGCCTGCTGGCCGTTGCCGGCGACCCCGGCGACCGCGAAGACCTCGCCGGCGCGGATCGAGAGCGTCGTGCCCGGCAGCTCGCAGACCACCGGGCCGGGTTCGTGGCGCGTCTTCACCGCCGGGGCGACCGTGCGGCCGACCATCGCCTCGGCCAGGTCGGCCTTGCTCGCGCCTTCGGCCGGCAGCACGGCGATCAGCTTGCCGCCGCGCAGCACGGCGATGCGGTCGCTGACACGCAGCACCTCGTCGAGCTTGTGGCTGATGAAGATGATCGACAGGCCGCCTTCGACCATCTGCGCCAGCGTCGCGAACAGCGACTCGCTCTCCTGCGGCGTCAGCACCGCGGTCGGCTCGTCGAGGATCAGGATGCGCGCGCCGCGCACCAGGGCTTTCAGGATCTCGACACGCTGGCGCTCGCCCACCGACAGCTCGGCGATGCGCGCGTCGGGGTCGACCTGCAGGCCGAAACGCTGCGCGGCGTCGAGCAGGCGGCGGCGCCAGTCGCCGCGGCGCGTGAACGGCTGCCACAGCGGCTCGGTGCCGAGCATCACGTTGTCGAGCACGCTCAGGTTGTCGGCCAGCGTGAAGTGCTGGTGCACCATGCCGATGCCGGCGGCCAGCGCCGCCTTCGGCTGGCCCGGCGGCAGCGTGCGGCCGTCGACCTCGATCGAACCTTCGTCGGCGACGTAGTGGCCGAAGAGGATGGACACCAGCGTGCTCTTGCCGGCGCCGTTCTCGCCGAGCAGCGCGAGCACCTCGCCGCGGTCCAGATCCAGCGAGATGCCGTCGTTGGCGACCAGGGGGCCGAAGCGTTTGGTGACGCCCTTCAGGCGCAGGACCGGGGGACTCGCAGACATCGTCGGATTGTCACGCACGAAGCGCGCCAGCCCGGGCGGGCGCCGGGGCGGCCGCTACCATCAAGGCCGCCCGCCACCTGAAGCACACATCCTGGACTCCTGCCCCAACTGCGAGCAGCCGCTGCCCGAGCCGACACCCAAGTTCTGCCCGCACTGCGGCCAGGAGACGCGGGTGCGTGCGCCGACCGTCGGCGAGTTCGTGCAGCAGTTCGGCGGCGCCTACCTGTCGACCGAAGGCGCGATGTGGCGCACGCTGGCGCTGCTGCTGCGCCGCCCCGGCGAGCTGACGCGCCAGTACCTGCGTGGCCGGCGCAAGCACTACGTGCTGCCGCTGCGGCTGTACCTGACGATCAGCGTGCTGGTGCTGCTGGCGGTGCGTGTGTCCACGCTGCTCGACCCCAGCACGCCGCAACCGGCGCTGCAGGTCGACAAGGGCGAGGCGCCGAAGATCGAGCTCAGCGTCGGCGGCGCCAGCATGCAGGTCGGCATCAAGCCGGGCGGCGAGGGCTTCGAGTGCCGCAACGTGCCGGCGGCGGTCTGCAAGCGGCTGGAGCAGCGCCTGGGCATCGGGCCGGCGGCGCTGGCCAACGACACGAGCGGGCTCAAGGCCCGGCTGACCGACGCCGTCGGCCCGATGATGTTCGTGCTGCTGCCGTGTTTCGCGGCCGGGCTGGCGATCGCCTACCGCAACCGGCGGCTGCGCTACACCGAGCACCTCGTCTTCGCGCTGCACCTGCACGCGTTCTGGTTCCTGATGCTGGGCGTGACGCTGCTGCCGCTGGGCGGCCTGCAGCTCGTGGCGTGGCTGGCCGTGCCGGTCTACACCTGGCTGGCGCTGCGCCGCGTCTACGGCGGCCGCTGGTGGACGCAGGCGCTGCGCGCCAGCGTCCTGGCGACGTTCTACTTCACGACGCTGGTCACCGCGACCATGTTCGCGGCGCTGTGGGCGCTGCTGGCCTGAGGCCGCGGCGCTCCGGACCTCAGCCCTCGTGCGTGCAGTCGCGCGATGGCCTTCGGCAGGCGCAGAACGCCTTCCGGCGTCCTGCGTCCAGGCTCAGCTCTTGACCAGGCTGGAGACCAGCGAACGCAGCGCGTCCTTCAGCCGGTCCTGCGCCAGCGCGCTGCACTCGGCGGCCGAGGCGACCGGGCGGCCGTCGAAGACCGTCGAGCTCTTGGCCGGCTCCCAGACGAAACGCCGCGTCGGCGAGGTCTTGGGCAGCAGCGTCACGCGCGCGGTGACGACACACAGCTTGCCGTCGACGACGCCGCCCTCGACCTGGCTGAGGAAACCCCACTTGGCCTTCGGGTAGAGCTTGACCAGACGCTCGGTGGGCAGCGCCTCCTTCCAGGCCGCCATCACGGTCGGCTTGTCGATCAGCGCGGCGGTCGAGAAGTCCTCGATGTCGTAGGTCGGGGCGGTGGCGGCCGACGCGAACGGCGCGGCGACGGCGAGAACGGCGGCACAGAGCAGGGCACGGGTCATGGAAGGCGCTTCTTCGTCTTGTTGGCGAGAGGGGGCGTGAGCCCGCGGGCGGGCGTCGTGCGCCCGGGCGGCATGCTAAGCGCGAACGCGCCGGGGGAACCAGGCGGTTCCCCCGGGCCGCGTCACTTGCCGGCCTTGGGCTGGCTGTCGTCGACCTTGACGACGAAGCTGCCGTCGAGGATGGCCTTCTCCTTGGCCTGGACCTTGGCGACGAGGTCGGCCGGGACCTTCTTCGCGAACGTGCCCAGCGGCGACAGCTCGGAGCCCTTGAACTTCATCGTCGAGTAGCGGCCGTAGTCCTCGGCCTTGAAGGCGCCGGCCTTCACCGCCTTGAGCGCGGCGTCGATCGTCGGCTCCATGTTCCACAGCGCCGAGGCGACCACCGTGTCGGGGTACTGGGCCTGGGTGTTGATGACGTTGCCGATCGCCAGCACCTTGCGCTCCTTGGCGGCGTCGCTGACGCCGAAACGCTCGGCGTACATCACGTCGGCGCCCTTGTCGATCATCGCGAAGGCGGCTTCCTTGGCCTTCGGCGGGTCGAACCAGCTGTTGATGAAGCTGATCGAGAACTCGACCTTCGGGTTCACTTCCTTGGCGCCGGCGATGAAGGCGTTCATCAGGCGGTTGACCTCGGGGATCGGGTAGCCGCCGACCATGCCGATCTTGCCGCTCTTGCTCATGCCGGCGGCGATCATGCCGGTGAGGTAGGCCGGCTCCTGGATGTAGTTGTCGAAGACGCCGAAGTTCGGCGCCTGCGGCTTGCCCGAGCTGCCCATCAGGAAGGCGACCTTCGGGTAGTCCTTGGCGACCTTGCGCGCGGCGGTCTCGACGGCGAAGGACTCGCCGACGATCAGCACGTTGCCGGCTTCGGCGTACTGGCGCATCACACGCTCGTAGTCGGCGTTGGCGACGTTCTCGCTGAACACGTACTCGACCTCGCCACGCGCCGCGGCGGCCTTCAGCGCCTTGTCGATGCGGCTCACCCACTGCTGCTCGACCGGCACGGTGTAGATGGCGGCGACCTTCAGCTTGGTTTGCGCGAAGGCCGGGACGGCGACGGCGGCCGCCAGCGAAGCGGCGGCGAGCAGGGTGATGCGGCGGGTGATCTTCATCAGGGCTCCTGGGGCTGTATCGGTATGTGACGACGACAACCGGCCCACTTTAGCAAGGGCCATGCCTTGACGCACTTGACGGCCGCCAAGAGTGTCAGGCTGGGTTGTCAGTGCGACTGTCGCGCGTCATTGACTTAGGGCAAAACTGAAATCAGGGTGCCCGCCTACCGTGCGAGTCCGAATCGCGAGGAGCCGTTTCCATGCGTGTGCTGTTCATCCACCCCAACTATCACTCCGGCGGTGCCGAGATCGCCGGCAACTGGCCTCCCGCGTGGGTGGCGTACCTGGCTGGCTACCTCAAGGCGGGCGGCTACACGGACGTCATCTTCGTCGACGCGATGACCAACGACCTGAGCGAAGACCAGGTCCGCGAGAAGATCACGACGCTCAAGCCCGACATCGTCGGCTGCACCGCGATCACCCCGGCGATCTACAAGGCCGAGCGCACGCTGCAGATCGTCAAGGAAGTGAACCCCGACATCGTCACGGTGCTCGGCGGCATCCACGGCACGTTCATGTATCCGCAGGTGCTCAAGGAAGCGCCGTGGATCGACGCCATCGTGCGCGGCGAAGGCGAGCAGGTCATGCTGAACCTGGTCACCGCCGTCGACCAGGGCCGCTTCATGGCCGACCGCAACTGCGTCAACGGCATCGCCTTCGCGACGCCGGACGGCAAGGTGGTCGCCACGCCGGCCGAGCCGCCGATCGAGGACCTGGACCGCATCACGCCGGACTGGGGCATCCTCGAGTGGGACAAGTACATCTACATCCCGATGAACAAGCGCGTCGCGATCCCGAACTTCGCGCGCGGCTGCCCGTTCACCTGCTCGTTCTGCAGCCAGTGGAAGTTCTGGCGCGACTACCGCATCCGTGACCCGAAGAAGGTGGTCGACGAGATCGAGGTCCTGGTCAAGCAGCACGACGTCGGCTTCTTCATCCTCGCCGACGAGGAACCGACGATCCACCGCAAGAAGTTCATCGAGTTCTGCGAAGAGCTGATCAAGCGCGACCTCGGCGTGCTGTGGGGCATCAACACCCGCGTCACCGACATCCTGCGCGACGAGAAGCTGCTGCCGCTGTTCCGCAAGGCCGGCCTGATCCACGTCTCGCTGGGCACCGAGGCCGCCGCGCAGCTCAAGCTCGACATGTTCAACAAGGAGACCACGATCGAGCAGAACAAGCGCGCGATCCAGCTCCTGAAGGACAACGGCATCGTCACCGAAGCCCAGTTCATCGTCGGCCTCGAGAACGAGACCGCCGAGACGCTGGAAGAGACGTACCGGATGGCGCGCGACTGGAACCCGGACATGGCCAACTGGGCGATGTACACGCCGTGGCCGTTCTCCGACCTGTTCCAGGAACTCGGCGACAAGGTCGAGGTCTTCGACTTCGAGAAGTACAACTTCGTGACCCCGATCATGAAGCCCGACGCGATGGACCGCGGCGAGCTGCTGGACCGGGTGATGAACAACTACCGCCGGTTCTTCATGAACAAGGCGTTCCTGCAGTACCCGTTCACGAAGGACAAGCTGCGCCGCAAGTACCTGATGGGCTGCCTGAAGGCGTTCCTGAAGAGCGGTTTCGAACGCAAGTTCTACGACCTGGGCCGCGTCGGCTACTGGGGCCCGCAGTCCAAGAAGGTGGTCAACTTCAGCTTCGACAAGGAGCGCCGCATCGACGCCCAGACCGCGGACGCGCTGTCGCGCGTCGACGACGGCTGGGTCACGATGCACGGCCCGAAGATCGAGATGAAGCGCCGCAAGGGCGACGAGAACTTCGAGATCGCGGCGAAGGCCATGGCCTGCGGCGGCGGCACCGAGCAGCTGACCGAAGAGCAGCAGGCCGCCACGGAGGCGCGCGCGTCGTGAACGTCGCCGGCCGCATCGGTCCGAACGCCATCATCCGCGTCGCGGAGGTGCTGCCCTCGCGGGTCGGCACCGACCTGACGCGGCGGCTGTTCGACCGTGCCGGCCTGGTGAACTACCTGACCACCCCGCCGGAGTCGATGGTCGACGAGGCGGAGGTGCGCCGCCTGCACGGCGTGCTGCGCGAGTCGCTGGGCCCGGCGGCCGCGCGCGAGATCGCGCACGCCGCCGGCGTGCGCACCGCCGACTACCTGCTCGCCCGGCGCATCCCCAAGCCGGTGCAGGTGCTGCTCAAGCTGATGCCGGCCCCGCTGGCCGCGCGCGTGCTGCTCACCGCGATCAGCCGCAACTCCTGGACCTTCGCCGGCAGCGGCCGCTTCAGCTACGTCGTCGGCCGCCCCTGCGTGCTGACGATCCGCGACAACCCGCTGTGCCGCGGCTGGCAGGCCGACGAGCCCGCCTGCGACTTCTACACCGGCACCTTCGAGCGCCTCTTCACGGTGCTCGTGCACCGCAATGCGCAGGCCCGCGAGGTGGCCTGCGAGGCCTGCGGCGACACCGAGTGCCGCTTCGAGCTGACCTGGTAGACGCCTGATGCGCGGCCCGGCGCGGAAAACGCCGGCAAGGTGTCACAGGACACGGCCTAGAATCTGCAATACCCCTTGATGGGGGACGTCCGGCCGTCTTCGCGACGGCCGCCGCCATTTCCGCCTGCCCGGCGCGCCCGCGATGACCCTGACCGCCCTGACCGCCCTCTCCCCTCTCGACGGCCGTTACGCCGCCAAACTCGCCGCGCTGCGCCCGCTGCTCAGCGAGTTCGGCCTGATGCACCGGCGTGTGCAGGTCGAGGTCGAGTGGTTCATCGCGCTGTCGGACGCCGGTTTCGCCGAGTTCAAGCCGCTGTCCGAAGCCGCACGCGGCCTGCTGCGCAGCCTGGCGCTGCGTTTCAGCGAGGCCGACGCCCAGGCGATCAAGGACATCGAGCGCACGACGAATCACGACGTCAAGGCGGTCGAGTACTGGATCAAGGCGCGCATCGAGCATGAGCCCGAGCTGAAGACGGCCGGCGAGTTCGTGCACTTCGGCTGCACCAGCGAGGACATCAACAACACCAGCCACGCGCTGATGTTGAAGGCCGCGCGCGACACCGTGCTGCTGCCGGCGCTGGATGCGCTGATCGAGCGCCTGCGCAAGATGGCGCACGGCTTCGCCGCGGTGCCGATGCTCAGCCGCACCCACGGCCAGACCGCCAGCCCGACGACCGTCGGCAAGGAGATCGCCAACGTCGTCGCGCGGCTGACGCGCGCCCGCGACGTCATCGCCTCGGTGCCGCTGCGGGCCAAGATGAACGGCGCGGTGGGCAACTACAACGCCCACATCGCCGCCTGGCCCGAGTTCGACTGGGAGGCCTTCAGCCGCCAGGTCGTCGAGGACCGCCTGGGCCTGGTGTTCAACCCGTTCACGATCCAGATCGAGCCGCACGACTACATGGCCGAGCTGTTCGACGCCGTGACCCGCTGCGACACCATCCTGATCGACTTCGCGCGCGACGTCTGGGGCTACATCTCGCTGGGCTACTTCAAGCAGAAGACCAAGGCGGGCGAGATCGGCTCGAGCACGATGCCGCACAAGGTCAACCCGATCGACTTCGAGAACGCCGAAGGCAACTACGGCCTGGCCAACGCGCTGCTGACGCATCTGTCGCAGAAGCTGCCGATCAGCCGCTGGCAGCGTGACCTGACCGACAGCACGGTGCTGCGCAACATGGGCGTGGCGCTGGGCTACGCGGTGCTGGGCCACGACAGCCTGCTGCGCGGCCTGGACAAGCTGGAGCTCAACGAAGCCGCGCTCGCCGCCGACCTGGACGGCGCCTGGGAAGTGCTGGCCGAAGCCGTGCAGACGGTGATGCGCCGCCACGGCCTGCCCAACCCCTACGAGCAGCTCAAGGAGCTGACGCGCGGCCGCGCCGTCACGCGCGAGACCTTCCACGCCTTCATCGACAGCCTGGACGCGCTGCCCGCCGGCGAACGCGAGCGGCTCAAGGCGATGACGCCGGGCAACTACATCGGCCGGGCGGTGCAGCTGGCGCATAAAGCATGACGTCTTTCATCGACCGGCTGGCCGACGCGACGGCGCGCCAGGCGTCGATGCTGTGCGTCGGGCTCGACCCCGAGCCGGCGCGCTTCCCCGGCGCCTGGAAGGGCGACGCGACGCGCATCCACGACTTCTGCGCCGCGATCGTCGACGCCACGCACGACCTCGTCTGCGCCTTCAAGCCGCAGATCGCCTACTTCGCCGCACACCGCGCCGAGGACCAGCTCGAACGCCTGGTGGCCCACATCCGGCGCGTCGCGCCCGGCGTGCCGGTGATCCTGGATGCCAAGCGCGGCGACATCGGCTCGACCGCCGAGCAGTACGCGCGCGAGGCCTTCGAGCGCTACGACGCCGACGCGGTGACGCTGTCGCCGTACATGGGCTTCGACTCGATCGAGCCCTATCTGCGCTGGGACGGCCGCGGCCTGATCCTGCTGTGCCGCACCTCCAACCCCGGCGGCAGCGACCTGCAGAACCAGCTGCTCGACGGCGGCGAACGCCTGTACGAGCGTGTCGCGCGTCTGGCCGCCGGCCCGTGGAACCGTGACCGCCGCCTGGGCCTGGTCGTCGGTGCCACCTTCCCGGAGGAGATCGCCCGCGTGCGCGCGATCGCGCCGACGGTGCCGCTGCTGATCCCCGGCGTCGGCGCCCAGGGCGGCGACGCGGCGGCCACGGTGCGTGCCGGCTGGCGCCCCGACGGGCCGATCATCGTCAACTCGTCGCGTGCCGTGCTGTACGCGAGCGCGGGCGAGGACTTCGCCGCCGCGGCCCGGCGTGTCGCCGAGGCCACCCGCGAGCTGCTGCAGCGCGAACGCGGCTCGTAGCCAGGGCTCACCTTGGTCACGCGCCCGCCCGAAGACCACGCACTGCCGGCGTCGCAGCGCAGTCCGGCCGGCGACGCGACCACCGAGCGCCTGCGCCGGCGCACGCAGGCCGGCCGCCGTGCACTCGGGGCCACGGCCCTGGCCTGCGCGGCCGCGGCGCTGGCCGCACTGGCCGCACCGCTGCCGCTGGACGCCGCACTGCGTGTGCCGCTGGCCCTGGCGCTGGGCCTGGGTGCGCTGCTCGCCGCCACCGGCAGCCGGATGTGCGGCAGCGCGCTGCAGCTGGCCGAGGCCGCCGCCGCCGGCGAACGCCGCGCGCGCACGCTGCTCGAGCTGGCCTCCGACGTCTGCTGGGAGCTCGACGCCGAGCACCGCCTCGTCGCCGCCTATCGCCAGCGCGGCGACACGAGCCCGCTGGCCGGCACCGAGGCCCGGGGCCGCCTGCCCTGGGAGCTGCCGCAGTTCCAGTGCGACGACGAGACCCTGGACCTGCTGCGCGCCGACCTCGACGCCCGCGCCCCGTTCCGCGACCGGCTGGTGCACTGGCTGGGTGCCGACGGCCGGCCGCTGTCGCTGCTGGTCAGCGGCGAGCCGCGGCGTGACGAACGTGGCGGCTTCGCCGGCTTCTGGGGCGTCGCGCGCGACGTCTCGGCCGAGATGGACGCGCGGCGCGCGCTGGCGGCCGCCGAGACCCGCTGCGAGGAGCTGTTCGCGCGCATCCCGACGCCGCTGGTGCTGCACCGCCGCGGGCGTGTGCTCGACGCCAACCCGGCGGCGCTGGTGCTGCTGGGCTGCGACACGCTGGAGACGCTGGTCGGCCACGAGCTGCTGGGCGCCTACGAAGCCGGCGAATCGCGCGAGCGCGAGCGCCGCCGCTTCGACGAACTGGAGGGCGCACCGGTCGGCACCGCGCTGACGATCGCCGACTTCCGCCTGCAGCCGCGCGGCGGCGAGCGCCTGTCGGTGCGCGCGATCTCGGTGCGCATCGAGGCCGAGGGCGGCCCGGCGACGCTGTCGATCTACGCCGACGACACCGAGCGCCTGGCCGCCGAGCAGACGCTGCGCCGCTCCGAGGCGGTGCTGGCGCACCTGTTCGCCAGCAGCCCCGAGCTGATCACGCTGACCGACCTGGGCACCGGGCGCTTCACGATGGCCAACGACACCTTCGTGCGCGCCACCGGTTTCGCCGCCGCCGACGTCGTCGGCCGCACCGCGATCGAGCTCGGCCTGTGGCTGCACGACGAGCAGCGCCGCCAGTTCGCCGAGCAGATGCAGCGCAGCGGCACCGCCACCGACCTGCCGGCGGACTTCCGCGCCCGCGACGGCCGCGTGCTGTCGGTGCTGGTCTCGGGCACACGCTTCAGCGTCGAGGGCCACGACTACCTCGTCGTCAACGCACGCGACGTCACCGAGACCGAACACAGCCGGCGCGAGCGCGAGGCGATCCTGGACAACGCCTCGATCGGCATCGCGGTCACGCGCGGCGGCCGCTTCATGATGGCCAACCGGCGTTTCGAGCAGATGTTCGGCTGGCCGCCGGGCGGCCTCGTCGAGCGCCCCGCGGCGGCGGTCTGGCCGGGCAGCGACGAGATCGTCGAGATCGCCCGCGGCACGCTGCCGGCGCTGGCCCGCGGCGAGCCGGTGGAGATCGAGGGCCATGCCCAGCGCCGCGACGGCAGCACCTTCCTGGCCCGGCTCGTGGTCAAGGCCGTCGACCCGGTCGACCCGGCGCGCGGCGGTGCGGTCTGGATCGTCGAGGACGTCACCGAGCGGCGCGAGTTCGAGCGCCGCCTGGCCGCCGCACGCGACGCCGCCGAGGCCGCCAGCCGCGCCAAGAGCGCCTTCCTGGCCAACACCAACCACGAGCTGCGCAACCCGCTCAACGGCATGATCAACCTCGCCAAGCTGGCCCGCGACGCCCAGCTCGACGAGCAGGTGCGCCAGCAGTACCTGGACCACATCGCCGAGAGCGCGCAGTCGCTGGCGGCGATCGTCTCGGACATCCTGGACGTCTCCAAGATCGAGGCCGGCCGCATGGAGCTGGCCAGCGAGCCCTTCGACCTGGTCGAGCTGCTGCACGGCGCGCAGCGCGTCTACGCGACGATGGCCGCGGCGCGAAGCCTGACGCTGGACTTCGACATCGGCCCGGGGCTGGACGGCACCGTCGTCGGCGACCCGCTGCGGGTGCGCCAGATCGTCACCAACTTCCTCGGCAACGCGCTGAAGTTCACCGCCGCGGGCGGCGTGCGTGTCGTGGTGCGCCGCGTGCCGGCCGGCCGCGTGCGGCTGGAGGTGCACGACACCGGCCCCGGCATCGACCCGGCGACGCAGGCCCGGCTGTTCCGCCCGTTCACGCAGGCCGACGAGTCGACGACGCGGCGTTTCGGCGGCACCGGGCTGGGGCTGTCGATCTGCCGCGAGCTGGCGACGCTGATGGGTGGCGAGGTCGGCGTCGACAGCCAGCCCGGCCGCGGCAGCGTGTTCTGGGCCGTGCTGCCGCTGCCGCGCAGCCTGGCCCCGGCGCCCGCTGCGGCGGCCGCCGCCAGCGCGGCGGCGGCGGGCGTGCCGCGCGAGCTGGCCGGCGCACGCGTGCTGATGGCCGAGGACAACCCGGTCAACATGATGATCGCGGTGGCGCTGCTGGAGCGCTGGGGGCTGCAGGTCGAGCAGGCGATCGACGGCCGCCAGGCGGTCGAGGCGGTGGAACGTGCCGCGGCCTGCGGCCAGCCCTTCGATGCCGTGCTGATGGACGTGCAGATGCCGGTGATGAGCGGCTACGAGGCGACACGCGCGCTGCGCTACCGCGAGGCCGGCCGGCGCCTGCCGATCATCGCGCTGACCGCCGCGGCGCTGGTCAGCGAACGCGAGGCCGCGACCGCCGCCGGCATGGACGACTTCCTGACCAAGCCGATCGACGCCGACAAACTCCGCGAGACCCTCGCCCGCTGGGTGAGGAACTGACCCCCCCCGAAGCGCCTTCGGCGCTCCCCCTCAAGGGGGCGCCGCCGGTGGCCCGGCAAAGCCGGTCCACGGCGGCAGCTTGACTGCGACGAGCAAGCCCCGTCGCAGCTCCTTCAGTCGAGCGTGACCTCGGTGCGCACCGTGCCGGCGCGGTCGGCGCTGGCGACGAGCCCGATCGCCGCGCCCCGCGGCCCCTGCACGACCCACTCGACGACCGCGCGGTCGGCGGTGATCTCGCGCTGCGGCAGGAAAGCCTGCAGCGACTGGCGCGGCGCGTGGCCGTCCAGGTGCGGGCCTTCGATGCGTTCGCGGCCGGAGATCAGCGTGCACTCGGGCGGCAGGTGGATGCGGAACACCGTGCCGCGCACCGTCTTGCGCTCGATCGCACGCTTGCTGATGTTCGACGGCAGGTAGCCGGCGTTGCCGACGGCCAGGCGCACGCGCCAGGTGTCGGGGCCCAGCGCCCGCACCTCGGCGCGCAGCAGCTCGAGCTTCGGCAGCGACAGCGCGAGCTGCGTCAGCCAGGCCGGGAAACGTGCCGCCTCGCGTTCGCGCAGCGCCGGCGGCGGGTTGCGCCAGTAGTTCATGCGGTCCCAGCCGCCGAGCTCGACCATGCCCAGCTGCGGGTGGCGGAACGGGTACCAGTCGACGTGCGCCTGGCCGCCGCACTGCTCGTCGCTCCACTTCAAGAGCTTCAGGTCGTCCTCGGGCGGGTGGTCGCGGTACCACTCGATCCACTTGTAGTCGGTGATGCCGGCTTCCTTGTTCGGCGCCCAGATCTCGACCGTCCAGAACAGCGCCCCGAGGTGCTCGTAGACCCAGTCCTGGGTGCCGGTGATGACTTCCTTCGGGTGGTACTTGAAGTCGTGGAAGCTGCTGATCGCCGGGTAGCCGGTGAGCCTGGCGCCGATGTCGGACAGGCGCTTGTAGATCCACAGGTCCTCGGGCGTCATGTCGTCGTCGGACTGGGTGCCCATCGGCCGCAGGATGACGCCGCTGTGGGTGTGGAAGCTGACCGCGGCGCCGACGTTGGGGTGGCGCACGAGGAAGTCGACCATCGCCCGCACCTCGGGCTCGCTGGCCGGGTAGGGGCCGGCGCCGAGCTGCTCGAACTCCTGGCGCCAGTAGGCGGGGAAGTTGCGGTTCAGGTCCAGACCCTCGACGTCGCGGTTTGCGCTGATGCGCACGCCGTCGAAGTGCTTCAGCGTGCCCTCGGGGATCAGCCGGTAGTACTCGCCGCCGAACTCGCCGGGCTCGCGCGCGACCATCAGCCGCGGTTCTTCGGCGTGTTTCTTCCACGGGCCGTGCGGGTCGGGCACCCGCATGTAGAGGATGCGGCCGTCGCCGTCGACGTCCTCGATCGTCAGGCCGTCGACCGGCTCCTCGGCATACGGGTAGGGCCGCGTCGACGAGCGGATGTGGCGCGGGCGCTCGGCCAGCGCTAGCTCGGCACCGTCGGGGTTCAGGCGCGGGCAGAGGTAGACGGCGCGCGTGTCCAGCAGCTGGCGGATCTTCTCGTCGCCGGCTTCGTAGCCGGTGACGAGCTGGTGCAGCCAGTACAGGCAGGCGGTGCTGGCGGTCAGCTCGGCGGCGTGGATGTTGCCGTCGACCCAGAACGCAGGCTTGTCGACGTCGGCGCCGGTGTCGGGGTTGGTCAGCACCACCAGCCAGATGTCGCGACCCTCGTGGCTCTTGCCGATGGACTCCAGCCGCACGAGCCCGGGGCGGGCGGCGGCGTAGTCGGCCAGCAGGCGCGAAAGCTCGGCGTGGCGGTAGAAGACGTCGAAGCGGGGGACGGGAATGGCGGCCATGGTGTCGTCGCGGCGGGAGACCGCGGCGATTGTGGCCCGCGCCGGCCGTGCGTGGGGCTCAGGGGCAGCGCCGCAGCCGGCACTCGCCGTCGACGAAGACACGCAGCTCGCCCGGTGCGAACGCCGACCAGGGCTCGCCGGCGGTCAGCGGCTCGGTGGCGACGATGGCGACGCGGTCGCCGGGCTGGGTCAGCGCGGCGAAATCGACCGTCAGGTCCTCGTCGGCCAGCGTCGCGGCGCCGAACGGATGGCGGCGCTCCAGCGAATGCAGCTTGGTCGAGCCGTGCGCCCACAGCGCCTGGCCGTTGGACAGCAGCAGGTTGAACGTGCCGTGGCGCGCCGGCAGCGGCAGCAGCTCGGCGAGCGTGCAGGTCAGCTCGTCGATGCTCGGCAGGTCGGCGTGGGCCTTGTCCAGCTCCTGCATCAGCCAGCAGAAGGCGCGTTCGCTGTCGGTGTCACCCACCGGGCGGAAGGCGCCGTGCAGCCGCGGCGCGAAGTCCTTCAGGTCGCCGTTGTGCGCGAACACCCAGTAGCGGCCCCACAGCTCGCGCACGAACGGGTGGGTGTTCTCCAGCGCGACGCGGCCCTGCGTCGCCTTGCGGATGTGGGCGACGACGTTGAGGCTCTTGATCGGGTAGTGCTTGACCAGCTCGGCCACCGGGCTGGTGCGCGCGCCGTGGTGGTCGATGAAGTGGCGCAGCCCGCGCTCCTCGAAGAAGCCGATGCCGAAGCCGTCCTTGTGCTCGTCGGCGCGGCAGGCCAGACCGGCGAAGCTGAACATCACGTCGGTCGGCGTGTTGGCATTCATGCCGAGCAGCTGGCACATCGCGGTTACTCGAACATCAGTTTGGTCATGCCGCGCCAGCTGAGCAGGCGGCCGGGGTTCTGGCGCTCCTCGAGCACCGCGCTCATGCGGCGCAGGATGCGCGGGCTGCGGCGCGCGCGCCAGACGACGAGGTCGGCCAGCCAGGGCAGGCGGTTGACGTGCGCGGCCTTCTCGTAGAGCTCGAAACGCGGCTTCAGGCCGGCCAGCGCGGCCTCGTGGCGGGCGCGCACCGCGGCATCGTCGCCGCCTTCGGCCAGCGCGGCGGCGGTCAGCAGGCCGGTCTCCAGCGCCTTGCCGATGCCCTCGCCGGTGAAGGCGTAGGTGCTGCCGGCGGCTTCGCCGGTGACCAGCAGCCCGGGGCGCGACCAGCGTGCGCCACCCAGCGAGCAGCGCAGCGGCGCGCCCTTCCAGTCGCCGCGCAGCTCGCCGCGCGCCAGCAGGTCGGCCGCCGGGGCGTGCACCGCGGCGAAGGTGTCGAGCATCCGGCGCAGGTTGACCTCGCGCATCGAGGCCCGGCCCCCTTCTTCGCTGGCGTGGCTGGCGGTCAGCCCGACCCCGACGTTGAAGGTGCCGCCCGGGCCGGGAAAGATCCAGCCGTAGCCGCCCGACAGGCGCGGGTGCCAGACGATCTGCAGCTCGCGCAGCGTCGCCGCGAGCTCCGGGTGGTGCAGGTAGCCGCGCAGCGCGACGCTGCTGGGCGCGCGGCGCTCGCAGACGCCGGCGGCGACCAGCGGCGGCGCCGCGGCGCCAGTGGCGAGCACGACCCAGCGTGCACGCACCTCGTGTTCGATGCCGTCGCCACGCAGCCGGGCGCCGACGACACGTTCGCCGTCGAGCAGCGGGGCGACGAAACGCCACGGCGCGGCGAAACGCGCCCCGGCCGCACGCGCGGCGCGGCAGACGATGTCGTCGAGATCACGCCGCGGCAGCACCGCCAGCGTGCCGGGCACGTCGACGTGGCCGCCACGCGGCGCGACGCAGCGCACGTGCGCGGCGCGCAGGGCGCGGTCCATCACCTCGTCGTGCACGCCGAGCACACGCAGCGCGGCGTGGGCGTCGGGGATCAGGCCGTCGCCGCAGACCTTGTCACGCGGGAAGACGTGCTGGTCGACGAGCAGCACGTCGTGCCCGGCCGCGGCGAGCGTGCGCGCGCAGGCGCTGCCGGCCGGGCCGGCGCCGACGACGAGCACTTCGCAGGCAGCCGGAAGCACGGGAGGCGACACGCGGCCCATTGTAGGGAGCGCGGCCGGGGCCGCCGCGGCGGGCTGCGGCTTGATGAACCTCAATTCAGCACCCGACAGCGCGGCGCAAGATGAGCCGCACCGAGGCTCCCGAGAGCCCTGCCGAGGAGAAGACGATGTCCACCCAACTGACGGCGGGCCAGCGGGCATGGCTGGAAGCCGCGCTCGTGCAGCGGCAGCACCAGCTCGACCGCCGGCTCGAAGACCACCACCAGGGCCTGTCGCGCGCCGAGCACGCGCACGAGCTGCGCGAGCAGGATCACGACGACCAGCCGCAGCGTGAGGACGAGCGCGACGTCGACATGGCGCTGTCCGACCTGGAGCTGCGTGAACTGGGCGAGGTCAGCGCCGCGCTGCGCCGGCTGCAGGCCGGCGCGTACGGCCGCTGCGCCGACTGCGACGAGGCGATCCCGTTCGACCGGCTGAAGGCCGAGCCCTGGGCGCTGCGCTGCGTCGGCTGCGAGAGCCGGCGCGAACGCCGGCAGCGGTCCTAGGATCAGTACCTAGCGCCGCACGGGCATACCGTACTCCCCCGCGTAGACGTGCCACGCGCCCTCTCTGGGGGGCGTTGATTCGGCTTTGGCGGCGTGCTTTAGTCCGACCGAGCGCTGCCGAATCTCGAAACGCCGGCCATGCTCAGGCCGAACCTAAACTGCTGCTCCATCCATCAGAACACCGCGCTTCCAGCGAAAACAATGGCAGGGTTCAAGTACGAACAGTGGCAGGTCAAGCGCGCAGCCAAGCAGCCGCTGCTGGACTTCCTAGTCGAAGGCCTTCAGGCCGCTGGTTGCACCATCGTTTACGTAAGCGATGCGGGACTCGCACCGTTTCACATCACCTTCGACACTCCGCTCGGCGAACGGCACGGCGTACTTGCCTACGCGTTCCTGGCCAACTCCAAACTCACTCGCAATCGTCCCGCTGACGAGCATCGCTTCCAGATCAAGTATGGCGGCGACCCAACGTTGCGGCTTCCCTTGGAGCAGGATCCGTCGCGGTTGGTGACGACGATCTTTGTCGGCATCGACCCGAAGGAGGGCATCCTGGTCGGCGCCGACCCGGTGCTGCACGACCAGACGCGCATGTTCATCAGCCTGGAGTTCAAGCGGGCACATGCCGAAGCAATCGCCACGGCAGGATGGCACGCCTGGGAGCGCGACAGCCGACGCCGGGAGGGAGAGCCCATCGAAACGCTGGTAGGCGTCGCAAAGCGTCGTGTCTTGGACTTCATACGCTTCGAGCGGCTCGCGCATGGCCTGGACGCGGGACACCGGCAGTTGCTCGCAGAACAGTTCTTCGGCAGCCCAGCGCTCTCCGAGTCGGGGACGCATGCGCTGACTAGCGAACTGAGCATGTCGAGCCAACAAGTCCTGGACCTCATCCAGAGCGCGAGCCGGCTAAAGATGGCCGTCCGGGGCTGGGTCGCGGAGCACCATCTGGAGCAGTACCTACAACGCGTTCCTGGCGTCCGCGACTGTCGCAGGCTCGACCAAGAAGGCCGCCCCGATATCGAACTCCGATTCAGGAACCGGGGGCCAATATTGATTGAGTGCAAGAACGTGCTGCGTCAACGGGCGGCTGATGGCTGTCCTCGCGTCGACTTCCAGCGCACGCGTGCCTCCAAGGGCAACCCCTGCTCGAGGTACTACCAACCCGAGGACTTCCAGGTGCTCGCGGCCTGCCTCCACGCCGTGACTGAGCGCTGGGAGTACCGGTTCATACCGACGAAGGCGCTGCCTCCTCATGCCAAGTGCTCGGGGAGAATTCAGAGCGCCCTGAAGGTAGGTGCCAACTGGCACGAAAATCCGGCAGACGCCTTCGCCCTCATTGCCGCCGCACCCTGATGTCCAAGCAGTTTTCCGTCCTCAGTCTCTTCACAGGTGTAGGCGGCCTGGACTACGGCTTCGAGGCCGCCGGCTTTGAAACCCGAGTCGCACTTGAGTGGGACCACCAGTGCTGTGAGAGCCTGCGGGCCAGCCGACCATGGCCGGTGATCGAGGACGACCTGCTGAAGACGCCAACCCAACGCATTCTTCAGGCGGGCCGGCTGCGCTCCGGCAGTGTCGACATGCTGATCGGTGGTCCGCCCTGCCAGCCCTTTTCCAAGAGCGGTTGGTGGAAGTCCGGCGATAGCCTCCGCTTGGAAGACCCTCGCGCCAACACACTGGCGGGCTACCTGCGAGTCCTCGAAGAGGTACGCCCGAAGGCATTTCTTCTCGAGAACGTCGAGGGACTCGCGTTTGGCGGTAAGGATGAAGGGCTACGGCTGTTGCTGCAGGCGATCGGCCGGATCAATGTTGCATCCGGCACCGCGTATCGCCCCGTCGTGGTCACGCTGAACGCGGCCGACTATGGGGTGCCGCAAACACGAACACGCGTCTTCGTCATCGGCAGCAGGGATGGCCGAGTCTTCGTACCACCACCACCAACGCACCGCGATCCGTCACTTCCCCTGGAAGAACATGAGGCCTGGGTTACGGCCTGGGACGCCATCGGGGATCTCGACGTTGAGGGCGTGGCGGATGAAGATACGTGCCTAACAGGCAAGTGGGCTGACTTGCTTCCTTCGATTCCAGAAGGGCAGAACTATCTCTGGCATACGGACCGCATGGGCGGCGTGCCACTTTTCGGGTGGCGTCGTCGCTACTGGAACTTTCTGTTGAAGCTGTCAAAAGATCGGCCAGCATGGACCATACAGGCACAGCCCGGTCCAGCTACTGGGCCGTTCCACTGGAAGAACCGACGCCTGACGATCCGCGAACTGAGTCGAATCCAGACCTTCCCCGAAGACCTCGTCGTCACGGGCGGCAGAGTCGAAGCGCAGCGCCAAGTGGGCAATGCCGTCCCCAGCCTGCTTGCAGAGGTGCTCGCACGGGCTATCCGCCAGCAGTTCTTTCGTAGTCCACTGAAGCGCGAGCGGCCGGAACTTGCCGTGGCACGTCGTACTCCGTGTCCTCCGCCCGAGCAACCGGCAGACGTACCGGCGAAATACTTGTCTATGGCCGGAACTCATGCGCCCCATCCGGGGACAGGGCGCGGGTTCCTCTACCAGCAGGCAGAGCAGCAGACAGGGACGCTGTTCGCGGACGCCGAGGCTTGACCGACGCGCTTAGGCCGCGGCCTTCACCTTCAGCCGCCAGGCGTGCAACAGCGGCTCGGTGTAGCCGGACGGCTGCTGGGTGCCCTTGAAGACCAGGTCGCAGGCGGCCTGGAACGCGGCGCTGTCCTTGGCACGGCCGGCCATCGGGCGGTAGGCCGGGTCGCCGGCGTTCTGCTGGTCGACGACCTTGGCCATGCGCTTGAAGGTGGCACGCACCCGCGCCTTGTCGACGACGCCGTGCTCCAGCCAGTTGGCGATGTGCTGGCTGGAGATGCGCAGCGTGGCGCGGTCTTCCATCAGGCCGACGTCGTGGATGTCGGGCACCTTGGAGCAGCCGACGCCCTGGTCGACCCAGCGCACGACGTAGCCGAGGATGCCCTGCACGTTGTTGTCGAGCTCCTGCTGGATCTCGGCGTCGCTCCACTTGGCCTTCTTGACCACCGGCACCGTCAGCAGGCCTTCGAGCAGGGCCTCGCGCTCGGCGTCGACGTCGGTCTTCTCCAGCGTCTTCTGGATCTTGAAGACGTCGACCTGGTGGTAGTGCATCGCGTGCAGCGTTGCCGCGGTCGGGCTGGGCACCCAGGCGGTGTTGGCGCCGGCCATCGGGTGGGCGATCTTCTGCTGCAGCATCGCGCCCATCAGGTCGGGCATGGCCCACATGCCCTTGCCGATCTGCGCCTTGCCGCGCAGGCCGCACTCCAGCCCGACGAGCACGTTCTGGCGCTCGTAGGCCTGGATCCAGGCGGTGGTCTTCATGTCGCCCTTGCGCAGCATCGCGCCGGCCTGCATCGCGGTGTGCATCTCGTCGCCGGTGCGGTCGAGGAAGCCGGTGTTGATGAAGGCCACGCGGTCGGCGGCGGCGGCGATGCAGGCCTTGAGGTTGACGCTGGTGCGGCGCTCCTCGTCCATGATGCCGAGCTTGACGGTGGCCTTGGGCAGGCCCAGCAGCGCCTCGACGCGGCCGAACAGCTCGCTGGCGAAGGCGACTTCGGCCGGGCCGTGCATCTTCGGCTTGACGATGTAGATCGAGCCGGCGCGCGAGTTGACGATGCCGTTCGCGCCGTGGCGCTGCAGGTCGTGCAGCGCGATCGCCGTCGTGACGACGGCGTCGAGGATGCCTTCGGGGATCTCGCGCCCGTCGTCGCCGAACAGCACCGCCGGCGTCGTCATCAGGTGGCCGACGTTGCGCACGAAGAGCAGCGAGCGGCCGTGCAGCACGACGTCCTCGCCGTTCGGGCCGGTGTAGCGGCGGTCGGGGTTCAGGCCGCGCGTGAAGGTCTTGCCGGCCTTCGTGACCTGCTCGGTCAGCGTGCCCTTCAGGATGCCCAGCCAGTTGGAATAGGCCAGCACCTTGTCGGCGCCGTCGACGACGGCCACCGAGTCTTCCAGGTCGAGGATGGTCGACAGCGCCGCCTCGACGACGAGGTCGCAGACGCCGGCCGGGTCGGAGGCGCCGATCGTCGTGCCGCGGTCGATGCGCAGGTCCAGGTGCAGGCCGTGGTGCACGAACAGCACCGACGACGGCGCGGCGGCCTCGCCCTGATAACCGACGAACTGCGCCGGCTTCTTCAGCGCGACGGTCTTGCCGTCCTTCAGCGTCACGACGAGCTGGCCGCCTTCGACGCGGTAGCCGGTGGAGTCGATGTGCGAGCCCTTGGCCAGCGGCACCGTGCGGTCGAGCACGTGGCGCGCGTACTCGACGACCTTGGCGCCACGCACCGGGTTGTAGGCGCCGGCGCGCGTGGCGCCGTCGGTCTCGGGCAGCGCGTCGGTGCCGTAGAGCGCGTCGTACAGCGAACCCCAGCGCGCGTTGGCGGCGTTGAGCGCGTAGCGCGCGTTGGTGATCGGCACGACGAGCTGCGGGCCGGCCTGCAGCGCGAGCTCGCTGTCGACGTTCTTCGTCGTCGCCTTCACCTTGGCCGGCACCGGCACCAGGTAGCCGATCTTCTCGAGGAAGGCGCGGTACTTGGCCATGTTCCTGATCGGGCCCGGGTGCTTGGCGTGCCAGGCGTCGAGCTCGGTCTGCAGCCGGTCGCGTTCGGCCAGCAGCGCGGCGTTCTTCGGCGCCAGGTCGGCGACGAGGGCGTCGAAGCCGGCCCAGAAGACGGCGGGATCGATGCCGGTGCCGGGCAGCACCTGGTCTTCGATGAAGCGGGCCAGCAGCGTGTCGACGTGCAGTCGGTGGAAGGTCGTGCGCATGAGGAGGCGTTTCAGGAAGGGAAGAACGAAAGAACCTCGCGCAGGCTGGTGCCGGTGCGCGTGGGGGCGGTGTCGAACGGTTCGGGCGGCAGGCCGGCGCGGTTGACCCACAGCGTCGTGAAGCCGTACCAGGTGCCGCCGAGCGCGTCCCAGCCGTTGCTGGAGACGAACAGGATCTCGCGCGCGGCGACGCCCAGCGTCGCCGGCGCCAGCGCGTAGGCGGCGGGGTCGGTCTTGTAGCGCTGCGCCGGCTCGACGCTGATCACGTGCTGCAGCAGCGGCGCGAAGCCGGCGCTGCGCACCGCGACGGCCAGCATCTCGGGGTCGCCGTTGCTGAGGATGGCGGCGGGCACGCCACGCGCCTTCAGCGCCTCCAGCACCTCGCGGCCCTCGGGGAAGGCGCTGAGGTGGCGGTACTGGTTCATCAGCCGGTCCTCGGTGGCGGCGTCCAGCGCCAGGCCGCGGCGCGCGGCGGCGTAGCGCAGGCCGGCGCGCGTGAGGTCCCAGAACGGCCGGTAGCGGCCGCTCATCGACACCAGCCGCGTGTAGTCGATCTGCTTGTCGCGCCAGAGCTGGGCCAGCGCCTCGCCGTGGCCCGGGAACAGCTGCTCGGCGAGCAGGCCCACGCTGTAGACGTCGAACAGCGTGCCGAACGCGTCGAAGACGACGGCGCGGGGCGGGGCGGGCGTGCGGGCGACCATGGTGCAGAGGAATCTAATCGCCGCCGCGGCCGCGATTGCGTACGCCGGAGTTCGGAGTCCTGTGCACCAGGCGCACGAAACCGGCCCGATTCCAACCTTCAAGGCACGGAGCCAGCGTAAGATCAGCCGGCAATCCGGCTACCGGAATCACGAATCCCGCCGATGCCGCGCCTCAAGCAGATCGAATCCTTCGTCGCCGTCGCGACCAAGGGCAGCCTCACCGCCGCAGCCCAGGCCGAGGGCGTGGCACCGGCCGTGGTCGGGCGGCGCATCGACGCGCTGGAAGAGCGGCTGGGCGTCAAGCTGATGCTGCGCACGACGCGGCGCATCACGCTGACCCACGAAGGCAGCGCCTTCCTGGAGGACTGCCAGAAGGTGCTGGCCGACCTGGGCAACGCCGAGGCCAGCGTCAGCGCCGGCGGCGTCAAGGCCAGCGGCCATCTGCGCATCACCGCGCCGGCCGGTTTCGGCCGCCGCCACGTCGCGCCGCTGGTGCCCAGCTTCATGGCCGAGCATCCGGACGTCAGCCTGTCGCTGAACCTCAGTGACCGCGTCGTCGACATCGTCAACGAGGGCTTCGACTGCGCGATCCGCGTCGGCGACCTGGCCGACTCCAGCCTCGTCAGCGTGCGCCTGGCCGACAACCGGCGGCTGTGCGTGGCCTCGCCGCGCTACCTGCAGCGTGCCGGCGTGCCGCGCACGCCGGCCGACCTGGCGCGCCACGAGTGCCTGACGCTGTCGTCGGACGCCAGCCAGACGCGCGGCTGGGCCTTTCTCGTCGACGGCCAGGTGCAGCACCTGCGCCCGACGGGCCGGCTGGACTGCAGCGACGGCCAGGTGCTGCACGCCTGGTGCCGGGCGGGCCTGGGCATCGCCTGGCGCAGCACCTGGGAGGTGCAGCAGGACATCGCCTCGGGGCAGCTGGTGGCGGTGCTGGAGGAGTTCTCCGCGCCGCCGAACGGCATCTACGCCGTGTTTCCGCAACGGCGGCTGCTGCCGCTGCGGGTGCGGCTGTGGATCGACTTCGTCAAACACAGCTACGGCGACCCGGGCTACTGGGCCCGGGCCGCCGTCTGAAGCAGGAAGCTCACTTGGCCGACAGGCACTCCTTCATGAAGGCCTTGCGCTCGTCGCCGGTCTTGCCGGCGGCCTCGGCGTTGCAGGTCTTCATGCGTTCCTGCGGCGTCGCCTTGGCCGGCTTGGCCGACAGGCATTCCTTCATGAACGCCTTGCGCTCGTCGCCCTTGCGGTCGCCGGCGTCCTGGTTGCAGGTCTTCATCTTGCTCTGCTGCGCCGTCTCGGCGGCCAGCGCCGTGCCGCAGGCCAGCAGGCCCGCGATCGCGGCGGCGATGATCGTGCTCTTCATGTCGTTTCTCCTGGTCTGCCCTCCGGGGCCGGCGTCGATTGGATCAGAGGCCCGGGCCGCGGGCCAGGGGCAATCGTGGCGAATTTCCAGCCCGATGCTTGTGGCCGGCCGCCGCGGGCCGGAAGATAGGCGCCCATGATCTCGCTGGAGGGTGTGCCCTCGGCCCTCGTGGCCCGCAATCAGAGCTGGGTGCGCCAGCAGGCGCAGTCGCTGGTGCGCCACCTCCCGGCCAACGTCGAGAAGGCCGACCTGATCCAGGTCGGGCTGATCGCCGTGGCCCAGGCCTCGCTCAGCTTCGTCTGGGACGGCGACCCCGACACCGCGGAGGCGCACGAGGCCTTCGCGCGTTATGCCCGCCAGCGCGTCAAGGGCGCGATGATCGACGAGCTGCGCCAGATGGACGTGCTGACCCGCGCCCAGCGCCGCAAGATCAAGGTGCTGCAGATCGCGCGCGAGCGCTGGCGCTCGACCAACGGCGGCGAGGCCGGCCTGGCCGAGCTGGCGCGGCTGTGCAAGATGGACCTGGAGGAGGTCGCGCTGCTCGAGCAGCTGGCCCAGGCGAGCCAGCAGCGCAGCAGCAGCGGCGAGGACGACGAGCCCGAGTTCACCGAACGCCACCACCCGGCCACCGAGAAGGACGAGGTCGAGGCGCGGGTGGACACGGCGATCGTGCTGCGCCACCTGGAGACCTTCTTCGCCCAGCTGCCGGAGCGCGAGCGCCGCGTGATCGACGCCTACCTCGGCATCGGCATGTCGCCGGTGGAGCTGGCGGCGTCGCTGAAGGTGACGCCGTCGCGGGTCTCGCAGATGTACCACGGGCTGCTGCGGCGCATGGCGCAGCGCTTCGGCACCGCGCCGCAGCAGCGCGCCACCGACCGCACCCGCCGGCCCGACCGCGCCGACATGGAGGCGCTGGTCGCCCAGCGCGAGCGCGAGCTGCAGGCGCGCCCCGAAGCCGGGCCGTGGGGCGCGATGATGGAAGACGTGCTGGTCTCGCCGGCCGAACGTTTCGGCGTGCACATCGACGTGCCCGAAGGCACGCGCTGGTAGGCGTGGAACGGGCACGCGCCGAAGGCACGTGCTCGTTCAAACGAGCTGTTGGGCGTGGAACGCGCACGCGCCGAAGGCACGTGCTCGTTCAAACGAGCTGTTGGGCGCGGAACGCGCACGCGCCGAAGGCACGTGCTCGGTGCACGCTGAACGGCGCAAAGGCACTCGTCAGACTGACTGGAGCCTCCCTCGCGGAGGGAGGCTGGAGGGAGCCGTCGAACAAGCTGGAGCACCCTCTCGGAGGGGGCTCGGGGAAGCCGTACGCAAAGCCGCAGGCTAGGCGTCGGCGAGGCTTCTGCCGCGCCGACGCCTAGAGGATGCGGCGCGGATGCGCCAGCGCCTCGTGCGCGGCGTGCAGCCGGCGCACCAGCACGCCGATGAAGGCCTGGTCGAAGCGGTGCCGGGTGTCCATCGACAGCTGCACCAGCGTCTCCGGCGTGAACGAGATGCTGGTCAGCGGCTCGGACACCAGGATGTCGGCGCTGTGCACACGCAGCTCCTCGCTGGGCGCCAGGTAGGCCATCTCGCCGACCGAGGTGCCCATGCCCAGGCGCGCGACACGCTGGCCGTCGCGGTAGACATCCACCTGGCCGGCGGCGACGATGTGGAAGGCGTTGCCGGTGTCGCCCTTGCGGAACAGCGCGTGGCCGTAGGGGAAACGCTGCCACTTCGCGCGGTGCACCACCTCCCAGAGCTCGACGTCGCCGAAACGCGAGAAGAACTCCAGCTTGCGCAGCAGGTTGAAGCGCTCGGAGTCGAGCACGTTCTGGGCGTGGCCCTGCGTCACCTCGCGGTTGGCGACGAGTTCGGACAGCGCCTGCGCGAACGCGCTCCAGTCGGCCGGGCGCTCGTCGCGCTTCTTGGACAACGCACGCAGGATCAGCGCCTCCAGCCGCGGCGGCACGCCTTCGCGCAGCAGGCCCAGCGCCGGCGGCTCGGCGCGGTAGATCTGGTGCATCAGCGCCGGCTGCTGCTGGGCGTCGAACGGCGGGCGCCCGGCGATCAGGTGGTACAGCACCGCGGCCAGCGAATAGATGTCGGCGCGGCAGTCCAGCGTGTCGCCGTCGAGCTGCTCGGGCGACATGTAGGCCAGCGAGCCGACGCGGTAGATCTGGGTGCGCTCGGTGTCGAAGTTGAAGACGCTGCCGAAGTCGGTGATCTTGACGTCGACGACCTGGTCGCCGTCGACCACCGCCAGCAGGTTGGCCGGCTTCACGTCGCGGTGGATCAGGCCCTGGCGGTACATGTAGTCCAGCGCCATCGCGCACTTGAAGCCGATCTCGACGATCTGGTCCAGCGGCAGCAGCGCGTCGGCACGGCAGAAGCGCCTGAGCGTCGAGCCGGGCACGTACTCCATCACCAGGTACGGCGCCTGGCCGTCGGCCACCGCGTCGAGGATGCGCACGACGTTGGGGTGCTGCAGCCGGCCGACGAGCGCCGCCTCGGCGGCGAAGAAACGCTGCTGGAAGTGGCTCTCGCGCGAGTCGGCGGCCAGCGCCGGGCGCACGCGCTTGATCGCCACGTCCTCCTCGCGGAACTCGTCGCGGGCGCGGAAGACCTCGCTGGTGGCGCCCTCGCCCAGGCGCTCGAGCACCCGGTACTTGCCGATGCGCTCGGGCAGGTCGGGGTCGAAGAAGGTGGACGTCGTGGTGGGGGCGTCGGTCATCGTCTCGGGCCGTGTGGGGCCGGCCGATGTTGCCACCTTCGCCGCGCCCCGGCGAGCCCGCGCCGGGAGCAGGGCCCAAAAGTAGAATCGGCCGATGATCCAAGCCAAGCAAGAGCTGCTGCAGGCGCTGGCCGCGGCGCTGGCCGAACTGGCCCCCGGCGCCGCCCCGGTCGCCGCGTTCGAGTCCCCCAAGCAGGCCGCCCACGGCGACCTCGCGATCACCGCCGCGATGGGGCTGGCGCGCACGCTGAAGAAGAACCCGCGTGAAGTCGGCCAGCAGCTCGTCGAGCTGCTCGGCCGCCAGCCCGCCTTCGAGCGCTGGGTGCAGGCCCTCGAGATCGCCGGCCCGGGCTTCATCAACCTGCGCCTGAAGCCGGCGGCGCGCCAGGCCGTCGTCGCCGAGGTGCTGCAAGGCGGCGAGGCCTTCGGCCGCAAGCCGGCCGGCGCCGGCAAGCTGATGGTCGAGTTCGTCTCGGCCAACCCGACCGGCCCGCTGCACGTCGGCCACGGGCGCCAGGCGGCGCTGGGCGACTCGATCTGCCGCCTGTTCGAGTCGCAGGGCTGGGACGTGACGCGCGAGTTCTATTACAACGACGCCGGCGTCCAGATCCAGAACCTGGCCACGTCGACGCGCTGCCGCCTGAAGGGCCTCAAGCCCGGCGACGACGGCTGGCCCGAGTCGGCCTACAACGGCGACTACATCGCCGACATCGCCGCCGACTTCGCCGCGAAGAAGACGGTGCACGCCGACGACCGCGCCTTCACCGCCTCGGGCGACGCCGACGACGTCGACGGCATCCGCCAGTTCGCCGTCGCCTACCTGCGCCACGAGCAGGACCTGGATCTGCAGGCCTTCGGCGTGCGCTTCGACAACTACTACCTCGAGTCCAGCCTCTACGCCGACGGCCGCGTCGAGGACACCGTGCGCCGCCTCGTCGACGCCGGCAAGACCTTCGAGGACGGCGGCGCGCTGTGGCTGCGCAGCACCGACTACGGCGACGACAAGGACCGCGTGATGCGCAAGTCCGACGGCAGCTACACCTACTTCGTGCCCGACGTCGCGTACCACATCGCCAAGTTCGAGCGCGGCTTCACCAAGGTCATCAACGTCCAGGGCAGCGACCACCACGGCACGATCGCGCGGGTGCGCGCCGGCCTGCAGGCCGCCGGCGTCGGCATCCCCGCCGGCTACCCCGACTACGTGCTGCACAAGATGGTCACCGTGATGAAGGGCGGGCAGGAGGTGAAGATCTCCAAGCGCGCCGGCAGCTACGTCACGCTGCGCGACCTGATCGACTGGACCAGCCGCGACGCGGTGCGCTACTTCCTCATCAGCCGCAAGGCCGACACCGAGTTCGTCTTCGACATCGACCTGGCGCTGAAGGCCAACGACGAGAACCCGGTCTTCTACGTCCAGTACGCGCACGCGCGCATCTGCTCGGTGCTGGCGCAGTACCAGGGCGAGACCGACTTCGCCGGCGCCGACCTGTCGCGGCTGACGGCGCCGTCGGAATACGCGCTGATGCTGCAGCTGGCGGCCTACCCGGGCATGCTCGAGCGCGCCGCGGCCGAACACGCGCCGCACGACGTCGCGTTCTACCTGCGCGACCTGGCCGCGGCCTTCCACAGCTACTACGCCGCCGAACGTTTCCTCGTCGATGACCCGGCGCTGGCCCGCGCGCGCATGGCGCTGCTGGCGGCCACCGCCCAGGTGCTGCGCAACGCGCTGGGCATGCTGGGCGTGTCGGCGCCGACCTCGATGTCGCGCGCCGCCGCCGAAGAGGTGCCGGCGTGAAGGGCCAGCGCGGCGGCTTCGCGCTCGGGCTGATCGTCGGCCTGCTCGCCGGCCTGGCGATCGCGCTGGCGGTGGCGCTGTACATCACCAAGGCGCCGGTGCCCTTCATCGACAAGGTGCCGCAGCGCACCGCCGAGCAGGACAGCGCCGAGGTCGAGCGCAACAAGCGCTGGGACCCGAACGCGCCGCTGGCCGGCAAGCAGCCGCCGCTGCCGGCGGCGGCGGCCTCGGCGCCGACGGCCGCACCGTCCGCGCCGCCGACGGCCGCGCGGACGCCCGCCAGCGCCCCGGCCGCGCAGGGTGGCTCCACCCGCGATCCGGCGGCCATCCTCGCCGGCCAGTCCACCGACCGGGCCGCTGAAGCGTTCGTGTACTTCGTGCAGACCGGCGCGTTCACGCGCACCGAGGACGCCGAGCAGGAGCGCGCCCGCCTGGCGATGCTCGGCTTCACGGCCAAGGTGAGCGAGCGCGAGCAGGCCGGCAAGACGATGTACCGGGTGCGCACGGGCCCCTACGGCACGCGCGACGACGCCGAGGCCGTCCAGGGACGGCTGCAGGCGGCGAACATCGACGCCCGGCTGGTCCGCGCCGAGAAGCCCTGAGCAGGGAACCCGGCACGGGTGCGGCCGGTCCCATGCGACGACACCGATCACTCGAAAGGAAACTCATGAAGCGGCGCGATTTCTCGATCCAACTGGCCGGTGCGGGCCTGGGCCTGGCGATGGCCGGTGGCGCCCGCGCGCAGGGCGGGCCGGTCGAGGGCACGCATTACGTGCGGCTGCAGACGCCCGCACCGACCTCGATCCCCGAGGGCAAGAAGGTCGAGGTCGTCGAGTTCTTCTGGTACGAGTGCGGCCACTGCTTCAACTTCGAGCCGCTGCTGGAGACCTGGAGCAAGCGCCTGCCGGCCGACGTCGTGTTCCGCCGCGTGCCGGTGGGCTTCACCGCGCGCCACCAGATCGCCCAGAAGATCTTCTACGCGCTCGAGGAGATGGGTCAGGTCGGCGCGGTGCACCGCAAGGTGTTCAACGCGATCCACGTGCAGGGCAAGCGCCTGCTGTCGGAGTCGGACATCATCGACTTCATGGTCGCCAACGGCCTCGACGGCAAGCGCTTCGGCGACGCCTTCCGCTCGTTCAGCGTGGCGACCAAGGCCAGCCGCGCCAAGCAGCTCGCCGACGCCTACAAGATCGACGGCGTGCCGGCGATGGGCATCCAGGGCCGGTACTACACTTCCGGCGCCCTGGCCGGCGGCCACGAGCGTGCGCTCGCGGTGGCCGACTTCCTGATCGCCCGCTCCCGCCAGGGCGCCTGAGCCCGGGCCCGCGCCGGGTCTTGATCCGGCGCATCGGCCTCGCAACGCGGGGCCCGCGAACCCTGTTCGACGGCACGAACTTGTGGCTAGAATGCTTGCAAGTTTCGTGCCGAAAATGACGCTCCGTTTCGCCCTCCTCCGCCGTGCCGCACCGCTGGTGCTGGCGCTGCTGTGCGCCGCCGCGGCCGCCGAGCGCGCCGACCGCGAGCGCCAGATGGTCGTCGAGGCCGACCGGCCGGGCTCGGTCGACCTGCAGCGCCAGCTCGTCGAGTTCAACGGCAACGTCGTCATCACCCAGGGCACGATGGTCATCCGCGCCGACCGCGTCGAGCTGCGCGAGACGGCCGACGGCTACCGCGCCGCCACCGCCATCGGCAGCGCCGGCCGCCCGGCGAGCTACCGCCAGAAGCGTGACGGCGTCGACGAGGTCGTCGAGGGCGTGGCCGACCGCATCGAGTACGACGGCCGCGCCGACACGCTGCGTTTCATCGGCAACGGCGCGGTGCGCCGGCTGCGCGGCGCGGTCGTCGCCGACGAGATCACCGGCTCGCAGATCGTCTGGGACAACACCGCCGAGACCTTCAGCGTCGCCGGCGGCGAGACGACCCGTGCCAACCCGAGCGGTCGCGTGCGCGCGGTGCTGAGCCCGCGCAGCGACAAGGCGGCCACGCCGCCGGCCGCGCCGGCCTCGGCCGCGCCGCTGGCGCCGGCGCGCTCGCTCGGGGGCCAGCGCTGATGGAAACCGCCGTCGCGGGCAGCCGGCTCGAAGCCGAGAACCTGCAGAAGAGCTACGGCCAGCGGCGCGTCGTCAAGGACGTGCACCTGTCGGTGGCCGCCGGCGAGGTCGTCGGCCTGCTCGGCCCCAACGGCGCCGGCAAGACCACCACCTTCTACATGGTCGTCGGCCTGGTGCGTGCCGACGCCGGCCAGATCCGCATCGACGGCCGCCCGGTCGAGCGCCTGCCGATCCACCAGCGATCGCGCCTGGGGCTGTCGTACCTGCCGCAGGAAGCGTCGATCTTCCGCAAGCTGACCGTCGAGGAGAACATCCGCGCCGTGCTCGAGCTGCAGCAGGGCCCGGACGGCCGGCCGCTGAAGCCGGCGCAGATCCAGGAGCTGCTGGACAAGCTGCTGCACGACCTGTCGATCGAGAAGCTGCGCGACTCGCCGGCGCCGGCGCTGTCCGGCGGCGAGCGCCGCCGCGTCGAGATCGCCCGGTCGCTGGCCACGCAGCCGCGTTTCATCCTGCTCGACGAGCCCTTTGCCGGCGTCGACCCGATCGCCGTCATCGAGATCCAGCGCATCATCGCCTTCCTCAAGTCGCGCGGCATCGGGGTGCTGATCACCGACCACAACGTGCGCGAGACGCTGGGCATCTGCGACCGCGCCTACATCATCAGCGAAGGCAGCGTGCTCACCGAAGGCACGCCGCAGGCGATCGTCGAGAACGCCGAGGTGCGCAAGGTCTACCTCGGCGAGCATTTCAAGATGTGACGCGCGGCCGATGAAGCCCTCCCTCCAAGTCCGCCTGTCGCAGCATCTGGCGCTGACGCCGCAGCTGCAGCAGTCGATCCGGCTGCTGCAGCTGTCGACGCTGGAGCTGCACCAGGAAGTCGAGCAGATGCTCGAGCAGAACCCGTTCCTGGAGATGGACGAGGACGCGGCGACACCGTTCGACCCGCCGGCCGAACGTGCCACCGTCGACCGCGTCGCCGAGCGTGACGACGGCGACGGTGCCGCCGAGCCGGCACCGGCCGAGGTCGACGCCGCCGAGTTCGGCACCACCGAACGCGAGGACTGGGAGAACGGCACCGAGCGCGACGACTTCGACGGCATCCGCGAGACCCCGGCCGCGGCCGCGCCCGAAAGCGACGACGACCTCGACCCGCAGGAGCGCCGCGCCGGCGCCGGCACGCTGCAGGACCACCTGCGGCGCCAGATCGCCGGCATGCGGCTGTCGGCCGAGGACGCTGCGGCACTGCACGTGCTGATCGAGTCGCTGGACGACGACGGCTACCTCGCCGACCCGCTGGAGGACATCGCCGCGCGCCTGGCCGACATGCTGGACCTGGACGACGAGGAGCAGCGCGAGGCCCTGGCCGACCGCCTGCAGTGCGCGCTGCGCTGGCTGCAGAGCCTGGAGCCGACCGGCGTCGGCGCACGTTCGCTGTCCGAGTGCCTGGTGCTGCAACTGCGCACGACGCCGCGCTGCGAGGCGCGCGAGGTCGCGATCCGCATCTGCGAGCACTCGCTGGAGCTGCTGGCCCGGCGCGACGTGAAGAAGCTGACCGCCGCCACCGGCGCCGGCGAGGACCTGCTGCGCCAAGCGCAGGCACTGATCGTCGCCTGCGAGCCCAAGCCGGGGCGGCCGTTCGCGCCGGCCGAGTCGAACATCATCGTGCCCGACGTCATCGTCCAGAAGTCGGGGCGCGGCTTCAAGGTGCTGCTGAACCCGGACGTGATGCCCAAGCTGCGCATCAACGACCTCTACGCCCAGGCGATCCGCGGCCAGCGCAACGGCGCCGGCGGGCTGTCGTCGCGGCTGCAGGAGGCGCGCTGGTTCATGAAGAACATCCAGCAGCGTTTCGACACCATCCTGCGTGTGTCCAAGGCCATCGTCGAGCGCCAGAAGGGTTTCTTCACGCACGGCGCGATCGCGATGAAGCCGCTGGTGCTGCGCGAGATCGCCGACGAGCTGGGCCTGCACGAGAGCACGATCTCGCGCGTGACGACGGCCAAGTACATGGCCACGCCGCAGGGCACCTTCGAGCTGAAGTACTTCTTCGGCAGCTCGCTGAACACCGAGGCCGGCGGCAACGCGTCGAGCACCGCGGTGAGGGCGCTGATCCAGCAGCTCGTCTCGGCCGAGGACGCCAGCAAGCCGCTGTCGGACAGCCAGCTGTCGCAGATGCTCGAGGAGCAGGGCATCCAGGTCGCGCGCCGCACCGTCGCCAAGTACCGCGAGGCGCTGAAGATCGCGCCGGCCTCGCTGCGCCGGGCGATCTGACGCGACCACAGCCCGGGGTCAGGTCCCGCAGGACCTGACCCCGTCCTCCGCCGCGACGCGCCGCCGCCGCAGCTGAGGCAGCCCGGGCAGCCCGGGGTCAGGTCTCGCGAGACCTGACCCCGTCCTCCGCGTCCTCCGCCACAACGCGCCGCCGCCGCCGCCGCAGCTGGACTACAGTCCAGCGCTTTCGTCCGTCGCGCCGCCGTCATGACCGTCTCCCTGTTCCTTCCCTGCGCCGGTGGCGTCGAGCCGCTGCTGGCCGACGAGGCCGCCCGCATCACCGGCTGCCGCACCGAGGCCGTGCGCGGCGGCGTCTTCGTCGACGGCGACGCCCGCGCCGCGATGGCGCTGAACCTGGAGAGCCGGCTCGCCCAGCGTGTGCTGTGGCCGCTGATCGACGGCCCCTACCGCGACGAGCACGAGCTCTACGAACTCGCGCGCCGCGTGCGCTGGGACGACTGGATCACGCCGCGCCAGACGCTGCGTGTCGACGTCGCGGCGCAGCGTTCGCCGCTGAAGAGCCTGAACTTCGCGACGCTGCGCGTGAAGGACGCCGTCTGCGACCAGCTGCGCGAAACGAGCGGCGAACGCCCCAGCGTCGACACCCGCCACCCCGACCTGTCGCTGCAGCTGTACGTCGGCCCCGAGCACGCGACGCTGTACGCCGACACCTCGGGCGAGGCGCTGTTCAAGCGCGGCTGGCGCGACGAACGCGCCGGTGGCGTCAAGGGCGAGGCGCCGCTGAAGGAGACGCTGGCCGCGGCGATGCTGGCCGCCGCCGGCTGGCAGGGCCGCGAGGAGGACGGCGCGCTGCTCGACCCCTGCTGCGGCGCCGGCACGATCGCCATCGAGGCCGCGCAGATCGCCTGCGGCATCGCCCCGGGCATCAAGCGCCGTTTCGCCTTCGAGCGCCTGCTGCCCTTCCGCGACCAGCTCGGTGCCTGGCGCGAGCTGCAGCAGGCCGCGCGCGAACGTGTGCACGCGCCTGCGGTCGAGGTCTTCGCCGGCGACGTGAGCTTTCGCATGACCGACTTCGCGGCGCGCAATGCCGCCAACGCCGGCGTCGGCCAGGCCATCGCCTTCAAGACTGCCGACGCGCTGCAGCGCCCGGCGCCGGCCGAACGCGGCACGCTGATGCTCAACCCGCCGTACGGCGAGCGCATCGCGCCCAAGGGCAGCGGCAGCGCCCGCGGCGACGCGCCCGGCGGCGCGCGTGAAGGCTTCGACGGCGGCGGCTCGTCGGCCGAGTTCTTCGGCGCGCTGGCCGCGCACTGGAAACGCCGCTACGCCGGCTGGACGGCCTGGGTGCTGAGCCCGGAGATGAAGCTGCCGTCGCTGATGCGGCTGAAGGAGAGCCGGCGCGTGCCGATGTGGAACGGGCCCATCGAATGCCGGCTGTTCCGCTTCGACATGGTTGCCGGGTCCAACAAGGAGGCCGCATGAAGCGTCTGCACATCGACTTCGTCAGCGACGTCGTCTGCCCCTGGTGCGCCGTCGGCCTGGCGTCGCTGGAGCGGGCGCTCGAGAACCTGGCCGGCGAGATCGAGGCCGAGATCGAGGTTCGCCCGTTCGAGCTGAACCCCGACATGGCGCCCGAAGGCGAGGCCATCGACGAACATCTTCAGCGCAAGTACGGCGGCGCGCCCGAGCAGTTCGCCGCCGTGCGGCGCACGCTGGCCGAACGCGGCGCGGCGGTCGGCTTCGCCTTCGGCGAGCGCACGCGCATCTGGAACACCTTCGACGCCCACCGGCTGCTGCACTGGGCCGGTCTCGAAGGCCGGGCGCTGGACCTCAAGCGGGCGCTGCTCGCCGCCTACCACGGCGAAGGCCGCAACCCGAGCGACCCCGAGGTGCTGGCCCAGGTCGCGGCCGGCGTCGGGCTGAACGAGGCCCGCGCCCGCGAGGTGCTCGAACGCGGCGAGTTCGCCGACGCCGTGCGCGCCGAGGAGCAGCGCTGGCTGGCGCTGGGCATCCGCTCGGTGCCCGGCGTCGTCGTCGACGAACGCCACCTGATCTCCGGCGGCCAGCCGCCCGAGGTCTTCGAGCAGGCGCTGCGCGAGATCGCCGCCGGCCGCTGAACGGCCGGCCCGGCCGCGGCGACACCTCGCCGCGCGCCGGCGCACCGACTGCGGGCTGGGGGGTGCCCCGGGCTTCGCTGACACAGCGCAAGCGGCGGGCCGCGGTGCGGCCGAGCATGGCCTCGACGGGCCCCGCGGCGCAGTCGTCCGGCCGCCGGGCGACCGTTGTCCGCACCAGGAGATCGATCATGGCCACCCGTTTGGACCTGCTGGGCTCCGTGCCCGCACCCAACCGCACCGACCTGTTCCGGCCGCGCCCGCCGCTGCCGTTCGCCCGCCCGACGATCATCACCTTCGACGACGTGCCCGACGGCACCGTCATCGACGAGCAGTACGCCGCCAAGGGCGTGCACTTCGCGTCGATCAGCACCAGCCCGCCGCGGCGCTGGAGCAGCTACGCACGCTCGGCCTGGGGCATCGAGAGCGCGCCCAACGGCGTGTCGGTGGTCGCGCCGCCGCAGCTGAGCCTGTTCGACGCGCGCCAGGGCGGCATCGAGGCGCGTTTCGACAAGCCGCAGCAATGGGTGTCGATCGACGCCCAGCCGGTGCTGCCGCCCGAGTACTTCGGCAACCCGACGGCGCGGCCCTTCATTGAGGCCTACGACGCCGGCAACCGGCTGCTCGAGCGCACGCGCTACCCGCTGAACCCCGGCGACCCGGCCTGGGGCAGCTGGCAGGTGCTGATGGTGTCGGCCGGCAGCGCGGTCATCACCCGGGTCGTCATCTCCAGCGCCTGGGATGGCGGCGTCGCGGTCTACGGCCTGTTCGACCGGCTGGCTTTCGGCACTGAACGGTCGCTGCTGCCGTTCTCACTGGGCGGCTGAACCGCTGGCGATCGGCGGCAGGCGGTCGAACCAAGGCGCATCGGCCTCGAGCTCGGCCGCCAGCTGCAGCAGCGTCACCTCGTCGCCCTGGCGGCCCACGGCCTGCACGCCCAGCGGAAGACCCTCGGGCGTGCGGTGCAGCGGCAGGCTCATCGCCGGCACGCCGGCCAGGTTGGCGAGCTGCGTGAACGGGTACGGCGCCAGGTTCTGCACGAACAGGCGCTGCACACGCGTGTCGAGCGCGCCCCAGCGCGCCAGCGGCGCGAGCAGCCCGCTGGCCAGCAGCAGGTCGGTCAACCGGGCCTCGGCCGGCGACGGCTCCAGCGCGCCGAGCGGCAGCGCCGGCCGTGCGGTCGTCGGCGTCAGCCAGACGTCGTGGGCGGTGAAGAAGGCCCCCAGCGTGCGCGCGAACCCGTTCCAGCGCGCCAGGCCGGCGGTCAGCGCCGCGCCGCCCAGGCGCTGGCCGTAGGCGGCCATCACCCGCGTCAGCGGCTCGAACTCGGTGTCGCGCGCGCCCAGCGCACGCGCCTGGGCCATCACCGCCGGCACCTGGGCCGCGTAGAGCTGCAGATAACAGGCCGCGACCGCATGGCCGTCGACGGGCGGCGCGGCTTCCTCGACGTGGTGGCCCAGGGCTTCGAGCCGGCGCGCCGCGGCCTGCACCGCCGCCGCGGCCTCGGCGTCGACCGCGGTGCCCAGCGGCGAGGCCGTCGAGAACGCCACACGCAGCCGCGCCGGCGGCCGGCGCAGCGCGGCGACGAAGGGCTCGGCCGGCGCGGCGCCGGTGAACGGGTCGCCGGGCTCGGGGCCGCAGAGGATGTCCAGCGCCAGCGCGCTGTCGCGCACGCTGCGCGAGATCACGCCTTCCGAACAGGCGCCGAACCAGACCTCGCCCAGACCCGGGCCGTTGGAGATGCGCCCGCGCGAGGGCTTCAGCGCGAACAGCCCGCAGAACGCCGCCGGGATGCGCAGCGAGCCGCCACCGTCGTTGCCGCCGGCCATCGGCACGACACCGGCGGCGACCGCCGCCGCCGAGCCGCCGCTGGAGCCGCCGGCGTGGCGCGCCGGGTCCCAGGGGTTGCGCACGGGGCCGAAGGCGCGCGAGTCGCTGACGCCCTTGAGGCCGAACTCCGGCAGGTTGGTCTTGGCGAAGACCGTCGCGCCGGCGTCGAGCAGCCGGCGCAGCACCGCGGCGTGCACCGGTGGCACGAGGCGTTCGCCGGCGCGGCTGCCGTAGCTCGTCGGCACGCCGGCGACATCGGCGACGCTGTCCTTGACGACGAACGGCACACCGCCCAGCGGACCGGCGGCGCCGTGCGCCAGCTGGGCCTCGGCCAGCGCCGGCAGCCAGCGCGTGACGGCGTTGAGACGTGGCTGCACCCGTTCGGCCTGGGCGCGGGCCAGGTCCAGCAGCTCCTGCGGCGAGACCTCGCCGCGGCGCACCAGATCGGCCAGCGCGGTGGCGTCGTGGCGCAGGTACTCGTCGTGCCGCATCGGCGGCGATTGTCGCGGCGGCGCCGGCTGCCGCGCAGCGGGTCAGACCCGCAGCCCGGCCCAGCCCAGCACCGCCAGCGGCGCGGTGTCGGCGCGCAGCACGCGCGGGCCCAGGCAGACGGCGGCGAAGCCGGCGGCAACGGCCGCGGCCTCCTCGGCCGGCGACAGGCCGCCTTCGGGGCCGCTGAGCGTGCAGAAGCCGGCACCGGCCGGCAGCCGCTCGGCCAGCGGGCGCGCGCCGGGGCGCGGGCTCAGCAGCAGCCGGGTGCCGAGATCCTGCTCCGCGGGCAGCGCGCCCAGCCAGGCCGCCAACGGCCGCACCGGCTGGATGCGCGGCACGCGCGTGCGCCCGCACTGCTCGCAGGCGGCGACGGCCACCGCCTGCCAGTGCGCCTGCTTGCGCTCGGCGCGTTCGCCGTCCAGGCGCAGCACCGACCGTTCGCAGACCAGCGGCTGGATCGCCGCGACGCCGAGTTCGGTGGCCTTCTCGACCAGCGCGTCCATGCGGTCGTTGGCCGGCATGCCGACGGCCAGCGTCGCCGCGAACGGCAGCTCGCGCTCGACGGCCTGCGGCTCGCCGACACGCACCGTGACCTCGCTGCGCCCCATCGCGACGATCTCGGCCGGCCATTCGGCGCCGCCGCCGTCGAACAGGACCAAGGCGTGGCCGGGCTGCAGCCGGCGCACCTGGACGTGGCGCGCGGCGCCGGGCGGCAGCGCCAGCGTGCTGCCGGCGGCCAGGGGAATGTCGAGATAAAGACGGGTGCTCATCGCGGCGCGCAGTGTGCCGCAAGCCGCCCCCGGCGCGCCGCCCCGTTGCTCAGGGCGCGCCGCCGAGGCGGCGGCAGAAGGCCAGCGCCGCAGCCTCGCCGTCGGCGGCCTCGAGCTCGTCTACGAAACGCAGCGCGAGCTGGCGAAGCTCATCCAGGCCCTGGCTGCGCTCGACGTCGAGCACCATGCGGTAGCCCTTGACGAGGCCCAGCCGCGAGCGGGCCTCGGAGGTCAGCAGGTCGTACAGCACCCGCGGCTCGGCGCCGGCCAGCGCGGCCTGCGCCGCGCCCCGCGCCCGCGAGACGGCCGCCGCAGCGGCCGCCAGACGCGGCGGCGGGCTGCTCTCGGCGACGTAGCCGAGCGCGATCAGGCGCTCCAGGTCGGCCGGTTCGGCGCCGGCGACGGCGGCCAGCCACTGCTCGGCCGGCCGCGAGGGGTCGACGATCAGCAGCAGGTTGCGCGCGGCGCGAGAGAGCTGGCCGTCGCGGGAGCGGATGGCCTCGCGCCCGGCGTCGGTGCGCTGCAGGCGCACGCTCATGCGCGGCCCCGGCGGGCGCAGGCGCCCGTGCGGCGGTCGGCGCCCATGGCGTCAGCCGCGCAGTTCGCGCCGCAGGATCTTGCCGACCGGGGTCTTGGGCAGGTCGGTGCGGAACTCGACCACCTTCGGCCGCTTGTAGCCGGTGAGGTTGGCCTCGCAATAGGCCCGCACGTCGGCCTCGGTGACCGCCGGGTCCTTCTTGACGATGACCACCTTCACGGCCTCGCCGGCCTTGGCGTCGGGCACGCCGACGGCGGCGCACTCGAGCACGCCGGGCATCTGCGTGATGACGTCCTCGACCTCGTTCGGGTACACGTTGAAGCCCGAGACCAGGATCATGTCCTTCTTGCGGTCGACGATGCGGAAGTAGCCGCGTTCGTCGACCAGGCCGACGTCACCGGTGCGGAAGAAACCGTCGGCGGTCATCACCTTGGCGGTCTCGTCGGGGCGCTGCCAGTAGCCGGCCATGACCTGCGGGCCCTTGATCGCGATCTCGCCGGCGACGCCGGGCGGCACCTCGCGGCCGTCGTCGTCGAGCAGGCAGACGTCGGTGGACGGCAGCGGCAGGCCGATGGCGCCGCTGTAGGCGTCGGTGTCGACCGGGTTGCAGGTCGCCGACGGGCTGGTCTCCGACAGGCCGTAGCCTTCGCAGATCGGGCAGCCGGTCTTCTCCAGCCAGAGCTTGGCCGTCGCGTGCTGCACCGCCATGCCGCCGCCGATGCTGATCTTCAGGTGGCTCCAGTCGACCTTGTCGAAGTCCGGGTGGTTGGCCAGCGCGTTGAACAGCGTGTTGACCGCCGGGAAGCTGTGGAAACGGTGCTTGGACAGCTCCTTCAGCGTCGACGGGAAGTCGCGTGCGTTGGGGATCAGGATGTTGCAGCCGCCGGTGCGCATCGACAGCATCATGTTCGCCGTGAAGCCGAAGATGTGATAGAGCGGCAGCGCGCAGACGGTGACGACCTGCTCGCCGGCCGGGATCCTCTTCAGCGCCGGCTGGTACCAGGCCTCGGACTGCAGCACGTTGGCCACCAGGTTGCGGTGCAGCAGGATCGCGCCCTTGCTGACGCCGGTGGTGCCGCCGGTGTACTGCAGCACGGCGATGTCGTCGGGGCCGATCTTGCCCGTCGCCAGCGGCTTGTTGCGGCCGCGCGCCAGCGCGTCGGGGAAACGCACCGCGCCCGGGATGTCCCAGGCCGGCACCATCTTCTTCACCTTGCGCACGACGTGGTTGACGATCGCGCCCTTGATCAGGCCGAGCATGTCGCCCATCGCCGCGACGATCACCTTCTTCGTCGGCACCGCCTCGTAGACCTTCTGCAGCGTGGCGGCGAAGGTCTCGAGGATGACGATGGCCTTGGCGCCGGAGTCCTTGAGCTGGTGCTCCAGTTCACGCGGCGTGTACAGCGGGTTGACGTTGACGATGACGTAGCCGGCCCGCAGGATGGCCGCGACGGCCACCGGGTACTGCGGCACGTTGGGCATCATGATCGCGACGCGGTCACCGCGTGCCAGCCCCAGCGACTGCAGGTAGGCGGCAAAGGCGCGCGAGAGCTCGTCGACCTCGCCGAAGCTCACGGTGCGACCCATGAACTTGTACGCGGGCAGCTCGCGATACTTGCCGAAGCTTTCCTCGAGCAACGCGACGAGCGACGGGTACAGCTCGGCGCTCACTTCGGCGGGCACGCCCGCCGGGTACTGCTTCAGCCAGATCTTCTCCATGCACCTTTTCTCCGTGGAACGCGGGATTCTGTCGGCTGCCTTACGTCCGCGTCATCCGGGATTCCGAGCAGGCACGCCCGCCCCGGGAGGTGCTGCACGCGCCGGCCTCGGGGCGGGGCCGGCGCGCAGGGCCGTCACTCGACGGCCTTGACCATCTCCTCGACGACCTTCTTCGCGTCGCCGAAGACCATCATGGTCTTGTCCATGTAGAACAGCTCGTTGTCCAGGCCGGCGTAGCCGCTGGCCATCGAACGCTTGTTCACGATGACGGTCTTGGCCTTGTAGGCCTCGAGGATCGGCATGCCGTAGATCGGGCTGCCCTTGACGTGCGCCGCCGGGTTCACGACGTCGTTGGCGCCCAGGATGATCGCCACGTCGGCCTGGCCGAACTCGGCGTTGATGTCTTCCATCTCGAAGACCTGGTCGTACGGCACCTCGGCCTCGGCCAGCAGCACGTTCATGTGCCCCGGCATGCGGCCCGCCACCGGGTGGATGGCGTACTTCACCGTCACGCCCTTCTCGGTGAGCTTGGCCGCCAGCTCCTTCACCGCGTGCTGGGCGCGCGCCACCGCCAGGCCGTAGCCCGGGACGATGATCACCGTCTCGGCATTGCCGAGGATGAAGGCCGCGTCGTCGGCGCTGCCGCTCTTGACGCTGCGCTGCGCCTGGCCACCCGCCGCCGCCGTCGTGCCTTCGCCGCCGAAGCCGCCCAGGATGACATTGAAGAACGAGCGGTTCATCGCCTTGCACATGATGTAGCTGAGGATCGCCCCCGAGCTGCCCACCAGCGAGCCGGCGATGATCAGCATGCTGTTGTTCAGGCTGAAGCCGATGCCCGCGGCCGCCCAGCCCGAGTAGCTGTTGAGCATCGACACCACGACCGGCATGTCGGCGCCGCCGATCGGGATGATGATCAGCACGCCCAGCACGAAGGCCAGCGCCAGCATCGCGAAGAACGCCGGCCAGCTCTCGGTGGCCGCGAAGGCCAGGCCCAGGCCGACCGTCGACAGCCCCAGCACCAGGTTCAGCATGTGCTGGCCGCTGAAGGTCACCGGCGCGCCCTGGAACAGGCGGAACTTGTACTTGCCGCTGAGCTTGCCGAAGGCGATGACCGAGCCGCTGAAGGTGATCGCGCCGATGGCCGCACCCAGGAACAGCTCGATGCGGTTGCCGACCGGGATCGGCTCGCCGCGATTGATGATGCCGAAGGCCCAGGGCTCGGCGACCACCGCGACGGCGATGAACACCGCGGCCAGGCCGATCATGCTGTGCATGAAGGCCACCAGCTCGGGCATCTTCGTCATCTCGACGCGGTTGGCCATCAGCGTGCCGGCGCCGCCGCCGATCACGAGGCCCAGCAGCACCCAGCCCAGGCCCAGCGGCGAACCGGCGAGCTTGACGATGAGCGCCGCGGTGGTCAGCACGGCGATGGTCATGCCGACCATGCCGAAGACGTTGCCGCGGATCGAGGTCGTCGGGTGCGACAGGCCCTTCAGCGCCTGGATGAAGCAGATGCTGGCGACGAGGTAGAGCAGCGTGACGAGATTCAGGCTCACTTCTTGGCCTCCGCCGCCGGCTTGCGGTCCTTCTTCTTGAACATCTCCAGCATCCGCCGCGTGACCAGGAAGCCGCCGAAGACGTTGACCGCGCACAGCGCGACGGCCAGCACGCCCATGGTCTTGCCCAGGTCGGTCTCGGTCAGCGCTGCCGCCAGCATCGCGCCGACGATGACGATCGCCGAGATCGCGTTCGTCACCGCCATCAGCGGCGTGTGCAGCGCGGGCGTCACGTTCCACACCACGTGGTAGCCGACGTAGATCGCCAGCGCGAAGATGATCAGGTTCGTGACGGTCGGGCTCACGATTTCCATCGCCGCCTCCTTCAGTTCTTCTTCAGTTCGCCGCCCTGCGCCATCAGGCAGGCGAGCACGATGTCGTCGTCGGCCGGCACGTGCAGCGCGCCTTCCTTGGTGATGACGAGCTTCAGGAAATCGAGCACGTTGCGCGCGTACAGGCTGGAGCTGTCCGCCGCGACGAGCGCCGGCAGGTTGGTCTCGCCGATGATCGTCACGCCGTGCTTGGTCACCGTCTTGCCGGCCTCGGTCAGCGGGCAGTTGCCACCGACGCCGTCGGCGCCGCGGCCAGCGGCCATGTCGACGATCACCGAGCCCGGCTTCATGCTCCTGACCATGTCCTCGGTGACGAGCACCGGCGCCGCGCGGCCCGGGATCAGCGCCGTCGAGATGACGATGTCGGCCTGCGCGACGCGCTTGGCGACCTCGACCTTCTGGCGGTCCAGCCAGCTCTGCGGCATCGGGCGGGCGTAGCCGCCGACACCTTCGGCGGCTTCCTTCTCCTCGGGCGTCTCGTAAGGCACCTCGATGAACTTGGCGCCCAGCGACTCGACCTGCTCCTTGACGCTCGGACGCACGTCGGAGGCCTCGATGACCGCGCCCAGGCGCTTGGCCGTGGCGATGGCCTGCAGCCCGGCGACGCCGACGCCGAGGATGACGACACGCGCGGCCTTGATCGTGCCGGCGGCGGTCATCAGCATCGGGAACAGGCGCTGGTACTTGTCGGCGGCCATCATCACGGCCTTGTAGCCGCCGATGTTGGCCTGGCTGGACAGCACGTCCATGCTCTGCGCCCGCGTCGTGCGCGGCGCAGCCTCGAGCGCGAAGGCGGTCAGGCCGGCCGAGGCCAGGGCCTGCAGCCCAGGCTTGTCGAACGGGTTCAGCATGCCGACCAGCGTCGTGCCCGGCTTCATCAGCGCGAGCTCCTGCGCATCCGGGCTGCGCACCTTGAGCACCAGCTCGCAGCCGAACGCCGTCGCACGGTCGCAGATCTCCGCGCCGACGGCCGTGTAGGCCTCGTCCGGCGCACTCGCCGCCACGCCCGCGCCGCTCTGCACCTTCACGGTGTGGCCCTGGGCCTTCAGTTTCTTCGCCGTCTCTGGCGTGACGGCGACACGCGTCTCGCCCTGCGCCGTCTCCAGCGGCACCCCGATCAGCATGGGGATCTCCTAACCTACGTTGGTGAATTGGCCGCCGCGGGCGTCTGGTGCCGGCGCCCGGGGGCGTCGGAAGCTACCACAAGTCGCCGCTACGATCCGCCGATGCCGAGCACCCGCTGGACCCCCTTCGTCACCGTGGCCGCCGCCGTCGAGCACGACGGACGCTATCTGCTCGTCGAGGAGCAGACGCCCGACGGCCTGCGCCTGAACAACCCGGCCGGGCACCTCGAGTGCGGCGAGTCGCCGCTCGAGGCGGTGGTGCGCGAGACGCTCGAGGAGACCGCACGCGCCTTCACGCCCGAGGCGCTCCTCGGGCTGTACCTGTCGCGGTTCACGCCGCGGCCCGGTGACGACCGCACCTATCTGCGCATCGCCTACGCCGGGCGCGTCGGCGAGCCGCTGCCGGGCCGGGCGCTGGACAGCGGCATCGTGCGCACGCTGTGGCTGACGGCCGACGAGATCCGCGCCCAGGCCGCGCGGCTGCGCAGCCCGCTGGCGCTGCAGTGCATCGAGGACCACCTCGCCGGGCGGCGCCTGCCGCTGGACGGCGTGTACAGCCATCCCAGCCTGTGGAACGGCGCGGACCCCGTTTTGCGCTAGGACAAATCCCCGGACGCACAAGCTCAAGCTGGCGACAGGCGCGTCGATAGCCCGGGATGTCCTGGACAGTGTTCGCCCAACGCAGGCGGCACAAGGCCTCCCGTCAACGCCTAGACCAGAATAAGCCAACATGCGCCAGAACCTGCCCGTGACCCAGCGCGAGCACCCGTTCCCGGACGGCACGACGTTGATGTCGATGACCGATCCGCGCGGCAAGATCACCTACGCCAACGCGGCGTTCGTGGCGATCTCGGGCTACAGCCGGGAGGAGCTCGTCGGCAAGGCGCACAACATCGTGCGCCACCCCGACGTGCCGCCGGCGGCCTTCGCCGACATGTGGGCGACGCTGAAGTCCGGCCAGGCCTGGACCGGCATCGTCAAGAACCGGCGCAAGAACGGCGACCACTACTGGGTGCGCGCCAACGTCGCGCCGATCGTGCGCGACGGCCGCATCGTCGGCCACCTGTCGGTGCGCACGCGGCCGACGCCCGAGGAGATCCAGGGCGCGGAGGCGCTGTACCAGGAGATCCGCGAAGGCCGCGCCAAGGGCCTGGCGATCGAGGCCGGCCTGCTGGTGCGAACCGGCGTCGGCAGGCTGCTGTCGCTGCGCCAGCGCATGTCGCTGGCCTGGCGCGTGCGGCTGGGCGTGATGGTGGCGGCGCTGCCGGCGGTGGCTGCCGCGGCGGTGGCCGGCGCTCCGGCCGAGGTGCTCGCCGCCGTGGCTGCCGCCGCGGGCGTCGGCGGCCTGGCCGGCGGGCTGTGGCTGCGCCAGCAGGTCACGCAGCCGATCCGTGTCGCCGCCGAGCAGGCGCTGAAGGTCGCCACCGGCCAGCCCGGCAGCACGCAGCTGCTGGACCGCGCCGACGACGTCGGCATGCTGCTGCGCTCGGTGAACCAGGCCGGCCTGAACCTGCGCTCGCTGGTCGACGACGTCGCGCAGCAGGTCGACGGCCTGGGCAACGCCAGCCGCGAGATCGCCGCCGGCAACCTCGACCTGTCGCAGCGCACCGAACAGACCGCCGCCAGCCTGCAGCAGGCCGCGGCGTCGATGCAGCAGATGACCGGCAACGTGCGCCAGACGGCCGACAGCGCCGCCTCCGCGCACGATCTGGCCGAGGAGGCCACCGCCGCGGCCGCGCACGGCGGCCAGGCTGTCGGCCAGATGGTGGCCACGATGACCGAGATCAGCGGCAGCTCGGCACGCATCGGCGAGATCGTCGGCGTCATCGACGGCATCGCCTTCCAGACCAACCTGCTGGCGCTGAACGCCGCGGTGGAGGCCGCACGCGCCGGCGAGCAGGGCCGCGGCTTCGCCGTCGTGGCCGGCGAGGTGCGCGCGCTGGCCAAACGCTCGGCCGACGCGGCACGCGAGATCAAGCGCCTGATCACCGAGTCGCAGGAACGCGTGGAGGCCGGCAACCGCCAGGCCGGCGACACCGGCGCGGCGATGGAGCGCCTGGTGCAGCAGGTGCACCGCGTCGGCGACCTGCTGGCCGAGATCAGCGCCGCCGCACGCGAGCAGAGCGAAGGCATCGGCCAGGTCAACGTGGCCGTCAACGAGCTCGACCGCTCGACACAGCAGAACGCCGCGCTCGTCGAGGAGACGGCCGCCGCCGCCGCCAGCCTGCGCCAGCAGGCGGTGGCGCTGTCGGAGGCGGTGGCGGTGTTCGACCACGGCTCGGCCGCCCGCAGCTGAAGGGGCGCGTGGCGCGCCGGCGGCGCGAATAATCGCCGCGTTCCTTCCAGGAGGCCGGCGTGAACTTCCAGCAGCTGCGGTCGGTGCGCGAGACGGTGCGCCGGGGCTTCAACCTCACCGAGGTGGCGCAGGTGCTGCACACCTCGCAGCCCGGCGTGAGCCGCCAGATCCGCGAGCTGGAGACCGAGCTCGGCGTCGACATCTTCGTGCGCGCCGGCAAGCGGCTGACCGGGCTGACGGCGCCGGGCGCGACCATCCTGCCGATCGTCGAGCGCCTGCTGCAGGAGGCCGACAACCTCAAGCGCGCCGGCGACGACTACGCCGGGCAGGGCAAGGGCACGCTGGTCATCGCCGCGACGCACTCGCAGGCGCGCTACGCGCTGCCGACGGCGGTGCGCGACTTCCGCGCCGCGCACCCCGACGTGCAGCTGCGCCTGCACCAGGGCTCGCCGCAGCAGGTGGCCGAGCTGCTGCTCGAAGGCGAGGCCGACCTGGGTGTGGCCACCGCGCTGATCGCCACCTGCCCGGACCTGGTCGCGCTGCCCTGCTACCGCTGGACGCACTCGGTCGTCGTGCCGGCGGGGCACGTGCTCGCGCAGGAGGCCGAACGCGGCGTGCCGCTGACGCTGGAGCGGCTGGCGGAGTTCCCGCTGATCACCTACGAACCCGGCTACACCGGCCGCAGCCAGATCGACGAGGCCTTCAGCCAGAAGGGACTGGTGCTGGACCTGGTGCTGTCGGCAATGGACGCCGACGTCATCAAGACCTACGTCGAGCTGGGCATGGGCGTGGGCATCATCGCCGCGATGGCCTGGGACGAGCAGCGCGACCCGGGGCTGCGCGCGATCGACGCGCGCCACCTGTTCGCCACCAACATGACGCACGTCGGCCTGCGCCGCGGCGCCTACCTGCGCGACTACGTCTACGACTTCATCCGCACTTTCGCGGCACCGCTGGACCGGGCGCTCGTCGACCGGGCGCTGGCGGCGCCGGCGGGGGTGGTGGTGGAGCCGTGAGCGTCGTGACGGCGATGCGCCCGGTGCGGGCCACCGGCGCGGCAGCGATCAATCGCCGGCAGCGTTCTTGACGTAGTTGCGAACCAGGTATTCCTCGAACATCGGCACCGTGAATGCGATATCGCCATGCGATGGGCTGTAGATCATTCCCTTGCTGATGATCTGTGACCGGCGCGGGCCGAGACTTTGGTGCGTCTCCTTCAATGCGGCCGCGACATCGGACGATCGATAAGGCCCTGACCCGAGTTTGGCCATCGCAATCACGTATTCCCGTTCCTTCGGCGTCAAGCGGTCGAAGCGCACCTTGAAGAATCCGTCGTCGAGGCGCTTCGTCGCCGCACCTGCCGCCCGCACGGCGTCAGCCAGCGTGATGGGCGATCTCTCGGCGATGTTCCAGCATTGGTATCCCCATTCCTGCAGAAAGTACGGGTAGCCTTTGGTTTTCGCCACGATCTCGTGCAGCGCTTCGTTCTCGATGCGCTCGCCCTCGTCTTCGATCGGCTGCCGGATCGCACTTTCAGCATCCTCGTTCCCGAGGGCACCCACCGCGGGATAGTGAAACAGGCGCTCGGCGTAGGACTTTGCGTCCCCGGACAGTGCCGCGACTTGCGGCAACCCCGCACCAAAGAACAGCACCGGCAATTCGCGCTGATTGGCCTTGTGCAGGGCGACGATCAGCGCCGCCAGGTCCGAGGAACGAAGGTATTGCACCTCGTCGATCAGCAGAGTCCACGCCTTGCCTGCGGCCCTCGCGGTCTCGCCAACCCGCACGAACAGCTCCGGCAGGTCCGCCTCCAGATCGCCGCTGTCGGCAACACCGACTTCCGGGTCGACCGATATCGAGATCTCGCCATAGGTGAGCTTGAACGCCGCAGAAAATGAGCGCAGAGCCCGCAGTGCCTGATGCGCCTTGGCCTTGGCATTCTCGGCAGCGGAGAGCTTTCGGACGGCTTGGTTGATCTTCGGGACGAGAAGCTCGCTCAGCGCCTTGCCCTCCGGCGCCTCGATCGCCGAGGTGATGTGGCCGGCAGACTCGGCCATCTCCTCGATCTTGTTGAGCAGTACCGTCTTGCCCACCCCTCGGAGGCCGAGCAGCATTTGCGACCGGCTCGACTTCCCGAGCAGCGCTCTCTGGATGGCGGTCCGGGCGTCTTGAAGAATGCCCTCCCGTCCCGCCAACTCGGGGGGACGGCTTCCAGCGCCAGGCGCAAACGGGTTGCGGACCGGGTCCATGATGACTCCTTGCGAACGGCCTCTATTGATTTCTAACCTAGTCTATGACCCAGAGGCTAGACTTTGCTAGCTTCAGCTAGATCTCGGCCATGGCTTCTTCCCTCATCCGTTTCGACGGCAAGCTCACCCGCTGGAACGACGACCGCGGCTTCGGGACCATCGAGTCCACCCAGGGCGGCGAACCGATCTTCATGCACATCTCGGAATGGCCCCGGGACGCGCCGCGGCCACGCGTCGACCAGCGGGTGTCGTTCGAGATCGAGCAGGGGCCCAAGGGCAAGCGGGCGACCAGGATCCAGCCGCTCGTGCCACGCAGAACAGCGGCACGCGCCGCGCGGCCGGGGCCGGCCGCCTGGGGCACGGCCACGCTGTTCGTGATCCCCGCCTTCCTGCTGCTGTACCTGGGCCTGTCGGTGCTCTGGCGGCTGCCGCTGTGGGTCGGCGGGCTGTACCTCGGCGCCAGCGTCGTCGCCTTCCTGGCCTACGCGCAGGACAAGTCGGCCGCCGAGCGCGGCGCCTGGCGCACGCCGGAGAGCACGCTGCACACGCTGGCGCTGCTCGGCGGCTGGCCGGGCGCGCTGCTGGCGCAGCAGTGGCTGCGTCACAAGTCGAGCAAGCCGGCCTTCCGCCGCGTGTTCTGGGCGACGGTGATGCTCAACGTGGCGGCGCTGGCGGTGCTCGGTTCGCCGCTGGGTGCGGCGCTCGCCGGCGCCGCAGGCTGAGCCGCAGCGCCTAAACGCTCCCCGCCACGAAGCGCGTCACGCGCCGCGGCCGCAGGTGGTAGTGGCCGCCGACGGCCAGCCCCAGGCGCTCGCGCAGCGCGACGTAGTCGGCGCGCAGCATCTCGACGTCGACGAAGCCGCCGTCGTCGCCACGGCGGAACTCCAGCCGCGTGTGCGCGCCCACCGTCAGCGTGTGCGCCAGCGTCGCCGGCAGCGCGTCGGGCGCGGCCTCGCCGAGGATGTCCAGCTCGTGCGGGCGCACGTAGCCGGTCTCGCCGTCGGGCACGCCGAAGCGGCCGCGGAACAGGTTCACGTCGCCGAGGAACTGCAGCACGAAGGGCGTCGCCGGGTGGTCGTAGACCTGGTCGGGCGCGCCTTCCTGCTCGATGCGGCCGGCGTTCATCACGACGACGCGGTCGGCGACTTCCATCGCCTCCTCCTGGTCGTGGGTGACGAAGACGCTGGTCACGTGCACCTCGTCGTGCAGCCGGCGCAGCCAGCGGCGCAGCTCCTTGCGCACCTTGGCGTCGAGCGCGCCGAAAGGCTCGTCGAGCAGCAGCACCTTCGGCTCGACGGCCAGCGCCCGCGCCAGCGCCACCCGCTGGCGCTGGCCGCCGGAGAGCTGGTGCGGATAGCGGTCGAGCAGCGGGCCCAGCTGCACCAGCTCCAGCAGCTCGGTCACCTTGCGCCGGATCGTCGCGTCGTCGGGGCGCCGGTGCTTGGGCCGCACGCGCAGGCCGAAGGCGACGTTCTCGAAGATCGTCATGTGACCGAACAGCGCGTAGTGCTGGAAGACGAAGCCGACGTTGCGCTCGCGCACGTCGGTGTTCGTCGCGTCCTCGCCGTGGAAGTGCACGCTGCCGGCGTCCGGCACCTCGAGCCCGGCGATGATGCGCAGCAGCGTCGTCTTGCCCGAGCCCGAGGGGCCCAGCAGCGCGACCAGCTCGCCGGACGGGATGTCGAGGTTGAGGTCGTCGCAGACGACCGTGCTGCCGAAACGCTTCTTCAGGTTGCGGACTTCAATGCTCACCGGCAGCTCCCTTCATCGTCGCCTTCACACGCTGCTCGACGGCGTACTTCAGCACCAGCGTGACCAGCGCCAGCGCCGCGAGCAGCGACGCGACCGCGAAGGCGGCGGCGAACTGGTATTCGTTGTAGAGGATCTCGATGTGCAGCGGCATCGTGTTCGTCTCGCCGCGGATGTGGCCGCTGACGACGCTCACCGCGCCGAACTCGCCCATCGCCCGCGCGTTGCAGAGGATCACGCCGTACAGCAGCGCCCACTTCACGTTGGGCAGCGTCACGCGGCGGAAGATCTGCCAGCCGCCGGCACCCAGCACACGCGCCGCCTCCTCCTGCTCGACGCCTTGCGCCTGCATCAGCGGGATCAGCTCGCGGGCGATGAACGGGAAGGTGACGAAAACGGTGGCCAGCACGATGCCCGGCACGGCGAAGATGACCTTCAGGTCGTGCTCGCGCAGCCAGCCGCCGAACCAGCCCTGCATGCCGAAGACGAGCACGTAGATCAGGCCGGCGATCACCGGGCTCACCGAGAACGGCAGGTCGATCAGCGTCAGCAGCAGGTTCTTGCCGCGGAAGTCGAACTTGGCGATGCACCAGGCCGCGGCGATGCCGAAGACGAGGTTCAGCGGCACGCTGATCGCCGCGGCCACCAGCGTCAACTTGATCGCCGCGAGCGCGTCGGGCTCGACGATCGCCGCCAGGTAGACGTCCCAGCCCTTCTTCAGCGCCTCGTGGAAGACGGTGGCCAGCGGCACGAACAGGAACAGCGTCAGGAACACCAGCGCGGTGCCGATCAGCAGCCGGCGCACCCAGGCCGGCTCCTCGGTAGGCCCCAGGCGGCGCTCGACGGCCGGGGCGGCCACCGGCCAGGGCTCCGTCTTGCGCCGCACGACGGCGCGCCAGCCGCCACGCAGCCGGGTCGTCGTCGTGTTCATTGGGGCAGCCTACGGCCTGCGGCCGGTCCCGCCAGGCGGGAATGAGCCCCGGACAAGTCCTGAGGTCTCATTGGGGCACCCTTCGGCCTGCGGCCGGTCCCGCCTGGCGGGAATGAGCCCCGGACAAGTCCTGAGGTCTCATACCCCCCCCTGCCGCTTGCGCGCCCAGGCCTGCAGCGCGTTGATGACGAGCAGCAGCGCGAAGGACACGGTCAGCATCACCACCGCCACCGCGGTGGCGCCGGCGTAGTCGTACTGCTCGAGCTTGGTGATGATGATCAGCGGCGTGATCTCGCTGACCATCGGCATGTTGCCGGCGATGAAGATCACCGAGCCGTACTCGCCCAGCGCACGCGCGAAGGCCAGCGCGAAGCCGGTCAGCAGCGCCGGCATGACGATCGGCAGCACGACCCGGGTCGCCGTCTGCCAGCGTGTCGCGCCCAGCGTCGCGGCGGCTTCCTCGAACTCGCGGTTCACGTCCTCCAGCACCGGCTGCACGGTGCGCACGACGAAGGGCAGACCGATGAACACGAGCGCCACGAACACGCCCACCGGCGTGAACGCCACCTTGAACGGCAGCCACTGGCCGATGAGCCCGTTGCCGGCGTAGATCGCCGTCAGCGCGATGCCGGCGACCGCGGTCGGCAGCGCGAACGGCAGGTCCACCAGCGCGTCGACGAAACGCCGCCCCGGGAAGCGGTAGCGCACCAGCACCCAGGCCACCAGCATGCCGAACACGGCGTTGACCAGCGCCGCCGCCAGCGACGCGCCGAAGGTCAGCCGGTACGAGGCGACGACACGCGGCGACATCGTCGCCGCGACGAAGGCGTCCCAACTCAGCGTCGCCGTCTTCAGGAAGGCCGCCGACAGCGGGATCAGCACGATCAGGCAGACGTAGAACAGCGCGAAGCCGAACGCGAGATCGAAGCCGGGCAGGACGGTGTGGCGGCGCAGCAGCGCGCGGGAGAACGGCATCAGGCCTCCACGCGCCGTGCCGTTCGGCCGCGCTTCATCGGTTTGCTCATGCTGGCGAGGGGAATGCAAAGGCCGACGCATCGTAGGCAGCGGCCGTGCGCGGCCTACGAAGCGTTTCGAGGATCGTTATGCGGCCGCCGTCTGTGCCTGCGCACGCCGGCGGCGGCCGGCGGCGGTCAGCGGCGCACGTAGACCTGGTCGAAGGTGCCGCCGTCGCCGAAGTGGGTCTTCTGCGCCTTGGCCCAGCCGCCGAAGACCTGGTCGATCGTGAACAGCGTGACCTTGGGGAACTGGCCCGCGTACTTGGCCGCGACCTTCGCGTCGGTAGGCCGGTAGTAGTTCTGGCCGGCGAGGTCCTGGCCCTCGGGCGAGTACAGGTACTCGAGATAGGCCTGGGCGACGGCGCGTGTGCCCTTGCGGTCGACGACCTTGTCGACCACGGCCACCGGCGGCTCGGCCAGGATGGACAGCGAGGGCGCGACGATGTCGAACTTGTCCGGGCCCAGTTCCTTCAGCGCCAGCAGCGCCTCGTTCTCCCAGGCCAGCAGCACGTCGCCGACACCGCGTTCGACGAAGGTGGTGGTCGAGCCGCGGGCGCCGCTGTCGAGCACCGGCACGTTGGCGAGGACCTTGCCGACGAACTCCTGCGCCTTGGCCTCGGAGCCGTACTTCTTCAGCGCGTAGCCCCAGGCGGCGAGGTAGTTCCAGCGCGCGCCGCCGGAGGTCTTGGGGTTGGGCGTGATGACGCCGATGCCGGGCTTGGCCAGGTCGTCCCAGTCCTTGATGCCTTTCGGGTTGCCCTTGCGCACCAGGAACACGATGGTCGAGGTGTACGGCGCGCTGTTGTGCTTCAGGCGCTTCTGCCAGTCCGGCGCCAGCAGCCCGGCCTTGGCGGCGATCTCGTCGATGTCGTAGGCCAGCGCCAGCGTGACGACGTCGGCGTCCAGGCCGTCGATGACCGACCGCGCCTGCTTGCCCGAGCCGCCGTGCGACTGCTTGATCGTCACGTTGTCGCCGGTCCTGGCCTTCCAGTGCGCGGCGAACGCCTTGTTGAAGTCCTGGTAGAGCTCGCGCGTCGGGTCGTAGGAGACGTTCAGCAGCGTCACGTCCTTGGCCCAGGCGCCGGCGGTGGCGATGGCCAGCGTGGCGGCGGCCAGCGTGGCGCGCCAGGGGAAGCGGGTGGTGTTCATGCGGGATCCGTTCGGTCGGGGATGCGATGCATGCTAGGAACGAGCAAGACGCCGAAGAACGAATGAAATCGCCGATCCTTATGCGGTTTGCGGCCACCCCGGGGCCCCGGCAGCCGGCTTGCGCGGCGTGAAGCGGCCGGGTGCGGCGGGCGGCTATGCTCGGCCGCCATGCCCCGCCCCGTCTTCGGCCCGCCTACCGTGCGCGGGTGCCCCCGATGAGCCTGCCGCCCCCCGACTGGCCGCTGCGCGAGTTCAGCCGCTCGGTGCGCACCGGCGAGGTCGACTGGCACGTGCAGGTCGCCGGCCGCGGCCCGGTGATCCTGCTGCTGCACGGCTCCGGCGGCTCCTCGCACTCGTTCGCCGGCATGCTGCCGCACCTGGTGGCCCACGGCACCATCGTCGCGCCCGACCTGCCGGGCCACGGCTTCACGACCGGCGCCCGTTTCGACGCGCTGACGCTGCCACGGCTGCGCGAGGCCATCGCCTCGCTGCTGCAGGCGCTGGAGCTGCCGCGCCCGGCGCTGGTGGCCGGGCACTCGGCCGGCGCCGCGCTGGCGCTGCGCTGGGCGCTGGACGCGCCGCGGCCACCGAAGGCGGTGCTGGGCTTCGCGCCGTCGCTGGTGCCGCCGCCGGCCTATTACATGCAGTGGATGGCGCCGCTGGTGCACCCGTTCGCGACCTCGGCGCCAGTGACCTCGATGCTGGCCTGGGCCGTGGGCCCCACCGGCATGCTCGACTGGCTGCTCGACTCCACCGGCAGCAAGCTGCCCGAGGCCGAACGCCGCCTCTACCGCACGCTGTTCGCGCAGCCGACGCACGTGCGCGGCGCGATGAGCTTCATGGCCGCAGCCGACCTGCCGTCGCTGCTGCCCGGCTGCGCCGCGCTGCCCTGCCCGACGGCCTTCGTGCTCGGCCGCGAAGACGGCTGGATCCGCGAGCGCCCGCTGCGCCGCGTGCTGCAGCGCCACCTGCCGCAGGCCGAGGTGCAGACCTGGCCCGGCGGCCATCTGCTGCACGAGCAGAGCCCCGAACGCGCCGCCCAACGCCTCATCGAACTGCTCTGAGCCGGCGGCATACTCGCCGCCGATGACCGAATTCCTCTTCATCCGCCACGGCGAGACCGACTGGAACCGCCAGCAGCGTTTCCAGGGCCGCATCGACGTGCCGCTCAATTCCACCGGCCGGCTGCAGGCCGAACGCCTCGCCGAGCGCCTGGCGCCGGAAGTGGTGGCCGCGCTCTACGCCAGCGACCTGACGCGGGCGATGCAGACCGCCGAGCCGCTGGCGCGCACCTGGAAGCTGGGCACGCGCCCTGAGCCCGGGCTGCGCGAGCAGGGCTTCGGCATCCTCGAAGGCCTGGACGTGCCGACGATCCGGCTGGAGCACGCCGAGCTCTGGGCGCGCTGGACCGAACGCCGCGCCGACTTCGCGCTGCCCGGCGGCGAGAGCGTGCGCGACTTCAGCGCCCGCGTGCTCGACGCCGTCGCCCGCCTGGCGAGGGTGCACGTTGGCGAACGTGTCGCCGTCGTCACGCACGGCGGCGTGCTCGACATGCTGTGGCGCCATGCACGCGCCGAGCCGCTGGACGGCGCACGCGCCTGCCCGATCCCGAACACCGGCCTGAACCGCCTGCGCTGGCGCGACGGTGCGCTGGAGATCGAGAACTGGGGCGACGACGCCCACCTCGCCGACCTGCCGGGAACGGCACCGGTCACGCCGCTGGCGCGCTGAAGGCGCGCCGGATCAGCCCGCCACCGGCTGGATCGTCGCCACCGGCTCGGGCGCCAGCAGCGAGCCGTCGCGCAGGCCACGCAACGTCGCCAGCGCCAGCCAGGCGATGACCAGCGAGGCCAGCGCCAGCGCCACCGGCGCGAACGCGGCCAGCGCACTGCCGGGCTCGGCCAGGCGCAGTGTCAGCGCCGCGAACGCCGCCAGCGGGAACGACAGCCCCCAGTGCGGCAGCGCGAACGGCAGCGCCGCGATGCGCCGCGCCTGCGTGCCGGCCCAGACGACGGCGAAGGCCGCCGCGCCCCAGCACATCCAGCCCAGCAGCGGCGAGGCGCCGAACTGCAGCGCCGACAGCCCGACGACCGCCGGCGGCGCCACGAGGATGAAGGCCGTGGGCCGCAGCCGCTCGGGCCAGGGCCCGCGCAGCGCCACACGCGTGGCCAGCAGGCCGATGACCACCGGCCAGAACACCAGGCCGACGCCGAACTGCGCCGCCGACCATTCGACCCGCCCCAGCGGCACGCCGGCCAGCGGCGCCAGCACGTTGCCGACCACCGGGATCAGCATCGCCGGCGTGACGCCGGGCCACTGCAGGCCGCCGGACTGGGCGTCGTGCCACCAGTGCTGCAGCACCCAGGCGGTGACGACCAGTTGCCCCAGGCAGCCCAGCCACCAGACGGCCTCGATCCAGCGCGCCGGGCCGAGCAGCGCGGTGGCCACCGTCGCCAGCAGGATCACGGCCACCGGCATCGCGGCGACGAAGGGGTAGCGCACCGGGTGGCGCCGGTCCTCGCGCCAGGCCTCGGGGTGGCGCGACAGGCGCAGCACGAAGGCCCCGGCCAGCGCCAGGAAGACGAGCGCGGCCAGCGCGCCCAGGGCCAGCGCGATCGCGCCGGCCATCTCGCCCATCAGCGGCACTGCGCGGTGCCAGGCGAGCGACAGGCCGCACAGGCCCATCACGGTGGTGAACCAGCCGGGGTGGAGGAACTTCAGCGCGTCGGGACGGGACATGCGTGGGGCCATGGGCAAACCGGCGCGCGCGGCAGGCGCGACGCCGGCCGGCCCCGCACGCGGCAGGGCCGGAGGTTCTTCGGTTCGAGAGCGGGCCGACAGGCGCCCGCGCGTGGCTTCGCCCGCGGGCTCAGCGCACCTTGGACAGCAGGTTCTGCACGTCGGCCAGCACCGCGGCGAGTTCGTCCTCGCGCGACTCGGCCAGCGACAGGCGCTGCTGCAGTTCCTGCTGCATGAAGCACACCGTCATGCGCACGTAGGTGCTGTCCAGCGCCTTGCGCACGGCCGACATCTGGCCGGCGATCTCGAGGCAGGGTTCACCTTCCTCGACCATGCGCTGGATGCCCCGCAACTGACCCTCGGCACGCTTGAGGCGGTTCAGGATGTCGGTGCGGCTGGTGGTGTCGACGAGCGAGCTCATGGGGCAGGGCTCCGGGGACGGGGCGGATGGATCGTGTACCCCCATTGTCCTACCTCAAGCACGTTTGGTGACGGGGACGCCCAGCTTCTTCAGCACGATGCCCAGCGGGCAGACGTCGGTGAAGCCGAACTGGAACAGGTTCAGGCCGACGAAGGCGGTGAAGGCCAGCCACCATTCGCTGACGAACAGCGGGCTGGCCGGCGCGCCCAGCGCCAGCGAGATCAGGATGAAGCTGCCCGCGAAGACGCGGATCAGGCGGTCGACGGTCATCGTCAGGCTCCTTCGGTTGCGGGTGGGGTCTCGTGGCGCCGGCGGAAAAGCGCGTAGTACAGGACCGGGATCACGACCAGCGTCAGCAGCGTGGACACGGCGATGCCGAACAGCAGCGAGATCGCGAGGCCGTTGAAGATCGGGTCGTCGAGGATGAAGAGCACGCCGGTCATCGCCGCCAGGCCGGTCAGCGCGATCGGCTGGGCGCGCACCGCGGCGGCGTCGATGACCGCCTGCTTGAACGCCACGCCGCGTGCGGCCTGCAGCTCGATGAAGTCGACGAGCAGGATCGAGTTGCGCACGATGATCCCGGCCAGCGCGATCATCCCGATCATCGAGGTGGCGGTGAACTGCATGCCCAGCAGCGCGTGGCCGGGCATCACGCCGATGATCGTCAGCGGGATCGGCGCCATGATCACCAGCGGCGCGAGGTAGCTGCGGAACTGGGCGACGACCAGCAGGTAGATCAGCACCAGCCCGACGCCGTAGGCCGCGCCCATGTCGCGGAAGGTCTCGTAGGTGATCTGCCACTCGCCGTCCCACTTCAGCGCGTACTCGGCGTAGGGATTGGCGGGCTGGCGGATCCAGTACTCGCCCAGCGGGCCGGCGTTCGGCAGCGCCGCGTCGGTCAGCCGCGAGCGGATGCCGAACAGGCCGTACAGCGGCGAGTCGGGCGTCGCGCCGCCGGCGCCGACGTCACCGTAGACGTAGCTCACGCCCTGCAGGTCCTTGGTGTAGAGCGGCTTGTCGACGACGCCGCGTTCGACCCGAACCAGCTCCGACAGCGGCACCAGCGCCCCGGAGGCACTGCGCAGCGGCAGGGCCAGCAGCGCATCCAGGCCGACCTGGGCCTCGCGCGGCAGCTGCAGCCGCACCGGCACCGGGTACTTGGACTGGCCGTCGTGCAGCCAGGCGGCGTCGGCGCCCGACAGCGCGCCCTGCACCGTGGCGGCGATGTCGGCCACCGCGATGCCCAGCGTCTCGGCGCGCTGCCGGTTCACACGCAGGAAGGCGCGCGGCGCGTCGGCGTGCAACGAGCTGTCGATCGACGTGACGTCGGGCGTCGCGTGGAAGGCCTGCTCCAGCCGCGCGGCGAGTTGCTGGCGGCCGGCCTCGTCGGGGCCGTAGACCTCGGCGACGATCGGGCTCATCACCGGCGGGCCGGGCGGCACCTCGACGAGCTTGAGCTTGGCGCCGCGGCGCGCGGCGATCTTTTGCAGCTCCGGGCGCAGGCGCTGCGCGATCGCGTGGCTCTGCTCGTGGCGCTCGGACTTGTCGACCAGATTGACCTGCAGCTCGCCCTGCTCGGCGTCGGCACGTTGGTAGTACTGGCGCACCAGGCCGTTGAAGGTGATCGGGCTGGCGGTGCCGGCGTAACCCTGCAGGTCGCGCACCTCGGGCTGGGCGGCGAGGTAGGCGCCGAGCTCGTGCAGCGTCGCCGCGGTGTCTTCCAGCGGCGTGCCGGCCGGCATGTCGACGACGAGCGCGAACTCGCTCTTGTTGTCGAAGGGCAGCATCTTCAGCACCACCCACTGCACGGCGGCCAGGCCGACCGACAGCACGAGCGCGGCGACGATGCCGGCGAGCAGCAGCCAGCGCTTGCGCGCGCTGTCCAGCAGCGGCTGCAGCAGCCGCGCGAAGAAGCCCTGCAGCCGCCCGGCCAGCGCCTCGGCGCGGCCGCCGTGCGCCGCGGCGCCGTGCGGCTTCATCAGCTTCAGCGCCAGCCACGGCGTCACCGTGAAGGCGATGGCCAGCGAGATCGCCATGCCCAGGCTGGAGTTGATCGGGATCGGGCTCATGTACGGGCCCATCAGCCCGCTGACGAAAGCCATCGGCAGCAGCGCCGCGATGACGGTCATCGTCGCCAGGATCGTCGGCCCGCCGACCTCGTCGACCGCCGCCGGGATGATCGCGGCGAGCGGCCGGCCGGGCTCCAGCCGCTGGTGGCGGTGGATGTTCTCGACCACGACGATGGCGTCGTCGACGAGGATGCCGATCGAGAAGATCAGCGCGAACAGCGACACGCGGTTCAGCGTGAAGCCCCAGGCCCAGCTGGCGAACAGCGTCGCCGCCAGCGTCAGCACGACGGCGGCGCCGACGATCACTGCCTCGCGCCGGCCCAGCGCCAGGCCGACGAGCAGGATCACCGAGCCGGTGGCGAAGACCAGCTTGCTGATCAGCTTGTTCGCCTTCTCGGCGGCGGTGGCGCCGTAGTCGCGTGTCACCGTCGCCTCGATGCCGTCGGGCAGCAGGCCGTTGCGCAAGGCGTCGACACGTTCGCGCGCCGCGCGCGCGACGTCCACCGCGTTGGTGCCGGGTTTCTTCGTCAGCGTCAGCGTCACCGCCGGGTGGCCGCCCGCGGCGCCGCTGGCGCCGCTCGCGCCGGTCTCGCCGGCACCGCCGGGCGTGAACCAGACGTAGCGCGAGGGCTGGGCCGCGCCGTCCGTGACCTCGGCCACCTCGCGCAGATAGACCGGGCGCCCGGCGTGCGTGCCGACGACCAGTTCCCCGACCTCGGCGGCCGAGCGCAGGAACTCGCCGGTCTCGACCGTCAGCGCGCCGCCGTGCTCGTCGATCACGCTGCCGGCCGGCATGCCCTGGTTGGCCGCGGCCAGCGTGCGCTTCAGGCGCAGGATGTCGACGCCGCGCTCGCGCAGCCGTGCCGGCTGCAGCGTCACCTGGACCGCGCGGCCCGGGCCGCCGATCGTCTGCACCTCGCGTGCGCCGGGCACACGCTTGAGTTCGGCCTCCAACGCGTGCGCGACACGCTCCAGGTCAGCGGCGGCGCGGTCGTCGCGGCTCCACAGCGTCAGCGCCAGCACCGGCACGTCGTCGATGCCCTTGGGCTTGACGATCGGGGGCAGCGTGCCCAGGCCGGCGGGCAGCCAGTCCTGGTTGGCGTCGAGCACGTCGTACAGCCGCACCAGGGCCTCGGTGCGGGGCACGCCGACCTCGAACTGCACCGTCAGCACCGCCATCCCGGGGCGCGAGACCGAGTACGTGTGCTCGATGCCGGCGATCTGGCCCAGCACCTGTTCGGCCGGGCGCGCGACCATGTTCTGCACGTCGGCCGACGAGGCGCCCGGGAACGGGATCAGCACGTTGGCCATCGTGACGTTGATCTGCGGCTCCTCCTCGCGCGGCGTCACCAGCACCGCGAACAGGCCCAGCAGCAGCGCCACCAGCGCCAGCAGCGGCGTGATCGCGTTGGCCTGGAAGGCGCGCGCCAGGCGGCCGGCGATGCCCAGCGGGGCGCTGTCGCTCACGGCGGGCTCGCTCACTTGGCGGCCACCGCGCCGGCCAGGCCGGCGCGCACGGCGTCGGCGGCGACCCGTTCACCGCCCTTCAGGCCGGCGAGGATCTCGACCGTGTCGCCGGCCGTCGCGCCGGCACGCACGGCCTGCAGCACGAAACCTTCGCCGCGCTGCACGTAGACCGCGCTCAGTTCGCCGCGGCGCAGCAGCGCTGCCGCCGGCACCGCCAGCCGGCCTGCGGGGGCGGCGGCGCCGGAGACGCCGGCGAAACGCACGCGCACGTTCTGGCCGGGCGCGAGGCCGGGCGTCGCCGTCGGCGGCAGGTCCAGCCGCCATTCGACGGTCTGCGAGACGGCGTCGGTGGCCGGCAGCTCGGTCTTGGCGACCGGCGCGACACGTCGGCCGTCGGGCAGCACGACCTCGATGCCGGCCGCCGCACGCGCCGCCGCCGAACGCGAGGCCGGCAGCTGCACGACGGCGCGCAGCGCGCCCGGCGCGTAGACGGTGGCGATCGCACGCCCGGCGCTGGCCAGGTCGCCGGCCTCGACGTGCGTGGCCTGAACGACGGCGTCGAACGGCGCAACGACGGCGGTGAAACCACGCGCCAGCGCCGCCTGGGTGCGCGCGGCGCGCGCCTGTTCCAGGCCGGCCTGCGCGGCGCGGGCCTGGGTCTCGGCGACGTCGAGCGCAGCCTGGCTGACGAAGCCCTGGCCACGCAGATCACGCGTGCGCTGCAGCTGCAGCGAGGCGTTGCGCCACTCGGCGTCGGCCTGGGCGACGCCGGCTTCGCTGCGCAGCAAGCCGGCCTGGGCGTCGCGTTCGTCGATGCGTGCAATCAACTGGCCGGCCTTGACGCGGTCGCCGGCCTTCACCGCCAGCTGCAGCACGTTGCCCGAGACCTGGGCGCCGAGCGTGCTCTGGCGCAGCGCCTGCAGGCTGGCGTCGATCTCGAAACCACCAGCCGCGGCGGCCGGGCCGACGACGACCACCGGCACCGCCGGCGGCGCGGCGGACACGGAGGCGGCGGCCAGGCCGGCGAGCAGGGCCGGCAGCAGGGCGCTGCGGACGAAGGCGCGGGCGACGGGGTTCATGGCCGCATCATAATTCATACCCCACAGGGTATCAAATCGGCACCCACGAAGCCCGCGGCAACGTGTCGGAAGTCGCGCGGAACGGGCCGTCAGCCGGGCAGGCCGGCGCAGGGATCGCGGCGCGGCATCGCCGGCACCGCAACACCGCGCTCCTTGGCGCGTGCGGCCATGTCGGCGTGGTGCTGCTCGACGTAGGCGCGGCAGTCGGCGCGCGTCGTCATCGACCGCATCTTCGTCTGGTGCGCGGCACGTTCCTCGGGCGTCATCAGCGCCCAGCCGGGTGTCACGCCCGGGCCCCAACGCCCCGCGCCCGGGCCGCGACCACCCACCGGCCCCATGCCGCCGCCCATGCCCGGGCCCATTCCGGGGCCTATGCCGGCAGCGGGTGCGCTGGCCGGCGCGGCCGGCGCCGGGGTCTGCGCGCAGACGGCCGCGGCAGCCAGCGCCGCGGCGGCGAACACGAAGGCAGTGCGGGTCGGGAACATCGTCGCCTCCTGGAGTGGAGGCCTCAATCTACCCCCGGTGGTATGCAGGAGCTTGATCCAGGGACAGGCCCGTGGCGATGCGCGCCAGCCGGGCATGGGCCCGCACCGGCTCGGCGTCCAGCGCCAGCCAGCGTGTCGGCAGTTCGCCGTCGGCCGGCACGTCGGCGCTCAGGCGGGCGATGAAGCAGAAGTCCAGGTGCCAGTGCTCCGGCTCACCCTTGCGCGGGTTGGCGGGGATGGCGTGCAGGTCGACGTCGATGGCCCTTTCGTCCAGCACGGCGACGCCGGCGATCGCGGCGCCGCATTCCTCGCGCAGCTCGCGCGCAGCGGCCTGGCGCAGCGTCTCGCCGGCTTCGAGGTGGCCGCCGGGCTGAAGCAGCCGGCTCAGCGTCGGGTGCTCGACGAGCAAGGTGCGCCGGCCGGCGGCATCGACGACGAAGACGCTGGCCGTCAGATGCCAGGGGAAGCTGGAGCGCCGGCCGTGTGCCGCCGTGACCGGCGCGCAGCGGTCGAACGCCGCCCAGTCCAGCCCGGGGCGGGCGGCACGCGCGCTCGCGATCTCGGCCAGCACGGCGGCCAGCGGCAGTTCATCCATCGAAAGAGGCCCGGAAATAGAAACGGCCCGCGCACCCGAAGGTGGCGGGCCGTGATCTCAGCTGACTCAGAACGGAATGTCGTCGTCCATGTCGTCGAAGCCGGTGCTCGACTTCTGCGGCGCCGGGGCACGCGGCGCGGGGGCCTGCGGGCGCGGTGCCGGGGCGCGGCGCGCCGGTGCGGCGCCCATGTCGTCGCCACCGCCGTAGTCGCCGCCGCCACCGCTGCCGCCTTCACGGCCGCCGAGCAGCTGCATCTCCATCGCGATGATTTCGGTCGTGTACTTCTCGACGCCGTCCTTGTCGGTCCACTTGCGGGTCTTCAGGCGGCCTTCGACGTAAACCGGGCGGCCCTTCTTCAGGTATTCACCGGCGATCTCGGCCAGGCGGTCGTAGAACACCACGCGGTGCCACTCGGTCTCTTCCTGGCGCTCGCCGCTGGTCTTGTCCTTCCACTGGCGGCTGGTGGCGATGGTGACGTTGCAGATCGCCGAGCCGCTGGGGGCGTAGCGCACTTCGGGGTCGCGGCCGAGGTTGCCGACGAGGATGACTTTGTTGACCGAGGCCATGGGGGATGCCCTCCTGGGGTGGGCGAAGACGAGAGGGGAAACACGGACGCCGGCGCGAAGGCCGGCACTGGGCGCCGATGATACCGGCCGCCCCGCCCGCCGGGGCCCGGTTCGGCGCATCACCCCTCCCGGTGGGAACATCCCCCTCGCGAGGGCGCGCCGATGCCGCGGCACGGCTCGCGTACCATCCGGCCCCTCCATGAGTCCCGCCCCCGTCGAGGCCGATCCCGCGCAGCAGGTGCTGCACGAGGTGTTCGGCTACACCGCCTTCCGCGGCCGCCAGCGCGAGATCGTCGAGCACGTGGCCGCCGGCGGCGACGCCCTGGTGCTGATGCCCACCGGCGGCGGCAAGAGCCTGTGCTACCAGGTGCCGGCGATCCTGCGCCACCGTGCCGGCCAGGGTGTCACCGTCGTCGTCTCGCCGCTGATCGCGCTGATGCACGATCAGGTCGGCGCGCTCGACGAGGTCGGCGTGCCCGCGGCCTTCCTGAACAGCACGCTCGACGGCGACGAGGCGCGGCGCATCGAGCGCGATCTGCTCGCCGGCCGCCTGGTGCTGCTCTACGCCGCGCCCGAACGCATCCTGACGCCGCGTTTCCTGGCGATGCTGGAGTCGCTGGCCGAACGCGACCGGCTGGCGCTGTTCGCGATCGACGAGGCCCACTGCGTCAGCCAGTGGGGCCACGACTTCCGCGAGGAATACCTGGGCCTGTCGGCGCTGCACGAGCGTTTCCCGCAGGTGCCGCGCATGGCGCTGACGGCCACCGCCGACGCCCACACGCGCGAGGACATCGTCGCGCGGCTGAAGCTGGAGGACGCGCGCCGCTTCGTCTCCAGCTTCGACCGGCCGAACATCCGCTACACGATCGTCGAGAAGGACGAACCCAAGCGCCAGCTGCTGCGTTTCCTGCGCGACGAGCACGAGGGCGACGCCGGCATCGTCTACTGCCAGAGCCGCAAGAAGGTCGAGGACACCGCCGCCTGGCTCAGCGACGAAGGCATCCCGGCGCTGCCGTATCACGCCGGCCTGGACGCCGAGACGCGCCGCCGGCACCAGGACCGCTTCCTGCGCGAGGACGGCCTGGTGATGGTCGCGACGATCGCCTTCGGCATGGGCATCGACAAGCCCGACGTGCGTTTCGTCGCCCACCTCGACCTGCCGAAGAACATCGAGGCCTACTACCAGGAGACCGGCCGCGCCGGCCGCGACGGCCTGCCCGCCGACGCCTGGATGACCTACGGCCTGGCCGACGTCGTCAACCAGCGCCGCATGATCGACGACGGCGAGGCCGACGAGGAGTTCAAGCACCTGCAGCGCGGCAAGCTCGACGCGCTGCTGGCGCTGGCCGAGGCGCATGACTGCCGCCGCGTGCGCCTGCTCGGCTACTTCGGCGAGCGGTATGGCGAAGGCGACGAGCACGCCGGCGCGGTGCCCAGGCTGCGTTGCGGCAACTGCGACAACTGCCTGGCGCCGCCGGCCACCTGGGACGCCACCGAAGCGGCGCGCAAGGCGCTGTCCTGCGTCTACCGCTTCCGCCAGCAAGGCGGCCAGCGTTTCGGCGCCGGCCATCTCGTCGACGTGCTGCGCGGCAAGCAGACCGACAAGGTCGCGCAGTACGGCCACGAGACACTGTCGACCTTCGGCATCGGCGCCGACGTCGCCGAGACGCAGTGGCGCGGCGTGCTGCGCCAGCTGATCGCGCTGGGCCATCTGCGCACCGAAGGCGAGTTCAACACGCTGGAGCTGACCGCCAGCGCGCGCGAGGTGCTGCGCGGCGAAGTGCAGCTGCTGCTGCGCGTGCCGGCCGAGACGCCGCGGCGCGGCCGCACCACGCGCACGCGCGCCAGCGCCGACAAGCCGCCGCCGCTGCCGCTGGACGAGGCCGCCACCGCACGCTTCACGGCGCTGAAGGCCTGGCGCGGCGAGGTCGCGCGCGAGCACAACGTGCCGGCCTACGTCGTCTTCCACGACGCCACGCTGGCGGAGATGGCACGCGAACGCCCGGCTTCGCTCGACGAACTGGCCACGATCAGCGGTGTCGGCACGAAGAAGCTCGAGGCCTACGGCGAGGAAATCCTGCGCGTGCTGCGCCAGGACGCTTGATCTGCGTCTATCCAGACAGGTCGCCTGAAACGATACTCATGCATCAGGGGGACCATCTCGACCGGACCCCGGCAAGCGGGGAGACCCGGGAGGGCGGGGTAAAGGTGGCGGGAAACACCCAAGAGCACACGCCGGTGCTGACCGCGGCAGATGCCGCCGAACCGCTGCTGCCCGAACACGCGGGCTTCTTCGCCGGGCGCGTCGTCGCCATCGGCGCTTCCGCCGGCGGGCTCGACGCGCTGGCCCGCGTCTTCAAGGCGCTGCCGCCGGACACCGGCGCCGCCTTCGTCGTGATCCAGCACCTGTCGCCGGACCACAAGAGCATGATGGCCGACCTGCTGGGCCGCTACACCGAGATGCCGGTGTGCGTGGCCGAGCACGACATGGCGCTGGCACCCAACCGCGTGCACCTGATCCCGCCGGGCAAGATGATGCGCGTGGCCGGCGACCGGCTGCAGCTCGCACCCAAGCCCGAACACGGGCTGACGCTGCCCATCGACACCTTCTTCAGCAGCCTGGCCGAGCAGTTCGCCGACCGGGCGATCGCCGTCGTGCTCTCGGGCACCGGCTCGGACGGATCGCGCGGCGTGCAGGAGATCAATGCCGCCGGCGGTGTTTTCTACGTGCAAGACCCAGCCACCGCCAAGTTCGACGGCATGCCGCTGTCGGCCAGCCACGCCGCGCAATACGACTTCATGGGCAGCGCCGAGGCGCTGGCCGCGCAGCTGACGACGCAGCTCGTGACGCCGCGCGCCGAAGGCACGCGCCACCTGTCGCCGCACGCGCCGGCGGTCGCCCAGCCGCTGGACACGATCCACGAGATCCTGCTGCACTCCAGCGGCATCGACTTCCGCCAGTACAAGCCGACGACGGTGCTGCGCCGCATCGAACGCCGCATGCAGGTGCTGCACTGCCCGTCGCTCGTCGAGTACCGAGAGCGCCTGGCCGGCTCGCCCGACGAGCAGGTGCTGCTGCGCCGCGAGCTGCTGATCCCGGTGACACGCTTCTTCCGCGACGCCGAGGTCTACGACCTGCTGGCCGAGCAGGTGATCCCCGACCTCGTCACGCGCGCCGGCCACGAGGGCATCCGCGCCTGGGTCTCGTGCTGCGCCACCGGCGAGGAGGCGTACTCGATCGCGATCCTGTTCGCCGAGGCCTTCCGCAAGGCCGGACGCACGCGGCCGGTGAAGATCTTCGCCACCGACGTCGAGCAGCAGTACCTGGACCACGCCGCCGCCGGCCTGTACCCGGAGACGATCGCCGCCGAGATCTCGCCGGAGCGCCTGGCGCAGTTCTTCATCGAGCGCCAGGGCCGCTACCAGGTGCAGCCCGAGCTGCGCCAGATGATCATCTTCGCGCGCCACAACGTCATCGCCGACCCGCCGTTCACGCGCATGAACCTGGTCAGCTGCCGCAACGCGCTGATCTACATGGAGCCGCCGGCGCAGGAGAGCGCGCTGCGCCGCCTGCAGTACGCGATGGCACCGGGCGCGCACCTGATGCTCGGCCCGAGCGAGTCGCTCGGCGACCTGCACCGCGACTTCCAGGCGCTGAAGTCGCGCAGCAAGGTCTATCGCCTGCTGCGCCGCGACCGCTCGGTGGCGACGATCGACATGCGCGGCCTGCACCAGAGCCGCCTGGGCGAGACCGTGCGGCGCGGCGGCACGCTGCCGCCGATGATGCCGCGCCCGGGCAACGACGGCGCGCTGGCGCTGCTGATGCAGCACTACGCGCCGCCATCGGTCGTCGTCAGCGAAGCGCGCCAGCTGATGCGCGTCTACGGCGACACCCGCCATCTGCTGCAGTTCACCGAGGGCCAGGCGACGCTGGACCTGATGAAGCTGCTGCCGCGCGACCTGGTGCCGGTGGCCAGCATGCTGCTGCAGGCCGTCAGCAGCGACGGCGCACCGCAGCGCTCGGCGCCGATCCGCCTGCCCGACGGCGACGGCTGGCGCCGCGTGCAGCTCGTCGCCCGGCCGCTGGACGGCAGCGACGACGGCGGCTTCGCGATGCTCTCGCTGGAAGACGTCCCTGACCACGAAAGCGGCGCGGCCGCCCCGGGCGGCGCCTCGGCCGCCGAGCCGGCCGACGACCGCTACCTGCGCCGCATCGAGGAGCTCGAGCGCGACCTCGCGGTCATGCACGACAACCTGCAGGCGACGATCGAGGAGCTCGAGACCTCCAACGAGGAGCTGCAGGCGACCAACGAGGAGCTGATGGCCTCGAACGAGGAACTGCAGAGCACCAACGAGGAGCTGCAGTCCGTCAACGAGGAGCTCTACACCGTCAACTCCGAGTACCAGGAGAAGGTCGACGTCCTGAACTCGGTCAACGCCGACCTGGAGAACGTCTCCAAGGCGGCCGCGATCCCGACGATCTTCGTCGACGAGGAGCTGCGCCTGACGCGCTTCACGCCCGAGGCGACGCCGCTGTTCCACCTGCGCCAGGGCGACGAGGGCCGCTCGATCGAGGACTTCGCGCACCGGCTGGACTACCCGTCGCTGTTCGCCGACCTGCGCCTGACGCTGGAGCGCGGCAGCGTCACCGAACGCGAGGTGCGCAGCCGCAACGGCCAGTGGTGGCTGGCGCGCATCCAGCCGTACCCGGGGCGCTCGCCGGGCGCCAGCCGCGCGGTGATGACCTTCGTGAACATCGACTCGGTGAAGGACTCGCAGCGCCTGCAGGCCGTCATCGACTCGCTGCCGCAGCACGTCGCCGTGGTCGACACGCACGGTGCGATCACGCTGGTCAACGAAGCCTGGCGCCGCTTCGCCACCGAGAACGGCGACCCGGCCGAACGCAGCACCGGCCCGGGCGCCAACTACCTGCGCACCTGCGCCGAGTCGGCGCTGACCGAGGCCGACGCCCGGCGGGCGCACGAAGGCCTCAGAGCGGTCCTCGACGGCCGCCTGCCCATGTTCCAGATGCACTATCCCTGTCATGCCCCGGACCGGCAGCGCTGGTTCCTCATGTACGTCGCCCCGATCGGGCAAGCCGCCGGCGGCGCCGTCGTCAGCCACGTCGACATCAGCGAATGGGTGCGGCTGAGCGGCGGCTCGCTGCCCGACGGCAGCAAGGCGGTCTCATGAGCGAGATCCAACTGCGGCAACGCGTGCGCCAGCGCGACCGTCTGGTCGCGCAGGTGGCCAGCAACGGCGCGGACCTGCGCAGCGACCTGCTGGACGCGCTGAAGCGCGGCGACATGGGCGCCGCCGAAGCGGCGCTGCAACGCAACGACACCAAGGTGCGCACGCTGGCCGAGGAGCTGCGCATCTACCAGGCCGAACTGCACGCCCAGGCCGACGAGCTGCAGCAGAGCCGCGAACGCACCGAGCAGGCGCTGTCGCGCTTCACGACGCTGTTCCTGGGCATGCCGGTGGCGTCGATGCTGGTCAGCTTCAACGGCGAGGTGATCGAGCACAACGGCCAGGCCGAGCGCCTGTTCGCGATGCAGCGCCAGACGATGAGCGCGCGGCTGCTGTTCCGCATGGTCGACTCGCAGCAGTACCAGCAGCGCGTGCGCCCGGCCTTCCACCAGGCCCGCGCGCTGGGCTCGATCACGCTCGACGAGGTCGGCTTCGTCGCCGAGGACGGCCGCCGCTTCATCGGCGAGATGCATCTGTCGACGCTGCCCGGCGATGACGAGACGCCGCAGTTCGCGATGGCCGTCATCGACCGCACCGAGCACATCGAGGACGTGCGTGCGCTGCGCGAGACGACCGAGGCGCTGCGCGTGCGCGAGGCCTTCCTCGCCGACACGGCGCGCCTGGCGCGCATCGGCGGCTGGGAGTACGACATCGAGTGCGCCACGATGCGCTGGTCCTCGCACCTGCGCCGCGTCTTCGAACTCTCCGAACACGAGCCGGCGACGCTGGAGCGCACGCTGCAGCTGTGCACGCCCGACGGCCACGCCGCGCTGTCCGGCGCGCTGCACGCGGCCAAGCCGGGCCAGGCGCCGTTCGACTTCGAGCTCGACATGCACGACGCCCACGGCCGCGCGCTGCGCGTGCGCGTCGTCGGCCATGCCGAACTCGGCGACGACGGCCCGGTGGTCATCGGCATGTTCCAGGACATCACCGCCCAGGCCCAGGCCCGGCGCCAGATCGGCGAGCTGACCGAGCGCCTGAGCGTGGCCAACGACGCCGGCGGCATCGGCGTCTGGGACTGGGACCTGCAGCACGGCGAGCTCTACCTCGATGGCCGCATGCGCGAGCTGACCGGCTTCGGCGACGATGTGGCGCCGTCGGACCTGTGCGCGGCCCTGGCCGGCTGCCTGCATGCCGAGGACGCGCCGGTGTTCGTCGACGCGGTGCACCACGCGGTCGAGGCCTGCACGGCCTTCGGCATCGAGCTGCGGCTGGCACCAGGCCCCGGCGGCGAGCGCTGGCTGCACCTGGCCGGCCGCGCCCACGTCGAGGGCGGCCCGGCACCGCGCACCGTGCGCCTGGTCGGCTGTGCCTGGGACACGACCGACGAGCACCAGCAGGCACGCCTGCTGGCGGCCAAGCAGGCCGCCGAGTCGGCGAACCGGGCGAAGACCGTCTTCCTCTCGCGCGTCAGCCACGAGCTGCGCACGCCGCTGAACGCGATCCTCGGTTTCTCGCAGCTGATGCGGCTGGAGGCCGAGGCCGGCGACCTGGTGGTCAAGCCCTACCGCGTGGCGATGGTCGAGGACGCGGCGCGCCACCTGCTGGAGCTGGTCAACGAACTGCTCAACGTCTCGGGCATCGAGAGCGGCCAGCTGGCCTTGAAGCGCGTCGCGCTGGACCTGCGCCCGCTGGTGCGCGACTGCCTGCAGATGATCGCCGCGCAGGCCGCCGAGATGCAGCTGACGATGGACGACCGCTGCAGCGACGGCCCGCCGCTGCTGGTGCTGGCCGACCCGCTGCGCACCAAGGAAGTCCTGCTGAACCTGCTGTCCAACGCCGCCAAGTACAACCGCACCGGCGGCCGCATCACGGTCTCGGCACGGCACTTCGCCGGCAGCGTCGAGCTGACCGTCGCCGACACCGGCCGCGGCCTGTCGGAGCAGCAGCTCGCCGAGCTGTTCCAGCCCTTCAGCCGCGCCGGTGCCGAGTGCTCGGGCATCCCCGGTTCGGGCATGGGGCTGTATTTCAGCAAGCGAGTCGTCGAGGCGATGGGCGGGCGCATCGAGGTCGAGAGCGTGGCCGGCGAGCGCACCGCGTTCACCGTCGCACTCGACGAGGTGCCGCTGCACGGCGCCCCGGGCGAGCGCCTCTGAGGCGGCGGGCCGGCGCTGGCGCCGCGGCGCCGGCGCTCGCTATGATGGCCGGTTGCCCGCCGCACGCTCAGCCGATGCCCGAACACCGCCCCCGCCCCGCACCCGCCGCCGAAGCCCCGGCGTTGCGCGTGCGCGGCGCCCGCACGCACAACCTGAAGAACGTCGACCTCGACATCCCGAAACACGCGCTGGTCGTGATCACCGGGCTGTCGGGTTCGGGCAAGTCCAGCCTGGCCTTCGACACGCTGTACGCGGAGGGCCAGCGGCGCTACGTCGAGAGCCTGTCGGCCTACGCGCGCCAGTTCCTGCAGCTGATGGACAAGCCCGACGTCGACGTCATCGAGGGGCTGTCGCCGGCGATCTCGATCGAGCAGAAGGCCACCAGCCACAACCCGCGCTCGACCGTCGGCACGATCACCGAGATCCACGACTACCTTCGCCTGCTGTACGCGCGCGCCGGCACGCCCTACTGTCCCGAGCACGGCCTGCCGCTGCAGGCGCAGAGCGTCAGCCAGATGGTCGACGCCGTGCTCGCGCTGCCGCCCGAGACCAAGCTGATGGTGCTGGCGCCGGTGGTGCGCGACCGCAAGGGCGAGTTCGCCGAGCTCTTCGCCGACATGCAGGCGCGCGGCTACGTGCGGTTCCGCATCGGCAGCGACGGCCAGCCGGGCGCCGTCGTCGAGGCCGACGCGCTGCCGGCGCTGAAGAAGACCGAGAAGCACGACATCGACGTCGTCGTCGACCGGCTGAAGACGCGGCCCGACATGAAGCAGCGCCTGGCCGAGAGCTTCGAGGCGGCGCTGCGCATCGCCGACGGGCGCGCCATCGCGCTGGAGATGGACAGCGGCCGCGAGCATCTCTTCAGCAGCAAGTTCGGCTGCCCGGTGTGCAGCTACTCGCTGCCCGAGCTGGAGCCGCGGCTGTTCTCGTTCAATTCGCCGGTCGGTGCCTGCCCGGCCTGTGACGGTCTGGGCCAGGTGACGGTGTTCGACCCCGAGCGCGTCGTCGCCTTCCCGTCGCTGAGCCTGGCCGCCGGTGCCGTGAAGGGCTGGGACCGGCGCAACGCCTACACCTTCTCGCTGCTGGAGAGCGTGGCCGCGCACTACGGCTTCGACATCGACACCGCGTTCGAGGACCTGGACCCGAAGGCGCGCCAGGTGCTGCTCTACGGCTCGGGCGACGAGGAGATCGAGTTCTCGTACACCGCCGAAGGCACCAAGGGCCGCCAGCGCAGCGTCAAGCGCCGCCACCCCTTCGAAGGGATCATCCCGAACTTCGAGCGGCGCTTTCGCGAGACCGACTCGGCCGCGGTGCGCGAGGACCTGGTGCGCTACCAGGCCGCCAAGTCCTGCCCGCAGTGCGAAGGCACGCGGCTGCGGCGCGAGGCGCGCCACGTCTTCCTGCGCCACGCCGCCGACGGCGACGAGGCCGCACGCCGGGGCCTGCCGATCTACGCCGTCGAGCACGCGACGCTGGCCGAGTGCCTGGCCTACTTCGAGGGCCTGAAGCTCGAGGGCGCCAAGGCCGAGATCGCCGACAAGATCGTGCGCGAGATCCGCTCGCGGCTGCGTTTCCTGAACGACGTCGGCCTGACCTACCTGAGCCTGGACCGCGGCGCCGACACGCTGTCCGGCGGCGAGGCCCAGCGCATCCGCCTGGCCAGCCAGATCGGCAGCGGCCTGTCGGGCGTGATGTACGTGCTCGACGAGCCCAGCATCGGCCTGCACCAGCGCGACAACGAGCGCCTGATCGGCACGCTGCAGCACCTGCGCGACCTCGGCAACTCGGTGCTCGTCGTCGAGCACGACGAGGACATGATCCGCGCCGCCGACCACGTCGTCGACATGGGCCCGGGCGCCGGCGTGCACGGCGGGCGCGTCATCGCCCAGGGCACGCCCGACGAGGTGGCGGCCGACCCCGAGTCGCTGACCGGGCGCTACCTGGCGCACACGCTGCGCATCGAGGTGCCCCAGCGGCGCGTCGCCGCCGACGCCGAACGCGGCGTGCTGCGCATCGTCGGCGCACGCGGCCACAACCTGAAGGGCGTCGACGTCGAGATCCCGGTCGGGCTGCTGACCTGCGTCACCGGCGTCAGCGGCTCGGGCAAGAGCACGCTGGTCAACGACACGCTCTACACCGCGGTGGCCAAGCGGCTCTACCAGGCGCATGCCGAGCCGGCCGAGCACGAGCGCATCGACGGCCTGGAGGCCTTCGACAAGGTCATCAACGTCGACCAGAGCCCGATCGGGCGCACGCCGCGCTCCAACCCGGCGACCTACACCGGCCTGTTCACGCCGATCCGCGAGCTCTTCGCCGAGGTGCCGATGGCGCGCGAGCGCGGCTACGGCGCCGGGCGCTTCAGCTTCAACGTCGCCGGCGGGCGCTGCGAGGCCTGCGAGGGCGACGGCGTCATCAAGGTCGAGATGCACTTCCTGCCCGACGTCTACGTGCCCTGCGACGTCTGCCACGGCGCACGCTACAACCGCGAGACGCTGGAGGTGCTCTACAAGGGCCGCAACATCACCCAGGTGCTGGAGATGACGGTCGAGGAGGCGCACGGCTTCTTCTCGGCGGTGCCGGCGATCGCGCGCAAGCTGCAGACGCTGCTCGATGTCGGCCTGGGCTACATCCGCCTGGGCCAGGCGGCGACGACGCTGTCCGGCGGCGAGGCGCAGCGCGTCAAGCTGGCGCTGGAGCTGTCCAAGCGCGACACCGGGCGCACGCTGTACATCCTCGACGAGCCGACGACCGGCCTGCACTTCCACGACATCGGCCTGCTGCTGAAGGTGCTGCACCAGCTGCGCGACGCCGGCAACACGATCGTCGTCATCGAGCACAACCTCGACGTCATCAAGACCGCCGACTGGCTGATCGACATGGGACCGGAAGGCGGCGCCGGCGGCGGCCGCGTGCTGATCGCCGGCACGCCCGAGGACATCGCCGCGCATCCCGGCAGCCACACCGGACGCTTCCTGGCGCCGCTGCTGGAGACGGCGCGGCGCTGGCACACGGGCGGCTGAAGCCGGCGGGTCACGGCGAGACCGGCCAGGACCGAGGCCCCGCATCCGGGCGGCTCGGGATGGCGCCCGGGCCGCGCTGACGCCAGCATGGGTGCTCCAGATCCGCCCGGGAGGCCGATGGACACGATGGACACCCCGCAGACGCTGCGCGACTGGCTGGAAGCGGCCTGGGACCGCCACCCCGTGGCGCCCCAGGACGTGTCGCAGGAGCTCGTCGCGCGCGCTGCGACGCTGCCCGACGACGAAGACGGCGCCGACGCCGTGCATCTGGCGCGGCACACGATGCTCGGCCACCTGGGCCGGACCGACCTGCTGCAGGCTTTCGTCGCCGCGCTGCCGTCCGGCACGAGGCTCGACGCGATGCGCGTGCGTGCCGAGTGGGCGCTGGCGCAGATCGAGGGCCGGCCGGCCGAGCCGCTGCCCGAGGCCGTGAGCTGGGGCCTGCTCGGCGACGTGGTGGAGGCCGAGCTGCGCCTCGGGCGCCACGACTCGCCGCGCGTGCGCGTGCTGCCGCTGGAGACCCGCGCCGCGAGCCACCCCGACCCGGCGGCGCGCCGCGCCTATGCCGCGACCGCGCACAACGTGACGCACGCGCTGCGCCTGGGCCCGCGCGAGCCGGCGCTGGACGCGCTGCTGATCGAGATGGCCGAACTCGAACGCCGCGCCTGGGAGCGGGCCGGCACCTGGATGCACGTCGAGCGCGCCGACTATCACCTGGCGCTGTGCCACGCGACGCTGGGCCACGGCGCCGAGGCGCGACGCCATGCCGAGGCCTGCATCGCGGCCTGCGAGGCCCACGACGCCGAGGCTTCGGAGCGCTTCTTCGCCCACGAGTGCGCCGTGCATGCGGCGCGTGCGGCCGGCGACGGCCAGGCCGCCGCGCATCACCGCGCCGCGATGGTGGCCCTGCTGGCCGAGGTGGAGGACGCCGCGATGCGCGCGTTCTGCGAACAGACGCTGGCGGCGGCGACGCCATGAAAAAGGCCGGCTGACGCCGGCCTCGTCTGGAACCCGGGGCGCCGCAGCGCCCGCGTGTTCACTTCAGGTGGCTGCTGATCAGCTTGGTCATCTCGAACATCGACACCTGGGCCTTCTCGAAGATGGCCTTGAGCTTGGCGTCGGCGTTGATCATCGTCTTCTTGGCCTTGTCCTGCAGGCCGTTCTTCTTGATGTACTCCCAGACCTTCTTGGTGATCTCGGTGCGCGGCAGCGGCTTGTCGCCGATGACGGCAGCCAGCGCAGCGCTCGGGGTCAGGGGCTTCATGAAGGCGGCGCTCGGGGTGCGCTTCTTGGCGGCAGCCTTCTTCGGCGCAGCGGCCTTCTTCGCCGGCGCGGCGGCCTTCTTGGCGACGACCTTCTTCGCCGGGGCGGGAGCAGCCTTCTTCGGCGCGACGGCCTTCTTGGCCGGAGCCGCCTTCTTCGCCGGTGCCTTGGTGGCCGCGGTCTTCTTCGCGGCGGTCTTCTTCGCAGTTGCCATGGGGATGTTCTCCGTCAGATGTGGCTCGACGCCGGCGCTGCGCGAAGTCTCATGCGAGCCTCGTCTGGCAGGGTGCGCCGTGCACGCGGGATGGTACTGCCTCACGAGGGTCGCTGAGAAGCGGTTTTCATAGGTGGAAGGCATTCTCGCCACGCTATGCTGCGGCCCATGAAGATCCTCGCGAGATGGTTCCTGCTGGCGGCCGCGCTGCTGCTCGTGGCCAACCTCTATCCCGGCGTCACCGTGCAGGGCTTCGGCACGGCGCTGATCGCCGCCTTCGTGCTCGGGCTGCTCAACACGCTGGTCAGGCCGCTGCTGGTGCTGCTCACCCTGCCCGTTACGCTGCTGACGCTGGGCCTGTTCCTCTTCGTCATCAACGCGCTGATGTTCTGGGCCGCGGCCAGCATGCTCGACGGCTTCCGCGTCGCGGGCTTCGGCGCGGCGCTGATCGGCTCGGTGATCTACAGCCTGTGCGGCATGGTCATCGACGCCGCCGTCGAGCAGCTCTTCGGCCGTTCGGCGCCCTGAGGGCGCCGCGTCAGCGCGGGCAGTCGCGCGGGTCCAGGCCTTCGACCGGGCCCACGGCGCCTTCGGCCGCCGCCTCGCAGAACGCGCGGCGCTGCTGCGCCCGCAGCTCGCGCAGGCGCGCGTCGATCACCGAGGCCTCGATGAAGTCCTGGCCGGCGGTGCCGCGGGCGGCGGCCTGGCCGGCGCGCAGGCGGTCGATCGCCCCGACGAGGTCGCCCGACACGTAGCGCGCCTCGGCCTCGGCACGCACGGCGCGCAGCTTGAAGCCGGAGGCGTCGGACGTGGCCGCCAACTGCATCCAGGCGCCGGCGTCGCGCGGGTGGTCGGCGACCCAGGTCTGCAGCGCCTCGGTGGCCGCACGCAGCGCCTGCGGCGCCGGCTGGCCGGCACGATGCAGGTCCAGCGCCGCCTGGGCGCGCATCAGCAGCGGCGCCCGGCCGCGGGCGTCGACCGTGATCGTGTCCAGCGCCTGCAGCGCCGACGCCGGCTGGCCGGCCGCCAGCCGCACCTGGGCCAGCAGCAGTTGCAGGTCGCGTTCGGCCTGGGGCTCGCGCGGCTCGGCGCGCGCCGCCAGCGCCAGCGCCTGCGAGGCCAGGCGATCGGCGGTGGCATGCTCGCGCAGCAGCGAGGCCGACAGCGCCCCGGCATAGGCCGCCGCCAGGCGTTCGCGCAGCGGCGCGTCGGCAGCCGCCGTGCCCTGGTCGACGAGGCGATGCAGGGTCTGCGGGTCGGTGTCCATCATCACGCGCGCGCGCTGCTGCATCAGCGCGTGGCGCAGCGGCGGCGCGCCCGCGCCGGCGCCGGCGAACAGCGCACGCGAGCGCGCCTCGCTGATGCGCTCGGTGGTCAGCGGGTGGCTGCGCAGGTAGGGGAAGCCGCCGCTGTCGTTGAGCCGCGTGGCCGAGTCCAGCCGCTCGAACATCTGCGCCATGCCCTGCGGCGCGAAGCCCGCCGCGGTGAGCGTGCCGTAGCCCATGCGGTCGGCCTCGCGCTCCATGTCGCGCGAGAAGTTGAGCTGGCCCTGGATCGACGCCGCCTGGCTGCCGGCGATCGCGGCGTTGGCGACGTCGGCGTTGTTGCTGCGCGCCGCGGCGATCACGCCGAGCAGCAGCGCGGCCATGCTGAGCATCGTGGTGCGCTGGGCGGCGATGCTGCCGCGCGCGATGTGGCGCTGGGTGACGTGGGCGAGCTCGTGCGCGACCACCGAGGCCAGCTCGTCGGTGCTGGTGGTCAGCGCGATCAGCCCGAGGTGCACGCCGACGAAGCCGCCGGGCAGCGCGAAGGCGTTGACGCTGCGCTCGCGCACCAGGAAGGCCTCCCAGGCGAACTGGCGGTCGATGTCGGGCGGAATATCGCCGCGCTGGCGCGACGCGGCCAGCAGCGGCTGGAAGATCGAGTCCACGTACTCGAGCAGCACCGGGTCGTCGAGGTAGGCGGGATCGGCGCGGATCTGGCGCATGATCTGGTCGCCGACGCGGCGCTCGGCGCCGACGGTGATGTCCTCGACGGCCGACTCGCCGAGCGACGGCAGCCGCACCTGGGCCGGCACGGCCTGCACGGCAAACGCCAGCGCGAGCGCCAGCACGAGGGCCCGGGGACGACGCGGGCGACGCGGGGGGTGGGAAGGCGTCAAGGCAGAGTGTCCGTCGTGGGCGCCGGCCGCGGCCGGCGCAGGTGCATGCAGCACGGCCTATCATGACATCGTCGCGTTGCCCCCTTGTTTCCGCCGATGAACTCTCCGCTCACCCACTTCGACGCGCAGGGCCGGGCGCAGATGGTCGACGTCGCCGCCAAGGACGAGACGCACCGCGTGGCGCGTGCCGCCGGCACGATCCGCATGCTGCCGGCCACCTTCGAGCTCGTCGCGCAGGGCCGCGCCGCCAAGGGCGACGTGCTGGGCGTGGCGCGCATCGCGGCGATCCAGGGCGCCAAGCGCACCGCCGAGCTGATCCCGCTGTGCCACCCGCTGCCGATCACCCGCGTGGCGGTCGAGTTCGTGCTGGACGCCGCCACGTCCAGCGTGCGCTGCGAGGCCCAGGTCGAGACCCGCGGGCGCACCGGCGTCGAGATGGAGGCGCTGACGGCGGTGCAGGTCGGCCTGCTCACCATCTACGACATGTGCAAGGCCGCCGACCGCGGCATGGTGATGACCGACGTGCGCGTGCTGGAGAAGCGCGGCGGCAAGAGCGGCGACTGGGTGGCGCCGCAGGCCTGAGGCCGGCCTCAGGGCCGGAAGAACTCGCGCCAATCGGGCACGCGCTGCGGCGACTGGCACTGGAACGGCGGCTCGACGTCGGCCGGCGCCGGGGCCTCGCAGACGGCGAAGAACTCGCGGCTGGCCGGGTTGCGGAACTCGCGCAGGCGCTCGGCCAGATGGCGCGCCGCGTCGAGCTCGCCGCGCGCCGCCAGCGCCTGGGCCCAGGCCATCATCAGCCGGGTGTCGAGCAGGTGGTGGGTGGCGTGCTCGAAGGGCTGCATCGCGTCGGGGCCGGGCTCCAGGCCGGTGGTCGCCGCGGCGTAGTCGGCATGGTGGGCGAAGAAGACGCTGCGCTGGCCGCGCGCGATGCGCTCGACGAGCGGCGGGTCGTCCGGGGCGCTGGTGAAGATGCGCGTGACCGGCCGGTAGTCGGCCACCGCGAGCGCGGCCCCGATCACCAGCGCCAGGCCTGAGGCGACGAGCGCGGGCTGCGGCCAGCCGCCGGGCATCGCCGGGCCGCGGCGGTGCCCGGCGGCATAGCCCCAGGCCCAGGCCGCGGGCAGCAGGAAGTAGGCGTACCACAGCGGATATTCGAGCAGGCTGTGCAGCCCGATCATCAGCACCATGACCCAGGCCGCACGGCGCTCGAGGCCGCCGCGTTCGTCGCCCGGGGCCTCGCCGCGCGGCGCGAACGCCCGCCGGCCCGAAGCCGCCAGCGCCCACAGCAGCAGCGCCAGCACCACCGCCGCCGCCGGCAGGCCGAGCTCCACGGCGAGCTGCAGCAGCAGGTTGTGGGAATGGTCGAAGAACGCCACCGGACGGTCGGGGAACGGGGTCAGCGTCCAGGCGAAGTTGAACTCGCCGAAGCCGACGCCGCCCCAGGGCTGGCGGCGGATCAGCTCCAGCGTGTTGAGCCAGATGCGCACGCGCGAGCTCGACAGGTCGTTCTCGGCCAGCCGCGCCTCGCCGCCGAAGACGTGCTGCGACAGGCGCGCCCATTCGGCCATCGCCAGCCAGCCGGCGACGTAGACCAGCGGCGCGGCCAGCAGCAGCCAGCGGGTGCGGCGTGCCAGGCGCCGGTCGGCGAGGCCCCACAGCGCCAGCAGCAGCACGCCGACGAAGCCGGTGCGCGAAGCCGTCAGCACGACGGCGAAGACCAGTGCCGCGAACAGCGCCGGCCCGGCGATGCGCAGCACCCGCCCGATGCGGCCGTCGCGGTAGAGCTCGACCAGCGCGACGACGGCGATCGCCGACCACAGCAGCAGGCTGCTCAGGTGGTTGGGCTGGCGGAGGTTGCCGACGGCGCGCCCGGGGATGCCCGAGCGCGCGATCCACTGGCCGTCGGCCGCCTCGGGCGCGAAGACCTGCACCAGCGCGACGGCGACGTTGAAGACCCCGGCCACGGCCCAGCCGACGCAGAAGGCGGCGAACACCGCGCGCGGATCGGCCCGCGACTGCGCCGCGGCGCCGCCGGAGACCATCACCATCGCCGCCAGCAGCAGCCCGATCGCCGACAGCGCGATGCTGGACGGCAGCGCGTGCGACCACGACCAGCACACCCCGGCCAGCACCACGGCCAGCGCCGCCTGCAGCGCCCCGGCGCCACGCCAGTCGGCCCCCGAGCGCGGCGCGCAGGCCGCGACGAACAGGCCCCACAGCGCGATCGCCAGCGCCTGGTTCAGGAAGGTCGGCGAAGGCGAGAGGTTGTACGCCAGCAGCGAGGGGGCGCTGGCGGCGAGGATGGCCAGCGCGACGCGCGCGAGGGTGGCGGGGATTGGGGCAGGCACGGAAGGACGACCCGCGCAAGACGGCGACAACGGTGCGCCGGCGCGGAAGCGCGGCGATGCTATCAAGAAGAAGGTGCGCGACGGCCCGGCAGATACACTCGTCGCCGCGTGCCCGCCAGCCCTGCCCTCCAGAGATGACTGCAGCCCCCCGCAACGTCGCGGTCGTGCACGACTGGCTCGTCGACCGAGCAGGCGCCGAACGCGTCCTGGAAGAGATCCTGGCGCTGTTCCCCGATGCGGTGCTGTACACGCTGATCGACCGTATGCCCGCAGCCGACGCGACGCGGCTGCCGCGGCGCGCCACCGTCACCTCCTGGCTGCAGAAGCTGCCTGGTGTGGAGCGCTACTTCACGCGCTGCCTGCCGCTGATGCCGATGGCCATCCAGCAGCTCGACCTGAGCGGGCACGACCTCGTCATCTCCAGCAGCCACTGCGTCGCCAAGGGCGTGCTGGTGCCGCCGGAAGCGCTGCACCTGTGCTACTGCCACTCGCCGATGCGCTACGCCTGGGACATGCAGCACGAGTACCTGCGCACCGAAGGCCTGGACCGGGGCCCGAAGTCGTGGTTGGCGCGGCGCATGTTCCACCGCCTGCGCGCCTGGGATGCGTACACGGCCAACGGCGTCGACCACTTCGCCGCGAACTCCGACTTCGTGCGCCGGCGCATCCTGAAGGCCTACCGGCGCGAGGCCGCCGTGATCCACCCGCCGGTCGAGGTATCGCCGCCAGCGCCGGGGCGCGAACGCCAGGGCTACGTCACCGTCGGGCGGCTGATGGGCTACAAGAACACGGCGCTGATGGTCGAGGCGTTCCGGCGGCTGCCGGATCGCGAGTTGACGGTGGTCGGCGGCGGCCCGCAACTGGAAGGCCTGCGCCGCGTAGCGCCGGCGAACGTGCGCTTCACGGGGCCGGTGTGCGAAGCGGACAAGCAGGCGCGGCTGGCTGCCGCGCGGGCGTTTGTGTTCGCCGCCGTCGAAGACTTCGGCATCGCGCCGGTCGAGGCGCTCGCCGCCGGAACACCGGTCATCGCCTACGCGCGCGGGGGGGCACTGGACTATCTCCGACACGGCGACAACGCTTGGCTCTTTGCGCCGGCGACTCCCGAAGCGCTCGCCAACGCGATCGTAGAGTCGGAGGCAGGCTGGGATAGCGACTTGCACCAGCGCTGCCGGATCAGTGCTGAAGGTTTTGGACGACAGCGCTTCCGCCGGGAGTTCGAGGACTGGGTAAGGTTGCACTGGGCTGCGTGGCAGACGCACGGACCGTCCCCGTGACGCCGCACGCTCGCCTTTGGATGGGCCCTGCGGGCGTTGCCGGGCTGGAAGCCGCCAGTCTCGTCATCGGCTTCCTGACTCAGACCTACCTGATGCGCACATTGGGGGCAGCAGGCTACGGCCAGTGCGTGCTGGCCGTGGCGATCAGCTTGGGGCTGGGCACGCTCACAGACTTTGGCTTCAACTACGCCGCCACACGCCAGGCCGTGCATTGGGCAGAGGACCCCATCGCGCGACACAGGCTGTACTGGTCGGTTATCGCCACCAAGGTCTGCATCGGTACGTCTGCACTCTTCATCGTCGCGCTGTTGCCACAGGCTACAGACCTCCTGCCCGCCACGGCGACAGCCATCGCCGGCGCTATCGCCTTCCCGACTTGGTACCTGCTGGCACGCCACCTGCTGCTGCAGATGGCGGGGGCCTTGTTGGCAGCACGAGCCGCAATGCTGCTCATGATCACCGTATTCGTCGCAGGGCCGGCAGACGTGGTAATCGCCTCGGTCTTGAACTGCGCAGCACCGCTAGCGGCACTGGTGCTCGTTATGGGCCATCGCGAACTTCGTCCAATGCTTCGCCCCCGACGGGTGCACAGGGCGGAGATCGCCGAAACGTTCAGGCTTGGTCTGTCGACCGCATGGATCACGACAATGCCAGCCCTCGGATCAGCCCTGGTGCAGACGTTGATCGGAACCCTCGGTTCGCACGCGACCCTCGGACAGTACGCAGCGGCTGACAAGATCCGAGCCGGCATTCAGGGGCTGTTCACCGCGCTGGGGCAGGCGCTGTTTCCGATCATCGTTGCAAGGCAGCGTGCCGGGACAAGCGCGGCGCGGCTGCCGACGCTACTGCTGGCCATGGCCACAATCGCCGCGCTGCCGCTGACGATGATTCCAAAGGTCATGGTGACATTCGTTGCCGGGGAGGGCTTCGGGGAAGCCGCCGAAGCACTGCGGGTGATGAGCTTGGCGGTGATCGGCTCGACTGCTGCCACCGCGTTCGGCACGCTAGGTCTTGTGGCACGCCAGCAAGATGCTGCGTTTGCGCGTGCCGTCACCGTAGGCCTCCTCGTGCAAGCCGGCGGGCTGGTTGCGCTCGTTCCGGCATTTGGCGCAGTCGGGGCAGCTTGGGCCCTGGTCATCGCCAGTGCCGCGACGCTATTGGCAATGGCTCCTGCGCTGCGGCGTCCCTGAGAAGGGTGCCCCACACCTAGGCAACCGCAAACGACTCAGCGCGAGCCCCCCGCTGACAGGAGTCGCTCGTACAGCGCGCGATAGCGGGCGAAACAGCCCTGCTGGTCGAACAGGCGTTTGACGCGGGCAGCTCCTCGCGCTACCAAGGCGACATGAGCATCCGCGTCGTCGAGCAAGCGGCGCAGCGCCTGAGCCATCCCGTGTTCATCTCCCTGAGGAAGGAGCACGCCGGTTGCACCGTCGTCGATCACCTCGGCAGTTCCGGGGTGCCAAGCGGCAACCGTCGGAACCCCCAACGCCATCGCTTCCATCGGCAAGCCAGGCAGCCCCTCCCAGCGAGACGGCATCAGCAGCAGCCGGGCGCGCGATACCAGTGCAAGCGCATCGTTGTGCGGTTGTGCTCCCAACCGCTCGACACGATTGCCACCTGGCGTAGTGGCCAGCACGCGGAGGGTCGTCTCGGCCAGTGGCCCGTCGCCCGCCAGCACACAACGGCACCCATCCGCCGCCAATGCACTGAGCACGCGTGCGGCCGCAACCGGGTTCTTTTGATGATCCAGCCGCCCCAGAAAGAGTACGTCGATGTCGTGCTCGTCACGCTCGAGCCGTGCCATTTTCCCAAGGTCAATGCCGTTGTAGATCACCTCGCCTTCGCATCCTGGCGCCACGAGCGCAAAGTTCCGGGCGGACGCGAGATCGGCATGCGAAACGAAGACCCGCGCGTCCACGCTCCGCATCACACGCCGATCGGCTTGGTTCGCCAACCAGCGCAAGGGCGCGGCAAAGTTCTGCTGGTGCAGGCCGCGTACGGTGTAGACCAGCGCCCCTAGGCATACGCGGAGGCGGGCCTGGACGGTGTAGTGCGCCGCGCGCAGGCCATGCACATGGGTCAGGTCAAACCGGCGGGCCCCGAGTGCTCGGGCGAGTCGGCCCGCGACTCGCGGATCCCCGGGAAAGCCGAAGAAGTCGACGCCGACGAAATCCACGCCTCTCCTCGCGGCCTCCTCTTGCAGGTACGAAGCGGGCTGTGAGACGAGGGTTACCTCGGCACCTGCCTCTGCGCGGAAGTGGTCGATGAGCGCCAGAACGTTGGTACTGCCGCCGCCCGGACGGCCATCGGCTACGACATGGGCGATTCGCAATGTCTTCATGCTGTCCGTCAAGCGCCCACTACTAGTCCGCCGCCCATGGCAACCTGTAGCGACCAGGCATCTTGTTGCACGGAAGCTCGAAGCGGCCGCTGAGGATGTCTTCACCCGTCCCCACGAAGCCAGTGTTGACGGCCCTGAAGTAGCGGAACATCACTCGGTCACTTGAGTCACGGTACAGACGCATGTCGGTTCCCCCGTAGTGGCGCGACTCAAGGCCGTCGAAGCTGCGGTCACGCCCCGACCCGGGTGGGAAAAAACGCGGGCAGCGAGCCTCGATCTGCGCGAACACCCGCAACGTCCGGTCCTCCAAGTGCAGGGCGGCCGTCGGTGCGGAAGCGGTCGCATCGACCACGCGGCAGATCCAGAAGCCGCGCCGAGGCGGTCGCACTGCCGCATCGGCATCCGGCCCCGGCGCGAGATTCGAACGAAGCTGGGTGCACGGCTCCTCGCTCAACCCGAGTCCGTAACGCGCCAAGGTCGAGGCGTAGAGCTGCCGTGCCTCTTCAAGCGGCTGCCCCTCATCGTCCATGAACTTGAACGAGATCGGTGCGACCAGATAACGCGGCAGGCGGCTTGCCAGCAGTTCCTGCAACCTGGAGTACTCAGGCATCCCAGGGACGATGTCGACCTGGCCCGAAATGTTGGCCCAGCGAGAACGTTGATCAAAGGCCGGAACCAGTACCGAGTACGAGATGCCGGTCGCAGTCAGGAACACCGCAGGCTCATGCCTCAGCGGCGAGTCCTCGATCGCGAGCCCCGGGCCGTCGCGCCAACGTGAAAGACCCCATACGTTGGGGATGTAGTGCTCGTAAAGCGCATGCGCCTGCATGCCGACGAGGAGCGCAAGTAAGCTGGCGCGGAACGCGTGTGTACCGGGCAGGCGACGCCAGACCACTACCAGTAATGGCCCGACGAGCAACAGCCCGAAGGCGAAGTAGCGCCCGTTGCCGCGGACGAAAGTCCAGACGTATAAGGCCAGCAGTAACAACAGGAGCGTTCGACCCTGATCCGACGTGAACGCAAACCGACCACGCCGCGCCAGCAAGACCAGCAGCACGAACAGCCCGAGAAAGGCAAAGCGCCAGTCGGGCGCCGCCTGCTCGAAATAGATGCCGGATGAAGGGTCAGCCAGGACCAGGGGGCGCAGCAGGCCTTCGAGCCACCCATCAGGTTGAAAACGCAACACCGCTCAGCCCCCCGCGAACCAGCGGCCGAGATACGGATAAAACGGGTTGCCCGTCAGCGCCCATAGTTGCCAGCCCCAGGGCCCGTAGGCAAACACGAACCCGAGCGCGGCTCCCGCCGCAATCCCAAGACCGCGCCGCAGAGGGAAGCGCCAACCAGGACGCCACCACCACAGCAGCAGTACGGGCAGGAACATGCCGTTGGACAGTTTGAATGCCGCAGACACGCCCCAGAGTGCCGCCGCCAGCGCTGCAGAGCGATCGGCACCATCCGGACGAAGGCTGACGGCAACAGCCCAAAGCAGCGGAACGGCCGCCATCAAGTCGTTGCTCGTGGTCTCCAAGCAGACAAGTACGAGCGTGCTCATGCCAGCCAGAAGACAGGCGAGGGTGCGCAGAGCGATACCCTCGAATCCTTGAGCGTCCGGCATCAACCGCTTGCTGATCAGCCAGACCGGCGGCAACAGCATCGCCGCCTGAAACGCTGACCAAGCCGCCGCCACAGTGGATCCGGGGCCGGTCCACAGCGCCATGCGATAGACCGGCCAGTACAGGTACGGATACTGGTAGGACTGGAAACTCGCGGCGGCAACGTCGAGATCCCAGCGCGGCGACTCCGCGGTCAAGCCAAGGTAGATGTGATGGTTCAGCGCATCCCAGCTCCAGGCCAGGTAGCCGGTAGACAGCGGGATCGATGCCGCTGCGGCCGCCGCAATGAGCGTCAGCAGGAGCGCCTCGAGCACCAGGGCACGTGTCACGGCGTCAGTTGACCGCTCGCGCCCCGTTACGTGCCGGGCGGCTGGAGTCAAAGGCACTTCTCAGAGCAGCGAAGAAAACGGACGCCAGCAAAGACTGCGTGCCGATCAGGAACAGCGCAATGCCGGGGATGATCTTCCGCATCGCGACCTGGGGATCGAGTGCGCCGAAGCCAGCGCTGCCCCACTGCACCGTAAGCGCGACACAGAGAGCGCCTCCCGCCAATGCTGTGACACCTCCCCATAGAGGCAGCGCGGGGCCGCTTGCCAGGCCGATCGCCCAGCGCTCGCGGGGATGAGGCGTGTCGAGTCGCGCGAAATGACGCGCGAGCACTGCTCCCATCGCGAACAGCAGGGTCTGGTAGCCCAGCACCATCGCCGCAGCCGCGAACAGCTGGGTATGGATGCCCAGCGGCCAGGCCGTATGACCTGGATGAACGGCATTTGCCAGCGCCAGTTGCAGCAAGCCGAGCATGAACACGACGAGCCCGGGATAGAGGAACAGCCAGCGCGGCGCATACAGCATCAGGTAGCGCAGGTGGCGCCAGCCGTCGCGCCAGGTATTCAAGTGCGGCGGCCGGTCACGACCATCCTTGGACAGCGTCACCGGCACTTCTGCGACGCGCAGCCGCGCCTGCAGAGACTTGACGATCATCTCGCTGGCGAACTCCATGCCGGGGGTCACCAGGTGCAGCGAGAGCATCACGTCGCGGCGGAAGCCGCGCAGGCCGCAATGGAAGTCGCGCAGCGGCCCGCCGAAAAGGCGCCGGCCCAGGAAGCTGAGCACCGGGTTGCCGAGATAGCGGTGCAGCAGCGGCATCGCGCCGTCGGAAATGCCGCCGCGGAAGCGATTGCCGACGACGAGGTCGTGGCCGGCACGCAGCTGCTCGACGAAGGGGCCTAGCGCGCTGAAGTCATAGCTGTCGTCGGAGTCGCCCATGATGACGAAGCGGCCGCGCGCGGCCACGATGCCGGCGCGCAGCGCGGCACCGTAGCCGCGTTCGGCGACGTGCACGACGCGAGCGCCCAGCTCGATCGCCAGCGCCTGCGAGCCGTCGTTCGAACCGTTGTCGGCGACAAGGACCTCGCCGGCGACGCCCGATTCAGCCAGGAAGCTCCGCGCCTTGGCTATACAGCGACCGAGCGTCTTCGCCTCGTTGAGGCAGGGCATGAGGATCGTCAACTCGCAGACGTCAGCAGGCAAATGGGCAACCGCAGCGCCAGTGCCCGAATGCGTGGCGGGGAGCAAGGCTTCTCGTTCGAAGGAGACGGTTTGAGTCACGCCAGGATCCATTCGTCACAGATGCCGTGATCAAAACACGACGCGGGCCGGGGTCACAAAGAAAAAAGGCAGCACAGGGGCTGCCTTCTTCCTATGGCCAAAGGCCGACTTACTTGCAGGAGCCCGGGCGGAACTTGGCCGGGATCGAGCCACCACAAGTCCAGCTCTCGATCGGCTGGCCGATCGTCAGCGTGCTGGGGGTCAGCGTGATGGTCTTGGTATCGATTTCCGAATCGCCAAAACCCTGGGCGGTCACGGTCACGACGCCATTTTCGTCAGTTTCGACCTTCTCAACGTACTTGGAAGGCGAGGTGCTTTGCTCGCAACCCCACTCGTTGGCGCCAGGAAGGGTGCTGGAAGCGGCCGTCTGCACGGCCTCGGTGATGGTGGTACGGCATGCCGACGCCGCCAGGATGAGCTCGGAGATCTTGGCCTTCTTCGTGTAGTCCTGGTAGGCCAGCAGCGCGACGGCGGCCAGGATGCCGATGATCGCGACGACGATCATCAGTTCGATCAGGGTGAAACCTTGTTGGACTCGCTTCATGGACGGAACTCCCGTGGGGTGAGTGGAAAGGGAAGGTCGAGGACACCCCGCATTTGCAGGGGGCGTGCCATGCCGTGGGTTGTCGACTGGTTCACGGCCACTGACGAAAAACGTCACTTCGCGGGCCGCATGGTGTGCCGTGACGGGCGCAAAGCGACGGATTTGGTCACTCGCCGAACTGCAGGCACTGGCCGGTGTGCAGCGCACTGACGCGATGCGGGCCGGCCTGCGCCGCGACCTGCGACATCACAGCATCGACCATGCCGGGCTTGATGTGCGTGATGTAGACGTCCACCGGCCGGCGCAGCTGCGCCAGCTCGTCGCGCAGCAGCGTGGGACACAGGTGGCGGCTGACGTCGGCCAGCTCGCGCTCGTCGTCGCCGAACGCGGTCTCGACGATCAGCCCGCGCAGGTCCATCTCGGCCAGGCGGCGCCACAGCGCGGGCACCGGGCCGGTGTCGCCGCTGTAGGCCCAGGCGCGGCCGGCCGCGTCGAGCAGCGCGAAGCCGACCGCCGGCACCGTGTGCGCCGCCGGCAGCACCTCGAGCGAACGCCCGCGCGACAGCGCCAGCCGGTCGCCGACGGCGAAGGGCTCGAAGCACAGGATCGGCCGCTCTGGACTGGGCAGCCGCGTGAAGTCGGGCCAGATGACGCCGTTGAACACGTGGGTGCGCAGCGCGTGCAGCGTCTCGGCCAGCGCATGCACGCGGATCGGCGGCCGCCCGACGTCGGCACGGAGGCGCTTGACGCTGTCGGCCAGCAGGGCGATCGCGAGCACGTGGTCGAGATGCGAGTGGCTGACGAAGATGTCGTCGATGCGGGCAAGCTCGTCGAGCGCGAGGTCGCCGACTCCCGTGCCGGCGTCGACGAGCACGTCGTCGTCGACGAGGAACGAGGTGGTTCGGCTGCCGGCCGCGATGGAGCCGGAACAACCGAGGACGCGGATCTGCATGGGCGGTGATGAGCCGCCGGACATCCGACGGAAGGCGCATGCTGACCGCCGCCGGCGCCCCGCGCAAGCCGCGGAATCGACGTTCAGCCCGCTTCGGCAGGGGTGCGCCGCACGGCAGACGGCGCGAGCGTGAAGACGGTCACACGGCACCCCTGGCGCCCGCGGCGAGCCGGCCGACGACGCGATGCGGCAACGCCGCTCCGGGGCACCAAGCCGCCCGAGAGCGGCCCGGCGCTCGCGCCTCAGTGGTGGATGAACTGCATCGCCGTGCCGGCGAGCTCGATGACGTCGCCGTTGCGCAGCGGCACCGAGTCGCCGATCAGCGGCACGCCGTTGACGCTGGGCCGGTTGCTGCCCTCGACATGCGCGAAGGCGTAGCCGTTGGGCCGGCGCGTGATCGAGGCCACCTGCACGCCGGGCTTGCCGACCGTCGTGACGACCTTGGTCAGCGTCACCTCGCGGCCGGCCGCGGCACCGTTGAGGACCTTGATCGAGGCGCTGCCCGCCGGTGCGGCCGCGATCGGCGCGTGACCCGAGCGGGTCGGGCCGGCGGACGCGAAGGGCGGCGGCGACGGCTGTGCCGGCCGCATGACCATCGTGCGCTCGTAGTCGGTGCTGTCCTCGGTCAGGTACTTGATCTTGTACTTGCCGATCTCGACGGTGTCGTCGTGCGCCAGCAGCTGCTTCTTGATCGCCTTGCCGTTGATGTAGGTGCCGTTGGTGCTGTTGAGGTCTTCGATGAAGACGTCGGCACCGACCATCTGCAGCACGGCGTGCTCGCCGCTGACGGCGAGGTTGTCGATCACGATGTCGTTGTACGGGCGCCGCCCGAGCGTCGTCTTGTCCTTCGTGATCTGGACTTCCTTGATGACGACACCGTCGAGCGAAACGACCAGCTTGCCCATTCGAGACCTCAGATGTGCCGGCGTTCAGCCGCGGCGTGCAATGGCCCTGCCAGCAGGGGAAGGCGATGAGGGGACCGTGAAGGCCGGCACCGATGACCGGCTAGCGGCGGAACGGCCACCAGGACCGGGCGGCAGCCCCCGCGCCCCCCGAGACGCGGACCAGGATCACCGAGATATTATCCCTTCCACCTGCGGCATTGGCCGCATCGATGAGGTTGCGACACCCTTCGTCGAGGGACTCGCCGCAAGCCGCCAGCAGGCGGCCGATCGCACCGTCGTCGAGCATGTCCGACAGGCCGTCGGAGCACAGCAGGTACAGGTCGCCGGGCATGACGTCGTGCGGGTGCATCTCCAGCAGCACGGTGTCCTCGACCCCGACGGCGCGCGTGACGAGGTTCTTGTTCGACGAGAAGGCCGCCTGCTCGGGCGTGATCAGGCCGGCGTCGATCTGCTCCTGCAGCAGCGAGTGGTCGCGCGTGATCTGCTGCAGGCGCCCGGCGCGCATGCGGTAGGCGCGCGAGTCGCCGACGTGGCCGATGATGACGCGGCCCTCGCGGAACACGGCGACGACCAGCGTCGTGCCCATGCCGGCGTACTGCGGGTTGGCGTTGGCGGCGTTGAAGATCGCGCGGTTGGCGTTGTCGACGCAGATGTCCATCGCGCGCCGCACGTCGGTGTCGCCGGCCTGCGCGCCGGCTTCGTGCAGCCAGCGGCCGAGCTCGCCGACGATGAAGGTCGTGGCCATCTGGCTGGCCACCTCCCCGGCGTTGTAGCCGCCCATGCCGTCGGCCAGCACCGCCAGCGACGTGGCCTCGTCGACCGCGACCGAGTCTTCGTTGTTGCTGCGGGCGCGGCCGGTGTCGACGGCCGAGCAGAACTCGGTCGTCATCGGCACGGCGCAATCCTCGGACGCAAGATCATGGTTTTTTGCGATTGTGCATCGAAGAACACCCACTCAGCCGTCGACTCTCGTCAAGGTCGTGACTTCGATCCGCGCCGCGGCGAATCAATCGTCGAGAGGATGAGATCCAGCGCGTCGGCCACCGCAGCGGCCGACGCGGGGCGTGCGGCCGGCTGCTTGCTCAACAAGGCGGCGACCAGATCGCACAGTGCCGGCGGCAGCTCGGGACGGAGGGTGCGCAGGTCGGGCGGCGTGCGCTGGGCGACCTGCTGCAGCAGCTCGCCCAGCGACGCGGCTTCGTGCGGGCGGCGGCCGGCCAGCAGCTCGAAGAGCATGACGCCGAGCGCGTAGAGATCGCCGGCCGGCGCGGCGGTGGCGCCCGCCAGTTGCTCCGGCGCCATGTAGTCGGGTGAGCCCAGCACCAGGCCGGTCCGCGTGTTCTCGGCATCGGCATCGCGCGCCAGGCCGAAGTCGCTCAGCGTGACCCGGCGCGCGCCCCAGTCGACGATGACGTTGGCCGGCTTGAGGTCGCGGTGCACGACGCCCTGGGCATGGGCACAGGCCAGCGCACGGGCGACACGCGCGACCAGGGCCACGACGACCGGCTCGGGCAGCAGGCGCGCGGCGCGGGTGTAGCGCTCGAGGCTGCAGCCGTGCAGCAGTTCCATCACCAGCCAGGGCCCGGCCTCGTCGCAGCCGGCCTCCAGCACGCGCACGATGTCCGGATGGTCCAGCCGCCGGGTGGTCTGGGCCTCGGCGACGAAGCGTCGGGCGAGTTCGCCGCGCTGCTGCGCGTCGCCGGCGGGCAGGCGAAGCCGCTTGACGGCGACCTGCATGCCGCTGTCCGGGTGCGTGGCCAGGTAGACGTCGCCGTGCTGGCCGCTGCCGATCAGGCCGTCGAGGCGGTAGCCGCCCACGACGGGGCCGCACACGAGGGGGTCGGAGCGCACGGAGGACAGGGCGACGGACTCGGCGGGGACAGGCGCTCGACGCTAGCACAGCGCCGACCCCGCAGCGGCCCGCCGCGCCGGCCGCGTGCACCCCACGTTCGCGGGCTCGGCGGGCTCAGTCGGTGAGCGCGAGCACCGTCGCCATGCCGGTGGCGACCGCCAGGCCGGTGGACCAGCGATGGTCCTGGGCGGCCGGCTGTTCGGCGCTGAGCGGCGGCATCACCGCCCCCAGCTTGGGCCGGCGGGCGTCGAGCAGGCGCAGATCCGCGCCGAGGCGGCGACGCAGGCGCGCGCTGACGTCGGGCAGCGGTGCGCGCGCCACCATCCACTCGCGCTCGCCGGAGGCCATGGCGAAGGTCGGCTCCAGGCGGTCCCGCAGGGTGCGCAGCCACTGCTCGCGCCAGTTCTCGCGGCTGCGATGCGACACCCACTTGCCGACGCGGTGCGTCAGCTTGGGCGCGCAGCCGACGACGACCCAGCGTGTCGGGCCGGCGGCCTGCGCGAGCATCGGCGCCAGGATGCGACGCGCGTGCTCGGCGTCGTCGACGAAGACTGCGATCTGTTCCATGGTGCCTCCTGCGGACTGGGACTCAGCCCGCGTTGCGGGGTTCCGCGTCGCGCTGCAGCCGCGCGCGGCGCGACGCCCACCATCCTGCGGCCAGCACGCCGCAGACGAACACGAAGTAGGTCGCGAGCCGGGCCGCGAGGTTGGGATCGTAGACCTCGTCGAGCAGGGGTTCGCCGACGATCATCTTGGCCGCGGTGAAGGCCAGCACGCCGGCGCCGACGTAGGTGATGACCGGGTAGCGGTCGACGAGCTTGAGCACCAGCGAGCTGCCCCAGACGACGATCGGGATGCTGATCAGCAGGCCGATGACGACCAGGTCGAAGCTGCCGTGCGCCGCGCCGGCGACGCCCAGCACGTTGTCGACGCCCATCAGCGCGTCGGCGACGATGATCGTGCGCATCGCGCCCCAGAACGTCGTCGCGCCCACGCCGTGTTCGCCTTCCTCGGCCTGCGGCACGAGCAGCTTGTAGGCGATCCACACCAGACCCAGACCGCCGACGAGCATCAGCCCCGGCACCTTGAGCAGCCAGACGACCGCCAGCGTCATCGTCGAGCGCACGACGACCGCACCCACGGTGCCCCAGACGATGGCGCGCTTGCGCAGGTGCTCGGGCAACTGGCGCGCGGCCAGGGCGATGACGATCGCGTTGTCGCCAGCGAGGACGAGGTCGATCAGGATGATGGCGGCGAGCGCCGAAAACCAGGCGGGGGACAGAAACTCCATGCGGACTCCGGGCGAGAACGAACGACGGCGAGCACGCCGCTTTCGCGGCGCGCCCTGGCGTCGAAGGTCTCGCTCGGCTGGAGTTGTGTGGTTATGGCCCGACGGACCGGAAGCTGCGCTTCGTACTGACGGCCCGCCAACGTCGGGCTCCGTCCTGGTCCTGCCCGGGCGGGCCGACGGGAGCTACTCCCCTTCGGTTGCAGGGATGATAACCACTCCCCCCGCGGCGCCGGGTACGTGAGGACACTTACTCCCCGGTGCGGCGGGCAGCGGCACGCCGCTGCAGCAGCGTGCCCAGGCCGACGACGAGCGCGGCGCCGAGCGCGCCGACGGTGTTGATCAGCGCGTGCGGCAGCTCGCCGAAGCGCTCGACGACGGCCGGATCGGTCATCAGCATCTCGCCGGCGAGGAAACCGAGCAGCGCGGCGCCTGCGGTGACGATCAGCGGGTAGCGCTCCATCACGCGCAGCAGCAGCGTGCTGCCGAAGATGATCAACGGGATGCTGACCGCCAGCCCGATGACCAGCAGCGGCACGTCGCCGTTGGCAGCGGCGGCGACCGCCAGCACGTTGTCCAGGCTCATCACCAGGTCGGCGACGAGGATGGTGCGGATGGCGGAGAGGATGTTGCCCTGGCCCTCGTTGGCGCCCTGATCGCCACCCTCGTCGTCCTCGAGCAGCAGATCCACGCCGATGTAGAGCAGGGCCAGCGCGCCGACGATCTTCAGGAACGGCAGTTGCAGCAGCCGTGCGGCGACGATGGTCAGCACGATGCGCATCACGATCGCCGCCGCGCTGCCCCAGAAGATCGCCTTCTTCTGCTGATGCGCCGGCAGGGCGCGCGCGGCGAGCGCGATGACCACCGCGTTGTCGCCGGACAGCAGCACGTTGACCCAGATGATCGAGCCCAGTGCGGCCCAGAAGGCCGCCGTCGTGATTTCCATGACACCCCGTGTTATGCGTATGCCCGGCGCTGGAACGACGCCGGGCTTTGTTGGCGTTCAGTGTAGGCAGCGTTCGAACGTGCCCGGTGCGTGGAACTACGCACGGTCGCGCGGCGCCTGAAACACCGAGGCCCGGACGTGCCGGGCCTCGTTCAGTGGCGGCGCGTGCCGCTCAGATCAGCTTCTGCAGCAGCCGCCCCATCTCGGACGGGTTGCGCGTGATCGTGAAGCCGCACTCCTCCATGATCGCCAGCTTGGCATCCGCCGTGTCGGCGCCGCCGGAGATCAGCGCGCCGGCGTGACCCATGCGCTTGCCCGCCGGCGCGGTGACGCCGGCGATGAAGCCGACCACCGGCTTCTTCATGTGCTCCTTGCACCAGCGCGCCGCGTCGGCTTCGTCGGGGCCTCCGATCTCGCCGATCATGATCACCGCGTCGGTGTCCGGGTCCTCGTTGAACAGCCGCATCACGTCGAGGTGCTTCAGGCCGTTGATCGGGTCGCCGCCGATGCCGACTGCGCTCGATTGGCCGATGCCGAGTTCGGAGAGCTGCGCCACCGCTTCA